>JAKPTZ010000115.1 GCA_029555025.1 Deltaproteobacteria bacterium
TCGGAGTCGAAGCAGGGTATCAGCCTTGTGACCATCGAGTTCGACTGGGGCGCTGACATGGAGCAGGCCGAGACCGACGTCAGGCGCGCCATCGAGATGATCGAGGGATATCTTCCCGAGGATGCGAACGCCCCGATCATCTTCGCGTTCGATCCTTCCATGCAGCCGATAGTCATGATGACTCTTTCCGGCCCATATCCGCTCGACGTGCTGCGAAACGTCGCCGACGACGAGATTGCCCCGCTGATAGAGCGTCTTCCCGGCGTCGCGTCCGCAGAGGCGGCCGGCGGCCTGGTGCGCGAAATCCATGTCGTGCTGGATCCGAAGAAGATCGACGCTTACAACCTGGATGTCCAGGCCGTAATGGGCGCGGTTTACGCGGGCAACAACCAGCTCCCCGGCGGCTATGTCGAGCAGGGTCCGCTGGAGTTCGACATCCAGGTCAACGGCAAGTACAAGTCGGTGGATGAGATCGGCGACGTCATGGTGGGTGCGCGGCAGACGGTTGCCGGCGGCATGCAGACGATCAAGCTGCGCGAGGTCGCGCAGATTGAGGACGGGTTCCAGGAGCCGCGAAGGATTCTGGAGCGCGACGGCCAGTCTTCGATATGGATGTTCGTGCGGAAGCAGTCCGGCGCCAACACGGTCCAGGCGGTCAAGCTGGTCATGGACCAGATTGAGAAGGTGCCGTCCCAGATCGGTCGTGACGTCGAGTTCAAGGTGATCTTCAACCAGGCGGAGCACATCAACGCATCGATCGGAAACCTGTCCAGCGCGGCGCTTCAGGGCGTCGTCATCACTTTCTTCGTCCTGCTGTTCTTCCTGTTCTCGATGCGAAGTTCCGTCATCGTTTCGCTGGCCATCCCGATTTCCGTCATCGCGACTTTCGGATTGATGGGCCAGGCCGGAATGACCCTGAACGTGCTTTCGCTTGCCGGTCTTGCGCTTGCGGTCGGCATGCTTGTCGATAACGCCATCGTCGTCATGGAGAACATTTTCAGGTTCAGGCAGATGGGCGAGTCGGCCTGGAATGCAAGCATCAAGGGTGCATCGACGGTCGGCCTGGCCGTCACCGCCTCGACGCTGACGACCATCGTCGTATTCGTCCCGATCCTTTTCGTTCCAGGTATCGCGGGCGTCATGTTCAACGACATGGCCGTGACCATCTGCTTCGCCCTTTCCGTTTCCCTGGTGGTTGCCCTTACCTTCATACCGCTTGCCGCTTCAAGGCTTCTTGGCGGAAAGTCGGCCGAATCACGAATCGAGAGATCGACGCGCCTTCAGGAAAGGTATCTGGGCTGGCTTTCCAATGCCTATGGCCGCGGACTGGACTGGGTTCTGGGTCACCGAAGGTATGTGCTTATAACCATTATCGCTCTTCTTGGAATCACCGGTGGCCTGTGGACAATCATGCCGACCGGTTTCATGGCCGAAGGCGATGACGGCTTCATGTATGTTTCGGTCGAGGCCCCGGTCGGAACCAATCTTGAAGAGACTTACAGAACCCTCAAGGAAGTCGAGGCCCGAATCGAACAACTGATCCCGGAAAAGGATCGGAAGATGATCGCTCTTGACGTCGGCGTCGGCGAAGGGTTCACCGCAATCATGTCGAAGGGCGTTCATGCGGGTGCCTTCCGGATTCCCCTGGTCAAGCCGGAACTGCGGCAGACCTCCCTGTCCGAGTACGAGGACATCCTTCGCGACGAACTGAAGGTGTTCCCCGGGGTGAAGGTAACCATTGGCAGCCCGTTCAACTTCATGGGCGGCGCCGGCGATGTCGAGTTGCAGATTCGCGGGCACAATCTGGATGACCAGCGGCGCATCGGCCTGGAACTGCAGGAGAAGCTTCGCGAGCTTCCGGAACTTGGCGAAATCATATATTCCATGTCGGATCAGAAGCCGCAGATGGAGGTCGATTTCGACAGGCAGAAACTGTCCGAACTCGGGCTTTCCCCCGGTGCGGTCAGCAACGCAGTTTCAATCGCGTTCCAGGGCAGGACGGTCGCAAGATACTCCGACGACGGAAACGAGTACGACATCAAGATGCGTTACGACCGCAAGTTCCGGCGGGATCAGAACGACCTGAAGAATCTTCCCGTTGTGACGATGTCGGGCGTGACCGTTCCTCTGGAAAACGTAGCCGACATCCAGACCCGACTTGGACCGATCGATATCAAGCGGCTTGACCAGGAACGATACACCAGCCTGAATATCTATCTGAAGGATAAGTGGGTGGGCCCGGACGGCAAGGATGTCAGGAAGGATCTCGGCAAGACAATCAATAAGATTACCGAGGTTGCCGACAAGATCCAGATGCCGGAAGGTTTTTCGTACAAGGTTGCCGGAACGGCCGAAGACTTCCAGACATCGTTCAAGTGGATGGGTATTGCGCTGATGGTGTCGGTGCTGCTTGTCTTCATGGTCATGGCAAGCCAGTTCGAGTCGCTGCGCGAGCCGTTCATCATCATTTTCACCGTACCGCTGGCGGCAATCGGCGTGGTGCTGATGTTCGTTCTCACCCGATCAACCATCGACGTTTCGGCCTTGATTGGCGTCATCATGCTGGTCGGTATCGTCGTCAACAACGGCATCATCATGGTTGACGCCGCAAACCAGATTCGCGAGGAGGGCCACGGACGGCTGCGGGCCATCGCGCTTGCAGGCCGCCAGAGGCTTCGTCCGGTTCTGATGACGTCGTTTACGACCATGCTCGGCATGGTGCCGATGGCACTGGGAATCGGCGAGGGCGCCGAGACCTGGGCCGGCATGGGCAAGGCGGTCATCGGCGGGCTGTTTACATCAACTTTCCTGACGCTGTTCGTGGTTCCCGTCATGTACACCGTGTTTGCCCGAAAGGAATTGAAGCATGACAAGAGAATCTTCACCGCCGCTTTGGAACAGGGCGCGAACCGGAGCGAGGTCTGAAATGAGGAATGTCTTAATATTTCCAATGATTGCCCTTGTCCTTTCGGCTGCCGGATCCGTTGCGGTCCGCGCTTCCGAATCCATGCCGGAGCTTGACGGCTTCCTTCCGGAGGTGGTTGAAAAGGTCGGGATTCTGCCGGAACCGGTTCCAGGCGATGAGTTGGCAATCGCGGATGCCATTGAAATGGCGGCCGAACGCAACGCCAGCCTGGAAGTCATGAAGGCCGAGGTGGAGCGCTCCAGGTGGCAGACGGCGACCGCATGGGCCATCATCATGCCGATGGT
Organism: Deltaproteobacteria bacterium; assembly: GCA_029555025.1. Classification (GTDB taxonomy): domain Bacteria; phylum Myxococcota_A; class UBA9042; order DTJE01; family DTJE01; genus JAGOFO01. The sequence continues at coordinate 3,211 of JAKPTZ010000115.1, forward strand.
GGAAGCGTCGGCCAGCTATGTCCGGGCGGATCATGAGGACGTGGTCGAATTTGACATGAGTTCCATGCTGGAGGCGCTTGGAATTCCCGTTCCGGAAGGAACCACGTCGGAGCCGACGGTCATCAGGCGCCTCGACAACCTTAACGGTTCGTTATCCGTTTCGATGTCGCTGATTAACGTCGCGGGGTGGTACACGATTGCCGCTGCGCAGTCCGGGGACAAGCTTGCAAGGCTGACATACGAGCAGGTCAGGGATCAGATTCAATCCGGGGTTGTCCAGGCATTCCTGGCCGCGATGATGACCAGGTCGGTAATAGATCTTCAAAGATCCCAGGTTGTTTCGGCCGCGCACCACCTGGATTTCGCGCTGAAGAAGTTTGCCGCCGGTTCCGGCCTGAAGATTGACGTGGTGCGTGCCGAGGCCGACCTTGTCAAGGCAAGGCAGGAGCTTCTGAACGCGAACCTGGCCTATGAATCGGCGCGCGACGCCCTCGGGATACTGACCGGAGCCGGCGGGCTTCCCGTGCCTTCGGGCGATCCGCAGTTTGATCTTTCGTCGTCCGTCCCGAATGGCCGCGATCAGATTGATGAAGCTGTCAGCCGAGCCGTCGAGATTCGAAACGACATCAAGTTACAGCAGGCCGGTCTTGACCTTGCGAAGAAGAGTTACGGCGCAAGCTGGGGCGGATACGTCCCGACCCTGGTTGGCGGGTGGTCCGGGTCTTATCAGTTCACTGAACCGGCTTCCTTCGGATCGGTTGACCGTTCGCGCTGGAATCTTTTCCTGAATCTTTCAGTCCCGCTTTTCCGGTTCGACAAGATTGGGGAAATCAAGCAGAAGAAGCTGGCAGTCAAGGTTGCCGAGTTGAAGGTTGACGAGGCCAGGGAGAACGCGGCCCGCGATATCCGCGAGGCCGAGCGGCAGTACAGGACGGCCGTGGCCAACCACGAGATTTCGTTGAAGCAGGTCGAGCTTGCGCGCGAGGCCTTTCAACTGGTGGAAGCGGCCTACCTGGCCGGGGCCGGTTCATCCCTGGAGGTGACCGACGCCATGCGCAACCGGCTGGCCTCCGAGGTCGGTGCCCTGACTTCCGAGCTGCGGGTCAGGGTTGCGCTTGTCAACCTGAACGTGGCCCTGGGCAGACGCGTTCAGGACGTGGTCAGGTGATTTGCCGGCAATTGACCTCCCGTGGAGGGTGATCATGGATGGCTCGACGGCCGTAAGGATTCTGCTGGTCGAGGATGACCTGAGGCTTGCCGCCCTGGTTTCCGAGTTTCTTTCGTCCAAGGGATTCGTCGTTTCCGTCGAGCCGAGGGGTGACACGGCGCCGGATCGGATCCTGGACGAAAATCCGGATCTGGTGATCCTGGACGTGATGCTTCCCGGCCTTGACGGGTTGACAATCTGTCGTCGCGTCAGGCCGCTGTACCCGGGCCCGATAATGATGCTGACAGCACTTTCCGACGAGGTTGACGAGGTTGTCGGGTTGGAGATTGGGGCCGACGAGTACGTGGCGAAACCTGTGAAGCCCCGGCTGCTTCTTGCCAGGATCCAGAACCTGCTGCGGCGGGTCAACTGCTGTCACGATGAAAAGGTGGTTCAGGGGGACAAGTTGCTGGTGGCCGGTGATTTGAGGATTGATCCGCGCCGTCGTTCGGTGGAAAAGGCCGGCGCGGAACTGGAGCTTACGACGGCCGAGTTCGACCTTCTTTACTATCTTGCCGACAGGATGGGGCAGGTCATCGAACGCGACCAGATTTATCGCGATTTGCGCGGCATCGAGTGGGACGGGCTGGATCGTTCGATTGACCTGAGGATTGCGCGCCTCCGCCGCAAGATTGGCGACGATGCGCGGCACCCGTCGCGGATCAAGTCCGTAAGGGGCAGCGGCTATCTGCTTGTGGACGCCGGCTGACGGTCGGTCGGAAGACTTATGAAAAGGTATTTTCTTCGTTCATTCTTCGCGCTTTTCGCGGCAATCCTCCTGTCGGTCGTCGTCGTCAGCCACATCGCCTTCATGTCCGTCATGCGCCAGATGGAACAAAGGCCAAGCAACACGATGAAGCTCGTGTCCATGGTGATGGCCGAGCGCTTCGCCGAGATGACGGTTCCGCAGGTAAGGGAATGGATCTCGACCAGATCCGGAACCCTTGACTCGCCCATATATCTTACGGATGCTTCCGACCCTTCCATTGCTCCAGGCGTGGTTTCCGAACTTGGTCATTCCGGCATGTCCCTTCGAAGGGTTTGGCGTGGCACCGGATACAGCCTGCTGGTTTACGTGCCGGTAAGGGTGGAGGGTGGGGACTACATTCTCGTGGCCGGGCCGGTCGACCGGCAGTACGGTCCCGACATGTATGCCTTCGTGATGATGGGTGCGCTGATCCTTGTGATCATGTTCCTTTCTTCGATGGTCTTCGCATTTCCGATGTGGCGTCGTCTTCGAATTCTCGAGAAGACGGCCAGGGCGGTTGCCGACGGACACCTGGACGCGAGAATTCCGATTCCCGCCGACGACGGCATGGTCGGATTCCTGGCCTCCCAGTTCAACACGATGGTGTCCAGGATTGATGAACTGCTTGCCTCGCAGAAGATGATGCTGCAGGCGGTTTCCCATGAACTGCGCACCCCGTCCGCAAGGATCCGATTCGGGCTGGAGATGCTTGAATCCGCGAAGGATCCGGCAGAGCGCGCGCGCAGGCTGGACGCCATCGACGAGGATCTGGCCGAACTTGATGAACTGGTCGAGGAATTGCTGATCTTTAACAAGACCGAGGCGCTGAAGCACGAAATCGAAAAGACCCCGGTCAATGTGTCGGAAGCCCTTGGCAGGCTGATTGAAAAACGCGCGTTTCTCAGACCCGGTGTCGAGGTGGTGCTGGACGTCACCGATGACTCGATTGAAGTCATGGTCGATCAGCGCGCCTTCATCAGGGCCATCGGCAACCTTCTTTCCAACGCGATGCGTTTTTCCAGGACGAAGGTTCGGATCGCGGTGCGTCGTGAAGGCGACCAGGCAATGGTCGAGGTGGCTGACGACGGACCGGGCGTGCCGGAAGATTCCAGGTCAACGATTCTTCAGCCATTCAAGCGTCTTGACGGCAGCAGGAACCGCGAATCCGGCGGAGCCGGCCTTGGCCTTGCGATAGTTTCTTCCATCGTCAATGCCCACAGGGGGCGGATTGAGATCCTCGAGGCCGACATCGGCGGTGCCGCCTTCCGCACCTGGTGGCCTCTTTCAGGCAATTGATCCCCGGCCATTCGAACCGATTTTGCGTTCATGGTGCGTCTTGCCGGGGCACGGCTGGTTATAACACTTCATTTCGTGACGGACGTTAAGTAAAATACCGCAGGCCGAACAGGCTTGTCGTCTTCTAACGATGAGGTTTCCCCATGCGCGCTTTCCGTTTGTTGCCAGTCATGATGGTGCTTGCCGTTCTCTCCGGGTGCGGCGGCGGGCCGGTTTCCGAAGATGTGGCCGGTTATGACGTGATGGCCGATCTTCTTCCAGGCCAGGATGCCAACTCGGTCGGCGAGCTTCGTGTCGAGACAATCGTGTCGGCCAACCAGGCGGCCACCGGCGAGGAAATCACGGTTCAGTGCCGCGCCGCCGGGGAAGGCTCCGAAGACGTGACGACCGGTTTTTCCGTTTCTGGCGACAAGAACACCGTTGAAGGCGACAAGGTCGTTTTCACGGCGCCCGGTTCCTATGTCGTGACCTGCAACATTTCCGGAACAGACGTGGTTGACGCGTCCGGCGAAACGATCACGGTCACCGACGGGCCGGTCGCGAAGGTGGTCACCAGCGTGGCGGAACAGAACGTCGTTGCCGGCGAATCGACGACTGTCACCTGCAAGGCGTACGACCAGTTTGGCAACGAACTCACGATCGACATGGTGATCGTGGTGCCGGCCGAACTTACCGTGGCCGGCAATTCGGTTTCGGGCACCAGGGCCGGCGTCTATGACATCGTCTGCCAGCCGGAAGCCGGAACGGACGGTGTCGAATTGAAGGGCGCGAAGATGCAGATTGTCGCCGGTCCCGCGACCGGGCTCCTGCTTTCGCTTGTTCCCGCGAAGACCAATTACAGGGTTGGCAACCAGGTGAAGGTTGGATACACCCTGATTGACGATTATCAGAATCCGGTTGCGGGCGCCGAAATCACAAACCCGACGGTTGAGCCGGTTGAGGGCGTGAAGGGTCTTGACGATCCGCTTCAGTTCCAGTTCGAGACCGAGGGCTTCTATACGTTCTCGGCCTGTGTCGTCGGTGATCCCGGAAAGTGCGATTCGGTCGAGGCGTACTGCGATGGAACGGCGCCTTTGCTGGTGATCGAATCCCCGGAACGCGCGGCAATGCTGCAGGGCGACGCGACCGTCATGGTTACGGGCACCGTTCACGACGACGTCGGCGGCCTGGCCGAACTGACGATCAACGGTAATCTGGTGCCGGTCAAGGACGACAACACCTTTGCATACCCGATGCAGGCCAGGCAGGGCCTGAACGTCATCGACGCGAACGCGACCGACGTCTTCGGACTGAAGAACCGCTCGATGCGTTCGTTCCTTTTCTCCAACGTGTATTACCCGGCGGTTCCGGAAGACACGAAGCTGTCGCTGATTCCGAACGCCGCCCGCGCCTACCTTGACGACAAGCTCCTGGACAACGACGCCGATCCTTCGGATCAGGCCACCGTCGCGGCGATCGCCGAGGAAGTGGTTTCGAAGCTGGACTTAATCAAGATGCTGCCGAACCCGCTGCTGGAACAGAGGGTCTGGCCCTGCGATTACATCGTTTTCCTGAAGTCGATCACCTTCGACCGGCCGACGGTCAACGCGTACTTCTACGAAGGCGGAATCGCAATCGACGTTGTCATCCCGAATTTCGCCGGTGTCGGTCGGGTGGAAGGCGACGGCACATTGTGTATCAAGGATGACTTCAGCATGTCGGCCAAGAAGCTGAACATCAAGGTCGGCGTCAACATCGGCGTCGATGCCGAAACCCACATGCTGAACATCAGCTCGCGCGGTACCGAGGTTGACTTCGAGGATCTTGACATCAATATCGGCTGGACGGTCGACTGGCTGCTGGGGATGTTGAACAGCACGATCACCAACGTCCTGAAGGGCGTCATCAACGACCAGGTTGACGGGATCATCAATGATCTGGAAGCGGACGCGAACGAGGCGATTGCCGAACCAATCGAGATTCCCATCGAAGGCTTCATCCCCGGCATGGCCGACATGCTCCTGAAGGTGACCATCCAGCCCGAAAGAACAGACTGGAAGCCGGAAGGCGGGCAGATGGACATCAGCCTGGCGGTCACGGCGGACAAGCGGGTTGACCGCGACTATATCCCGGGCTCGATTGGCCGCAATGCGTGCCTGTCCGGTCAGCCCGAAGTCTTTGCCTTCGACGTTGAAAACCCGATGAAGGTCAATGCCGCCGTGTTCAACGACCTTGTCAGCCAGGCGGCTTTCGCGCTGTGGTACAACGGCGGCCTGAAGATTGACCTGACGGCTGAAGCCGCGGCCGAAATGGGCCTTGATCTGTCCGAATACGGTTTCGCGGATCTGGTCGCACACATCAACGCGCTGCTGCCGCCCATCCTTCAGACCTGCGGCGAAGAAAACCTTGTCGTCGAACTGGGCGACGCATATCTGGAACTGACCACGTCCAATTTCCTGGGACGTCCGCTGGACATGCACGCCTTCCTGTTCGCGGAACTGGAAGCGCAGATCACCGCAAGGAACAACGAAGACGGGACCCAGACCCTGTTGATCCAGATTCTTCCGCCGCGCCGTCTTGACCTGGATATCGAGGAAATCAATCCTGAATGGTATGGCGAGGAGCAGACGCTTATCGACATGATCACCGGCCTTATCCCCGGCCTTATCGAGGATCCCTTCGAAGTCGATATTCCCAGCTTCAACCTGGCGGAACTTGGCGGCGAGGACATCGCGCTTCCGAACATGGATCTGTTCATCGTCATCGAGCAGATCGAGCAGATCATCGGTCACACCGTACTGGGCGCCAATCTGAAGCTTCAGCCCGGTGCTGAAGAGCCGACGGAACCTGTCACCGAGTAAGCCGGATCCCTGTCAAGACCCCATGTACCGCAACCGTTCAGAGGGCATAAAGGGATGTTTCGCAAACCGGCAGCCCTGACGTTCATGTCGGCATCAATCGTTCTTCTTCATGCCGGGGACGCAAACGCCTTCCAGATCGGAACCGCCTTCACCGAGCCGTGCCACGAGCATATGTCGGTTTCCCCGCTGTCCTGTATCGAAGGCGGGCTTTGGGGGCCCGGGAAGACCGGTTGTACCGGGTCGCCCATTTTCCCGCCTGTCGATATGGGTGCCGACCATGTCACCGCGGCGATCGCCGACATGTTCGCAGACATGATGGGGGTAACGGTTGAATCTGACAGGGATCGCCTGATCCTGTTGAGCCTGGTTGCCGGGTGCAGGTACCCGGACATCCTCGGGCAGTCCGCATACGATCTGGCGACCATGAGGCCAAACCTGCTTTCGGATGATCATGAACATCGGCATTTCATCAGGCGCAGCTATGATGACGGGCCGACGGGTGACGCGTCGGCAGTCCAGGCCGCCACGGCCTTCATCAGATCCGAAATCGCCGCCGCCCTGGCTGCGTCGTCGCTTCCGGAAGACGAGCGCATGGCCACACATACCGTTGCCATCGATTTTTATGGCGAGGTCGAAGTCACGCTTTACGAGCCTCTGTTCCGGCTCGGCGTGGCATTGCATGCGTTTGAGGATTCCTTTGCGCATACCGTCAGGTCCGGGGATCTGGTCACGATTGTCGCGGTTCTTAACAGCATCGAGGCGCTTTCTGGAACGCTTGTGGAGTCCCGGGACGGAATCGCCCATTCCATGGCGATGGATCGTTGCATGGAGCAGGCCGCGCCGGTGGCCGAAGTTGCTGCGGTGGCAGTTGCGGAACTGGTCTCGGCCGTGGCGATCCAGGCTTCCGGCCGATCCGGTTCCGCCGTCGGGGAAGTGCTTGAAAGGTGGCTTCACCTCCAACCAGGATGCAACGAGACAAACGACTGGTGCGACAGTCCGTGGATCGAGCTTGTCCGGCAGGAACCATTCATGCCGATTCTTGACATGGCCGGCGGCTGCGGTGCTTCCGGTGGCAGCGCGGCGGGTCTGCTGCTGCTGCTTCCCGTAGTTATCCTTTCCCGCATCAGGAGGCGTCGATGACGCGAATGAATTTCGCGGCCATGGTTGTCGCCGCATCGATTACCTGGCTTTATGCCTTTGATGCGACGGGCGCGGAACCGGCTGTCGTGCCGGCTGAAACGTCTTCGATCGAAGGGGAGGGTTCTTCCTCCGCCGACAGAAGCGTCCCGCCCGCTACATCAGAAGATGAAGGACAGGCGACCGCGGCATGGAAGTGGTCCCCCTGCAACTTCGATACCTTCGTCAAGAAGGTCTTCGTGGTTGTCGATGTCCATGCTTCACTGCTCAGCGACGCCGAGGATCGCAAACCGCTTGGCGACAGCTTCGGTTACGCGGTCAAGGCCGGCTGGCGTTTCGGCCGCCTTGGCGTGTTTGCATCATTTGAACATAACCTGTGGATCAGGTCCGAACTGAAATCCGGGGTTTCCGCCGGCGTGGCCAACATCGGCATCGGGCTTGAAGTCAATTATCTTCACGGCTATGCGCGCACGAGCCTGGCAATCGGCCCATCCGTCCTGCTTTTCGATACGGGAATAGACCAGGCCGGGAGTACCGGATTCTTCATGGATTTGCGGCCCATTGGCCTGCGCTGGCCGATTACGAGATTCTTTGCCCTGACCCTTGACCCGATTTCCTTTGCCCTGGTCGCCCCCGCCCTGGATCGTGTTCCCCTGGTAACGGTTCAGTTCAGGACGACCGTGGGATTCGAGTTCGTTCTGTGAAAGGGGGCCCTGATTGAAGTCGTACGGGTTTATCGCCGTCTGCCTGCTGTTGCTCGCCGGCACCGCCGCGGCGGGTCAGGAGCGGGCCGGTTCAACCGAATCCCCGTCCCCGGTGGAAAGGGCCGAAAATGTCCCCGAAAACGTCAGTCCGTGGGAACTCCATCCGGCGCTGGAGACCGGGCTGTTGATCGGGGGTTTGACCATGATGAGCCTGGACTTCGTGTATTTCAGGCAGAATCGTGGCCCGTCGTGCGGGATTTCCTGTGATCCGGCCGGAATCAACAGGCTTGATCGTGCCGTTGCAGGGTGGTGGAATCCTGCCGCGGCAACCGCGTCGGACGTGACGCTTTCCGTATCGATTGCGCTTCCGTTCCTGGCCCAGGCGATTGACACGGCCGTGTCCAGGCCGTCGGACGGCTGGAAGGGATACGGACGGGACGTGCTTGTTCTTGTCGAGACTGCCGCGGTCACTTCCGGCCTTACAAGCCTGGTCAAGTATTCGGTCGGTCGTCCCCGTCCGTATTCATATAACCGTGATCTGGACGAATCGAAAAGGACGGAAAGGGACGCCGGACTGTCCTTTCCTTCCGGACATACCTCGATGGCCTTTGCCATGGCCACAAGCTGGTCATGGCTTTACATGAAGCGTCACCCGCGAAGTCCCGGCGTCGTTCCGGTCTGGATCGGAAGCTATGCGCTGGCCCTGACGACCGCTGTCCTGCGGCCGGTGGCGGGCAAGCACTTCTGGACCGACATCATCGCAGGCGCGGGGCTGGGTATCGGCGTCGGGCTGCTGGTTCCATACCTTCATCAGGTCGTCGCGAAGAAGAAGAGGCAGTCAAAAACCGTCGTTACCGTTGTTCCCGCAATTGTTGAAGGCGGGGGCGCAGCCATGGTCACCGTTATCAGGTGACGGTCACCCGCCAAGAAGTGCAAGCATCACCGCGGCCGCAACCGCCGTCCCGATTACGCCGGCAACGTTCGGGCCCATCGCGTGCATCAGCAGGAAGTTTCGTGGGTTGGCGCGCTGGCCTTCCTGATGGGCGGTTCTTGCGGCCATTGGAACCGCGGAAACCCCCGCGGCGCCGATTATCGGGTTAATTCTTCCGCCGGAAAGAACCATCATCAGCTTTCCGAAAAGGACGCCGAAAAAGGTCGAGAATATGAACGCCACAAGTCCAAGGGAGATAATCTTCAATGTCGCCACTTGAAGAAACTTGTCAGCCTCCATCGTCGCGCCCACGGTTACGCCAAGGAATATGGTGGTGATGTTGCAGATCTCGTTCTGGGCCGTGTTGACCAGCCTGTCAACGACATGTGACTCTCTCAGGAAGTTGCCAAGCATGAACATCCCGATAAGCGGCACCGCCGGCGGAAGAAGCAGGCCGCAGAGGATAGCGACGACCACCGGAAAGACGACCAGTTCCGTGCGGCTGACTTCGCGCGTGGCCTTCATCTCGATCGAGCGTTCCTTTTTCGTGGTCAGCAGCCTGATTACGGGCGGCTGGATCAGCGGCACCAGCGACATATAGGAGTAACTTGCAACCGCAATCGCGCCAAGGTACTCCGGTGCGAGCTTGCTGGCCAGGTAGATCGATGTCGGTCCGTCGGCCCCGCCGATGATCCCGATGGCGCATGCCGCGGGCACGCTGAAGCCAAGTGCAACCGCACCGACAAGCGCGACGAAGACCCCCCCCTGGGCGGCCGCGCCCAGCAGGAACGTGACCGGGTTCGCCAGCAGGGGCTTGAAATCGGTAAGGGCGCCGAGGCACAGGAACATGATGATCGGAAAAATTTCGCTGGCGGTGCCGGCGTTATAAATCTGTCCCAGGAATCCGTGGGTCGGATCCATGATGCCGGATCCCGGAAGATTGGTCAGTATCGCCCCAAAGCCTATGGGGATCAGCAGAAGGGGCTCGAATCCCTTCTTGACGGCCAACGTAATAAGCGTGATTCCGACCACAAGCATCAGCATGTGGCCCCACTGCAACTGGGCAAAACCGGAACCAGTCCAGATGATCATCATTCTGGCAAGTATGTCGCTCACTTCAGATACCTTCGAAAGGGTTCATGCTGGTTCAGCCGACCTTTACCAGCGCCGCTCCGCTGTCAAGAACAGCCCCTTCGGACGCGGCAATCTCCTGGACTGTGCCGGCCGTGCCCGCGCAAACCGAAGTCTCCATCTTCATCGCCTCGAGAACCGCAACGACCGTATCGGCCGAAACGGTCTGGCCGACTTTGACCGGGATCTTCTGGACTTTTCCCGCCATGGGGCACAAAACCCATCCCTGGCCGGCCGCAGGCGTCGAAGCGGCAGGTTTTGGCGCCTGGGCTGACGTCGCGGTCGTCCCCGCTGGCGGGACTGACGCAGGCACGGCACCGGGAACGGCCCTGACTGGGGGAGTTGTCCCGGCTGCGGCCACACCGGCCGTTACGCCCAGTTCCTCGACATCGACTTCAAACGTCTTTCCTTCGACCTTTATCCTGAAATGTCTTACAGCCATCATCTTCTCCATGCAGAAAAGGGCATCTTCAAACGGCCCGATCCGATCCAGCGCGATTCCTCGCCGCCGACCTGTCTGATATCCGCCACCCGGAAACGGGTTCCTTCCATCATCACCGATACCGCGGCCGTAACCGCCGCAACGGTCCGGGGATCAATGTCCGTGTCGCCCCGCGATCCGGCCGGCCTGGCAGCGGAAGTGTCAGGCGGCACTTGTTCGCGCCCCTGGGCCAGCATCTTCAGGCTCTTGACCGTCCAGCCAAGTCCGTACATGAACAGGGCCATCGATCCAAGCACCAGGAAGACGACGGAGAATGCGATGAGCGATATCATCACCGCGGAGTTGACGCCGACAAGTTCGTCCATTCTTTCACCACCTTGCCAAAAAGGTAATCAGAGGGGCTCGTTGCCGTGCTTCCTTGGCGGCAGAGTGTCCCGTTTTCCTTTCAGGACGCGCAGGGCTTGAATCAGTCGCGGCCTGGTCTCCTCGGGCCTGATGACCATGTCGATATAGCCCTTGGATGCCGCGACGTAGGGATTGCAGAAAAGATCCTCGTATTCCTGGATCTTTTCCGCCTTGACCCTGGACTGGTCTTCCGCAGCGGCCGCCTGGATATCTTTCCTGAATATGATGCCGGCCGCGCCCTCGGCGCCCATAACCGCGATTTCGGCCTGTGGCCAGGCCAGCATGAAGTCACAGCCAAGATCCTTGTTGGCCATCGCGATCGATGCGCCGCCGTAAGATTTCCGCAACGTGACGGTCAACTTCGGGACGGTCGCCTCCGCGAACGCGAAAAGGAGCTTCGCGCCATGGCGGATGATTCCGTTGTGCTCCTGGGCCTTGCCCGGCAGGTAGCCGGGAACATCGACGAACGTGACCAGCGGAATGTTGAAGGCGTCGCAGAACCGAATGAAGCGGGCCGCCTTGTCGGAGGCGTCGATATCCAGGCATCCCGCCATCCATGCAGGCTGGTTCGCAACAATCCCGACTGCCGAGCCGCCAAGCCTGGCAAACCCGATCACCATGTTCCTGGCGAAGTCGGGCTGGATTTCCATCAGCCATCCCTTGTCGACCACCCGGGAAATCACGTCATGGATGTCGTATGACTTCCGGCTGTCGGTCGGAACCAGGCCGCCAAGATCGGATTCCATCCGATCGATGGTATCGCCCCAGTCAACAACTTCCGGATTGCACATGTTGTTTGAAGGCAGCAGTTCGATAAGCGTACGGACGCCATCGAAGCAGGCCTTCTCGTCGTTGAACACGAAATGCGTGTTACCGCTCTTTTCCGCGTGTGCCTTCGCGCCCCCAAGAGCCTCCTGGGAGATGTCCTCGCCCGTGACCTGCTTGATGACCTGCGGCCCCGTGATGAACATGTTGCCGACGCCGTTGACCATGAAGATGAAATCTGTCAGGGCGGGCGAATACACGGCACCGCCGGCGCACGGCCCGACAATCACCGATATCTGCGGGATGACGCCGGATGCCCGTACGTTCCTGAAGAAGATTCCGCCGTAACCGTGAAGGGCATCGACTCCTTCCTGGATTCTCGCCCCGCCGGAATCGTTGATCCCGATGATTGGAGCGCCATTCTGCAGCGCCATGTCCTGGATCTTCATGATCTTTTTCGCGAAGGCCAGCCCGAGCGATCCGCCCAGGATCGTAAAGTCCTGCGAAAAGACATAGACCGGACGGCCGTTGACGGTTCCAAATCCGGTCACGACACCGTCGCCGGGGAACTTCTGCTTTTCCATGCCGAAGTTGACGCATTCGTGTTCCTGAAGGGCGTCGGTTTCAACGAAGCTGCCCGGATCCAGGACAAGGTCAATCCGTTCACGTGCCGTGAGCTTGCCCTTCTCGTGCTGTTTCGCCGCCCGCTTCCCATCGGAGTCGGCCGCCTGGGCGTTCTTGACGTCGAGATCCCGCATCAATTCGGAAAGTTCTTTCTTCATCTGTGAAACCCTTCAGATTGAACCTTTTTGTTACAGCTTCAGCCGACCTTCTCGCAAAGCTCCGTCAGAACGCCGGCCGATGACTTCGGGTGGACGAAAGCAATCTTCATTCCGTGCGCACCGATGCGCGGTGTCTGGTCGATCAGTCGGGCACCGCCCTCGGTCAAGCGCGCGAGCTCGGATTCGATTTCGTTGACCGCGAACGCGACATGGTGCAGCCCGGGGCCGCGTTTTTCGATGAAACCGGCGATGGTGCTTTCGGGGCAGGTCGGCTCAAGCAGTTCGACGTGCACGCCGCCGACATCGAAAAACACCACGCGCACCTTCTGTTCCGGAACCTCCTCCGGAAGGCCGGGTTGAACGCCCAGCAAAAGGGCGAATGCCTCCGATGCCGCCTTCAGATCTGCAACCGCGATACCGATGTGGTCAATTTTTTCCGCCATTCGAATGCTCCGGTGACATCCAATTTTCAGTTCGGCCTGGTTCTCAACCAGTCAAGGAACCCGGTGGCAACCCTGACGGCTTCGGACCAGGACGTGCCGCCCTCGGTCGGGGCGCATCCGGACTTCCGGTACGCCTCGAACGCCTCGTCTGTCATATCATGTACGGCAAGATTGACAAGCCGCAAAAACTGCCTCTCGCGACGCGACGCAGCCTTTTCCGCATCGGATTGAAGGCTGCCCAGGAAGGCGTCGATGCCTGTCGCCACTTCCGGAACCCCACGACCCTCGGTTGCGACGGTCTGGAATACCCTGGACAGGCAATCTTCGTCGCCCGACAGCCGCAATGCCGCGTTGACCTCGGCCAGCAGCCGATCCGATCCCGGTCGATCCGCCTGGTTCAGGACAAACAGGTCGCCGATTTCCATCACGCCGGCTTTCAGCGCCTGAATCGAGTCACCGTTTCCCGGCACCAGCACCATCAGCACGACGTCGGCCACCGACATCACATCGACTTCGGACTGTCCGACGCCGACCGTTTCGATGATGACCGGATCGTAGCCGGCCATCGCGAGTATGGCCGCGGTTTCGGCCGTGGCGGGCGCCAGGCCACCGAGCCTGCCGCGCGACGCCATGCTTCTGATGAAGACATCCGGATCTCCGGCGTGATCCTGCATCCGAAGTCTGTCGCCAAGGATTGCCCCGCCGGAAAACGGGCTGGACGGATCGACTGCCACGATTCCGACACGTCGGTTTCCGGCCCTGTAAAACGAGGTTATGGCGTCCGCAAGTGTTGATTTGCCGGAGCCTGGCGCGCCCGTAATCCCGATGAAAGTCGCGGTCCGCGGTTCCTTTCCAACCGCATCAAGCAGGGATTCCCATCCCGGTCTTCTGTCGGCGATGATGGAGATTGCCCGGGCCACCGCCTGCTGATTGCGGTCGCGGATTCCCCGGACGAGCATTTCGGGATCGGGTTGCATCGCAAAAGACCTTCAGGGCGCCAGTTCGGCGTCGGCCGGGGCGTTTTCCCGTATGACCGCGATTACGTCGGACATCGGTGTTCCAGGTCCGAAGATGAATCTTATCCCTGCTTCGTTCAGGCCGGGCCAGTCCCTTTTCGGAATCACGCCGCCGCCGAAAACGACAATGTCCTGCCCGCCAAGTTCCCTGACCAGCTTGACAACTTCCGGAAAGAGCCGATTGTGCGCGCCCGAAAGGCAGCTTAATCCAAGAAAATCGACATCTTCCTGGACCGCGGCCGCGGCAATCGCTTCCGGCGTCTGCCTGATGCCCGTGTAGATGATCTCCGCGCCTGCGTCCCGAAGCGATCGGGCAACGAATTTCGCCCCGCGGTCGTGTCCATCCAGGCCCGGCTTCGCAATCAATATCCTGATTCTGCGCTTCACAGTACCACCTCTTCCCTGTATTCGCCGAATACGTCCCGCATGACGTTGCAGATTTCCCCAAGGCTTGCGTACGCAGACACGGCCTGAAGAACGGGCGGGAACAGGTTGGCGCCCGAAACGGCCGCATCCTTGACGGCCGCAAGGGCAGCCGCGACGGCATCGTTGTCGCGGGCCTTTCGAATCGCCTCAAGCGATGCAACCTGGCAAGCTTCGGTTTCCGGATTGATCTGGAGTATTTCGGGCTCGACCTCGTTTTCCATCTGGAAGCAGTTGACGCCGACAATCCTGCGGGTGCCGTCGTCGATTTCGCGTCCAGCCCTGAAGGCCGAATCCTGAATCTGCTTCTGTACGAAGCCGGCTTCAATCGCGGCGATCATGCCGCCAAGCCGATCAACTTCGCCAATATATTCGAGGGCCTCGGATTCGATTCGATCGGTTTCCGCCTCGATGGCCCAACTTCCGCCGAACGGGTCGATAGTGTCGGCGACGCCGCTTTCATAGGCGACGATCTGCTGCGTCCGCAGGGCCAGCCGCACCGAGTCCTCGGTCGGAAGTCCGAGCGCCTCGTCACGCGAGTTCGTGTGCAGGCTCTGGGTTCCACCGGCAACTGCGGCCAGCGTCTGGATGGCGACCCGGATCGCGTTGTTTTCAGGCTGCTGTGCCGTCAGTGTGCTCCCGGCGGTCTGCGTGTGGAATCGCAGCATCCACGACTTCGGGTTCTTTGCCCCGAAACGGTCGCGCATGATACCGGCCCAGATCCTCCTGGCGGCCCTGAACTTGGCGACTTCCTCGATGAAGTTGTTGTGAACGTTGAAGAAGAACGACAGCCTGCTGGCGAAGTCATCCACGTCCAGACCGGCCTTGATGGCGGCCTCGACATAGGCGATGCCGTCCGCGAGCGTGAAGGCGACCTCCTGGACGGCAGTGCATCCGGCCTCGCGCAGGTGGTACCCCGAAATCGAAATCGTGTTCCACTTCGGCACGTTGCCGGTGCAGTAACCGAAGATGTCGGTAATCAGGCGCATCGAAGGTCGCGGCGGGAATATATAGGTGCCGCGCGCGATGTACTCCTTCAGAATGTCGTTCTGGATCGTGCCGCCCAGTTCGGACGCCGGGATTCCCCGCTTTCCGGCAACCGCGATGTACATGGCCAGAAGAACCATTGCCGGAGCGTTGATCGTCATCGATGTAGTGACGCGATCAAGCGGAATTTCGTCAAACAGGATCTCCATGTCGGCAAGCGTGTCGATCGCGACACCGACCTTGCCGACCTCGCCTGCCGCCATCGGACTATCGGAATCCATGCCAATCTGGGTGGGAAGGTCGAAGGCCACCGACAGCCCGGTCTGACCCTGTTCGAGAAGATAGCGGTACCTGCGGTTCGATTCCTTTGCGGTTCCGAAGCCTGCGTACTGGCGCATCGTCCACAGACGCCCACGGTACATCGTCGGCTGCACTCCCCGGGTGAAGGGGAAAGTGCCAGGGAAGCCGATCCGTTCCGAATATTGAACCGGATCCGTGCCGACCCTGGAATCAGCCGGGGTGTAAAGGCGGCGGATCTCGGAACCTGACGGCGTCGTGAAGGCCGGTTGCCTTTCCGGTGCCTTCGCGAGTGTTTTTGCCAATGAACCCTGAACCCACTTCTGGTCTATCTCATCAAACGACACTTGAATGCTCCGCAAATCCTTTGTCACGGGCACGTCCGGGCGTCCGGGAAGCCCGGTCGGATTCTAACCCCTTCGCGTCGATTTTGCATCCTGCGTGCGGACGTAATTTCCCGAAATCGAACAACTTGATGCTTTCAGGATGGCACTTGTTCTGCCGGGCGGATGTTACGATGAGGTGCTAACCCTTCAGGCAGAGCATCTTGTAGGACACCTTGATGTGATCCTGGGGCTGCGGCGGGACGCACGGCGGTTCGTTGCTGAAGATAACGGAGTTCGACGGGGCGTCGAATTCCCAGCAGTCCGACATCGGGACGAAGTTGCCGTCGCCCTGGTGGTCAACCGACACCTTGACGGTCGCCGGGTCGGCCAGGCGGGAAAGGAAGAACTGCAACTTCGGGTTGAAGGTGATGTCGGCGATGTCTTCCATAATCGGGGCAAAAGACGATTCGCAGATCGAGCCGACCTGTCCGCCGGTCATGTCGCACGCATCGATGTAACGCTTGCCCTCGGCCGCCGTTCCGCCGTCGGCAGCGGCGCACGCACCCTCGCTGCTTGATTCCGGAACGCCCTTGACGCCGACGATGGCGTTGACGTGCATTCTGCCCTGGTTGGCCCATCCCTTGATGTTGGTAAGGAAGTCAACATAGAAGGAAATGGACGACGAGGACTGATCTTCCTCGTCGGAGAGGATGATGATTTCGAGCTGGGCGTCCTCGCGCATGAAGCCCTTGTTGAAACCGCCGCAGGAACCGTCGATGCAGGTGTACGGGCAGTTCGCCGGATCGGCGCAGATATTGGCGTCGTTCGTGCAGTCCGTGTTGCTGCCGCATGTGACCTGGGTATCGGTGGTCAGTGGTGCCGCAAGCGCCGTCTGGGCCGCCTGCAGGCCGGCCTCCTGGGCGTCGGAACCGCCGTCGCAGCCGATGTTGACCAGCTTGGCGAACTGGCTCTGGGCGTTCCCGGACTTCGTGATGTAACGGGGCGTGACAGTCTTGTCGCCGCGGTTGAGCCTGCCGATGACAGGTTCATCGACGACGTTAACGCTGATGACGCCGATGTGATAATCGTTGTCCCAGACCGACGCCTGGGCGATGAACTTGCCGAAGGACGCCGACAGGCGGCTCTGCTCCTCGCACATCGAACCGGAGTCGTCGATGACGAAGAGAATATCGACCTCGTCACCCTTGATCTGGATGAATTCGTCGGTGTGCTGGGTCTCGTATGTGCCTTCACCCTTCAGGGGGATCGCGATGATCGGCGCGCTCTTGTCGGTCACCGACACGTGAATCGCGCACTGGTCAACACCCTCGTCCAGCGGCGAGTAGTTGGCCTCGAAACAGACCGGGGCGCCGGTTCCGACGACCTTCGGAAGCGCCGGAACCTTCTTGAAATGGAATTCCGGAGTGCAGCCCTTGAACTTCAGATCCTTGATCTTCAAAGGTGCGTTGCCCGAGTTATAGACGCAAACGCTGTAAGTCTTCGAGAAGCAGCCGATGGTCACGACGCCGAAGTCGATGTGGTCGGGAAGCACGGCGGCCTTCGCGATGCCGCTCTGCCCCACAACGTTGTAGTTGCAGGTGCCCGAGCATTCAGGGATGACCGATTCCTGGTTGTTGAAGTCGTCCTTGACCTTGAACGACATGATTGCCGAACTCTGGCTGAGCAGGTTGAAGATGTCGGTCACGGTCGGCGGCGTGAACTCGATGATGATGGATCTGAAGCTGCCGCCGCCAATCTTGGCGCTCATCGGCGATTCGCCCACGACCTTGAAGAACTGCGAGTTGCTGCCGGTAAGCGGCTGCGGGCAGCTTGAACCCATCATGCCGCTGGTGCAGTCGGCAAGCTTGAAGCCCGTCACCGTGCAGTCGCCGGTTCCGGTGTTGACCAGTCGGGCTTCCTTCGTTTCCGGGAATCCGATTGCGATGACGCCGAAATTGACGGTGCCGGGGACAAGCTGCGCACGGCAGTAAGGGGCGCCGGAACGCTTGGCCTGAAGGGGAACTTCAAGTCTTTCGAGACCCTTCGAGTTCGAGTGGATTACCAGGGTCGCGGTGACCGTGCCTTCATCCGGACCCTTGTTCGTGAAGGTCAGTTCAACCGGGGTGAACGAATTCCCCGGGATGTCGCTTGGCGCGGGGTTGACAGAGTTCGTAACGGGGAATCCAGCGTTGTATGTGATCGCGAATTCCTGTCCGTACTGGGTCGTCGAGGGGTTGATGATTTCCAGCTTGCTGATGGTAAGCGCGCCGAAGCCGTTGTTCTTGATCGTCAGCAGGGCTGACTTCGCCTTGTTCTGCGCGCCGAACCCGAAGTCGATCTGGGCCGGAAGAACTTCGATCGAGGGGGCCTCGACCTGGCCATAGACCGGAACAACATTCGGGGAGTTCGAAAGATCGTTGCTTACGATCGTCACCGCGCCGATTGGGGCTTCCGGATTGGCGGACTGGGTCTTTGCCGTCCACTTGACCTTGAATTCGTAGTTCTGTTCCGGCTTGATCACGACTGGAGCGCCGACTTCCGGCGGGTTCACGATTTCGAGATCCGGGCTGGATCCCATTGACGTTCCCACGGAGGTGATGCTGAGGTTCGTGTTCCCGATGTTGGAAACGGTGATTGATCTTTCCCGTTCTTCGTCAATCGGAACGAAATCGAATTCGATCTGCTGCGGGATGACCTGGATCCTGGGGCCGATTTCGGAACCGAAGACCGGGAAGGACCACTGGCGCAGGTTGTCTTCGACGTTTCCGAGGACGATCAGGTTGGATCCGTCGTATCCGGTTCCGACAGGCTTGTACTGAAGCGTGACGTTCAGGACTTCGCCCGGTGCCATCGCGGTTACCGGCGTCGGGCCGTCCTTTGACGTGACATCGAGAACCGTGAAGTCGAAACTTCCCTCGTAATCCAGATAGACGTCGGTCACGTCAACGGTGAACGTACCGTTGTTCGTGATTGTAACGTCGAGGGTGGCTTCCTCGCCGGCGTTGATGTCGCCGAAGTCGATTGGTGACGGTTCGGCCGTCAACTCACCGGTCTGGCCGGACGTCGTGATGTTCACGCTGGTCTTGTTGCCCTGCGTGGCGACGTTATGGGCAAAGACGAGCCTGCCGTTGTCGGTGCCCGAGTTTTTCGGGGTGTAGGTTACCGAAATAACGGCGGATTCACCGACGTCGAGGCTGATCGAGGAATAGGACGCCCATTCCTCGGCCGCGCCCTCGATGACGCTGTACGAAAATTCGTCGGACGAGACGCCTTCAAGCGCGATGCTGTTTACAACAACCGTGCCGCTGGTTCCGGAATGGAACACCGTCAGCTTCAGCGTTTTTGACTGGTTCAGCGAGACCGAACCAAAGTCGAGCGAAACCGGGTTGTATGCGAACACAAGGTCGTCGCCGACTTTCTTGTCGTCGCAGGAACAGCCGGAGTTGCCGAAGAACGGCATGGCAAGAGCCATCATCACCACAAAGATGCGTGCGAATTTCATCAGGGCACCCTCCAACGGATTGAAATCCTTGACCCGCTTGTTAAGAAACAGGCCGTATGATTCTACAGTAAATGAAAATTGAAAAAACCGTTTTTTTCATGTGATATCATTCCTCGCGAAATCGTGGAGGCGACATGGCGCTTTCAGACTCGTTGCTGGATCAGGTAAGGAACTGCGGGGTGGTCGGCTCCGGCGGAGCGGGGTTCCCGACCCACGTGAAGCTTGCGGCGCAGGTTGATACCCTCGTCATCAATGCCGCCGAATGCGAGCCGGTGCTGGTAACCGATCAGTGGTTGACCATATCGGCTGCCGCCGATGTCGTTGACGGCATCAGGGCGGTCGCGAGGCAGGTCGGGGCCGGCCGCATCGTCATCGGAATCAAGGAACACTACCACGCGATGATTGCCGCGTTGCGTCCCCACCTGGCGGGCGCGCCCGCGATCGAGTTCCATTTTTTCCAGGATTTTTATCCGGCCGGTGATGAACATGTGATGGTTCACGACATCACGGGCAGGATTGTTCCGGAAGGCGGCATACCGCTTGACGTCGGCGTCGTGGTTCAGAACGTCTCGACAATGCATGCGGTTCGTCGGGCGATGTTCGATCAGCCGTTCATTCGAAAGGCGGTGACGGTTGCCGGCGAGGTCGCCAGGCCGGGCGTCTATGAAGCGCCGATTGGAATGTCCGCCGCCGAGGTCATCAATGCGGCCGGCGGATCCACGCTGGATCGGTTCGAGGTCATCGATGGCGGCCCGATGATGGGCGGATTGCAAAAATGCATCGAGGATCCGGTCATCAAGACTACGGCCGGGTACATCGTCCTGCCGCCGGATCATCATGTTGTCAGGGCGCGCAAGGTTCCGGACAGAACCGCGCTGCGTCGCACTTCCGCCGTCTGCTGCCAGTGCAGGATGTGCACCGACATGTGCCCCCGCTTTCTGCTGGGGCACAGGATCGAGCCCCACCAGGCAATGCGCGGCATTCTTGCCGGCCGCGAGGTGTCGAAGGACGTCATGGCCATGGCCTGGCTTTGCAGCCAGTGCGGTGTGTGCGAGGAATATGCGTGCGACATGGGCCTGTCCCCGAAGCACATCTTCAAGCTGATGAAGGAACGGCTGGTCGCCGAGGGAAAGAAGAATCCGTGTCATGAAAGGCCCGAGACGGCCATGGAGCAGAACGGCTGGATTCGCGTCCCGAAGGCCAGGCTGACCAGACGCCTGGGGCTCGCTTCGTATCTGCTTCCCCATTCCGGCGAGATCAGGGTTCTGCGCGATCCGTGGCTGGTCAGGATTCCGTTGAAGCAGCACGCCGGGGCGCCTTCGATCCCGGTGGTGACCGTCGGTGACGCGGTAAGGGCCGGCCAGTTGATCGGGGAAATTCCCGAAGGTCGGCTGGGCGCCAGGATACATGCTTCGATAAGTGGTGTCGTAAGGGACGTCGCCGGCGGCGTCGTGACAATTGAGAGGTCTTGAAATGGATCGTGATCCGGCAATCGGGGTTCTTGAACTCAACAGCATCGCCAGGGGAATCATCTGCACGGACGTCATGGCCAAGGCGGCGCCCGTCAATGTGGCGCTTTCGCAGACAATCTGTCCCGGCAAGTACCTTGTCATGATTACCGGGGACGAGGATCCCGTGCGAGAGTCGATGGATGTTGGACGTCACTACGCGGGCAACTACCTGGTTGACGACATCCTGATCCCGAACATCCACGAACAGGTTGTTCCCGCGGTTTCGGCGGTTCAGGAACTTGCCGGACTCGATTCGGTCGGAATTATCGAGACGTTCTCGGTCGCCGGCACGATCCTGGCAGCCGACGCCGCCTGCAAGGCGGCCGGCATCCGGCTGATCGAGGTTCGTCTGGCGAACGGCCTTGGCGGGAAGGCGTATTTGACAATGAGCGGCGAACTGCCTGACGTCGAGGCGGCGATCGCCGCGGGCGTAGCGGTGCTCGAACCGGCGATGCTCGTGCGGCAGGAGATCATCCCGGCACCCCATTCCGACATGGAGTCCATCCTCACCTAGATCCTGACATCCTGAATTTTCATCGAAGGCTTCATTCCAGAAAGATCCGGAGAAAGGCAGAAGGCAACATCGACCGTCATTCCCGTCCGTAGTCCGCAATCCGCGCCGCCGAACCAGATTCCGTCCGCAACAGTTCCGTTCTGTTCGAACTGCAGTTTCAAGTGGCTTCCGTCGCGACCCACCCGCCTGGCCTGAACGATTTTCACGCCGCTTGCCGCAAGAACCGGTTCGCGGTTCCTGATTCCGAACGGCTCCAGGGAAGAGATTTCCGCCAGAAGTTCGTTATTCAGAACGTCAATCGTCACGATGGCGTCAATATCCAGGATTCTTGCCTGCGTGCGCCCACCAAGCCGGAGAGCGGCGATCGCCTTGAATTCCCGGGCGAAGTCATCGAACTCGGTCATCTTCAGCGACAGTCCCGCGGCCATCGGGTGTCCACCGTTTCGAAGCAGCATTCGATCCAGTTCCGCAAGTGCCGCGCCCAGGTCGAAACCCTCGACGCTTCGACCAGAACCGGTTGCGATGCCCCCGTCTATAGAAAGGACGATTGAAGGGACGCGGAACTCCTCGACCAGCCGCGCGGCGACGATGCCGAGCACGCCGGGGTGCCATCCCTCACCAGCAGCCACGATGGCAAAAGAGTCTTCCGTTCGCTCCGAAAGGACAGCGCGGCGGGCTTCCTCAAGAACCTGGGCGCCGACTTCACGTCGCAGTGAATTGTCAACGTTGAGCCTGTCGGCCCATGCGGCGGCCTCTCGGTCGTCGCCCGCGACCAGCAGGCTGAGGCTGGTGTCGGGGTGGCTCATGCGCCCGGACGCGTTAAGTCGAGGGGCCATCCTGAAGCTGATGCTTCCGGAGGTGATCGGGCCCCGGATCTCGGAAACCGACCTGAGGGCCGCGATACCCGGTCTTGGCGCCCCGTTCATGCGCTCCAGGCCGGCCCGGACAAGAATCCGGTTGTCCTGAAGAAGCGGCATGACGTCGGCGACGGTTCCGATTGCGACCAGATCAAGGAACTGCCGGATGTCGGGCCCCGGAGCCGCAAGCCGGCCAGTGTCGATCATGTGTCTGCGGAGCGCCCCGCAGAAGTAGAACGATATCCCGACCGCGGCGAGATCCTTGAACGGGAACGGACAGTCGTGCCGATGAGGATCAACGACGGCAACCGCCCGGGGCAGGACGGTTCCCGGCATGTGGTGATCCAGGATGACCAGATCCATTCCCAGGGATCCGGCGAATTCAACCGCATCGACCGCCTTGATGCCGCAATCGACGCAGATGACGAGCCTGGTTCCCGACGCCGCGAGTTCGGCCAGCCGTTCCGTGTTCAGTCCATATCCGTCGGCTTCCCGATCCGGAAGAAAGGTCCGGGCATCAAGGCCCAGTTCCGCCAGGAAAAGCTTAAGGAGCGCCGTCGAGGTCATTCCGTCGGCGTCGTAGTCGCCATATATGCAGGTCGATTCGCGCATGGCGATCGCCTGGGCCACGCGTGCCGCGGCCGCTTCCATGTCCTTGAACAGGAACGGGTTGTTCAGTCGGGACAGGGAAGGATCCAGGAACGCGGAAATTTCAGCGTCGGAAACCAGCCCCCTGGCAAGCACGATTGAGGCGAGCGTCGGTGAAAGCCCGAATTCCGATTGGAGGCGGCCGACGGCTTTGGAGTCCGGCCCGAAAAATCTCCAGGAGTGGCTGATTGCGGGCTCATCCGGCATGGCCGGGATAGGTGGTGTTTCCCGCTCTATTGGCATCAGACTTTTGCGGTGAGGCGGTTCCTGCGCAGGTACTTGTCGAGAACCAGCGTCAGCGGTGCCGCGACGAAGATCGATGAATACGTTCCAATCAGGATGCCCGTGAGCAGCACGAATGCGAAGTCGGAGGTCGTTCCGCCGCCCAGAAGCCAGATCGAAAGAACCGTAAGCAGGGTGGTTCCGGAGGTGATAATGGTTCTGGACAAGGTCTCGTTCAGTGCGACGTTGATATGCGTCCTGAGGTCGTTGCCGCGACCCTTGCCGATGTTTTCACGGATTCGGTCATAAACGATGATGGTGTCGTTGATGTCGTAACCGATGAGTGTCAGCAGCGCCGCCACGATCGGCAGAGTGAACTTGACGCCGAAGACGATCATCAGGGCCATGACGATGATGACGTCGTGAACGATGCACAGGATCGCGCCCGGGGCGAATTTCATGTCGAAGCGGATCGCGATGTAGATGAGGATGCCGATGACGGCGTAGAACAGGGCCAGCATGGCGGTGTTGAACAGTTCGTGTCCGACGGACGGGCTCACCGATGCGGTCGATATGACGCTTACGAACTTGTCCCCGAACTCGGAAGCCATGCGATCCGAGACCATGTCCTTGATGGCCTGGACTTCAACGATGAACCGCGAATCCGAAATGCCCGCAATCCTGCGGGTCGCGTCCGTCTCGACCTTTTCGGCCTCGGCCTTCATGTCGACGTCCGAAGACGAAAGAAGCAGATCCTTTTCGCGAAGCATGTCGGCGCGGATCCGTTCCTCCTTGTCGGAAATGACGGAAACGTGCTCGTGGCCGTTGGCCGCGAAGACCTTGCCGATCTCGGTCATGGCGGCATCGCGTGGCCACTCGTTGTTCAGGTACAGGTAGAACTTGTCTCCAGCCTCGAAGGGCGACTCGACAACGGTGCCCTTGCCGAAATGCATCTCAATCTTCTTCGACAGCGCCAGCTTGTCGGTGGGAGAAAGCAGGCTTGGCAGTTCGGTGAAGATCTGGAATTTGACAGTATCCGAAGAGCCGCCGGAACCGACGTCGAAGTCCTGAACCTCGACCTGGCTGCCCTTGATGCTGGTGTTGCTCTGCACCAGTTCATCGACGACCTTCTTGATGGTGTCGCGGTCGATGTTGCCGTCGGCCTTGAACTCGGTGATGATCTTCGTTCCGCCCTTGAAGTCGATGCCCTGATCGAATCCGACACCGAAAATGATGCCGAGGGAGACGACCACTGCAACGATGGATCCCGCGACGAAGTAGCGGGCAAGTCTCATGAAATCGATTTCGGAACCCGGTTTGATAAATTCCATGCTATTGCTCCCGCCTTAGATGCCCGTTGAAATCTGACTGGGGCGGAACTTGTCCAGGTACCAGTCGTAAATAATGCGTGTCACGAACACCTGGGTCAGGAATGTGACAGCGATGCCGATGAGCAGCGTGACCGAGAATCCATAGACAGGTCCGCTCGAGAAGTTCAGAAGGATGACGCCGGCAATGGCCGTGGTGATGTTGCCGTCGAAAATTGCGGTGAAGGCACGGCTGTAGGCAGCCTCGACGACTGCCCGCGGGCCTTTGCCCAGGCGCATTTCCTCGCGCATGCGTTCCAGAATCAGGACGTTCGCGTCAACCGCCATGCCGATGGTGAGCACGATACCGGCAAGACCGGGCATCGTGAGCGCGGCGTTGAAGCCGACCAGAATGGCGAGCGTGAAAAGGACGTTAAGAAGCAGTCCGATATCCGCGATGATTCCACCGGCGCGGTAGTAAACAACCATGAAGACGAAAACCGATATGATGCCGACGAGCAGCGCCACGATACCGGAATCGATAGTGTCCTGACCGAGGGAAGGTCCGACCTCGAAGTCGTGAACCTTGTGAACCGGGGCCTTGTAGGCTCCGTGCGTCAGAACGGTCACGAGAGACTGCGCGTCGGCGAGGATCTCGTTCGCCGCCCGGGCTCCGCCAAGCGAAATCCTGGCACGCCCGCCACCGATCTTTTCCTTGATCACCGGTGCCGAATTGACTTCCTCGTCAAGCATGATCGCCATGTACTCGCCGACGTTGGCCGCGGTGACCTGCTCGAACGCCTTTGCCCCCTGGCTGTCGAATTCGATGCTGACCGACGGCTCGCCTGTCGTTTCAAACTGAACCATGGCCTGGGTCAGGTGGTCGCCGGTGACGTCCGCCCGTGAAAACAGGTAATGGGTGCGGAAGAAGCGCCTGCGAACCTGATTGCCGTCGCGATCCTCGACCAGTTCGTAACCGACCAGGTGATCGTCGTCAACGTGAAGCGTCTTGACGAACGAGATGAGCGCGTTTTTCGCGAGCGCGTCGCCCTTGCCCCTTGTCAGGCCGGCTTCGGCCGCCACGAAGAACTGGCCGGTGGTCGTATCCTGATCAAGTCGGAGCAGGTTGCCCTTCTCAGGGAACTTCTGCTGAAATTCGACCAGCTTCGCTGAATTGTTCTGGAAGAAGTTAACGGCCGTCTCGCTGCGATCGACGATGCGGAACGCCAGGCGCGCGGTCTGCCCGATACGTTCCCTGACCGCGGTCAACTGGGTTCCCTTGACGCCGGGGAGCTGGATGTCGATATCCGTGTCCCCATTTTTTCGGACGTCCGGCTCGACCAGTCCGAATGCCTCGACGCGCTGGCGAATGACATCGACGGTCTGGTTGACGACTTCGTCCCGGATCTGGGCCACCCTCTGTTCCGACATCTTCAGAACGACGGCATTTCCCGACGGAACCTGCCTGACCAGGTCGGGGCGGGCCTCGCGGACCATTTCGTTCGTAACGACATCGACGTCGTCTTCATTCGTGAAAGTGATCTGAAGGGAATCGAAATCGTAGCGTTCGACAGTGAAAAGCGCGGCGAGTTCGGCCTTCTGCTGATCCGTCAGGTTTTCCGCGTCCATTCCTTTTTCGGACGCCAGCCCTTCGGTGACCACCCCGGCAATCACGTCCCTGGCCCGCAGCATGTTGTCGCTGATGGCCTTCTTGTAATCGACGGTGTAGCGGAGTTCAAGGCCGCCCTGAAGGTCGAGACCGAAGGACAGGCTCTTCTTCAGAGGATTCCATGACGGATTAGAGTCGCCCAGCAGCGTCGGCGATATGTAAATCAACGCCAGCGTTGCCAGTGCTGCCACGAGGAGCAGCTTCCACATTTTCCACTTGTTCATTCAGGACCCCCAGGCATACCGGTGGCTGGAAAGGCCACCGGGGGTGATCAACAAAGACATCACTCCGGTTTATCGGTCTCGGCCGATTCCGTGAAGTGGCTGACAACCTGGTTCTTGACGATGCGGACGCGGACGTCCCTGGCCAGTTCCAGAGTCACGACGTCACCGGTCATGGTGACGATTCTTCCAATGAGACCTGCCGCAGTGACGACCTTGTCACCGTTCTTCAGCGAGGCAAGGAATTCTTCCTGCTTTTTCCGCTGCTTCTGCTGCGGGCGGATAATCAGCAGCCAGAATATCAGGATCATCACGCCGAAGAAAATCAGAGTCTGCCACCACTGGCCGCCCTGTCCACCACCGAGAAGTCCACCCTGAGCCTGGGCGGGTTCGGCCGGTGCCGACGGGGTGGTTACCGGGGCCGTCTGGGCAACGCGCAAAACACTGGTAATGAATGACATGAAACCTCCGTCCACAAAACGGACGCAGTCTTGTAGCAGAAACATCTTGAATCGTCAATCACATATACTTTCGACACGACTTGACTTCCCAGGCCCGGGCGGATAGTTTTTGCGGCACGTGCCGACCGCGATCCGGATCGCTTCCGGGATTTGCCGGGACGCCCTTTGATGGCCTTCGGTTCCCATCCGCAACGGCCAGGAGGTTACAGACAGCATGGAAACTGGTTGCCCGGAAAGGGAAGAAAAGGGTGAGCAGGGCTCGCCGGCCGTCCAGGCCAGGCTTTTCGACAACAGAACCATTGTTTTCGGATCGGAGGTTTCTCCGAAAACGGCGACCGCCTTGATCGAGCAGTTGCTTGCGATGGATGCGGCCGATCCGGCCGCACCGATCACACTGTTCCTCAACTCTCCGGGAGGCGAGGTCAATTCCGGTTTCGCCATCTACGACGTAATCCGGTTCATCCGCCCTCCGGTCAGGATAGTGTGTACCGGGCTTTCGGCCAGCATAGCGGCGATCATTCTGCTTGCCGCCAGGCCCGAGCACAGGCTTGCCATGGCGAACGCCAGGCTTTTGCTTCACCAGCCGCTTTACAGTGGCGATGTAATCGGTCCCGCATCGGATCTTGAAATAACCGCGAACGAGATTCTGAAGTCGCGCGCCCGGATCAATTCGATAATCGCGTCGGCAACCGGTCGCGACCCTGATCAGGTTGGCGAAGACACCCAGCGGGATTTCTGGTTGACGGCCCCGGAGGCCGTGGAATACGGACTCGTTTCAAGAATCGTGTCGAGTTTTTCCGAACTGGGCTGACAGGCCCTGTTTCATCTGAAAAGTCCCAGCTTTCCAACAAGATTGGCAGCGACCTGCCTGCCCGGGACGAGCGGATGCGCCGTCAGCGCATCGATCGCCAGTTCGACCGCCCGCGCATTTTCGCCCCGCATCGCCGCGGTAACCGACTGGACGGCCAGCCTTTCGTATTCCTTGACCCTGACGGTCAGCGTAGCGTCGGCGGCCGGCATCCTGGCGTGTCGTCCAGGGATGATTCCGGCCGACCCAACGGTGCAGTCGGTTTCCACCACGTCATCGTCGTCCAGCTCCGGAATCGAGCCGCCATTCCGGACATTGAGCGCCATAAGCCGACCGTTCGTGGACGCCGACGACGCCAGGAGTTCCATCGCGACTTCGGCGTATCCGCCGATTTCCGTCTCAAGGTATTGAAGGGCCTCCGCCATGGTTGACGGCCCCGGCGTGCCGTGCCTGTGGCCCAGCGCATACGACATATACGTGTCGTTGCGGGAGAAGAGATATCTGGCGTAGTGGATGGTCTTTTCCCGCGATCCCATTCCGGGAAGGCTTTCAAGCAGTTCGGAGTTGCTTCGAAGAACGGCCTCGCCCCTGGTCAACGGTTCCGCGGCCATGGCTGCCAGGGCCTGATCCGCCCGAAGATAGTAGAAAAGATATTCGACCGGCACAGCCCCTGTCACGGCTGTCTCCTCCGCGTGCCAGGGGACTGTCCGTTCAAGAAACTCCCTGTCGGCCAGCGCCGCCGAAAGTATGTCCCGACCGCCGGCGGTAACCTTCCTGGTCCAGGACAGATGGTTCAATCCCCCGACTTCGAAGACAACGTCATGAAACGGGATCCCCGCCCATCCAGCGGCCTTCCTCGCCGCGCCCGTCGCCGAATCGCAGATGCCGACGGCCCTGTCGTGACCCTGATCGATCAGTGCCTGGGTCACCATGCCGGCCGGGTTCGTGAAGATGACCGGAAGGTACCCGGGGGCCAGCCTCTCGGCCAATTCGCAGTAACCCGTGACCGCCGGGATCGTCCTGGTCGCGAATGCGAGGCCCGCAGGCCCGGTCGTTTCCTGGCCAATGACTCCAAGGTCAAGGCAGGCCCTTTCATCAAGTGCCCGCTGCTTCTCGAAGCCGGGCCGAATCGTAAGGATCATGGCCTGGCAGCCTTCAATCGCGTCGCTCGCGCCGGAGGCGATCCGGAACGGCACGCTGGCGCCCAGGAACGCACACAGTTCAAGTCCGACCGGCATCAGCGCCTTGATGCGATCCGGACGTATGTCGAAAAGTGTTACCTCGTCGAAAGAGAAACCCGACCTGGCCACCGACGCCATCATCAGAGGAAGGCGGCTTGAGCCCGCACCGACGATACATAGTTTCATTGGGTACTCCACCCCACGGGGTCGCAAATCACCTGAAAAGCAGAAGCGGAGGGCCGTCGGGCGTAACCGTGATTCTGCTGCCGAAATCAACGGGAACCGCCGTTCGCCGGCCGTCAAGGTAAACCCCGGATCGAATCATGCGTGACTGCAAGACGATGCCTTCATCCCCCAGCATTCCGGAAACAAGCCGGTATCTGATCGAGTCCGGACGGCACCCGAATGGTTCCCGGACAAGGTACTGCAGCCGGGTATCCTGCAGATCCTGAATCGAACCGCCCGCAGAGAGCATGGCGCCTGTTGAGCCGGCCGCCGTCGAGATCCAGACCCCCGAGCTCTTGTGGGTTTCGGACACCCCGGCCACCGTAATGACGTACCTGGATGTCGCCGACGGCACGACGTTGGCGAAAAGCACGTCGTTAAGGGCCGGCTGCGGGTGCCTTCTGCCGTCGATCGTGACGAAGGCGCGGGTCAGGCTTGCGGGCTGCTTCCGGTCGGAAAGGACAAGTTCCAGCAGCGACGGAAATCCTTCGGAGGTCGTGGCGCAGAAATGGCCGAAACTTGTCGATGGGGACGAGTTGACCGCCAGCAGCGGGGTGTTTCGGATGAACCTCGCGATGTCCAGGACGGTTCCGTCGCCGCCGACCGCAATCACGAGGTCGAATTTCTTCGACACGTTGTTTCTTCTGCGGGCGTGCGTGACTTCGATCCCGGCCTGCTCGAGTGTCCGCTTCACAACGGAAATCGTTTCAACAGTCTTGCGGTGTCCCGGTTCCTCGTCCGCCACCAGCGGATCCCCGGCATCAAGCAGCCGCTTCAGGGGCTGTGTCGCGTGCATGGATCTGCCCACGTCCATCAGCGTCGTCTTGGTGGCAAGCAGAACCCTTGAAATCTTCATCGTCAGGTCGTTTTCCGCTTTCCGGCCTTTCCAGGTCGGTCCCGTTCGGGCTTTTCCTTCTCGCTCATCGCCTTGACCGCAGCGTCGGTCGCGGCGAAAACCGAACCTTTTTCCCAGGTTCCGTCTTCCTGCCTGGTTCCGGCCGGCAAGCCGGTCATGATTTCGACCACTTCCTCGATGCGGCGAGCCGCCCAGATGTTGAAGCGTCGTTTCCTGACGGCCTCCTCGACCTCCGGTTCCAGAACCAGGTTGCGCTGGTTCGCGGCAGGAATGATCACACCCTGGCGTCCGGTCAGTCCGCGTTCACTGCAAATCTTGAAAAAGCCCTCGATCTTCTCGTTGACGCCACCGACCGCCTGCACGTCTCCGGTCTGGTTCAGGCTTCCGGTGACGGCGACGTCCTGCCTCAGCGGAATCCGGGAAAGCGAGGACAGAACCGCGCAGAATTCCGCGCATGAAGCCGAGTCCCCGTCGATGCGTCCGTACGACTGTTCGACCGTCAGGCTGACCGTGATGCCGGGAACGCGATTCTTTGCGAACATGTCGCCCAGAAGGCCGGAAATGATGAGGACGGCCTTGTTGAAGGTGTTTCCGGAAAGCCTTGCCTCGCGTTCGACGTTGATGATTCCGGCGGAACCCCGGAATGATTTGGCGGTGATCCTCAGAGGCATCCCGAAAGTCTGGTCGGCCATCTGATAAACGGCAAGTCCGTTGATGACGCCGGGAATCGCGCCCTCGGAATCGATGATGACGGTTCCGTTCAGGACCATCTCGACGCCCTTGTCCCAGGAGAGCGAAACGCGATCCTTGCGCTGGCGGCGCGCGGCGATGATGTGCCTGGCGTCGATGATTGCCGATCCTTCCTGGCGTGCCAGGTGATCCGCCTCGATCAGCAGGTTCAGAACCAGATTGAACTGAAGCGTGAGTCTGTCGGACGCGTCGGCCATCCGCATGGAGTATTCGATCACGTCCGCGACGCCGGCCGACGAAACGGGAAGCAGTCCGTCACGTTCACTGGTCGTGGCTATGAACCTTGCATATTCCTGGAGCATGTCGTCGGAAACGGCGACTTCCGAGTCGAACTCCGCCTTGATCTGGAAGGCTTTTCCAAATTCCTCGTCTGCCTCGTGCAGAAGCTGGTACAGGAAATTGCTGCCTACCAGGATTACCTTGCAGGACATCGGGATCGGATTCGGCCGGATGGTCGTGGTAGGCAGGAACTGGTAGGCCTCGCCCATCTCGGCAATCTCCAGCAGCCTTTGACGCAGCACGGTCTTCAAGGCCTCCCACGCAAACGGATACGACACCAGTTCCCGGGTATGCAGAATCAGGAATCCGCCGTTTGCCCGAAGCAGAGAGCCAGCCTTGATCATCGTGAAATCGGTTGAATAGATGCCGTTTTCAACGCGCTTCTCGATGCGCCCGACAAGGTTGTGGTAAGTCGGGGTGTTTTCGAAGACGACCGGCGCGCCCCTGACTTCGGAGTTGTCCACCAGCAGGTTGACCTTGTATTCGGTCATTGCCGCTTCGATGAGTTGTTTGGTCATGCCGTCGTCGGAGTCCTCGGCCAGGAATCGCGGGATGTTTTCAAGAATGCTGGCCCTGACCGCCTCCAGGTGGGCTATCACTTCCGGACAAGATGAGTATTCGGCCAGCAGGGCCTTCATCGACTCATCCATCGTTTCGGCACACAGGCGGTTGTTGGCCACCTGAACCTTCGCATGGACAATCTGCTCCGCTTCCTTGTTCTTTTCGAAAAACGCCGCGATTGCAGGCTCGATTGCCCTGCGGTTTTCATCGATGGTCTTCTTCTGGGCGTCCGAAAGCTTCGCGTATTCCTTGTTGCTGATGGCCTCGCCGTCAACCACGGGTATGGTGACCAGGCCTTCCTTTGTCTGCTTCACCTGGAAGTTGTTCCTGCCTGCCACCTCGTCCAGCCGTTCGAAGGCCTCGTTTTCGATGGCCAGTCCCTCGTTCAGGATTTCCTGAAGCGTTTCCTGGTGTTTCTGGGTGTGAAAGGCCCTGGGCAGGTTCTTCTTCAGCGAAGAAATGAACTCGTCCATCTGACCGCGGAACTGAAGCCCCTTGCCTGCCGGCAGGCTGAAAACCCTTGGGGTTTCGGGGTGCTTGAAGTTATTGACCATGCACCAGTCGGGGGGCGTGGGCATCTGCCTGGATGCCTCATCGACAAGTCTTTTGAGAAGGCTCGACTTGCCGGTTCCGGAGGCACCTGAAACGTAGATGTTGAAGTTTCGCTTCTGGATCGAAAGGCCGAGTTCGAGAGCTTTCTGGGCCCGGGCCTGCTCAACGACCCCGACAAGCTTCTCGACGTGCCTTGTGCTCCGGAACTTGAATATGGAAGGGTTGATGTGGCGATGTACCTGCTTCCAGCCCAGGCGGCAGTCTTTTTCAGCGGACGGTTTTTTCGCGGCCATCGTCTGGCTCCAGAACGGTTTCGCGAAAGCCTATCACGATTGACGGAAAGCGGGGGACTCTCAAAGTTTGCCTTCCGGGGGATCACCTTGCGGAGCCCTGACGGAGTTCAGGTGGAAGGTATCGCGAAAAGGCCCCGGCACCGGAGTTGGAACCGAAGCTTGCCCCCGATTCCAGCCCGCTTCCGGCGGTGGCCTTGACAGCGACCCCGCCGCGGGAGGCGTCGGTGACCGTCCAGTTCCTGCCGCCGATGATGACGTCGGCACCGGCGGCCGTCCTGGCCGACACCATGCCGACGGTGCGCCCTGTCCCCGCATCCACGACTTTGATCGAGGCGGAGTCGGCGATATTGGAGTGTATGCGTCCCCGTTCGCCCATGTCCATCAATCTTGACGAGGCCCGAAGCACTTCGCCGGCGCTTTCGTCCAGGAAGCCTTCGGTACGCAGGTGATCGACGATCGCGTCGATGACCGGGCCAGGTGCGACGGGGTCAAGGATTCTTCGGATCGTGGCGCGTCGAAGTCCCTTTCTGTTTTCAAACAGAAGGGAAAATATCTGCTGAACCGCGACCGACAGGTCTGGCAGCCTTTCTGACTGCGGGAATGCCTGTTCGACGACGTCATTCATCAGCATCGCGAATCTTCCTTCATCCCCCGGTCCGTCCGGAACGAATATGGCCCTCATGCCGTCGCGCCGCCTGCAACCGCGGCCGACCCTCTGCTGGAGCGATGCGACCGTTTCGGGCGCTCCGAACAGAACGACTGCATCGACGTCACCGATATCGACCCCGAGTTCCATGGTGGATGTCGAGACCAGGATGCCTGCCTCGAAGTACCTGAAAGCCTTTTCAACGTCCTCGCGTTCCCGGCGGGCGAGGCTGGCGTGGTGCACCATGACTCTCTCGGCCGGCCACGGGCCCGTCCTGAGCACCAGGGCCGCGGTTTCCTCGGTCTTCTTCCTGGTGTTGCAGAATATTATGGCCTTCGTGAGCCGTTCCGAACGCAGAAGCGCGAGTGCGGACGGGATGTCGGGGGACACCGTGGCATCCAGAGGCCTTCTTCTGTCATCCCGAACGACCTCGGGCCTTTCACCGAAAAGTCGCGTTCCCAGGCCGGCGGGATCCCCGACGGTCGCCGTTACGGCAATCAGCCGGGGCCTGGCCGCCGACCGTTTCATCTGAATCCGTCGAATCAGTATCCGCAACTGGTCGCCGCGCGCGGTACCGTCCATCAGGTGCGCCTCGTCGATGACGATCGCGTGAAGGTTGTCGAAAGCCGCCGGATGGCGGCAAAGCAGCGAATCGAAAGACTCCGGCGTCGTAATCAGGAGGTCGGTGTGATCCCTTCCAACCGGTGAAGGGCGGTCGCCGGTCCTGACCCGGCTGCTCATCTTCATTGCCGCGGCCGGCTCGCGAACGCGGTTTTCGATGTCGTTAGCCAGCGCCCTGGTGGGAACGATGTACAGAATGCCAACCTGCGGACGGGGATCTTCAATGGCGGCCATTTCCTCGAAAAGCGGGGCGAGCACGGCCTCGGTCTTGCCGGAAGCGGCGGGCGCGACAACGACGGCATCCCGCCCCGAGGCAATGACCGGAATCGCAAGTTCCTGGATCCCGGTAAGGTTGCCGAAGCGGGCCAGAAATGCCGGAAACGCGCGCGGAAGGGATCTGGCGGCATCCATCCGGCTGAATCTGTCGATGCCCGGTTTCAAATCGCGTCGCCTTCGCCACCGGAAACGACCATCTGTTCCACGTCGCCATCGGGATAGAAGCGGACGTAGTCGAGGGCTTCGATCACGGACTTGATGAACGTTCTGGTCGATTGTATCCGGTCGGCCGTGTACAGCAGCCTGAACAGCCTGTCCTGGCGCTTCTTCTCCAGTTTCACGCCGTACGTGGTGTCATAAGTGCGGCATATCCTGCGGAAAAGCTCGCGAAGCTGATCCATTGAAAGGACATCGACCTGGACCCTTGTAATCGTTTCCCTGGTCCGGCTGAATTCATCCTGGAGCGTGCCCGGAGTAAGCGCGAACGCGACCTTCAGGGCACCGGGAATTCCGGTGGTGTATCTGACGGGGTGATGTGCCGAGTATATCAGGCCGGATACCGCGCCCTGGATTGTTTCGGCTCGAATGAGTTCCTCGTCCATGAGTACGTCGTCATCGTTGGCTGTAAGGACAAGCCCGCGGAAGAAGTTCATTCCGCGCTGGGCCTGGTATCGGTACATTACGCTTCCGGCCACTTCCGCCTCGTCCAGAAGAACCAGCAGGCCCATCATTCCAAGGACTTCCGATGCTGCCCTGGCAGTTGCCGAAAGTATGTTGCAGTAGATGTTGGCACAGGTCGAGT
Source organism: Deltaproteobacteria bacterium (assembly GCA_029555025.1). Taxonomy (GTDB): domain Bacteria; phylum Myxococcota_A; class UBA9042; order DTJE01; family DTJE01; genus JAGOFO01. Next base: position 37,853 of record JAKPTZ010000115.1, read on the forward strand.
AATCGTAAAGCGTCTTCTTGCGCCCGATCCGGCCTTCCCCGCGGGCTTCGATGAAGTCCCATTCTTCCTCGGTAAGTCCTGGCCTTTCGTGCGGCTCCTCCTCCTGGAGCCGCTCCAGGACGCTTGCAAAAAGCCAGTGGTCGCCAAGGACATCCCGCCAGCCCGGCCGGGACGCCACTTCACGCCAGAATCCACGGAAGTTCAACACCCGGTCATCAACGACGGCCTTGAATCCGGTGACCAGATGCCGGTAAGCCTTCTTGGGAAAAGCTGCCGATGCCTCGGATGGATCGAAACCCGCCATGGCGACCGCGTAGCCCAGTTGCTCCGCTTCGCCCGCCAGGAATCGCAGCAGGTGGCTCTTGCCCGCGCCGTAGGCCCCTTCCACCAGGGCTGCGCCCTCGGCATGGTCGTGAAGGAATTCCATCAGTTGCCCGACTTCATCCTTGCGCCCGACCGTCCACTCCCCGATCGATGAAGATGGCACGATCCCAAGCCTGAAGGCCTCTATAGCCATGCTTGCACTGACCGGCCGGTTTTCCGGCAGCATTCGATACACCGGAGCCCGATGTTTCCTGGCTCCTGCAGGTTCCTCGCTCGCTGGAGCCTGTCCCCCAAGCAGGCGGAGGATTGCGTCAAGGGATGTGCTGGAGGGTGCCGTCGATCGAACAGCCGGAGCCTCGTCTTCGACGAGCTTCAGCCCTTCACCGGCACGGACAAGTTCCCGCGCCGGGATCCACAGGCTGTAAACCCCGAAGTTGACACGGAATTCAAATCCGCCAATCCGTGAACCAAGCACCGTGCCGTCGCCATATGTGGCATGCGTCACGGCATCGCCCTTTTCGAACCTATTCATAGATATCGTCCGGGTCGGCATCTTCGCCGGGCGAAAGCATTCGCGTGGCGAATTCCTCGTCGATCACGGTGTCCGGTTCGAACCGCAGCGCGTGCATTGCCCGCACGACGGCCTGGACGAACATTCTCTTGTACCCTATGTCGCCAAAGGCGCGTTCGGCGGTCGCATCCGCGAGAACCCTTACCAGATTGCGGGTCTGATCGGCCGGCATGCGGAACTGGTAGGCGTTTTCATAGACGCCGCACAGTTTTCTTCCGATGTCGTTCATCAAGGTCTTCGGATCCCTTGCGATTCGATCAAGCCGGACTTTGACGCCGGTGGGGTTCGTGTAGTCGAATACCGTCTGAATTCTCTGGCGAAGCGCTTCGTAAGCCGGAGATCGGCCCTCGGTCAGGAACTGCTCGTTTGGAATGGCATAAAAGACCATCGTGTTCGCGAACGAGGAAGCCCCGCACTGATCAACCATCTCGCGCAGGTTGGCCAGCATCAGTTCCTTCTGCTTGGAAGTCATCGAGCCGGCCTGTTCGGCCTCGTCGAACAGGATGATGATGCCGCCGAAGCGCAGGTTCCGAACCCACGTCACCAGTGATCTGATCGTGGCGAACGCCTGGGATCTGTCAATCGGCTGCAGAACCCCTCCAGCCTTGTGCGACAGCCGATCCCAGCCATCGACGGTAAGGTACTGCAGCATTGCGTCGAACTGATCCTGGTCATTGCGGGTCAACGCTTCAATGGCAAGTCGGACGGCCTTCCCGAAATTCGGGTTTTCGCAGCCACGAACCGAATCGGCCGCAATTGCCCTGATGCGATCTTCCAGTTGTTCGCCGGCGATGCCTTCCTCTTCGGCGATGGCGGTCTTCATGTCGTGATAGACCGCCTTGATGAAGGCGCCGAGCCCGCGCTCCCCGCCGGTCAGGAGTTCATCCGGCGTCAGTGGACGCATCAGGTTGACCGCGATGGACTTGTAAACCATGTCCAGGCGGTGGAACGGCGACGATTCCGCCGAAAGCGGGCAGTATGTGACCAGGTAGTCATGACGCCAGGCAAGCTCGCGGACGCTGTACAGGAAGTGTGTCTTGCCGCCGCCATACGTTCCGACGACGACTTTGAACGACGACCCGCCTTCGCGGACGAATGACTTGAGGTAATCGTCCTCGATCACCTTCAGGTACCCGTCAAGGCCCGAGGAAAAGAACTGGAAACCCCATTCGGGCGGGGTTCCGGACGAACCGACCACTTCGATAATGTGGCGGGCCTGCCTGGCGGTCAGGTTGTCAACCATCTGAAATCTCCCGTTCCTGAGTCGTCCAAACTCAGGCAGTAACCTTAACAAACCGGAGCGTTGCGAAGTTAACGCCCTCAAGGATTCCAGGTCTCGGCACCCAGAGGTGATCCCCGGCATTCCTTGTCTGGGACATCGTCGCCACGTCAAGCCTCAGTTCCATTCCCCGGATGATCCGGTTTCTGAGCCTTGACAGATCCGCCGCGAATTCCACCCTTCCGTACGACCTGAAGGTCTCCTTTCGCGGATCAATCAGGAAGGCCGGCTTCTGGCGCATAAAGGCGATTTCCGGGATCAGCGACGTGACCGGCACGCGGCCCCCGGACTCGGCACCGGTGCGTATCACGGCCAGCCGGTAAGCCTTTTCAAGTTCGGCAAGGAAAGCCGGCTCGTCGAAAGAATCCGGAAAGAGCCTGCCGTTCTGTTCCCGGATCTGCGCGCAGATGTCTTCGGGATCCAGAGAAGCCGCCGCCAGCCTGTATTTGCCGGGTCCAAGCCATATGGTGCACAGGCCCTTTGAACCGAATGTGAATTCCAGCGAGAAAGGCCCGGCCGTCAGCGTGGGAAGGTTTCCGGACACCTTGAAGTCTTCTTCGTTCAGGCGTTTTGCGACCGCTCCCGCAAGCAGCGCCTTCTCGCGATCAAGGCGGCTGCGGGATTCCGACAGCGTCGCCGCAATCGCCGCCTTCATTGCCGCGGCGCCCGTTTCCAGCCCGGCGATGTCCCCGATTGCCCGCAACGCCCTTTCGGCCATGTCGATTGATGATGCCAGGTTCCCCTTGCGGTGTTCCCTGGAGAATTCCTCAACCGACTTTCCGGCGTTGGCGGCAGCCTTGATGGCCTTCAGGAACGTCTTGACCTGTTCTTCCATGGGCTTCCCCCGGGGTTGCTTCATCCGATCCGGGTCGCCCCGGCCGCGCAGTATTATAAGGCCAAATCAATTTATGGCGATTGAAAGCGTGTAACCTGTCGGGAACTTCGTCAGCGCGCGGCCTCGCGGGACAGGAGGTCTTTCCATTGATCACCGAAGAGTCCATCCAGCATCCTGCGGAAATCGCCCGGAAGCGGGGCGGTGATATCCATCTGTTGTCCGGTGACGGGGTGGGCGAAGCGAATGTTCCAGGCATGAAGGGCATGACGCTTGATCATTTCCAGGGCGGCCACCTCGGATTCGGGGCGGCTTCCCCTGCGGGGCCATCCGCGGCCATAGACGCGATCGCCGACAATCGGGTGCCCGGCCTCGGACAGGTGAACCCTTATTTGATGTGTTCTTCCGGTCATCGGTTTGGCCGCCACGAGCGCGCACAGGTTGGCGCGCATAAGCGTCCGGTATCCGGTCACCGCGTCGCGGCCGTCGCGCACGCGCCCGGTGAACTGGCGTCTGTCCCCGGTTCGTCTGCCGAAGGATGTCTCGATGAGTCCCTGGTCGTCGATGCCTGGTCCAAGCACCACGGCCAGGTACGTCTTGTTGATTGTGCGCTCGCGGAACATGTCCCCGAGAAGTTCGTGTGTGTGATTGTCCCTTGCGACGATCATCACGCCCGAAGTGTCCTTGTCCAGCCGGTGTACTATTCCCGGCCTGTCCGGTCCGCCGAAGTTCGAAAATGTGCGGCCGGACGCCAGGAGCTGGTTCACAAGTGTTCCCGAGCCGTGTCCCGCGCCCGGGTGAACGACCAGTCCGGCCCGCTTGTTGATCACCATCAGGAATTCATCCTCGAAAAGGATTTCCAGTTCCGGGCCACCGTGTTCGGGAGCGGGACCGGCATGGTCGGACGGCGGCGGCGGAGTCAGTTCCACCTGCATTCCGGCTGCAAGCCTGAAGCCTGCCGGTCGTTGCCTTCCGTTGACCAGCGCCGCCCCGTTCTTGATCAATTTCTGGGCGAGCGACCTGGAGATGGCGGGGAATCTGGCCGCGATGACCATGTCAAGCCTTGCGCCGTTTTCGTGATCCCCCGTTTCAAATCGCAGCAGATCTTCTTTCATCGGCCAAATCCGGGTTGTCCATTTTCGGACAAGTGAAAAAGTACGTCGCGGATTGTAACATGGATCCGTCCGGGCCGGGCCGGACGCCTTCGCGCGCCATGCCGTCAGCCAGAGTGCCGGCCCTTGTCTGGCGGCGCGTTTCGGGCGATCATGCCGGCTGAAGCGGTCTGAATGTTGTGCGGGGATTGTCTGCCGGGCGTCGCAAGTCGATCGCCGGGCATCGGAGATTCCAGATGCGAACCGGGTCTTCCGGGATGTTGCCGGTCGTTGCGATGGCGTGTCTATTTGTGTCGTCGTGCGGCAGCCATGTGGAGAAGGCCGATATCGGGGGCTCCTGCCGGGAAGACTCCGATTGTCAATCCGCCCTCTGTTTCGCAGACGTATGCATCGATCCCCTGGCGGACCAGGATTGGGACGGTCTTTCGGCGGGCGATGAAGTTGAAATCGGGCTGGATCCGTTTCACCCGGACAGTGATCGCGACGGCATTCCCGACGGCCTGGAAGTGGGCCCCGAGCTTGCGACTCCGGCGGATTATGACGGGGACGGCGTCATCGACGCTCTTGAGTCCGCTTTTTCGGATTCTGACGGGGACTGCCTTCCGGATCAGTATGATCCTCTCGATGCGCTCGGGCCGGCCGGCTCAAGTCAGATGGTGCCGGTGCTGTGCATGACAGCCGGGGTCTGCGGGGCCGCAATGAACACCATTGTCGCTACCTGCGACGGCTCGAAGGTAACGTGCAGCTATGAAGGCGTGCCAGGCTGGAACGCCGCGGAATGGATGTGTGACGGAAAGGACAACAACTGCGACGGTCGAACCGACGAAGGTTTTCTTCACGAAGGCTTGTCCATCGGACTTCCCTGCCTTGGGGCAGGAAGTTGTGGCCCGGGTATCGTCGAGTGCGATGACTCGGGCTTTTCGACCAGGTGTTCGTCAAACCCCGGCGCTTCTGGCGACAGATCCATGCCCGAGGTGTGCGACGGTCTCGACAACGATTGCGACGGCTTGACCGACAACGGCATGTCGTGGAAGGGCGTGCCCCTCGGGGAACGTTGTGACGGCGAAGGCGAGTGCGGCATCGGCAAGGTCGAATGCCTGGCCGACAGGACGGCTTCCTGTTCAACCATGAAGGGTGGAAGTCACGAACAGATCCAGGAGGAATCCTGTGACAACCTTGACAACGACTGTGATGGACGAACCGACGAGACATTTTTCGGCAACGCTTCCGAACTGTGCGTTCCCCGCGGCGTCTGCGCCCTGTTCCCCAACATGATTTCGTTGAAGTGCGAGCAGGGGATCCTGAAATGCGACTTCAGTGCTGTGCCTGGGTATTCGGGAAGTTCCGAGATGTTCTGTGATGGACAGGATGACGATTGCGACGGGCTGGTTGACGAGGAACTGTCGTTCGCGGTGACCGAACCTGGCGCCGTGATAAGGCTTCCCGGCCAGTCCTGCGGTTCGGGCGCCTGTGCCGGCGGGGTCGTCACGTGCTCGCCGAGTTCGATGTCCGGCATGTGTTCCACCACGCCCCTTGCCGCGCCGGAGAAGTGCGATGGAATCGATGACGACTGCGACGGGTACATAGACAACGGTTTCGCCCTGAGTTGGAAGCCGGCGCTTGAAACCATCATGGACAGGGAGCCGCAGGCGCTTGTTTCGTCGCGGATGGCCGTGGTCGAGTATTCCCTGGAGGATCCGCCTGAACCAGGTGAACCGCCTGCCGGCATATATGTATGCGGCGGGGCCGTTGGAAGTCCTGAGAACGGTTCGTCCGGGATTTCAAGGCGTTGCTGGCTGTACAGCTTTGATTCGCATCGTTTCGATCGACTTCCCGACGGGCCCGAAGTCGATTCGGGGGCGATGGTTCATGACAGGGCGGGCGGAAGCCTGCTGATGGTGGGTCGTCTGTTCGCGTCCGGCGAAGTCGCCGTTTTCCGGATGAACGGAATCGATTTCGGATGGAGCAGGCTGCCCTGGGAACTGGAAAGTGGCGAGGTTCTTGCCGCCGGAGTGGATCCGGTTGAAAACACCCTGAATATCCTCACGAATGGTGATTCCGGGCTTCTGGTGAGCATGGTCGGGCTGTCCGATGGCTCCGTCCTGACCGTTCAGGCGGGCGAGCGCGTCTCTGCCGGCTCCTTTGCCGCCGGTTCGCCCTCCGGGGGGTTTGTCCTGTTTCATGCCTGCAACGAGCTTGCCGGCACTGTGGTCGAACATGTCTCGCCGGACGGGCAGGTCAACGGGCTGCCGCTTGCAGGACAGAGTCCATGCATGTCCTTCGGCGCGGCGGTCATGCCGATCCCGGGACGCATCGTCGCGATTGAGGGCAGGGCACTTGACGGCTCGGTCCAGGCCACAAGGGAATTCCTGCTGGGCGATGACCTGTGGCACCACGAAAGGATCACGGTTCCCGGCGGCCAGGGATCCGTCATGCATCCCGCGATGGCCTCCTCTGGCGACACCGTCTATGCATTTTCCGGGGAGTATGGTGATGGAGGGGCACTGCGGCGTGTGATCCGGCTGGATCGCGAATCGACGGAATGGCTGGTTGACAGCTTCGTAAGCGGTCCATCTCCCAGGGCGGGCGGCGTTGCGTTCGTTTCGCGCCTGACGGCGGCGGCCTATTTCATTGGCGGCTATTCGGATGAACCGGGCGGGCCTCAGCCAGTCCAGGATGTGTGGAAGATTGATCTGGTCAATCCGCGGATTGGACAGATTGCGGTGTCGGGCGAACCAGGGGCGGTTATAGGTGCTGCTGCGGCCATCAATGATTCCGGCCAGACCGCCTACATTTTCGGGGGGCTCGATTCGCCGCCGGGGCCCGACTCCAGGCCGGTTAGCAGGTTCCTTCGGTTCAACTGCATTCAGTCGAGGTTTGATTCGATTCAGTCGGGGGAAGGCGGTCCGACGGCACGTTATGGACACTCGCTTGTCTGGGCCGGTGACAGGTTGCTTCTTTACGGCGGCCTGAACGACACCGGTTTCCTTTCCGATCTCTGGTCCTGGGCTCCGGACGAAGGCTGGATCTTCATTGGATATTTCGAACTCAGCTATGGCCACCAGGCGTTCTGGGACAATCCCGGCAAGCGCATGCTGGTCGTCGGGGGCAGGCCAGGTGGGGGCCTTCGCGCATACTATCCCGCCACATCCACGTGGAAAAGCCTGCTGTCCGGGGTTCTGTTCGATTCGTATGAAGGCCACGGCTGGTTTGACGAGCAATCCGGCAGCGTGCTTTATCTTTCATCGACATCCAGCGACGCGGTGGTCGTGACTTTCCTTGAAGACGGGCTTGTCGATCAGGTCATCCCCGGACTGCAGCCGGATTTGATCGATGCGTTCGTGGTTTATGATCCGTTCGGGCGCCGGGCCATGATGCTCGGTGGCAGGGATCCCTCGAACGGGACCGTCGGAACCGTTTCGCAAATCGATCAGTCCTGCGGGCGATGAATCCAGCACAGCAGTTGCTGCAAAGCCTGATCCACCGAACCCTTCATCGCGACCCGGCCCTTGATGAAAAGCGCGGCGCCGCCCGGAGTTCCAACGATTGCCGCATCGGCGCCTGCGGCTTCGCCCGGACCGTTCACCACGCATCCCATTACGGCGATAACCAGTTCCGGCGGTTCACGGCTTGCGTCCAGTCCCTCAAGGGCCGCCTCGATTCCAGCCGCGATCGATTCGGTGTCCAGGCATGCCCTGCCGCAGGTCGGGCATGCCCGAACCTGAATGCCCGGTTTCCGGAGGCCGATTGATTCCAGAATCTGCCTGGCGACCTTGACTTCGGGTAATGGCGAACCTGCAAGCGAAACCCTGATCGTGTCCCCGATTCCCCGGGAAAGCAGGGCGGCGATGACCGCGGCGGATCGAACCGCCCCCGAGGCCGGTGTGCCGGATTCCGTGACGCCTACATGAAGCGGGACGTCCAGCCGGGATGCCGCAAGTTCGCAAGCAAGCATGGTTACTGTCGGCGAACTGGACTTCACCGATACAACGATGTCCTCAACCCCCAGTTCCCGCATGTCCGAAACGGCCCGCGTGGCAGCTTCGACCAGCACGGTCGCCGGATCTCCGGTTGCCGCCGCCAGGTCCTCGGGAAGGGAGCCCGAGTTGATCCCGATTCTTACGGGGGTTCCCGTGTCCAGAAGGGCCGCCGCCGTCTCGCGCAGGGCCGCTTTCCCCTTCAGGGTTCCCGGATTGATTCTGATCTTGTCGATGTGGCCGCACATGGCGATGGCGACCCTGTGATCGAAATGCACATCCGCCACCAGAGGAATGCCGGCCGTCATTTCCCTGACCCTGATGGCCGCCGGCACTGCGTCAAGGCGCGGAACCGATATCCGGACAATGTCGCACCCGGCAGCGTGCAACTGACGAACCTGAGCGGTTACCGCGTCATGGTCATAGGGATCGGCGTTGCACATGCTCTGGATCGATATCGGGGCCCCCCCGCCCATCTCAATTCCGCCGATGTTCACCGTCCTTGTCGAACCCATCTGAAGACCTCGTGGCGTCAGTCCGACGCATGATCGGTTCGGCCAATCGTATATCATTTTGCCGGTTGCGTGCCCGCCCCCGACTGGAATATGCTGACCGGTGCCTCATCATCGGGGGCTTTCATGCGCGGTCCCGCGGTTATCTTCGACCTTGACGACACGCTCTATCCCTCGAATTCATTCGTGGCCGGCGGCATTCGCGCGGTTGCTGTCCTGCTCCGGGATGACGGATTCACCGATCCCGATCCTTGCGATGTCCTGATGGAGGTTCTCGAGACCGAAGGTCCATTTTCCCTTTTCGACTCGGCATTTGCACGTCTTGGAGTCCGAAGGACGCCTGAACTGGTTTCCAGGCTGGTCGCGGCGTTTCGTGCCCACAGTCCGTCCATATCGCCGTACCCCGGCATCGTTGACCTGCTTTGCTCACTTCGAAATCACGGCGTTGGCCTTGGGCTTGTTACCGACGGTTATCCCCAGGTCCAGAGATCCAAGTGGACCGCTCTTGGGCTCGGGCACCTCTTTGACGCGGTGGTTTTTTGCCGGGACATCGACGGAGGCGACCATCCAAAGCCTGATCCCTTCCCTTTCGCCAGGGCCCACCACCTTCTCGGGGAACCTGATTCCGTTGTCTTCGTCGGTGACAATCCGTCGGCCGATTTTCCGGCTCCCGATGCTTTTGGCTGGCGCACCGTAAGGGTGTGCTGGCCCGAAGCGACGCACATCCTTGACGGGGACACCGTAATAAACAGGCCGGTTGCCCGAAATGCGGCCGAGCTGCGGGCTATCCTTTCAAGAATCCTCGATTTTCCGTCCTGATCCGGATCGGTTGACCTGAAAAGGTTGTGGAATGGCAATCAGTCCTCGACCGGCAATGGATCGGTGAACGCGGAGAATCCGGGATTCGCGACGGAGCACATGGTGAAGGTTGCCCGATAGTCAAGGTTGCCGGAAATCTGGATTGGTCTTTTGAGGCTTTCGGTCGATGTCACGAAAACCTCCCGGTCAATCAGGTGCTGCTGGGTCGCGGCGGTAAGCGGCTGGCCTGATGAATCGCGGATGGCCGTCCCGACAAATGACAGGAAGCGCCCGGACGGGGAAAGCGACATGCTGTCCGGCGACACCGAAATCATTTCCGGCGCCCCAACCTTTGGAAAGTCCGTGATCTTTCTGAATATGTCCGTAAGATTCGCGTCCGTGCCGATGTCGCTGACGGAGAATGCCAGGATGTTGGTCCATGTCTTCCCGGGGGCGCCGTCACAGGTCGATGCCGCGGCGACGATCAGTTCCCGGCCGTCGCGGGAAAGCAGCAGGGGCTGCATGATCGAGGTGTACGGCCAGTCCCTGTTCAGGTTGTAACATGCGTTTGAAGCGTATCGCGACGGAGTCCTGACCAGCGTCACCGATTCAATTGAACCACTTTCCACGTCCATCTTCGCCAGCCGGAGTTCGCGCGCGTCGAAGACGTGGGCGAACAGCAGGGTTCGCCCATCCGCTGAAAGGATCGCCGGGATGTCGTCCGAAAGCTGGGGGGCATCCTGGGAATACATGCACTTGCCCTGAAGGTCAATCGCCTGGCACACCGGTACGCCGGCCTTTCTAAGGCCTGCCTTTTCGTTGAACAGGTAAAATGTCAGGGATTCAAGTTCCAGATTCTGCAGAACCAGCGTGACACCGTCCGCGCCGAGCCTGAACCTTCCGGTGTAGTTGGAGCTGCCCGCAAGATCCGGCCCCGGGAACTCAAACAACTCCTGGATTTCAAAAACGGGATCATCAAGGTCGATCCGACCGAAGCGATAGCAGGTCCGTATTCCGCCATCCTTTGATTCGCAATCATTTTTTACCCTGGAAACGTAAAGTGACCTTCCCGAAAAGACTGCCTGGCGAACGGCCGGGATCGGCTGCTCCGTAACGATTGTCGGTTGTCCTGTCTCATCGATGGCGATAAGCCTGGCGTCCTGTCCCGGTGTGCCGACGCCCGTTGTCGTCGCCACGAGCAGGAAGTTGAGGGCGGGTTCCGTCACGCAGCCCAGGGAGCAGTCGAGTCCCAGAGGGGCGAGGATCCTTGCGTTAACCTGGAAGTTGTCCTTCCATGCCGGGAAGCCGGGCTGCCCCTCGCCGTCGAGCGGGTTGGAAATCCCGAGGTCGCCGGGCCTGTCGCCCGCCGTGGCCGCGTATCCGTAGATAACGCGAAAGTCTTCATCGACCTCGACCGGATCAAGGTTCGGAATGTCAGGGCCGGCGTCGGTAATCACGGTGTCCGTATCGCCGCCGACATCGCTTTCCGATTCCTGCCCGGCGCACCACGGGGCCGAAACAAGAGTGGCCGTGGCAAGCAGGAATGTCGGCCATGACGCGACCCTGCGGCCCGAAACGGTGGCAATGCGCTTCCTCATCCGGTCATGCTCCGCGCAATTCAAGGTCAATCTTACCGTTGTTTGCCATTTGAGTTCCATCTGAAAGGTGATATAATATCGACCCTTTTTCCCCTTTGGCCTTGCGCCTGGCACTGGAGTTTATGACCCTTAACATCACTGAACTTGAATCGGTTATCCCGGAGATTCAACTTGCCGTTCGCGGTTCCATTCTTACGGGTGTCGAAAGTCCCGATCAATGGACCTGCATTCTTTCCTTCTCCAGCGTTGACGGCGGGCCCGTGAAGCGGGTCTTCTTCTCAAGGCGTCCCAGGCTGACCAGGTTAAACCTGCTTCCGGACGGCTGGACCTCGCCCGCGCAGAACATCGGTCGCCGGTCAATCGAGGCCGTAAAGTTCGTCGATGCCGTCTCCCGTGCATTGAAGGGCGCCGAGGCGGGTCCGATGAGGACCCGTTTCCGTGACCGGGTCGTTTCGATGGAAATGTATCTGCCGAAGGATTCGGGCCGTTCGGACGGGTCGGATGACCAGCCGGTCAGGATGTTCCTGCTTTTCGAATGCACCGGAATGCATGCGAATCTGTTTCTTCTCGATGAGAGGCAGGTCATTCAGGCAGTGTTCGGGCGTTCGACGTCGCGCAGGCGTCCCCTGGACGTCGGCTGCAGGTACCAGCAGCCCGCCGAAATCGAAGGGCCCAGGCCTGTCGGGCGGCGTGTCGATGTGATGCGCTTCGTAAGGTCGGACATGTCCCTGGGACATCAGATAAGCGAAATGTACGATCCCCTGGATCAGGTTGACGACCGCAAGCGCGAGCTTTCCTCGCTTGCCGAGGAACTGTCGTTCGTGGTCGAGGAAAGGCGCAAGGTTGCGGAGTCGGTTCGCAGGGATCTGGCCGAGCCGGTTCGTCCGGGGCGGCCTGCGGATCTTCCAGAGCGTCTGCGGGAACGGCTTGACCGCGTCGATTCAGAGGTGCGCGAGCTTCAGGAACTGCTTCATGGCGTACGCAAGGGCGACGTCAGCGTTTTTGATCGCGCGACGGAACTTGTTACAGAGTACCGCGCGAAGATCCAGGAAATCGAGCGTCGCAGGGCTGAACGTCCGGCCCGTCCCGACTGGAGGCCGCGTGAAGGCGGATACCAGCGCCGCGACGACTCGCCGCGTCCACCCAGGGAAGGCGGTTACAAGCCGCGCGAAGCCGGACACCAGCGCCGCGACGATTCGCCGCGTCCACCCAGGGAAGGCGGTTACAAGCCGCGTGAAGGCGGATACCAGCGCCGCGAAGATTCGCCGCGTCCACCCAGGGAAGGCGGTTACAAGCCTCGTGAAGGCGGATACCAGCGCCGCGACGATTCGCCGCGTCCACCCAGGGAAGGCGGATACAAGCCTCGTGAAGGCGGATACCAGCGCCGCGACGATTCGCCGCGTCCACCCAGGGAAGGCGGTTACAAGCCACGCGAAGGCGGATACCAGCGCCGCGACGATTCGCCGCGTCCACCCAGGGAAGGCGGTTACAAGCCACGCGAAGGCGGATACCAGCGCCGCGACGACTCGCCGCGTCCACCCAGGGAAGGTGGTTACAAGCCGCGCGACGGCGGCGCTCGCGGAACGCGGTCGGCTTCGGGCCGCACCGTCAGGCGGTCAAAGTGACCACGTCATCTCCGATTGATCTTTTTTTTATTAATTTCAGTTTGAATCAGTCGAGGGTCTGCCAGGACTTTCCAAGCGTTCCGTGCTTCACGGAAGTCCGCCGGCTTTCACCGTCCGGCCCCTTCAGAAGCAGGAAGTAGGTCACGTCAAGGCCATTCCTGCCCTGGCGGGCCTGGCTCGTCGTCACGCTTCCGGTCCAGTTCGCGTACTTGCCGCCGAGCAGTTTGACCGCGGCACCCTTCGGCACGATTGAAGCGGGCGCGACTGGTGTTGCCGAGCGTGAACCCTTTCTTCGGCGAACTACCGTCTTGTGGCCGGCAGTCGCCAGGTTGTCGATTGTCAGGAATTTTGATGCCGATTTGGAAAGGCCGCAGTCGGCAAGGGCATCAAGGAAGCTGGATTCTCCATGCGCGCCTTTGAGGAAGTCGATCAGGTTCCTGATTATCCGGCTTTTGGATCTTCTGGCCTCCGAAAGTTCGGTGAACTGCGCGTCGATGACATTGAAGTCCTCGATGTGCTTCTTCAGATCCTTCAGATAGACGTCGGCGATGGTGCTTTCAGGAGTATCGGGTTTCATCAATATTCCCCACGTGAGAAGTCGTTGTCGTGGCGGCCGGTTGCCGCGCATCCTGAATCATATTCTATTGGCTGACCGTTGATGTCTGTATATGTCAATTTTACAACTGCTTGGATTGACAACAGTATCACAGGCGGTCAACTGTTTACCGTCCGGTCTGATTGACGGTTTGTTTACATTTGCATAACAAGGGTGAAGGTCGATTGACTGTGGGTTGTATTCCGGACTATTCTTCGGGCGGGAGCCCCATGCCGATCAAGGCGCGTTGCCATTGATTTCGCGGGGGTGTGAAGTCATCTGGAGGTTTTCATGGACGGTTCCGGCGGCGGCCAGGGAAAAGGCGGGGACAGGGGCATCGGCAGCAGGCGCGCAACCAGGCTCATCCATGGTCGTTCGCAGTCGAGCATGTGGGAATACAGTCATCATGCGATTCCACCGATCACCGCATCCACGACCTTCAGGCTTTCTTCGGTTTCCCGCGGGCAGAAGGGTTTCCTTGCTTTCGGCAGCCCGGATCTGGGCCATGGCGAAAGTCCGACCTACATCTATGACAGGCTTGACGAACCGACCACATCGATGCTGGAAGAAGTGCTGGCCGACGGGGAAGGCGGGGATCGCGCCGTCGCGTTCGCCTGCGGCATGTCGGCGATCTCCTCGACTCTGATGGCCTGTTGTTCCGTCGGACAGTCAATCGTGGCACACCCGGTCATGTATGGGTGTACTTACAGCCTGTTGACCAAACAACTCCCCAGGTTCGGAATCACGACGGTTTTTGCCGACATGAGGGATCCTGAAGCGATCCGACTGGCGATTACGGCCGATACAAGGGTCGTGTATTTCGAGACCCCGGCCAATCCGACGCTTGAGTGCATCGACATCCAGAACGTCGCCACGGTGGTCGGCGCCATAAACGCCGCCCGTCCGGTGGAACAGAGGGTCAGGATTGTCGTTGACAACACCTTCCAGACGCTGTGGGGACAGCGTCCAATCGAGTCCGGCGCCGATATCGTGGTGGCAAGCCTTACCAAGAACGTCGGGGGCTTCGGCGTCGATATGGGTGGCGTTGCGGTCGTTCCCCGGGAACTTTGCGGGCCACTGAAGGGGATTCGCAAGGATTTTGGCGGAGTACTTCCACCGGCGTCCGCCTGGGATTTCCAGGTTTACGGGCTTTCGACCCTTCCCGTCCGCCTTGCCAGGCAGGTGCAGACGTCCCGGGCCGTGGCCGAATTCCTTGCGTCGCACCCGGCTGTCAGCAGGGTTTCCTATCCCGGTCTTCCTGATTATGAATTCAGGGAAATCGCGGAAAAGCAGATGCGGACGCCCGAGGGCGAGTTCTGTCCCGGTCACATGATTTATTTCGAGCTGGCCGGCGATCCCGAAATCTCCGCGAATCGTCGGGAAAGGTTCATCAACTACCTTGCCGAGCACGCCTACTCGATTATGCTGGCTGTCAGTCTCGGCATGACCAAGACCTTGATCGAGGCCCCCGGACTGATGACGCACTCGTCGTTTGATCCAGAAACACAGATGAAGCTTGGCATTCATCCCGGCGGAATCAGGCTGGCAATCGGACTGGAAGACGCCCGCGACGTGATTTCGGATCTTTCAGAGGCCCTCGAGAATTCAATTTGAAGCATTGCCGTTCAGGCGTTGAACATACCGACGAATCCAGTGAAGATGCGGTCGGGGAACCGAAACGGCCTGGCGCCCGGCATGAAGGCACCCACAAACGCGGAAATTGTCGCTTAAGCGACCCCAACGGGAGTCGAACCCGTGTCGCGGGCGTGAAAGGCCCGTGTCCTAGACCACTAGACGATGGGGTCACGGAAAAAAAGTGAGCCCAGCGAGATTTGAACTCGCGACCAACGGCTTAAAAGGCCGCTGCTCTACCGGCTGAGCTATGGGCCCAGCAACGAAACGCGGGATATGGTATTTGCTGGGTCGAATTGTGTCAATGGAATTTTTCTGCAACAACGAATTATTCTTCGTCGCCAAGTCCGTATTTTGCCAGTTTGTACCTGATCGACCTGAAGCTGATGCCCAGAAGGTCGGCAGCATTCTTGCGCACCCCGCCACATCGGGACAGCGCGTCGAGCAGCAGCCGCCTTTCAATGTCGGCCAGCAGCGCTTCCAGATCCATTCCGTCCTCGGGAACCCTGAAGATGGAATCCTGCTGACTCCTGTCCGACCTGGATGATGTTCGGAGGCCTTCCGGAAGCGCGTCGGGGGTGATCCTGTCGTCAGAGGCGAACGTCATCGCATGCTCGACGATGTTTTCAAGTTCGCGCACGTTGCCCTTGAATTCGTGGGCGGAAAGGATGTCCATGACTTCCGGCGAGACTCCCCTGATATCGTCCCGTCCAAGCTCCTTGCGGTACTTCTCGATGAAGTGCATGACAAGAACCGGGATATCCTCGCGTCGCTCCCGAAGGGGCGGAAGGTGGAGGCCGATGACGTTAAGCCGGTAGAACAGGTCTTCGCGGAAGGCGCCAGCCTGCACAAGTTGGGAAAGATCACGGTTGGTGGCAGCGACGACCCTGGTATCGACGGAGATTTCCTGCACCCCCCCGACCATTCGGATCTTGTGATCCTGCAGGAATCGAAGGAGCTTCACCTGCATGGCCAGGGACAATTCGCCGATTTCGTCAAGGAATATGGTTCCGCCGTCGGCCGACTCGAACAGGCCGTGTCTGGTCGCGTGGGCACCGGTAAACGCGCCCTTGACGTGCCCGAAGAGCTCCGATTCCATCAACTGGTCGGGAATCGCGCCGCAGTTCACAACCACGAACGGCTTGTCCTTCCGGTTCGAGTTGAAGTGAACGGCGCGCGCGACCAGTTCCTTGCCGGTTCCGGATTCACCGGTAATCAGGACGCTGGTCTTGGTCGGCGCGACCTTGATGATCTTTTCGAATACCTTGTGCATCGTCTGGGACTTGCCGACGATGTGGGCGAAGCTGTACTTGTCAGACAGCGCGATCCGCAGCCGGATGTTTTCCAGCGACAGATTGCGTCGCTCCAGGGCTTTCTGCAGGGTGATGCTGATTTCTTCGAGCTTGAACGGCTTGCCGATGTAGTCGAAGGCGCCCCTGCGCATGGCGTCGATTGCGGTTTCGACTGTCGAGAAGGCCGTCATCATGATGACTTCGGTCTGGGGCGAATGTTCCTTCACGAACGTAAGAATTTCGAGTCCGGTCACCGCACCAAGGCGCAGATCGGTCAGAACCAGGTCGAATTCATCCTCGGATGCGACCAGTTTCAGGGCCTTGTCGCCTTCCCCGCAGACCGTCACGTCGTGACCGCTCTTGTTCAGGAACATCCGCAGGACTTCGCGCAGCGACTGGTCGTCCTCGACTACCAGAATGCGGGCCATCATTCCTCCAGGGGCGTGTCATGCGACGGTTTGTGTGGTTTGGAGCGGGAAACGGGATTCGAACCCGCGACGTCAACCTTGGCAAGGTTGCACTCTACCACTGAGTTATTCCCGCGCAGTCACCAAAGCGAGGGATAAATTACATTCCGCGCATGCCTGCTGTCAAGAGATTTTTGCGTGGCGAACGACTACTGGCGTGGAGTTATTGAAGGACGCGGTGCGTGCTTCCGGATACGCCCCCGCTTGCGGCGCCGCCAACCAGGTAGATGTATCCGAAGGCACGGGTCAGTCCGTAATAGCCCGGCCTTCATTCCGGCCTCAAGATGTCCGTTGACACCATGCGTTACATGGAAGAATCTTTACACAGTCTTAATCAGGGGTGTCCCCATGGCCTGCAAAGAGATTGACAGGGAACGTCAGGTGCTGGTGTCCATGAATCCGGCTACTTTCGAGACTCTTGGAGAGGTTCATCTTTGTTCGGCCGACGAGGTCAGGGGCGCCGTCGATTCCGCGCAGGCGGCGTTTCCCGGGTGGGCGGCCCTTACGGTCCGTGAAAGGGCCGGGTACCTGCTGAAGGCACGCGATTACATGCTCGAGCATGCCGACGAGATAGCGATGCTGATTTCCCGCGAAAATGGCAAGCCGCTTTCCGAGGCCCTGAATGCCGAGGTGCTTGTCGCTTCGGAACTGATCACCCGCTATGCGGCCAGGGCCCCCGAACTTCTGCGGGATCGTCCTATTGAACTCGGCAATCCAATGATGAATTTTCTGAAGGAATCCAGGCTGGTCTATCGTCCGCTTGGCGTCATTTCGGTGGTTTCGCCGTGGAACTATCCGTTCTCCATTCCGATTGGCGGCCTTGTCTTTTCGCTTATCACAGGTAACACGGTGGTCTTCAAACCGGCCTCTGACGTCGCCATGGTCGGAATGAAGATTGACGAAATCCTCAATGTCGGCGGTCAGTTGCCAAAGGGTGTCCTTAACACGGTCATCGCATCAGGGCGCACCATCGGCGAAACCCTGTTTTCGCCGCCAGTCCGCAGGATAGTCTTCACGGGAAGTACGGAAGTCGGCCGGACAATCCAGGGAATCGCCGCGAAGAACTTCATTCCGACCTCGATGGAACTTGGCGGCAAGGATCCGATGGTGGTGCTTGAAGACGCCGACCTCGACCTTGCGACGTCTGGGGCGGTCTGGGGCGCCTTCACCAACTGCGGCCAGGTATGCGCCTCGGTCGAGCGTGTGTATGTCGCGAAAAAGATTTACGACAGGTTCGTCGAAATGGTCGTGCGGAAGACGCGGGCCCTTCGGGTCGGTGTCGGCCAGTCGTACGACATTGATATCGGCGCGATGGCGAACGAGGAACAGTACAACCAGGTCCTGGACCACATCAGGGAAGCCGTCGAGATGGGGGCGAAGATTGAATGCGGCGGAAAGAGGCCGGAAGGCGCCGGGCCGGGCTATTTCATCGAGCCGACGGTGCTGACGAACGTCACGCACGACATGAAGGCCGTGCGGGATGAGACCTTCGGCCCGCTGATGCCGATCATCCCGTTCGATACCGTCGATGAAGCGGTTCGGATGGCGAATGATTCCGTCTATGGGCTCTGCGCGTCGGTCTGGACGAAGGATCGCCGTCTGGGGCGCGAGGTGGCGAAGCGCATCGAATCCGGAACGGTGGCGGTCAATGACGCCGTCTTCACTTTTGCCCTGGTCGAGACCCCGTGGCAGGGAATGAAGGAGTCCGGCGTCGGCCGTTCGCATTCCGACGAGGGGCTGCTCGAGTTCGTATTTCCGCAGCACATCAACGAGGACAGGTCTCCCGGATTCATGCGCCGCAGGATGTGGTGGTTCCCGTACTCAGAGCATTCCTACAACCTTCTGAAGTCGGCCATGCACGCTTTCGCCAACATGGCGAAATTCCCGTCCCTGGGATGGCAGGTCATGACAAAGAAGTCCTACCGCAACATGTTCCTGAAGGACTAGTCCGGATTTTCGGTAATATCCGGTGGTCGTCTGATGAATGAACGCGCAATGAACGAACTTCAAGAGATCCGATCGTTGACGTCGGGATACATGCCGGGCGCCGATCTGCAAAGGGTCGAGGATGTCCTTGAACTGGCGCGGGTCGAATCCGGCGGCGATCCGTCGGTGCTTGCTGCCGCGATGCGGATTGTTCGACCGGTGTGCCGTTTGAAGCTGGACGTGCCGTCGATATGCGCCGCCATCGCGCTGGCAATGCCGCCCGGGCCGGACGGCGGTCCATCCACGCGTGGCCTGGACGAGGATTCGGCGCGCCTGGCCGAGGGCGTCATCGGTCTTGGTCGTTTCCAACTCCTTTCCAGCAAGTCCGGGCAGGCGGAGGCATTCAAGAGGATGCTGGTCGCGCTTGCCGGCGACATCCGCGTGTTGCTGGTCAAGATGGCCATGCGCCTGGCGGAGCTTCACCAGACCTCGGACGATCCAGGGGCCGAGCAGATCCGGGTCGCCGAGGAAGCGATGATGATTTACGGCCCGCTGGCGGAAAGGATGGGTATTTCCTGGCTGCGGACCGAGATCGAGGACGAGGCGTTCCGCGTCATGAGGCCGACCGAATACGCTTCCCTGAAGCTGGCGGCGGATCGGCGTCTGGCCGAGCGGCAGGAATTCATCGCGGGCGTCGTCGGGCGGCTTCAGGCGATGATCGTTCAGGGCGGGCTGGCGGGGTTCGAGGTTTTTGGACGCCAGAAGAACCTTTACGGCATCTGGAAGAAGATGCAGATCCAGGGCATCGAGCTTGAACAGGTCTATGATTTCGTGGCCTTCCGCGTGATCGTGCAGAAGCCGGGCGACTGCTGGCAGGTGCTTGGGCTGGTTCACGATACATGGACGCCCATTCCGGCGCGCTTCAAGGATTTCATCAACGTTCCAAAGCCGAACGGCTACCGGTCGCTTCATACGTCGGTATTCGGCCCGCTTGGCGAGCCGATGGAAATCCAGATCCGTACATGGGAAATGCATCGCGAGGCAGAGTCGGGAATCGCCGCGCATTGGTCGTACAAGGAGTCGGGCCGAATCGAGGTTCGGGATTCCGAGCGCCTGGGCTGGATGAAGCAGGTTGTTGAATGGGCCCGCGAGATTCAGTCGGGCCGTGAGACCGAGCAGGGGCCGCTGATCGAGGAAGCGCGGGAAGGACTGCTGGTCGATCAGGTGTTCGTGTTCACCCCGCAGGGCGACCTCAGGGTTCTTCGGCAGGGGGCCACCTGCCTGGATTTCGCGTACGACGTTCATACCGAGGTCGGTCATTCGTGCACCGGCGTGCGGGTTAACGGCCGGCTGGTGCCGTTGTCAACCGAACTGGTTTCAGGAGACGTGGTCGAGGTGATGACGTCCAGGACGGCCAGGCCCCGCAGGGACTGGCTGAATTTCGTGGTTTCGTCCAAGGCCAGGGCGAAGATACGAAGCTGGTTCCTGGAACAGGACAGGCGCGAGGCGCTCGAGGTCGGCCGCCAGCTCCTGGAAAAGGAGTTCCGTCGGGCCGGCGCCCATGTAGTCAAGTATTTCAAGGAACTGCTTCTTGACGAAGAAAAGGGCCGGAAGGTTGCCGAGTCTTTCCGCATCGGAAGCCGTGACGAACTCATCAGGGCGGTCGGTCACGGTCGCGTGTCGGCGGCCGATGTCGTAAAGGCGGTTGTTCCAGTCGCCGCCCCGGGGGTTCCCGAACCGGAAAGGCCCGAAATCCTTCCGAAGAAGCTGCGCAGTCCGACTGGGATTGAGGTTGACGGGATTGACGGCATGATGGTGCACATTGCGCGTTGCTGCAACCCGATCCCGGGCGACGGAATTGTCGGATACGTCACCAGGGGAAGGGGGGTGACAATTCACACGGTTTCCTGCCGGTCGGTTCTGGACGGTGATCCGGAGAGGGTGCTTCCGGCAACCTGGAACAGTGGCTCTGGCGGTACCTTCAACGTGCCGGTAAGGATTACGGTGCGCGATGTCCCGGGCATTCTGGCCGGCGTCACCACCGAGATCGGCAGGCAGGGCGCGAACATCGCCGGGGTCTCGACGAAGCGGGACGACAGTGGATTGCAGCAGGTTGACGTGGTTCTGCAGGTTGCCGATCAGTCCATGCTGGACGGAATCGTCCGTTCGGTTCGACGGCTGCGCGGGGTCGTCGAGGTCATGCGGGTTCGCGGGCCCGGTGTCTCGGCGGTCGCCGAACGGCGCTGACTCCCGCATTCCTCGATTATCAGCAAGCTTTTGGGATTTATAGAAGTGGTCCGTTTGTGTACAATACACCGGACCGGATTTCGGGGTCATAAATGAAGCGTTTTCAATATGTCATCTGTCTGACCTTTGCGGTGTCTGGATTTGCCGGCTGCGGTGGCGGCAATCAGATTGGCGACGTGGTCGGGGATGTTCCGGACGAGGATAGGATTGTCGAGTTGGACGTCACGCATGACGAAGGTCAGCCTGACGAAGGCAGGGACATCGGAAGGGACGAAGGCGAGCCTGGCGATTCCGTGGATGACCGCTTCGTGGATGATTCCGACGTAAACGGCGATATCGACGACATCGACGGCGGTGACGAGTCCGGGGGCGATACCCCTGAAACGGACGGGTGCCCCGGCGAGACGTGCGAGCCGTGCCCGGACGACGGCCTGTTCTGCACCGAGGAGTATCGCGATTCGCTGGGCGAATGCCAGATTCGCGTGAAGCCCGAATTCTGCATGATTGGCGGCGAATGCCTTTTCGAGAACCAGCCTTCCCCCGATGACATGTGCCTGGCTTGCAGGCCGGCCGTCAGCGGTTCCGAGTATTCCCCCGCGGAAGGGATGCCGTGCGACGACGCGGATCCGTGCACTGCCGGCGACACCTGCGATGCGGACGGCATTTGCCAGCCGGGCGCCGGTTTCGGATGCGATGACGACAACGAGTGCACCATCGACCGTTGCGACCCCAATTTCGGATGCACGAACACCCCGCGGGCTTCCACGTGCGACGACCACGATTCGTGCACGTACCAGGATCAGTGCAATGTCCAGACCGGCGTCTGCAAGGGTTTCCCGGTCAACTGCAACGATGGTAACGAATGCACCCGTGACTATTGCGATTCGTTCGACGGTTGTCAGCACGAGCCCATTTCGAAGGCTTGCAACGACTTCGACGGGTGCACCTTGAATGATATGTGCAATGAAGACGGCGTCTGCCAGGGCACTCCGATGGACTGTTCGGACGGTATTGAATGCACCGTCGATTCCTGCATGTCCGGCGTCTGCCTGAACGACTGGCATTACGGCCCGTGCAACGACGGCGACATGTGCACGGATAACGACTTCTGCAATGGTTATCACGAGTGTGCCGGCATCCCGAAGACATCATGCGACGATTACAACGTCTGCACCACGGACTACTGCGACCCGGCGGTCGGATGCGTGAACGAATTCAATACGGTCGAGTGCGAGCCCGATTCGGCATGCGAGATAAACGGCGTGTGCGCCGGCGGCGTGTGCGTCGGCCAGCCAAGGAACTGTGACAAGGGCAATCCGTGCATGATCTATTCGTGCAATCCGGACACGGGCTGCAAGGAAATTCCGACAACCGGCGTGTGTGACGACCACAACGCATGCACCATCAACGAAAATTGTTCGACCGGAGCATGCATTCCGCCTGAAGGGCCGGCCGGCGTCACGAACTGCGACGACTTGAACGACTGCACCGTTGACAACTGCGTTCCGGCCGTCGGTTGCGTGCATACCCCGCAGGAAGGCGAATGCCAGGATCCGAATCCGTGCAGCCTGACCGGAACCGGTTTCTGCAGGAACGGCGAGTGCATTTCGAACGTCAGGGACTGCGATGACAACCAGCCGTGCACGCTCGACACGTGCGACGGCGCGGGCAACTGCATCCATCCGCCGATTTCGGGATTCTGCGATGACGGCAATCATTGCACGTTCGACGAGGTCTGCATCGGCGGCGACTGCATCGAGGGAAAGAAGGTAGATTGCAACGACTCAAACGTATGCACGCTGGACGAATGCAACCCGGATTACGGATGTGTCTATACGCCGACCGGCGGTTCGTGTTCCGACGGTGACGTCTGCACCATCAACGACGGGTGCGCAAACGGCACCTGCGTCGGGACGGTCAGGGCATGCGAGGACTACAACGTCTGCACCGACAACGGCTGCAACAAGACTTCGGGATGCTTCTTCACGCCGAATTCGGTGGAATGCGACGACTTCAACATCTGCACATTCGACGACATCTGCGGCGCCGGTGAATGTCACGGCGTGTCGGTGTTCGAGGATCCGGCGACCAAGGCCGCGACTTTGACTTATGGCGTCAACGGCAATCTCGGCCAGGGCGTCGATGTTGATGACGACCCGTCCACATGCGCGCCGAAGGGCAGTTGCGTCCAGGGTATCGACAACGCGTTTTCCAGGCTGCACTGGCTGTTCAACACCGAGATGTTGAACGCGTCGTCGGACGGCTCGTGGTCGCTGCTGCTGGAACACGACGGGTTGAAGGTGAACGGCACTGCGTATAACCTGAACCTTTACTGGGGCGCCAGGATTGACCCGGTGACCTGTGACCCGACGACTTCCGGATGCAACTACGGCGTCTATACGTCGTCGTTGTCGCCAACCTGCGGGCCGCTTGACGTGTTCGACAACGCGGTGATCAACGGCACGAAGCTGAAGGCGGGGGGTGCCACTTACGAAGTCCCGGTCAGCATCGTCTTCGGCGACACCAGGCGCGAACTGGTGCTTTACCGGGCCAAGGTCACTGCCAACGTGTCGCTTGCGGGCGGCAAGGTCGTTGGCGGGGCCGGCGCGCTTGGCGGGGCATTCGTTGTCCAGCAGTTGGTCGAAGCGCTTGAATCGATGCCGGAAAGCGCGTTCCTGCCGCGTTACAACAAGGAAATCATTCTTGCGTATATCGACATATACCTGAAGCCGGACATCGATCTTGACGGTGACGGAACCGATGAGTCGGTTTCCGTCGGAATGCCGTTTTCGATTGTGACAGGTCACCTCATTGGCCCGATTTAAGTTTCGGCGCAAGCCGTCAGTGGGGGTTGCATTGCGAGTCCAGAACGGATCAATCCTGGCTGTTCTGCCTTTGCTGGCGGTCATCGGGGCGTCGTGCGGCGGCAGTTCGGACGCCGATCTTGTCGAGGCTGCCTTTCTGGAGTTCCAGACCGGGCTTGCCGAGGCCAAGGGCGACGTACTCTGGGGCATCGTCGATGATTCCACCAGGACTTACTTCGAGGAACTGGCCAAGTCGATTCGCGAAACCTGTCGTCTTGTATCCGAGGCCTACCCTTCGGACGATCGCGCGGCAACGCTGCGATCCGTCGGCGGGGACATCCTGGCGTCGGCACGGGATGGAAAATCCCTGTTTGTTTATATGCTTGACGCGAGAAGGCTGGTTCCACCGAAGGATCCAGATTCCGCGAAGGTCCTGGAGATCAAGTTGAACGGCCGGGATGCGACCGTTGTGACCAGATCCGGCGAGGTCGTCGCATTTGCCAGGAACGCCGACGGCAAGTGGGGAACCAGGATGTTCCTGGAGGCCTTCCGGGAACTGCCGGCGATTGCCACGCTTAAGGACAACATACGGACGGCCCACGAGAACTGCCGGATGCTTGGAATCGACGTTGACGCTTACGTCACCGGCAAATGACGTCACGTCGCGTCGGGGCGGTATATCCAGTTGCAAAAGCCTTCATGCCTGCGACAGGGCGACACCGTAAGAATCATCGCCCCGGCTTCCCCCTTTTCACGCCAGAAGTTCATGGCCGGTGTCACGATTCTTCGCGAGCTTGGGTTGAAGCCGGTCTGGCGTGACGACATCTTTTCTTCCTGCGATTATCTGGCCGGGGACGATGCCCGTCGCGCCGGTGAAATGGTTCAGGCCTTTCGCGACCCTGACAGCGCCGCGGTCTTCCCTGCCCGGGGCGGGTTCGGGTGTGCCAGGACGTGCATCGCGATCGGAAACGAAGTCGAATTGCCGCCAAAACTGCTGGTCGGGTTTTCGGACATCACCGCGCTTCATGCATTTTTTGGTCGCAAGGGTGTTGTCACCATTCATGGCCCGAACGTCACGACGCTGCCTTCGATGGAACCGGACACGCTTGAGCAGTATCGCAGAACCATCTTCGGCCTGGATCGTGGAAGGGATCAGGCATGGGACGGGCTTCGCCCCGTTACCCCGGGCAGGGCCGCGGGCAGCGTGCTTGCGGCGAATCTCACCGTTCTCGTTTCCCTGGCCGGGACGTCGCTTATGCCTGACCTTCGAGGCAGGATCCTGGTGCTGGAAGACCTGAACGAAAAGCCGTACAGGCTTGACAGGATGCTGTTCCAGCTTTCCCTTCAGCCGGGCTTCGGTCAGGTCGCCGCCGTCGTTTTCGGCGATTTCATGCTGGAAGGCGACGATATCCCCCTGTTTGAAAGGACGGTGGCAGGATTTGCGGGCAGGTGGGGCGTCCCCGTGGTGACCGGCTTCCCGCTGGGTCACGGGCGGGCCAACGACTGTATCGGGGAAGGTGTCGATGCCGAGCTCGACGCCGCCGACGGCCGGCTGGTTGCCCGGGCGCCGGTCAGCCCCCGGGGGCCGGTGAATTCATGAAGTTCGACGAAGTCGCGACGATACTTCAGTCGTTCACTGGTGTCGCTTGTCCGGGATATGCCTTCGAGGCCAGGCGGAACGGTGACGTCCTGGCCCGCATCTGCGGCGGCTTTTCGGCTGGCATCGGGTGTGGCGGGCGCAAGCCTGTTGACGAGGAAACGGTTTTCGACCTGGCGTCCCTGACCAAGCCCCTTTCGACGGCGCTGCTTGTGGCGATTCTTTGCGATCGCGATGCAGTCGTTCTTTCGACCACGCTTGACGACTTTTTCGGCGCGGATGACCTGGGCCACCAGTTGTCAGCCGGACAGATGTCGGCATGGCGGTCATGCGACGTTTCGGCCCTTCTGGGCCATCGTGCCGGATTCGTTCCATGGCTTCCTTTCGCGCGTGAACTTTCGGCCAGCCTGGGCATTTCGGCGGCTGGAAGTCCGCAGGCCGAGTCGGGCGTTATTCGGATGGCCCTGGACTCGCTGCCGGTGGAACCGTCCGATCGTATCGTCTATAGCGATGTCGGTTATATCCTGCTGGGCATGATCCTTGGCAGGGTCAGCGGCCGAAAAATCGCCGGGCTCTTTCATGACCTTGTGGCCGGGGAACTGGGGCTTGGTTCAACCGGATTCAGGCCGATTGTTCCCGTTGTCGGTTCGGTCCCGTCCGATGCCCGGTTTGCGGCAACAGCCTGGTGCGGAATGCGGGGGCGGATCCTGCAGGGCGAGGTGCATGACGACAATGCCTGGTTCCTTGGCGGCGCGGCCGGCCATGCCGGACTGTTTTCGACGATTTTCGGGACCGCATCGTTGGTCGATGAATGGATTAAGGCCATTCAGGGGCGATCCGCAATCCTTGGCAGGGACACGGCAAGACGGTTCGTGTTCGATGATTTCGGGCCTCGGGACGCGCTTCGCACACCCGGTTTCGACAGGCCGGCGGCCATCGGATCGAACGCGGGCGACCATGCCCCGGCAGGCACCGTCGGTCACCTTGGATTCACGGGGACCTCTTTCTGGTTTGATCGAGATTCCGGCTTGTCGATTACCCTTCTTACGAACCGGGTAAACCCGGAAATGCATGGGCGCAAGGATGAAATCAAGGCCATGCGCAGGGCCGTCTATGATGCGGCCTGGAAGGCGCTTGCGTGATCTGAAACGGCGTTTTTCCCCGTGGCCCCAAGTCCCCTGAATATCTGGCCGGAAAGGCCGCGTCCCGTTGTCGAGAGCGTGCGATAGACGATATTCGGTGCAAGCACCGATGTGAATCTTGCCCCGGCCCTTTTCAGGGCGTGACCGTCCCTTCCTCCGGCGCGGGCGTACCTTGCGGCGCGCCGAACGATCGCAAGCGGCGAATAAATCTGCGAAATCATGCGTGAGTACGCGGTCTCCAGATCCAGCGCGTTCAGTCGATCCGGCTTGATGACGACGTGCGTGATGTCATAAAGCGACCAGTCGTCGCAAAGAATGCGTTCGTCCCGATGAAGCTGGTAAAAAAGCGGTGTTCCGGGATAAGGGGTAAGGACGCTGACCTGTGGAATATCGACATGCCGCTCGATGAAGTCCAGGGTCGGCTGGAAGGTCTCGGGGCCATGTCCGTCAAGGCCCATTATGAAGCAGCCGATATTCGATATCCCGTGGTCGTGCAGAACTTCAAGCGATCTTGCGTAAGTATCTGATTTCATGCTCGCCTTTCCAAGTCGTCCCAGGCCTGCCGGGCTCACCGTCTCAAGGCCGACAAGAAGGGTGTGACAACCGGACTCGGCCATCATCGCAACAAGGCCGGGATCCTGGCCGACCGTGATTTCCCCCTGTCCGACCCACGTGATTCCAAGAGGCTTCAGGGCCAGAAAAAGGCTGCGCGCATATCGGGTGTCCCGGATGCCGTTTCTGTGGTCGCTGTCCGAGACGATGTTGTTGTCGGTGAAGAACACGGTCTGGTCGGGGCCGATGACTCCATTTGCCTTCAGCGTCCGGATTTCGTCCGCAATTTCGGCCACCGGCCGGTGGCGCCTTGCCGCGCCCTGGAACCTGGTCGTCGAGCAGAAAGCGCATGCGTTCCTGCAGCCGCGACTTGTCTGCACCGGCACGACCCACTGGGCGTATGGAACCGCTTTTCCCGTCCGCCTGGTTCTTCCCGGACCTTTCACAAGGGGGGTAACCCCGAGTTCCCACGCCGGAACCGGCAGCCCTTCAAGCGTGGTTCCGTGCCCACCGTCATAGATTGGTGCAGGCGTTCCGGAGTCGTAGTCGTCAAGCATCCGGCCAAGGATCGTCTCGGCTTCCCCCCGTGCCACAGAGTCCGCGTGGGCAAGGCATTCTTCCGGCATGACCGAAGGGTGGATGCCGCCCATGACCACCTTCACGCCAAAGTGCCTTGCACGATCGGCGACACGGAAAGTCGCCGGTGCGTTCGATGTCGAAACGGTGAACATCGCCATATCGACGTCCCAGTTCCAGCCGGAAAAGCCTGCCTCCGGTTCGTCGACAAGGATGTACTCGCGCCTGATTCCCCGGGCGGCATCGGCCTTGCCGCACAGTGCTGCAATGTATGGAAGCGCCATTGCCGGCATGTACGTCCGGCCTTTTCCGGCCTTGACCAGCCTTCCGATGCGCGAAAGCCCGAGAACGGGCGACAGCGCCGTTACAAGCGCCGACGGCGCGAATTCAACGTCCTGGCTGCCCCTGACCCTTACGATTGCGATTTTTTTCAATTTCATGATGACATCCCCTGTGCGTGGTGGTCCTTGCCGCCACGACCGCGTCAATGGCGGTCGAGTCCATGTACAGAGTCTGGATCTTCGATGTCATCGACGTGTCACGGGATGTCCGGATTGTGCGCGATGGCGGACGGATCCGCGGCTTATGGCCTGCCGCCGGGCCTGAACATGTATCCGGCACCGAATACCGTCACGAAGAATTCAGGGTCGGTCGGGTCGGTTTCAAGGCTGGCCCTGATTGCCCGGATGAAGTTATCGACGGTCCGTTCGGTTCCCTCGTAGTCCCATCCCCAGACCGCCTTCAGGATCTGGTCCCTTGAAAAGACGTGATCGGGATGGGTTGCCAGGAACATCGCGAGATCGAATTCCCTGGCCGACATTTCCTTCGGGATTCCAGCCTTCTGCGCGGTTCGCGACGCGGGATCAAGCACGACGTCCTTGAATGTCACAGGTCTTGCCGCGTGTTCGGCGCGTTCCAGTCGAAGGCGCCGCAGCAGGGCGTTGACCCGGGCCACAAGCTCCCGAACCGAGAACGGCTTCGTCATGTAATCGTCGGCGCCCAGGCCAAGTCCGCGCACCTTGTCTTCGTCGGTTCCCCTGGCGGTCAGCATCATGATCCGGAGTTCAAGGCCGGCGCGCCTGATTTCTGCCAGGACGTCGAATCCGTTCATTCCCGGAAGACCCACGTCAAGGATCACAAGATCGGGACGTTCGCTGAAGGCAAGGGTCAGGCCCTTGTCACCGTCCCGGGCGATCAGCACGTCGAAGCCTTCGTACTTCAGGTTGTGGACAAGGCCCATCGCCAGCGATGCGTCGTCCTCGATAACCAGGATCTTTTCAAGTTGCGGTTTCATTCATGTTCACCGTGGCCCTGGCAAGCAGCGGTTTCGCCGCTGTCGGCCTGGTGCGCCGGAAGCGTCAACCTGAAGGTTGCCCCGCCCCCCGGAGTGTCTTCAACGGTCACAATCCCGCCGGACGCCCGGGCGAATCCGCGAACTATCGACAGGCCGAGCCCCAGTCCGGGAACGTCGGTCTGGCTTGCGGCCTTTCCGCGGCAGAAGCGGTCGAAAATCATGCTGGTCTCGTCAGACGCCACCCCGGGGCCCTGGTCGGCAACCGAAATGACGACCTCGCCGAACGGCGCAAGGACTTCGTGAAGCCGGACACCGGGAAAGAAAACCTCGATTCCGACGCGCACCGGCTTTTCGTGATTCGCCCGTCCGTGCGTAAGGGCATTTGAGACCATGTTGACGACTGCCCCGGCAAACGCGTCGAAATCGACCGATACGTTGTCATTGCATGGGCCTTTGATGTCATGCGCCGCAAGAAGGACGACCGAATCCCTTGTGGCCGGGGACGCCAGGATTCCGGCCAGCGCGTTTTTGACAAGTTCCGATGCGCACCCGCTTGTCGCCGCGTTGGGGGCGGCCTTTCCCGATTCCCGGTCCGCCGACAGTTCGTAACCGACCGCCTTTTCCACCAGCGACGAAAGACGGCGCGATTCGATCTCCAGCATCTGCAGAAATTCGCGGCGTTCGTCTTCCGAATGGAACCTTTCGTCCCTCAGGGTTTCGATGCCCATCCGGATGGATGCCATCGGGGTGCGCAGTTCATGGCTGACGAACGCGATGAAGTCGGCCTGGGCCCGCGCCATCCTGTTCTGACGAAGAAGAAGCCCCAGGCTGGTGAACGTGCCGGCGATGACGGCAAGACCCATCACGATGACAAGGACGCCAAGCGCGATGTCCCCGGCCTGGCGCCAGAACACAAGGACAAGTATGCCTGCCACCGCGGATCCGGCGGCTGGAAGCAGCACGGATCCGAAAAGCAGCCACGGAATCGCCCTTATGACGGCAGCCCTGAAAGCACCGGCCATGCCATACCCCCGCCAGCAATCATCCCGCACCGATGTCATGCAATTGTAACCGGGCCGGCGGAAATGCCGTAGTGCGGAGCTTCAGGGATTGGGGCAGGAGTGCTGAACCGCTGCGGGCGGATGTAATCCGCCCATACAGGGACAGTCGTGCCAGGCGCTGCGGGCGGATGTAATCCGCCCATACAAGGCGTACGGGCGAATGAAAATTCGCCCGGGGCGGTGACGTTGACCGCTGGTGCCTGACGGTGATAGCATTGACACGACTGAGTACGGGGGCAGCCTGCAACGCGTGGGCCCTACTGAATTTCAACTTCTTGTCGTTTTTATCCTGATCCTGCTTTCCGCGCTGGCATCGGCCACCGAGACCGCATTGTTGTCCCTTGGGCAGGCCGACATTCATGCCATTCTGAAGGTGGAAAAGCGCAGGTCGCGCATGCTCGCCTGGTGGGATGAAGACCCGAACCGGGTGTTGACGGCCATCCTTATCACAAACAACCTGATTAACATCCTGGCCTCGTCGCTGGCGACCGGCATTACGCAGGACTACCTGCACCGGATGGGCGTCGATGCCTCGATTGGACTTGGTGTCGCGGTGGCGGTCGGCGTCATGACGTTCATGATCGTGATGTTTGGCGAAGTAGTGCCGAAGACGTTCGCCAGGAACAATCCCAGGTCGATGCTGCCTTTCCTTCCTTTGATGTGGCTTCTTTGCAAGTTGTTTTCGATGCCGGCACTGGCCCTGCAGCGCGCCAGCAGTCGTTTCATCAGGGCGGTCGGCGGGTCGGTCGACAACCGTGAAAAGGTGACCGAGGCCCAGATCGATTCGCTTATCCGCATCGGGGCCGAGCAGGGCTCGCTGGCCGGCGAAACCGGCGACCTTCTTTCGTCGGTGATGGAATTTTCGGAAACCCGATCCATGGAAATCATGGTTCCAAGAACCGACGTCGTGGCGTTCGAAGTCAACGATTCCCTTCAGGAAGTGCTTCGCGTGATGAACGAGCAGAAGTACTCGCGCTATCCGGTCTATGAGGAAGACCTGGACACTATACTGGGCATCCTCACCACCAAGGACGTGCTCGAGTTCCTGTCGAAAGGCCCCGAGGGCAAGTTCAGCGTCCGCGAAATGGCCATGCGCCACAAGGCGATGATATTCCCGGAAGTGATCAAGATTGGCGCGCTGCTGAAGGATATGCAGAAGGAGCGCGTGCAGATGGCCTTCGCGTTCGACGAGTTTGGCGGGATGGCCGGCATCGTGACCGTCGAGGACATTGTCGAGGAAATCGTCGGCGAGATCTGGGATGAACACGAAAAGGCCGAGGAGCCGGTCAAGTCTTCGGCCGATGGATCCTGGATCGTCAAGGGCAGGGCGGCCGTCGAGGAACTTGCCGAGGAAACGGGCATCGAGATTCCCGATCAGGATCTGTACGAGACGGTCGGGGGAATGGTGATGACCCTGGCCGGCAAGGTTCCGTTGAAGGGCGACAGGGTTTCCTTTGCCGGTTTCGAGTTCGAGGTGCTGGATCGAACCAGGACCAGGGTGATATGCCTTTCGGTTCGAAAGGTTCCGGACACCGGACAGGATCCGGATGAGCAGGACTGACGGCGGCGTCGCGGGGGCGGGCCGCATCTTTCATTTTCTTCCTGGTGAATCATGAAAGTCGGTGTTATCGGTACCGGGTATGTTGGGCTTGTGCTTGGCGCGGGGCTTGCCGAAACCGGGAATCACGTCATCTGCGGCGATATTGATGCCGAAAAGATCCGGATTCTTAACGAGGGCGGCATCCCGATATGGGAGCCCGGCCTTGACGGCATGGTGCTGCGTAATCGCGAAAAAGGCCGGTTGCGCTTCACGACGGACATCCAGGGGCTTGTCCGGGACTCCACCGTCGTGTTCATTGCAGTCGGAACCCCACCGCAGGAAGACGGAAGCGCCGATCTTCACCATGTGCTGGGGTGCGCGCAGACGATTGCCACGACGATGGACGGTTATCGACTGATTGTGGTCAAGTCAACGGTGCCGGTCGGGACGTGCGACAAGGTTCGCGATATTGTTGCCGCAAACACGACACATCCGTTCGATATCGCGTCCAATCCGGAATTCCTGAAGGAGGGGGATGCGATCCAGGACATGATGAAGCCCGATCGCATCGTGTGCGGCGTCGATTCGCCGCGTGCCCGTGAGCTTCTGGAAGACGTCTATCAGACGTTCATGAGAACCGGAAATCCAATCCTTTTCATGGACGTGAAATCGTCCGAAATGACCAAATACGCCAGCAACGCAATGCTCGCGACCAGGATTTCCTTCATGAACGAGATGGCCGCCCTCTGTGATTCGCTGGGTGCCGATATCGACTGCGTTCGGCGCGGGATGGGCGCGGATCCCAGGATTGGTTCGAAATTCCTTTTTGCCGGCGTGGGATACGGTGGATCGTGTTTTCCCAAGGACGTAAAGGCCCTGGCATCGACCGGCCGTGAATGCGGTCTTCCCATGAAGGTGCTCAACGCGGTCGAGGAAGTGAACGCGGCGCAGAAGAGGCTTCTTGTGGAAAAAGTCGTCGGTCATTTCGGGCCGGATCTTTCCGGGTTGAAGCTGGCGGTCTGGGGGTTGGCCTTCAAGCCGAATACCGACGACATGCGCGAGGCCCCGTCGATTGAAGTGATTTCAGGTCTTACGGAGTTGGGCGCGACCGTTTCGGCTTACGACCCCGTTGCTTTGACGACTGCGGCACGTGTTCCGGAAATTGGCGGCAATCGAGGCTGCACGATAGTGACGACATGCGCCGAGGACGCCCTCGACGGCGCGGACGCGCTTCTTCTGGTGACTGAATGGGGCGAGTTCAGGAATCCGGATTTCGACGAACTGAAACGTCGAATGAAGGGTAACGTCATCTTTGACGGGCGAAACATATTCGATTCGTGCCGCGTCAGGGATGCCGGGTTCCGTTATTACAGCATCGGCCGCCCCTGACATATCCTGAAATCTGTTCACCCCCGGCCGGGCATTACTCCAGCTCGACGATTCCTGATTCCAGTCCGTGAAGACGGTTTGAAACGACTTAAGTGGCCGGGATTACACAGGGATGCGATTTGGATCGGGCCGGTGCGGTTACTGGCAGGCGGCGACGCCCATTCCGGCGAAGTAGTTGTTGCCGTAGCTGGTCCACTGGAGGGCCGGGTCGAACACGTCGTTGATGATTGTATCCGGAACGCGCACGGATCTGCACAGGGTGTCGTCAGCCGTCGTAGGCCCAGGCGTTGTTCCCCATTCGGTTCCAGGGTCGAAGCCGACCTGCCCGAACGAGTCGATGACCTCGCCGTCGCAGCGCA
Organism: Deltaproteobacteria bacterium; assembly: GCA_029555025.1. GTDB lineage: Bacteria > Myxococcota_A > UBA9042 > DTJE01 > DTJE01 > JAGOFO01. Next base: position 70,954 of record JAKPTZ010000115.1, read on the forward strand.
GGACAACCGCGTCGTCCCCGTTGAACTGAAGCACGGTGCCGGCGACCTGGTCGCAGTTCGGAAGCGCCGTCGCGTCCAGGCCGCTGTGGCAGACGACCCAGGTGTCCCCGGCCGCAAGTGACGATGCGGTCAGGTTGATCGTGTATCCGACCGTTGAAGCCCCGTTCTGGTATCCGGTAATGGTGCAAGAGGTCAGGTCGGTTGCAACGGTGCCGATGTTCAGGATCTCGATGAACTTGTTGCTGCTGGAACCTTCCCCGTATTCGCTGAAGATCAACTGCGGCGGGGGCGTGCAGATGTCGGTTGTGGCGCATTCGGTTTCGTCGCAGTCGGATATGCCGTCGAGATCGTTGTCCAGGCCGTCGGAACAGCACGCATCGGTGGCCTTTTCATGTCCGTCCTGGTAACAGGCGTCCGAACATTCGTACGTTCCAAGTCCAAGATAGTTGTCGGCCGCGAAGTGAATCCAGCCCGCTGTCGGAATGAAGGCATCGTCGCGCACCCTGTCGCCGACCGAAACATAGCATTCCCGACGCATGGTCGTGTCAACAGTGGTCTTCCCGGAGTCATCCCAGCCACCGGCGCCGGGATCGGTGCCGATCTGGCCGAATACGTCCATCAGGGAGTTTTCGCACCTAAGGACGATCGTGTCGTTGCCGTTGACCGAGAAGAGGCCTGACAGGGCGTCGCAGTATGGCGCCAGCGCAAGGTCGGCGTCGTCGTCGCAAACGACCCATGTGTCGCGGTCATGCAATATTCCGTCACGCGCGATCGCCATCGCGTAAGCCATTTCCGATGTTCCGTCGGGGTATCCCTCGAGGACGCAATTGTTCAGCATCACGTCGCGTCCCGACAGGTTGGTGATTTCAATCGCATTGTTGACCCCGGTGCCTTCCACGTATTCGCTGATCACCAGGTTGGGGGCGTCGTTGGCGACAATCATCCGTCCAGCCTGGTTATCCTGGTCGAAGCCGGTGTCCGAACCGTCAAGGTCGCACAGGGTCCATGAACGGCCGCTGTCGGCGCTGAAACGGATGGCGAAGTCGTATTCGCCGGCAGTCGTCGGCAGGAAAAGGTTGTAGTAGTAAGTATCGGCGTCCTCGTACGGGGAATTGTTTCCCAGGCCGACGAATGCTGCCGTCCAGGACCATGTGTCGGGAGAACTGCCCTTCGGGCCATATCCGACTTCGGCCTTGACCGCTGGCGGGTTGTCGTTGCCTGTGGTCACATCCGTCATGCCCGCCTCGATGATCCAGCCGAAAACCTGGAAATAGGTTCCGGTCTGGGAGATGAACGGCGAGTCGGCCTTCAACTGGCAGAAATCAACCGGTTCCTGGCATACGGGATCGTCGTCGCAGTCGGAATCGTCGCAGTCGGTTACCCCGTCGTTGTCCTCGTCCGTGCCATCATCACAGTCGGTTTCCTCGGTCGGTTCGATGCAGTAAGGATCAGTCGCGCAGTCCGGGTCGTTGCAGTCGGTCTGGAGGTCGCCGTCGTTGTCCGCGTGGTCGTCGCATGCGGTTTCGACCCCGGCGGTCACAACGATCGAACCGGTGGTCGCCGCCGAGTAGCCGTCGATGGTGCCGGCCGGTTCAAGATCCGCGTAAGTCCACGTGTCGCCGCCGTCGGTGCTGAAACGGAACGCGTAGTCGAAGGTTCCGACCGGAACGTCGTCGAAGGAAACCCCGTACCTGTCGTCCGAACCGTCAATGTCGTCGAAATAGACCGCGTCGTACCAGGACCACAGGATATGTCCGTCGGGGTTGCTGCCGTCAGGGCCCCATCCACCCTGGGCCATCACTCCCAGGCCCTGGCCCGCGACGTTGGTGATGCCCTGCACGAATACCCTGCCGAAAAGTACTTCAGGGATCTCGGCGAAGACCCAGGCGCCGGTGCCGGGCATCATGACGGCCGCGTACCCGATGACCGGCGGCAGGCATTCGACCGCCTCGTCGCAGTCGGGATCCATGCAGTCCTTCAGTCCGTCAAGATCGTCGTCATTCAGGTTGTCGCAACAGGTTTCCCTGCCACCCACATGGCATGCCTGGGCGCAGAGGTTTGAACCAAGATCCAGGAAGGAGTCCCGCGGGAAAGACCACCATTCGAGCCCGGGATCGAACTCGTTCGAAAGGTCGGTGTCCCCGAAGATTACATCACAATGACGGCGCAGGGTGTGTCCGACGCTGGTGACTTCGCCCGTTCCCCATCCCGAGGCGCCCGGGTTTTCCCCGCGCCGGCCGAACGAATCCATCAGCTTGTCTTCGCACGTCAGGCTGATTGTGTCGTTGCCGTTGAAATTCAAGAGGGATCTGAATTCGTCACAGTAAGGGGTAAGGTCGGTCGAGACCCCGGTCTGGCACATCACATAGGACGCCGCATCCTGAAGAACGCCGTCCTCGACATTGAAGATGGTCGATGGGCTGACCGCCCCGTCGGTGTAAATGGATATCGCGCAGTTCTCAAGGTTGAGGTCACGGCCGCTCAGGTTCAGCAACTCGATCGCCTTGTCGTTCCCCGTGCCGTCAACGTATTCGGTGATGAGCACGATCGGATCCGACACGATTTCCAGCTTGCCGGCGTCCGCCACGTCGTATCCGTCGTCGGTTCCGTCAAGATCGCAGTACTTCCAGGAATATCCGCCGTCGGCCGAGAACCTGAAAGCCATATCGTAATGGCCTTCATCCGCGACCGGCACCACGAATGAATACCGGTAGCTGTCGGCGTCGTCCCTTCCGCTCAGGTTGCTTGCGGTCGGAGAAGCGTTGTCCCATGTCCAGTCGTTGCCGGGAATCGAGTCCGCCGGGCCGTAGCCGTACTGTCCAACCAGGCCGGCCGGGTTGTCGTTGCCGTTCGTGACATCGGTCTTGCCAGCGACGAAGACGTACCCGATGGCGTTGACCGTCATTCCCGTGGAACCGCGAACCATGGCCGGCTCGAAAGTCCTGCACCAGTCAACCGGAATGAAGCAGGTCTCGGTCGCCTTGCAATCCGGATCGTCGCAGTCGGCAAGGCCGTCACGATCCGAGTCAAAGGTGTTGGCGCAGCAGGTTTCCTTTTCGTTGGCATAGCAGTCGCCCTCACACAGCCGGAATCCGAATCCCTGCCACACATCCTGGGGAAGGGACATCCATTCCACGGCTTTGAAGGCCGTTGCCGCGGCGCCGGTGCCGGCGGTGACCGAGCAGTCACGACGCAGCGTGTGATTCAGGGTGGTCAGCGGCTCGATTCCCCAGCGGTCGCCTGGATCCACGCCAATGACGCCGAAGACGTCCTGAACCGCTTCACCGCACTTGAGTTCGATTGCATCGTCACCGTTGAAGTTGAGCCGGCTTGAAAGCAGGTCGCAGAATACGGCGGAGCCGGCCGCAAGTGCATCGTGGCAGACTGTGAACATCGCGCCCGGGGCAAGATCAAGAGCCGGCAGCGTGATGACGCTGCTGGTCGTCAAGGCACCGTTGAAGAACACCGACACGGTGCATTCGCCCAGCGGTGCCGGGAAAGCCCCCGCGTTGATGATTTCGATTGCCTTGTTGTTGCCGGATCCTTCCATGTATTCCGAAATCAGCAGTTGGTGCGGCGGCTTGATGGTGATGCTTCCGGCATTTTCGGCCGCGTATCCGTTGTCGCTGCCATCGGTGTCGCAGTAAATCCACGTTGCGCCGTCGTCGCCCGATACCCTGAACGCGAAGTCGCGGGCCAGCGACATGTCGGTGATGGCCGGAACGGTCACGACACCGTTCCAGATGTCCGAAGACGCATCGACCGCGTCCATGTCGGGGGTTGCCGGAAGCCAGTCACCCCAGGCGAATCCGGTCGGATCGCCAGCATCCGGCCCAATCCCATACTGAACATGTACCTTTGGATGGGCATCGTATTTGTCCGTCGTGTCGGTGATTCCGGGCGCCGTCACCTTGACGACCGCGGTGAACGTGTCCCCGGAAGGTCCGGTATGGGTGGTTGGCGATTCAACGATGCAGGAAACATTATCGACCGGGCATACGAATTTGCAGGATTCCTCCTCGCAGTCGGTTTTGCCGTTTTCGTCGTTGTCCATCTCGTCTTCGCAGCACGTCTCGAACCGGGCAAGACAGGATCCTTCCATGCAGTAATCGCCGCCGGTGCAGTCGTTTCCGTCGTTGCAAAGGGAATCGACCAGGTTTTCGTGAACGCATCCGGTTTCCGTGTCGCAAAGATCGCTGGTGCATTCGTTGCCGTCGTCGCAATCAATGTCGGTTCCGGCAGAGCATGAACCGTTCAGGCAGAAATCGTTTTCGGTGCAGGCGTTTCCATCCTGGCAGGCCCCGTCGTTGAAGACCATCGTGCAACCGGCCTGGGCATCGCAGGCATTATCAGTGCAGACGTTGCCGTCATCGCACAGAAGCGCGTCCGGCACCCCGACGCATTCGCCGTCGGCGCATGAGTCGCCTGTCGTGCAATCGACGCCATCCTGGCAGGGTTCGCCCTGGTGGATGCTGATGTTGATGCAGTCGCCGGTTTCAGGATCGCAGCCGACAGTCCGGCAGAAAAGGCCGAGGGTATCTTCGCAGACCGGGATGGTTTCTGCCGGAATGTGGCAGACAGAAGGTGTCACGGCCAGGTTGCACCTGTACGAACCGTTGCACTTGTTTTTGTCGTCGTACCACGCGCAGTCGCTGTCAGTGCTGCAGTTGCAGTTGTTCTGGCCCGGCTGGCAGACGTGATCCGCATCGCACTTGTCGTCTATGGTGCAAAGGTCGCCGTCCTCGCATGTCGCGTCCGCTTCAAGCCAGACACGAACACACGCGCACCGGTCGCAGGATGCCCTCTCACACAGGCCGAGGTCGTCGAACGCATCCTCGCATTCCTCATCCTGCGTGCATTCGCACACTTCGGGCATTTCAAGGGGGACATCGGTGACGCCCTCGTCCGGCACGTCCTGGACTGCATCGGGATCGATCGTTTCCTGGAAAATTTCTTCCCTGGGCTCGTCGCCGGTGTCCGGAATCAGGATTTCCGGCGCGGTGTCCAACTGGACATCCGGCATAACGTCATCACCCGGAAGTTCGGATACATCCGGCTGACCGCCGCCGCCGCCGCATGAAAGCAGCATTGAAGCAAGGATGAGCGCGGTGACTCTGGCTGTTGATTTCATCTGTTCCCCCAAAAGATTTCCACAATGACCAGAGGATGATAACCCCGTGCACGCGCGCGTTCAACAACGGCGGGGAAAAATGCGTTGATCTCGGCAGGCTTGCGATACGGAAGTAGTTCGGGGTGAGCCGGTCAGCGCCTTCCCTGAAGTGCCCTGGAAGCAAGCCTGGTCACTGATTCCTCGGGATCCTCGGCCGCAAGCCTGGCAAGTTCGGCGCGTATCTGGGGAACATCGCGCAGCGGCCTCATGCAGCGGACGGCGAACATCCTTACCGCGACGGCCTCGTCCCTGGAAAGAACCTTCAGTATTCCGATTTTTTCAAACAGGGGCTGTCTTTGAAGGATTTCACGCGCCTGGGCTGGGCGCTTGTCCGCCAGGGCGGCCGACACCCGATTCAGGGATTCGCCCTTGAAGCTGACGTGGAACATGGCGATGCGATCCAGGCTTGTCTCGTGCCACCAATAGACCGCGTATCCGGCCCCCGCGCAGATTGCGAAGAAAAGCAGGATCAAAGCCATCTGTCTGTTGCTGACCGTCATCCCAGCAGCCTCCGTCGGCGCGCGCATTATAGCAGCACGATGCGTTCGTGTTCAAATCACCGGTGCCGGTCAAAGGCGGTTGGGCGGTACGTCACTTTGTCATGATGTTCGATGTGCGTGCAGAATAGGTTGCCATGATGCGCCCTTATTACAGCATTGCCGCGGTTTTTTTGATGTTCCTGGCCGGGGCCGCGCATGCTTCCCAGAATCCGGGGTCCGACAAGTCGGCCAAATCCGGTTCGAGTGAATCCGAATGGGGTCGGCCCTTTGCCGAACTCCAGTTTTCCGGGGTCGCCGGCGGCAGCCACGAATCATGGCGAGCCGGTTTTGACTTCGCGCTTTCCGGCGGCAGGGATGGTTTCGAGGTATCCGTAATCGCGCCGATACGTTTCGATCCGGACGGCTTTCGGATGCGGGAATGGGATGAGCCGAACGACTTCGGCCGTCTTCTGTCCAGATTCGGCTGGACCGACAGAACCGGTCAATTCGATGTTTCCATCAAACCAGTCCAGAATTTCAACCTGGGCATGGGTAACCTTGTTTCCATGTTCAACGGAGTCATCGACGGGGATCATTTCAGAACCGGAGTCAGCGCCAGACTTCACTGGGATGTTGCTGGCGGAGACCTGTTTCTTGACGGTGTCGCCGGGCCGTCCGTGATCGGCGGTCGGGTCTATTTCAGGCCGCTGTGGTTCGTCGATCGATCGGGACAGATCGGGCGGCTTGAGATCGGTGCTTCGTTTGCCGGCGATATCAACGCACCTTCAAACCTGGGAGCGTCCACCCCGGAAAACCCGACGTCATCGGTTCCCGGTCCGAACGGCCTGGTTGCGACCGACCCCTCGCCGTTGACCGCCTGGTCGATCGATGTTTCCTGGCCGGTTCGGCCGGCGCGGGCCATCCAGATAAAGCCCTGGGCGTCATGGTCAAGGATCGGATGGTCGGATGCATCCCACGTCGGCCTTGAACTCGCGTTCAACATCAGGTCGAAGGTCGTCCTTACCGTGACAGGCCGGTACGACTTCATGGAATCCGGGTTCGTGACCGGTTATTTCGACAATATCTACATGGCCGATCGATACGACTTCAATGCCTTCAGGGACGCGGCGGAAGGTCCGGTGTCCAAGAGGGTAGTCACCGGGACATCACGTCCCGCGAGGCATGGGGGCGCATTTGGAGTGATGGTCGGCTGGGATCCCTGGCTGACGACGTGGATCGGTGCCGACGTCGATCAGTACGGGGCATTTTCCAGGATTCGCGCGGGCCTGACGGTCAAGGTGCCGGACAGGCTCCTTCTGACCGGAACCGTCTATGCAAGGGGATTCGGGATTGACGGCCGCCAGCGCCTGGCGGACAGGATCTTCTGTTCCGTGGCCGCCGACGTCACCGTCTGGAAGTACATCGGTGTGTTCGCCCTCTACTCCCGGGATCTGTTCGTTCCCGACTCCGGTTCCGATCGCTTCAGGTACGTTTCCGGAAATACCGGCCTGGCCGGAGTACGCTTTTCATTTGGACTGCTGAAGGATTGACGGCCATTCACCCCCGGCAGGCGCCCATTCCCAGATCTGGCGCCCGGCAATCTGGCGAACAAGCCGCAGACCGTCGGCGCGCGGCATTTTTCCAAGTTGCATCTCGCGTGGCCCGTAAAGAATCCACCTGATTCCGGCGTTGTTCAGGAAGCCGGCCGTCCGCGCCTCATCCGGTTCATCGGAATAAAACCAGCGCACAAGGGCGGCCTTTTCCTGATACCGCGTCGAAAGGAACCACTGGCCGACAAACACAGGCTTCCCGGCTTTCCACGGAACAATCTGGGCATCGAAAGGGTCGCACAGGACCCCACCGTCCGGAAGCGTTTCAAGTTCCTTCAGGAGTGCAAGGTGATCCTTTCCGGCCCGCGCCGCCGTCCTTGTCGCCGTCGGGTTGACGTCCAGCACCAGCCCCGCGGCCGAATTCAGCGACGCCAGAACCACGAAGGCGGCAATGGCGCCGCCCGGCCATGAAGTCCGCCCGCCCGCCGCCTGCCGCCTTTGAACCAGGGCGAACAGTCCGGCAATCTGCAGGATCAGGAATGGAACCAGGAACGAAAACTGAAATTTCACCCCGGTCACAAACGGGTTGGCCATCATCGCGAAACCGGTGACGAACCACAGCAGCAGCCATCGCATGACGTGGCGATCAATCGTGTTGCGGCGCATCACCAACCCCAGCGGAAGCAGCATCCACGGTCCATAGACTATCGGATAGATTATCGGGGGATAGCCCAGCTTCCACAGACCGGTCTGTGCGTTTGACGCCGCGACCACCGGATCCTGCTGGGACCAGGTGATGAAGACGGCCACCAGTGCCGGTCCGGCGAGCGCCGGCAAGTTGATGAACAGCGACCTTTTAAGGCTGGTGCCCATCGGCGGAACGACCACCGCGACAGCGACCAGCAAGCCCCAGACGATTGCCGAATATGGGTGTATGAACCACAGTGCCGCGAACACCATTCCGCGAACCACTCCGGGCAGAAAATCGGCCGGTTTCGAGACGGTGTCCATGCTTCCGACTCGATGATCCCCGGTCTGCGCGCGAATCCTGGCAAGCTCGGCCGATCTGTCGGCATTCTTCACCGCGGCCTGTTCAAGCCACCTGATTTCCAAAAGGATCATCAGGGTAATCAGTGTCATCGGGATCGCCCAGACAAGGTTGGTCGAAGCCCAGAACACGCTGAAATTCCAGGGGTTGTCAATGAAATTGACCCAGTCCAGCCCGGTCGATGCCATCCTGTCCCGGAAGAATGGACGGACAAGCCAGTCCAGCCCGCCGGCAAAGAGAACAAATGCGTGGGCCGCGACGGCCTTCCTGCCTTCCTTGAAGACGGCCTGGACAAGTTTCCACAGCACCAGGCAGAAAGCGGCCAGAACCAGCAGCCGGAGTCCGTGCCATACAACCGGGTCGGGAAGGCCGGTGATGCCCCTGACCGCGCCCGCGATAACCAGGCCGACCATCAGGAATCGTCCGTCCTGCCTGGCGGTGGTAAATAAATTTTTTGTCAGCAGCGACCCGTCGCGGGCGGTCTGGGTCGAATACATCATATAGGCGAAATGGTCGGTCGGAAGATGCCTGAACCCCAGGAAGGATGAACTTGAATCGTGGGTTCCTGCAAGGGGGGCAGCGCAGATCCAGGCCTGGGCGATGATGAACGTGGCCGAAAGCGCCAGGGCGATATTACGGTACCGACGGGGAGAGGCCACTGTTACCCCCTGCCTGGTTTGCTGCATCGGTGCCGGTCGGTTCGGTCGAACCGGAATCGAGGCCCGAAAGTATTTCGTCCGCAGCATCCTGGTTGCCAATCTGGTTCAGAAGATCGCTCAGGTCGCGAATCCAGGCCTGGTGCCTGATCCCCCAGCTTCCGGCCCTCAGGGAATCCGCCGCGGCTTTCGCAATCTCAAGCGCGGAGTCCTCGTCCTCGTCGGCTTCCCAGAGGCCCCTGGCAAGATAAATCCGGTTCGGCGGATAATCGGGAAACTGCTCGACTGCCTTGCGAAGCATCTCGATTCCCTTTTCGGGATCGCCGATTCCGGCCGGCCACGGCGGCGCCTTGATCAGGAGGTAACCCATGGTCCGCAGGGGCCCGCCGCTGTCGAGTTCCGGCGCCTCGCGCACGGCCCTGCCAAGGTGGCGCTGAAGTCTTCCCAGATACTTCATTGCGGTCAGAATGCTGTCACGAACCGCGATTCCAAGGTTGATCGAGTAGTAATACGATGTCGCAGGGTCGATGGCCAGTCCTGTTCCCATCGAGTATTCGGCCCACGCGACGCCTTCCCAGGCAAGCGACTTCCTGCGTTCGTCACCGGCTGCCCCCGCCGGGCTGGATTCCGCAAGGAGGCTGCAAATCCGGGATGCCGTCAGCGCCTCGTGCGCACGGGGCTGCCTTTCGGGCGGCTGCATGTTCCTGACTGCCTGCAGGGCGCAACGCAACTGATCCTGGCCTGCCGTCAACGGATCCGTCCTGTCACGGGTCAGTGCTTCTTCGTTCCCGGGACAATCGTCCGGAAGATCAAGTTTGAAAAGGTTGCCTTTGTAGGCCGGGCTGCAGCCGGCGAGGAAAAGAACCGTGACGGAGAAGATGAACAGAACGGCGTGCCTTCCGGGAGCTATTTCCACAGTCCTCTCGCCTCGTTAAGGAGAGCGTTGTCGGCTTTGACGAATCCGGAAATTCCAAACAGCTTGCAGAACTGCTTTCCTTCCTTGTCGTCGCAGAATCTTTCCATGGTCCTGATGAAACCTTCCCGATCCTTCGCCGTGGTCTTTGCCTTGCTGGCAACCAGAGGCATGATCGGCAGGGCCTTCGATGTGAAGATTACTTCAAGGTCGCGTGCCCAGTCCAGAGACTTTGACGCGTTGAACTGCTGCTCGGTCACCAGCACGGCGTCAATCTTGCTTCCGGTCAGGTCGCGCAGTGCCTTGATCGAGCCGCGCGCCTTTTCCGCGACGAACGAGGAAAGCGGGTATTTCCCGGCCAGAACGACCTTCTCGACGAACGCGGGCTCGGCCAGCGGCGTGCCGCTGATCTTTTTTCCCTTCAGTTCGTCCATCGTCTTGAACGTGCCCTTGCGGACAAGGACGCGGAATGTTTCCGTCGTCTTGCCGTCCATCTTCGGCTGGACGACCGGCTCGAGGCCTTCCGGGTTCTGAAGCAGGAATCCAAGCGAGACGATGGCGTAGTCGGGCTTTGCGGCCATCAGGGCGCCACACTTCGTCATGTCCGAAGTGAACTCGGAAGTGAACGAGCCGGAATCCCAGCCCGACATCTTCTCCATCACGCGCAGCATCTGGTCGGTGGCCGGTTTGGCGTCGGCCTCGCGGACGCTGCCGCCGGGATAGCAAAGGACAAGTGTCTTTCCGGCTGCCGGGACACAAGCCGCGACCGCAATCAACGCAACAATGGATGCCGTGAAAAACCTGTTCATTTCTTTCTCCTGTCGGTCAGTTGTGCCATCAGCGGCGCAAGCAGAAGCGCGCACGCAAGGCAGCATGCAAGGCCGATCGTAACACCCAGGCCAAGCGTCGAGATGCCCCTGTATTCGGCAAGCGAAAGGGCACCGATACCGGCTATCGTGGTCAACGCAGCCACAAGTATAGGAATTCCCGCGACGCGGATGATCTGCCAGGGTCCGTACTGGCGCATTTCATCGAACCGGTGGGCGAACCAGATGCCGTAATCCAGCGCCAGCGCCATCAGCAGCGGCAGGGCGATGATATTCGCGTAGTTGTACATGTAGCCATGAGTCTTGTTCAGGATTGCCAGGATTCCCAGCATGATTCCCTCGCCAATCAGAAGCGGAAGAGAGGCGACGAGGAAGACCGGGATGCTGCGCAGAACCAGCATCAGGAATGCCATCGCAACAATAATCGCCAGGGCCGTGCCGCTGAAGAAGCTTGAACGCGCAAGCTCCGCCTGGACGTTGTGCGTGGTCGGGAAACCGGTCGCCGCCGGGTTGATTTCGTAGATGTCCTTCATCAGGCGCTGAAGGAACGAAATGTTATAGACGGAATCGGCCGGATAGACGTAGGTGGCGATACTTCCGTCATTTCCGAAGAACCTTGAACGAAGGTTGTCGGGAAGATCAGTCGGTTCCAGAACCTTGGCGTCCTTCCACTTCGCCAGTTCCCGAAGCATGTATCTGGCGTCCCCGACGATCGCGGTCAGGAAAGCCTGGTTAGCCGTCCCCGCCTTCTCCGGATCTGCCTGGAGCCTTTCGATGATCCTGGCAAGGCGATCCCGGACGCCGTCGATGGCCCCGACCAGATCGGCATGTCCGGCGCTGGAGGCTGATTCCTGGTAATCGTCAATCATGTCCATAACCTTTTCAAGGATTGCCGCAATCCGCAGCGGCGCGCCGTTTTCCGGCAGCACGAAGTTCTTTTCGTCCATGATGTATCTGGCCACGTCCGATTCCGACAGGATTCGGCCGACCTTGCGGGCGGGTTCCACCCTTTCTGCCGCATCGGACGGGAAGAACTGCATCGGGCTCTGCACCTTGGCAACGGTGTTCAGCTTCTGGGCCTTATCGCCGATCTCGCGAGCTTCCTCCTGGGTCTTCGCCACAAGGATGACGACTTCCGACTGGTAATCGCTTTCCTTGACCATCCGTTTGGAATAGATCGCGGTTTCCGAATCCGCTGGCAGCATGTTAAGGACGTCGTAATCAAACGGCAGGTTGATGCCCTTGTAGGCACCGACTGCGGCGAGAATGACGGCCACCGTGACGATTGCCGCCGCGATCGGCTTCGGGATTTTCTTTCCCGGGTCGTCCTTTCCTTCCATGCCGGTGTCCTGTCCGAGTGCCTCGGCAGGCCTCGGCTTCAGCAGCGCGAACAGCGCTGGAAGCAGGGTGAACGTCGAAATCTGGACGGTTGCCACGCCGCACAGGGCAACGATTCCCAGTTCTGAAAATCCGGTGAATTCAACGGTTCCAAGTGCCCCGAACACCATCATCGAAGCAAGTCCGGAAGTCACGACCGGTCGGGCCGAAGCCCCGGTTCCGACGCGGATGGCGTCCATCAGCGGCAGTCCGCGCTTCATCTCCTCGATGATCCGCGATGAGATGAAAACCCCGTAGTCAACGCCAAGCCCGAACAGCACCGCCGTGAAGGCGGTGGTAACCATGTTCATGTGGCCGACGGTGAAGTACATCATCGAGAAGGCCCAGACCGACCCGAAGCCCATGGCGCCGAATACGACCAGTCCGCGGCGGAACGAACGCATGACGAAAGTGATGATCAGAAGGATCAATATGCCTGCGCCGGCGATTGTCCAGGTGACGCCCTTCTGGATGTAGCTGAATTCCTCGTAGATTGTGGCAGGCATTCCGGCAAGGCCCGTCGTCGGAACCGCGCGTCCGGCCGCCTTCCATTCCGCCTTCAGCGCGTCGTTGGTTGATCTTACGTTCTCATAGAAAGGCTTGATTGCGGTGAATTCCTCGGAGCCGATGGCCTTTCGTACGAACACGAAAAGCATCGAACCGTCGTGGGAATCGTAGAAGCCGTTGCCGGTGACCATCTTGCGTGCTTCCGGCTGATCGGCCAGCATCTTTTCCCACGCGATCCTGGTCGCCTTGCTGTCCGGTTCAAGCCAGCGCAGCCATTCGTCCAGGAAGAACTGCATGCCGTTCAGTGAAGCTCTGGCCGAATCCATGTCGATTTCGCCCATCGGGATGGCCGGGGGCTCCTCGAAATAGCGGTTGGCCGCGTCAAGCGCCTCGTCCAGGCTTGACGGCATCTTTCCATCCATCGACAGGAGTCCGTCCATGAATGTCGCAGCCTTGTCGAACTGCTCGTGGGGAAGGATGGTGTATGCATGGGAAACGAAAAAGTTCAGGTCAAGACGGCTGTCGGCGGCGGACACCTCGGGAAGCTCTTCAAGTCGGGACGCCAGTTCCGCGGCGTACTTCTCCAGTTCCGGCCGTTCGATGCCTTCGATTGCGATTATCAGGTCCGAGGCGGCGCCGAAGTTTTCCATGTAGTGTTCGAAACGTTCAACTTCCGGGCTGGTTCTGTCCAGCAGCGCCGTGCGTGATGTAAGGAAAGGCATCTGGCTCAGCAGATAGAGGGACAGCGCGCACAGGGCCAGGCCTATACCCACAAATACAAGTGGACGTCTCGAGGAGGCCGCGGCAATCGTCTGGAAAAAATGCTCGAATCGCTTTTCGAAATTCTTCAACATGTTAAGACCTGGGCGAGTTAATAATTTCAAATGGTTGTGCGACCTGCCGTGTTCATTGAACCGATCCGGCAGGTCGGAATTCGGTGCAGATTGTCACCGTTCTGGCGGTCGAAAGTCAAGGAAGGCACCCCCAGTCCGGTCAGCGCCATCAAAGGCCATATCGACCCTGACCATGTTAGTCCCCGAAATCACTTGTTGACTGGCGTCGGCATGCAAAATACCCTCTTCCGGGTCTTTGTCCTGGAGCAGATGATGCGACATCACCCCCTTCCAACGCTTCTGATTCCCCTGATGATGATGGCCGCCTGCGGTTCCGCCGGTTCAAGCCCGGATCTGGCCGGGGATGTCCCCGACGTGGGCGTGCCCGATTCGATCCAGGGAGACTTGATGCCGGACGATCCCGGCGGGCCGGACGTTCCGGTCGTTTCCGACGCATCCGATGCCGTCGAGCCGGTCGATTCACTTGACGCGGTCGATGCCGCCGATTCGGTCGGGGATGAGGGCGCTCCGTTCGACTTCAGGGTTCGGTGGAATGCGCCGGCCGGTCCGTGGCCGGTCTGCGACGAGGTGGCTGGAACATCGAAGACGCTGGCCGCCAAGGCCGCCTATTACGACTGGATCGGGCCGAAGCTGCACCAGGAACCGAAGTCCGGATCGCACGAAGACACCGCAAGGATGTACAACGTGGATTGTGACGGCCCGGTACCGGTGGAAATCGTGCCGGACGACCAGTTGCCGAACTGCGTTCTTCGCAGCAGCGAGAACAACGGGCTGTGGACGTCGATGTACGTTGCGTCCCAGTGCTTCAGGTACGGCGCGACCGGGGATGCGGAAGCACTTGCAAATGCGCTGCGCACCCTGAAGGGCACGTACGAGTTGATGCAGATCACCGGGCGTCCCGGTCTTTACGCCCGCGAGGCTTCGGATCCCGGGATCGCCCCAATCCAGACTTGTCCCGAAGACCCGATGGAGTACCGACCGCCCGAGGAAGGCACCAGGAAGGGCAATTACTGGGTGAAGGTCGATACCGACGGGTGCATGCTGGATTACCACTCGGACTCGGCGGAATGGGTGAAGCACCCGGATGTCTGCACGGACGTCAAATATGCCGGGCGCTGCTGGAAGCGCAACGTGTCCAAGGATGAATACAGCGGCCATGCATACGCGGCCGGCGTGTGCGCCAAGGTTGTCGATGATCCCGCCGTTCGCGGGCTGGCGACCGAAATCCTTTCGAAGATTGCGCATCATCTTAAGGACAATGCCTACTGGCTGACAGATTACGACGGTCTCGAGACCAGGTACGGTTCGATCCATGCCATGTCCCTTGACCACATCCCGGGTTTCAACGCGAAGCTGGCGCTTGTCTGGGTCAAGTCGGCCGCGATGGCATCAGGCGAGCAGGAACTGATTGACGAATACTATAAGTGCCTTCTCCAGTCCGACGGCGAACTGCGGTGTATCGAAAGGGAGACCGAATTCCCGGTCGATTACACCACCTTCCTGGACGAACTCGGGTTGAAGATTGGTTGCCAGACCAACTTCGACAACGTCAGCATGATGATGCTTGCGTACCTGAACGAGATCTGGTTCGAGCCGTCGAAGGCGGAGCGTGCGCGTTTCCGTGCCCTGTTCGAACAGGCCAGTCGAGGCCCGGATACCGATGACAGGGACATCTGGTCGATGAAGGTGCCCTTTTACAATTTCATGATCGCCGCGGCCGAAGGCGATGAAGCGATGACCGCGGAACGAAGGAACCTTATCGAGTCCATGGTCAACGATGGAATCTGCGTCCTCAAGAATTTCCAGGAAACCCAGATCGAGCGAGATGAAGACACCACCGTGCTTGAATCGGTGTGCGAGTCCGACCGCCACGGTTCGTTGATTGACGGCATAGTTCCAATCGAGGATCGCTGTCCGGCGACGTTTGAATGGTGGGGCGACCCTTCATCGGTTGAAAAGTGCAGCTTCAACCCGAACGTCGCCGACAACCCGGCCGGCTTCCTTGCCCCTTACTGGATGGGGCGATACTTCGGGTTCATTTCGGAAGACATGTGACGCCGGCCTTTTTCCGGCGCGTGTCCGTCCTGGCATTCAATGACGCTGGAGGTACCAATGTTCAGGTTTGGCCCGTCGGTTGCCGCGATTGTAGCTACCCTTGTCCTTGGCTGTTCCGGCGGGCCTGGAAACCCGGATGCGGTTGAACCGGACGATGTCCCGGGCGACATTTCCGGCGATGACGTTCCTTCGGTTCCCGACACCGGTAATCCAGCGGATGCGTTCGATGCCGGTTCGGATTCGGAGCCGGGCGATCTTCCGCGAAATGACGGCCAGGAAGTCGCCATCCCTGATGATGGCTCATCTGAAGATGTCCCGGTTCTGCCCGAGCTGGTTCTTACAAGGACAGTCGTGCCCGTCGTGGATGCCGGCTTGTCATTGAACCATGCCCTCGAAGCGACGGGTGGCCAGCCGCCTTATTCAGACTGGACCATAGTGAAGGGGAGCCTGCCTGCCGGCGTCGAACTGGATGCCGAAACGGGGATCATTTCAGGGGTGCCTTCGGAAAGGGGGTTTTCCTGGTTTGTCGTCGAGGTTGGTGACTCGGCCGGCAACCGCGCCTCCGAGCTCTTCGGCATCCGGGTCGGGGATCCCGTTTCGACAGGCCCGCTGCGCGAAAGGGCGGACGCATACCAGGCCGTCTATGAAGCCAGGCACGACTGGGGCGGCTTCAGCTACAACTGCAACACGCCCGACGATCCGGACGGCAACCTGCGCCTGACTACCCTTGGCGACGCGACTTTCCAGTCTGGTCAGTGCACGATGGCGATGGCTTACAGGGACGCGGTCGAACGTACCCAGCAGACTTCGGCTTACCTGAAGAAGCAGGTTGACGGCTGGCGGTTTTTCCAGAACCTGACGGGTGTTCCGGGGCTTATCGGAAGAAGCTGGGGCAAGGTCGATTATCCGTGGGAAGACAACCACCACCGTGACGGATTCTGGCCGGACAACCCGGATTCGCACAGTTACCGCGCCGAAGGCGATTACGAAGGGTACATATGGGTTGGCGA
Source organism: Deltaproteobacteria bacterium (assembly GCA_029555025.1). Classification (GTDB taxonomy): domain Bacteria; phylum Myxococcota_A; class UBA9042; order DTJE01; family DTJE01; genus JAGOFO01. The sequence goes on from JAKPTZ010000115.1 coordinate 87,400, forward strand.
TGTCAGTCGGGATCAGGCAAGCGGCGCCGTGCTCGGTGTCGCGGCCGCGTACGACCTGGCCGACGACCCGGAGACGAAGGCGACCGCGGCCGCCTTTCTTACCGATCTGGTCGATCATGTCTGGGAAAACAATCTCGATTTCAAGGACAGGAACGACAAGCCGCCAAGGTACGGGAACATCGACGGCGACAACTTCGAAGGCTGGCCGTATCCAAACGGCCTGAACGCGGCGTGCTCGCTTGCATGGTTCAGGATCGCGGCACACGTGGCCGAGGCTGAAGGGCTCGACGATGCGGGCCGGTTCCGCGAAAGGTACCAGGAACTGGTGTCTCGCGGGTATATCGGATACATGCGCGACTACATGTGGGTTTATGACGGATACAACACGAAGCACTACAACACTTACATGGCGTATGAAAATCTTTTCCATCTGGCACGTCTTGAAGACGACCCCGTTCTTGGCCCCCAGATCGACGACATCTTCCGGGACACGCTGTGGCTGAACCTGGACGACAACACGCCGAACCGCAAGGGCGTGAAGGAAGGAAATCCGGTCAAGACCACATGGTACCTGTATTCGACCGGGGATCGGGATCCGGTTGCCCTCTGGGATGCGCTCTGGCAGGTAGTCGTCTTCCCGGACGCGCCGCTTCGCGACCGTTACGTGAAAAACAGCGACGACCCTGAAATCGTGGTCAACCCGGATGAGCCGACGGAATCCCTTTACCCGCTTCCTTCAAACCGGCTTCAGCCCGACATGGTCATCTGGCACCGCAGCACGTTCCTTCTGGACGGCGGAGTCGATTCGGGCGAGGAAAGAACCGGTTGCGATTACCTTCTGCCTTACTGGATGGGGCGTTACTACGGCTGGATCGATGCGGCCTGGTGATGGCACGCCCCAGCATGGATCCCGCTTCAACGCACATGTATAATGAACCGATTCTTTACAATACAAGGGGTCGCCCATGGACAGAGTCCTGCCTTTCGAAGTGTCTCCGGCTTCCGCCCGTGTCGCGCTGACTTCACGTCATCGGCCACGCAACTGCGTCTGGGAACTGACCCTTGACTGCAACCTGAACTGCGTTCATTGCGGTTCGTCGGCCGGCAGGGCACGCCACGCCGAGCTTTCGACCGAAGAGGCCCTCGACGTGGTTCGGCAGCTTCGGGATCTGGGCTGCGAACTGGTGACGCTTTCCGGCGGCGAGCCGCTTCTGCGGCCTGACTGGTTTGAAATCGCCCGCGCGATTGCCGATTCCGGAATGTACGTCAACATGGTCACCAACGGCCTGCTGGTTGACGACGAGGTCGCCGCGAAGATATCGCGTTCCGGGATGTGCAACGTTGGCGTAAGCATCGACGGGCCGCGTGACGTGCACGACAGGATCCGCGCCCCCGGATCGTTCGACAAGTCGATGGCCGGCATCCGGACGCTGGTGAAAAACGGCGTCAGCGTCGGCGTGATGACCACAATCAACCGCTGGAACATGGCCAGGCTCGAGGAGATACGCTCGCTTGCGATTGATGCGGGCGCTTCGATGTGGCGTCTGCAACTGGCCAAGCCGATGGGCGAAATATGCGGCGACAGGGATTTCATCATCGCCCCACGGCATCTGCTCGACGTCATTCCAAGGCTTGCCGCCATGAAGAAGATGGGCGGGATACAATTGGCCGTCGGGGATTCCATCGGTTACTACGGCCCCCATGACGCGACGCTTCGCGGTCGCGGCTGGCGCGGTCGCGATGAATGCTGGCAGGGGTGCCGTGCCGGAATGGACGCAATCGGCATCGAAGCCGACGGTGGCGTAAAGGGTTGTCTTTCCATCCAGGCGAAGGCCCCCGATGGAAGCGATCCTTACCGCGAGGGCTCGGTTCGAACAAGATCCCTGGCCGACATCTGGTTCAGTCCGGACGGCTTTGCGTACAACAGGCAATTCTCGCGGGATCAGTTGAACGGTGTCTGCCGGACATGTTCCCGGGCCGCCAGGTGTCGCGGTGGCGCAAGGTGCGTTTCAACTGCGGTGTCCGGAACTGTCGGCGAGGACGTTTACTGCTGGACAAGGGTTTCCCAGATGGATTCCAACCGGCGCTTCAGGGACATCGCGGCCAATGCCGCGGCCGCGGCCGGGCTTGCCCTGATAATGGGTTCCGCCGCTTGCAACGAGGAAGATGGCCCCGGCAGTCAGGACGTGATCGTCGATGCGACGCAGCTTGATGGGGTCGAATGTGACCTTCCTTCCGATGTGCCCGGTCAGGACATGGCGGTTCAGGACTCGGTAATCCCGGATGCCGGCATCCAGGATTCAGGTGATCTCGGCGATGCAGGTCAGATTGACTGTGAAAACGTCTGCTGCATGTGTGACTACGGGATTATTCCCGAAGAGGTCTGGAACGAGTGCTGTGGCACCAAGCCGCTTGAGCCCATGCCGGATGCGGCGGTCAACGATCTGGATTTTCCGGATGTGCCGCAGGGCGATGCCATCGATTGCGAAAGCGTCTGCTGCGAGTGCGATTACGGGATAATCCCGGACGAGGTCTGGAACGAATGCTGCGCGGTCAATCCGCCGGATTCCTCGCCGGATGCGGTCGATCCCGATGCAATCCAGTCCGACGCTTCCGTCGATGTGCTTGAATGTGCCGACGTCTGCTGCAACTGCGAATACGGAATCATACCGGACGACGTTTATCAGGAATGCTGCGTGAACCAGTGCAAGGATGCCTGCTGCGAATGTGATTACGGAACCCCTCCGCCACCACAGTGCTGCCGCTGAAATCAGTCGTTATGGATGAGTTGTCGGCGTAATTGAAAGTGGCCGTGGACTATCCGGCGCAACGCGGGTCGTCGGAGCATCCCGGAAGCTGGCAGTTCAAGGTTCCCGAGCAGAGTACATCGACGCACATGTCGATGTCCGTGCAAGGATCGCCGTCGTCGCAGGCGCTTGCCCCGGAAAACTGATAGATGCACTTCTTCTGCGTCGTTGAACATGCGTCGCTGGTACATGCGTTCGAGTCGTCGCAAAGGGCGTCGCTTGCCGTTCCGAAGCAGATCCCGGAAATGCAGGTGTCCCCCGTGGTGCACGCAATCAGATCGTCGCATGGTCCACTCGCGGCCGACCATGAACACTGGCCGTTCGATGTGTTGCAGGAATCCTTCGTGCAGACGTTCCCGTCGCTGCAGTCCTTCGGCAGTCCGGCGCATGTTCCGGTCGTCGTGCTGCACGTGTCCGAAACAGTGCAGGGGTTACCGTCCTCGCAGGCAATCGGCGTCGTCACCGGCGAAAAGACGCATCCGCTTCCGGCGACGCACTTGTTGGTGGTGCACGAATTCCTGTCGTCGCACGCGGAGTCGTTCGGCTGGTTGACGCAGCCTAAACCGGACTGGCAGTAATCGGTCGTGCATGGGATGCCGTCGTTGCAATCGACCGGGCTGCCGCTGCAGATCGCGTTTTCATTGCACAGGTCGTTGGTCGTGCACGGATTGTCGTCGTTGCATGGCCCCACGAAGTATTCGTTCACGCACTGGCCGTTTGAAACATTGCAGAAATCTCTCGTGCACTTAAGCGTGTCGGCGCAGTCCTTCTGCGTTCCCGTGCAGATTCCACCCTTGCAGATATCTGAAAGGGTGCAAGGGTTGTTGTCGTTGCAGGAAGTGGCCGGAACATCGGGAAGGGCGGTGTTGACGCATCCAAGCGTGGCGCTGCACGAGTCGGTGGTGCAGGCGTTGTTGTCGTTGCAAGCCGAATCGACCGGCGAGAAGACGCATCCCGTTGACTGGTTGCACGTATCGGTGGTGCAGGCGATGTTGTCGTTGCAGGTGATCGTCGTGCCGCCGCAGACCCCGTTGAAGCACTTGTCATCGGCAGTGCATGCGTTGCCGTCGTTGCACGGCAGGGTGTTAGGCGTGAAGATGCATATTCCGGTCGTCGGATTGCAGGAGTCGGTCGTGCACGGATTGTTGTCGTTGCACGTCTTGAAAACCGCATCGCACAAGCCTGACGAGTTACAGACGCCGCTTACGATGCACTTGTTGGACGCGCCGCACGAAATCCCGGGCGCCGGCACGTGCAGGCATTCTCCGTCGGCAGCACGGCACGAGTCCGTGGTGCATTCGTTGTTGTCGCTGCAGTTCTTCGGGTTGCCTGTCAGGCACTGGCCCAGTTCGCAGTAATCACCGGTCGTGCAAGGGTTTCCATCCTCGCATTCTTCCGCATTGATCGTGTCGTGGCAGATGCCGGTCATCGGGTCGCAGAAGTTGTCCGTGCACGGATTGCCGTCCTCGCAGTTCTTCGGGACGCCGGCGCAGGCGCCAAGGCTGCACGTGTCTTCAACCGTGCACGGCTTCTTGTCGTCGCACGGAGCGGTGTTCCAGTTCGTCCGGCACTGGCCGTCGGCCGGGTCGCAGTAATCGTCGGTGCACGGATCGCCGTCGTTACACACCGCCGGCACGCCGACGCACTGCATCGTCGAAACGTTGCACGTATCCCCGGTGGTGCACGGGTTGCCGTCGTCGCAAGGTCCCGTGACAGGGTTGAAGGTGCACACGCCGTTCCATTCGTTGCACGAACCGGTGGTGCACGGGTTGCCGTCATCGCAGGGATCCGGGATCCAGACGCACAGCCCCTGGGGATCGGCATTGATGTCGCAGACGCCAATCTTGCAAAGATACGGCGAGTCGCATTCGGAATCGAGCCCGCCGGGGCAGTGCTGGCACCCGAACTTGTCCTCGTTGACGCATCCGACGCCGACCACGCAGCGATCGACCGTGCATTGATCGAAGTCGCTGCAGTCGCGGTTCGTGCCGGATTTGCAGATGCCCGCGTTGCAGTAATCGTTGACAGTACATTCGTTGCCGTCTTCACACGGCGCCGAATTGTTCCGCTTGCGGCAGGTGCCGTCGATCGAGTCGCAATAATTGTCGGTGCAGGGGTCCCCGTCCTCGCAGTTCTTTCGATCACCGACGCACAGGCCGTTCACGCAGGTCGCATTGACCAGGCAGGGGTCTTCGGGCACGCACGAGACGCCTGATTCGGTGACCGGGGTCGAGTAGCATCCCGACGAAGGCGAACACCTGTCAACGGTGCACGGATTCCCATCGTCGCAATCCCTGGATTCTCCGGGAATGCAGACTCCGTTGACGCAGTGGTCGGAAACCGAGCACGGATTTCCGTCCTCGCACGAACCGGTGTTGTAGGAATGGAAGCATCCGCCGTACTGGTCGCAGTAATCGTCCGTGCAGATATTGTCGTCGTTGCACGGGACCACGGAACCGACGCATTCGCCGTCAAGGCAGGCTTCGTCGAAGGTGCAGGAGTCCGTGTCGGCGCAGGGCCTTCCGTCCTCGAGTCGCACGATCGCGCACCGGCCGGTTGCCGGGTTGCAGGCCGACCTCTGGCAGGGCTTTCCAATCGGATCCTGGCACCTTACGACCGTCAAGGGATCGAGCACACATCGTCCGTTGACGCAGTGGAGCGTTCCGTTGCATGGGTTCGAGTCCTCGAACGCGGCACATTCGGATGTCAGGATGCAGCCGCACTCAGGCAGCCTGATCCCCTTGCATTCACCCATCACGCACGCATCGTCCCTGGTGCAAAGGTTTCCATCGTCGCACGGGGCGCTGTTGAATTCATGGATGCAGCCCTCGCCGGGGACGCACGAATCGACCGTGCAATCGTTGCCGTCGTCGCACCACCCGGCATCACCCGCGCAGATGCCGCCACGGCACACGTCGTTGACCGTGCATTCATTGCCGTCGTCGCACCGGGATCCCTCGTTTACCGGAGTCGGTTCACAAAGGCCGGTTTCCGGATTGCACATGTTCGCCAGGCAGTAATCCTGCATCGCCTCGCAGGCAGGCACGTTCGACTTGTTAAGCACGCATTTCTGGCCAAGGCAGCGAATCAGTCCGTTACATGGGTTGCCGTCCTCGTATTCGGCGCATTCCTGGTCGCCCTGGCAGTCGCATGAATTCGGTCCCGGCCTGCAGTTGCCGTTGATGCACGAGTCGTTCGACGTGCACGGATTGCCGTCTTCGCAGGCCGCCTTGTTCGTCGTGTGCAGGCAGCCGTCTTCCGGGTCGCATGAGTCGTCGGTGCAGGGATTGCCGTCGTCGCAGTCCAGTGCCGGGCCGACGCACTGGCCTTCAATGCACGAGCCGTCCTTTATGCACTTGTTGCCGGAATCACAGGCGGAACCTTCGACTTGCGGTGCCACGATGCAGATTCCCAGCCACTTGTCGCAGAACGCGTGCCAGCATTCCGGCAGATCCGGCCAGGCCCGTTCGCACGCAAGGTCGGAGACGCACTCTATCGGGGGAATGTCCGGGAATGTTTCGGGAATGTCGGGAATGTCGGGAATATCCCGTGCCGTGTCGTCGGAAACGTCGGCAGCCGCGTCCGACACGTCATTTGTGTCCTGTTCAACATCGAATGCCGCGTCGGTCGAACCTTCATCCAGCGTGACGGTGTCCGTGGGATCCTGGACGTCGGTCGGGGCAAGAGTGGTGCATGAAACCGGCATGAACGCGCCGATTGTGGCGGCTGCCAGCAGTATTCGTATGCGCATCGACATCTCCGGTGTTACCTTTCTGGGGCCTCTGGTGCCGGCCATATTCTATCAGTCGCCGCGCATACTCGCAAAGACCGTTTCCGGCGGCTATACTTGGACGTCCTTCAGCGGATTCAACGCGTGCGCCGGCCCTTCAAATCAACCGATTCGGTGTGCCGACTGGATTGCTGGCATTTCATGACATGGGTTGTGATGGCGTCGTACGTGGTTCTTGGCGTGCTTGCAATCCACGTCGCCATTGCCAACCACGCCGGCGGCCTGGCCACATCCATCATGGACGGAGTCGATTCGCTGGGGCTTTCCGACATCTGGGAACTTCAGGCCAACAAACGGGAATCCCGCATCTGGATGCAGTTGATGATGTGGGGATTCCATCCTTCCCACGGCCTGTTCAGCGTTTTCTTCGGCGATTCGTGGCCGACGCTCTTTCTGGATCTGCTGTATTCGATGCTGGCCGTGCTGGCGGGGGGATTCATCGTTTTCCGGTATTCGCGCCAGGTCCTGTCGGACTCCCGGACATCGTTTCTGCTGGTCTTTCTGTACTTCCTGCTTCCAGTCACTTTCGCGAACACGGTCTATTGGTATGGCCAGCCGGTTTTCGTCATGGTCATGGGCGCGTTGTACCTGATGCGACGGGGCAACCACCTCCCGGCGGCCCTTCTGGTCATATGGGCGCATGGGTGCCATCCGATGGCCGCCCCGGTCTTTCTGACTTTGTCCTGGGCATCTTTCAGGATGGATCTGAAGGGCAGGCCGCCGATACTGCCGGGGCTTGACCGGCGGGATTCGGTCGCCGCGCGATCCTGGCGGTTTTCGCTTGTCATGTTCGCCGCTCTTTCCGCATGGACCGGCTTCCTGGTGCTTATGTCCAGGCTGGCGGATTCCTCCTCGACACGTGGCCTTCTCTGGGACTTTTTCAGTGGCAAGTTCGATCCTTCGGCTTTGCCGTTTAATTTCTCCCAGACCGTTTTCTTCTTTCTTCCGATGCTTTTCCTGCCATTCGCCTCACTGGTCTGGCTTCCTTCCCTGGTGGTATTTACCGGGTACATGTTGTTCGGATCCCAGGGGGTGGTGACAGGCTTCGTTCTTCCGGCCGCGGGTTTTTCGATGCTGGCCGTCGCATGGTCGATGATCCGCCTGTCCGGAAAGACCAGGGCCTGGCTTGCCGGGGGCGCCGTCGTTGCCGCACTGCTGGTCAATCTTCTCGTGCCGTGGCCGGCACTTTTCCCGATGCAGCCCGAACCGTTGACCGGCGGGATTTTTGCCCACCATTCATGGTCGGTTCAGGCGGGTGAGTCGGCAATCAATTCGATGATATACGAGCAGATTCCGGCCGGTACCGACAGATGCCTGACCTCCTGGCAGATTGGCCCGGTGATGGCCAGGCAGTGCCGGAATGTCACCACGCTTTCGTTTCCTTTCCGGCGCCAGGAGTACGCCCTTGGCGACTTCCTCGACAGCGGCGATCGGGGCAGGATTGCCGACGGCTGGTGGAATTTCATCCTGGTCGATACCAGGCGCGAGGCCAATTCGGAACGTCTTTCCGAACTGTTTCACCGTATCGAGTATTCCGGGCGCTGGGAGGTGGCCGGACGAACGGCCGAAGCGGTTCTTTACAGGCGCGTCGATCCCTGAAGCCGGTTTCTGATTATCGGCTCGACGAATCCGGCCGTTGCATCGACAACGGCCTTGACCGTCGATGGCGAAAGATCGGCGTCGTCCTTCAGCGGCGGTCGTCCGGGCATCGACGAATCGAATCTGTCCGTCATGTCCAGGATTTGGAAACCCGCCGATTCTGCCAAATCGTCAAACCCCATCGTCCTTCCGTCTTCCTGAAAAACCGGGGGCGTCGCGAAAGTCCTGGCATACACCAGATCCGTGCCGTGGCCCGAGAGTCTTTCAAGGATTACCTTGATGGGGTATTCCCTGGCCGGCACCGAAAACAACGTTGCAGTATTGAAGGTGGCACGTTCGAGCGCCGATTCAAGCTGGTTCCAGACGGCCGAAAAACGCCTGAGCGAGATTCTTGCGGGCAGTGCGGCATTGGAGCACGCGGATGGCGAGGAATACCGATCCGAAAGCAACAGGATTGTTATGTCTGGTTTGAGTTCCCGTGCCAGCCTTTCGTATTCAAGCGACTGTTCTTCGAGGTTGAATCCCGGCCATCCCAGGTTCGCGACGCGGATCGATGCGTCGGGAAACCGCGTGCGAAGCCGTCTTTCCAGCACGGCCGGGATGGTTTCGCTTTCCGGCAGTCCGACGCCATACACAAGGTCATCCCCGACGACGGCCACCACGAAATCGTTCGCCCCGTCCGGAATATGACCACGAAAGCCAAGGCGATTGACCGAATGGACGACGGGCTCTCCGGCAAGGCCGTAACGCCGGTATGCGACGCTTGAATCGGGAACCGGCCTGAAGCAGTTTCGGTCGCCGTGGTCGAAGGCGGTTTTCACCGGCGGCCACGTCGGCGCCACCGCGATTCTGAGCACCGCTTCGGCAAGGACGAGCAGCACGAGAGCGGCCCCGGCAATCCAGGGGAGATATTCGCGCAGCCACCCGGCGTTCCGTTCATTCTGCTGGTTCATTCCGGCCCCGCGGCGCTCGTCATCAGTCGCATATCACGCCGATCATGCGTTCGCCACCCGTCGTCGGGACTCCGTCCTCGATTTTGACGCCGCCAAGGATTTTCAGCAGTTCGTTGCCAAGGATCCTGTGGCCGTACTGATTGTAATGAAGTTCATCGTACAGGCTCTTATCAAGGTCGATCTTGTTCATGCGGGAAAACAGATCGACCAGCAGCAGCCCCTCGATGCCGGCGGCCCAGGAAACGATGCCGTACATCTGTTCCTCGAAATACGATTCGATCATCGGTGCGTACTGTTCCCCGACCATGGATGCCCACTCATTGGATCTGGCGTAGTTCGGATAGATCAGCCAGACGATTTCAACGTCGGGGTTTTCGGCCCAGATCGCGTGGAAAATCGTTCGCAGGTTCTGCTGGACCGATGAAATCGTCTGGGTGATGCCATCCATCAACTGGTCAAGCGGCTTGTTCATGTTGTTGTACGCGTAATGCATTATGTCGTTGCCGCCAAGCGACACGAAAACAACGTCGGTGTCGGCAAGCGCCGGCTTGATCTTGTTCTTGAAATTGCTTGTGGTCGGCAGCCATCCGGAGGTGACCGCCCCCGAGTATGCGTGGTTGAACACCAGGATATCCCCGAACGGTTCAAGGTCCGCTGCAACGTTGTCGTGGAAGAACTGACCGCTTGTGGTTCCAAGAACCGGGATGCTGTCCCCCATCACGATCATCTTCCAGCGGCCGGCCGCCAGGGCGGCCGGGGTGTTTCTGGAAACGTTGTGCGTGGTCACGCGGCATTCCGGCAGGCCGATGTCAAGAATCCGGACGCCGTCGGAAAAGATCTCGCCATCATCCGGATCAAACCTGTACCAGCCTTCATCGCAGGTCATTCCAGACAGGTCGAACGGATCGATGATGTTGACGGGAATTCCCGCCCACGGTTCGTCGAATTTGCTGAAGGTCTGTATGTGGTCGGTTTTCGACTGGTTGTTGGCCGGTTTGGTGGTCGAGTCCTTCAAGTCTCGATAGACCGTCACCTTGATGCCGGGAAGCTGCGATTCGGGCTGGCAGGAGATCACCGTTGCGTCGGCCTGCCCGTCGTCCGAAGGCTGTCCGTTGTCGGAAGGCTGTCCCTCGTCAACCACCTGACCGTCGGTGGCGCCGTGGTCCGGGTCGGGCAGGTCGGTGCCGCCCTGGTCCGGGTCGGACAGGTCGCTGCCGCTTCCGGTGTCCTTTTCGGCATCGGGACCGTGTGTCGTGTCGGCGTGGCCGGTATCGGCGCCGCCGTCTTCGGGCTGGTTGGCATCGCGCCCTTCGCCATCACCGCCTTCGTCGGCCTGTATTACGTCCGGCCCCACCTCGTCGAAAACATCCGAACCGAAGGTGTCCATTTGCGTGCCGTCGGCGCCGCATCCGGAAAAAAGCCACAGTGTCGTGGAAATGACGGAAACGGTCACGGCAAGCCGCAATGCGCCCGGGAAGCGATTCATCTTCACCTTGAAACCCCGAATTGGGACGCCATATTCTAGACGGATATTCCCCTGATATCAACGGGACTTGCAACGCTCGATCCGACCATTTGAATGGTTATATGAAAGACAGGGACGATTTCCTGGCGGGAACACGAATCCTAGAAGCTGAAAGGTTTCGGTTCAGATGGTACCGGTTTGCCCACAGCTACCGAGTCATGAGGCTGTTCAAGAT
>JAKPTZ010000122.1 GCA_029555025.1 Deltaproteobacteria bacterium
GCCACCGGGATAATCCTGACTCCGGAACCTTCCTGGACCTGACGGCACACCTGTTCGGCAACGGCGCCGGTCATTTCGGACATGCACGTTGAAAGGACGACGATAACTGGCGATGGATGCCTTGCGATGCTTTGAACCACCACCGTTGCACCCTGCACGACCGGTTGTTCCACGACAGGGGGGCGCATCGAGGCGGCCACGGCAACCAGGCATTCTCGAAGGCGCTCCGAAGCCCGCCCCGCGACCACATCGGATTCCCGAAGCGCCACCGAATAGACATTCCAGGCGGGTTGGGAAGCGAACTCCGATGAAATCCGCGGAAATGCGCTGACGCAGTCGCGCTCGCCAAAAATGACGACCGCAAAGTCCGGACCGGTAAGATCCATGATCTGAAATGCGAAGCCGGTCATTGAACAACCGTGCTGGTTCAGTTCACCGGCCTTTCTTCCCGCGTCTTCCAAACCTGCCATCGCATGCCTCCGAACGCGGATTCTAGCGCATCGACAAGGGCTTTTGTGCAAAAAGTCGGCCCCCTTGACGGCACCGCTGCAGGACCGGGTCACGATTGACGGGCCGACGTTGACAGGCTATTCTTCGGGCCGCAAACTGGCTGCGGTGAACACGCGATGACAATGCAGAAACTGACGTACAAACAGGCCGGTGTCGATATCGATGCCGGGGATGAATTCGCCTCCGCAATCGGAAGGATGGTCAAATCCACCATCACTCCCGAAGTTGTTTCCGGTGTCGGCGGATTTGCCGCCGCCGTCGCCCCCAACATGCTTGGAATGAAACGCCCGCTGCTGATTTCCGGAACGGACGGGGTCGGCACCAAACTGAAACTGGCGTTCATGACCGGAATTCACAACACCATCGGAATCGATCTTGTCGCGATGTGCGTCAACGACGTCCTGACGACCGGCGCCCGCCCACTCTTCTTCCTGGACTACTTCGCCAGCGGACACCTTGAACAGAAGGTTTCGCTGCAGGTAATCGAGGGAATCGTCGAGGGCTGCAGGCAGGCCGGGTGCTCGCTTGTGGGTGGTGAGACTGCCGAGCTTCCCGGGTTCTACGCAGCCGGTGAATATGATCTGGCCGGCTTCTCGGTCGGCATCGTCGATGAACCGGATCTTGTCGATGGACGCACATGCAAGCCCGGCGACGTCCTGATCGGACTTCCAAGTTCGGGTGTGCATTCGAACGGATATTCCCTGGTTCGTCATATCATCGACACCAGAAAGCTGGACATTCATCACGTCTATGAAGGCTTCACCAGGACACTGGGTGAAGTCCTGCTGACCCCGACATACATTTATGCCGACGCCGTAAACGCGCTGATGGCCGGCCCGAAACCAAAGGCCATGGCACACATAACGGGCGGCGGGATCGTCGGCAACCTGCCCCGTGTATTTCCACAGGGCGTTGGGGCTGAAGTCTGGATGTCGGAAGTCCCGGAGTCGCCCGTCTTCCAGTTCCTTCAGGGAAAGGGAACCGCATACAGTGTCGAGGACGACGAGATGATGCGCGTCTTCAACATGGGCGTCGGACTTATCATCGTGATGGCCCCCGAAAAGGCCGATGCGGCGATTGAAGCTCTGAGGTCTGTCGGCAGACAGCCGTTCGTTTTCGGAAGACTGACCGCCGGTTCCGGCGAAGTGGTGGTGAAGTGACAAATGTGATGGCCCCGGGCCGCGTCCCGATTGCAATCCTGATTTCCGGCCGTGGAACGAACATGGCCGCGCTTGTCAGGGCTGCCGCCTCAGGCACGCTCAATGCCGACATACGGCTGGTGCTGTCAAACAAGGCCGACGCTGCCGGCCTTGAATTTGCGGACGCCGCAGGCATAAGGACACTCGTCCTTTCGCATCGGGACTTCGCGACCCGTGAGGACTACGACCGGGCACTTGTGGCCCATCTGCGGGAGGCCGGCGTTCAGTACGTCGCTCTTGCCGGATTCATGAGGATCCTGACACACGAATTTCTGGGGCCTTTTGCCGGGCGGGTCATCAATATTCACCCGGCGATTCTTCCGTCCTTTCCCGGAACCCACGCGCAGAAGCAGGCGCTTGATTATGGCGTGAAGGTCAGCGGCTGCACGGTTCATTTTGTGGATGAAGGCACGGACACCGGGATAATCATCGCCCAGCAAACCGTTCCTGTTCTTGACGGCGATGACGAAGATTCTCTTTCGGCCAGAATCCTGGCCCAGGAAAACGAGCTCTACCCGCAGGCTCTTAACGATGTCCTGTGTGGTCGCATTTCGGTGGTTGGACGCAGAACCATCCGGAAATCCTGAACCAAGGAGCCTGCCATGGGCGAGCTGAAGAGTTCCTATGATGTCGTAATCGTCGGAACTGACCTTCCGGCCCTTATCTTCGGCGCACTGGCTGCAAAGAACGGATACCGGGTACTTCTTCTTGGTCATGGCGGCCGCAACAACGTTTATGAAGAGGACGGTTTCCGATTCGTCAGGCGCCCCAACCTGATGTACGGATTCACCGAATCCCAGTCGATCAGCGAGATATTCCGGGAGCTTGCACTGCTTCCCGAAATGAGGAACCGCCCACGGCAAATCGATCCCATATGCAGTGTCGTGATGCCGGAAAAACGGCTTCAGATTTCGCACGTCAGGGATGCCCTGACCCACGAACTTGTCCGCGAGTTCCCCGGACAGGCCGGACAGATTGAGAACCTGCTACACAATTTCTTTGAAAACGACTCGCAAATCGATCCCATCCTGCGGGGGCTCTGCCCTGTCCCACCGAACGGTATCTCCGGATACTTCAAGTGGCGCGGGATCTGGAAGAACCTTCTGTCGCTGGCCCCGGGTGACGACGCACTGGAACCGGTGGGGGCGACCGATGCCCGGACGTTCCTTTCGGCCCCGACCGCCTTCCTGACTGGATGCGCCGAACCGTGGGCCTTTCCGCTGGCATTCTCGCGCACGACAAACCACCTTCTTCGCGGCCTTTACCACGTCGAGTGGGGTCTTGACTCGCTGAAGGCGCTTTTTCTTAACCGCATCGAAGGCAATTCCGGCACTGTCAGGGCGGCCGATTTCGTCGATGTTGTACAGGCTCGTCGTTCGAGGATTCACGAGATCGACGTACAGGGACGGAACGAATCGATCGGGGCGTCCCTGCTGGTTGCCGGGACGGATCTTGAAAACATCATCGAACGCCTGCCCGAAAAAATGGCCGGGCGACGATGGCGCCAAAGGCTGCAGGAAACCGCGGCGACACACGCCATGGTTACTCTGAACATCGGCATGGCCCGAAAGGGGCTGCCGGAGGGCATGGCCAGGAACGTATTCCTGGTTCAAACGCCCGAGGCCAGCCTTGACGGTGACAACCTGCTGATGCTGCAGGTCGATCCGGCGATGGAACCTGCCGATTCAACGGATCCCGACAGGGCGGTGCTCTCGGTTTCCGGCATGATGCCGGCGACGGATCCCGAAAGCGTTGAAAACGTCGAACGTTTCTGCTCCCAGATGATGTCCAGGGTCAAGGCGTTCATGCCGTTCCTGGATCGCCACGTCTTCGTGACCTCGATTCCGTCGATAACCCTGAATCCCAGAACCGGAAAGGACATGATAGACAGGATGTCGTTGCCTATGATTTACGGCAAGCCGATTCCGGGAACCCTTGGACTTGTTTCAAGGCCCATCAGGACTCCGGTGGCCAATCTGCTGAACCTTGGTGACAGCGCAGCCGGGCTGATGGGCTTCGAAGGTGCTTTCACGGCGGCACAGGTCGCTTTCGGAATGCTGAAAAAGCAGCTTCCGAAGAAGGATGTCATCCAGCATTCCAGATAGGATCGCCCAAGGCTGGAACGGAGGTGGGATGTCAAGGTTCCCTGCACTGGCCATCACCCTTTTGTTCATTGGATCCGCCACTGCATCGGAAAGTCAGCTTGCCGCGGAAACAGTCGGCGCGATGGAATCTATCGGCGTGTCCGGGCCGGACGATGCCCGGGCGGCAACCCCAGATGAAGCGCAACGAATTCTTTCAATTGAAGATGTGCTGGATCTTGCCCTGCAGAACAACCCCAGGATTATCAGGGCCCGCCTGGGCACCGAGGAAAGTCAGGCCGAATATGATGCAGCCACGGCCGAGATGCATCCACGAATCGAGGTGACCACATCGCTTGCCCCGGTTCCGGGTCACCGGATCGGCGATCCTGCAACTCCTTTCGCCGGCACTCCTGACCGCGACTTCGGCGACCTTGGCGAATGGGGGATCTGGGCAAGGCTCAACATCAAGCTGTACCAGCCGATATACACAAGCGGCAAGATCACATGGCTGCGCCGGGCACACCAGCTTGGCGTGCAGGTCGGCAAGGCTCGCGAGGACATCGCAAAGGCCGATGTACGCCTTGAAGTCATGCAGGCATATTTTGGCCTGATGCTGACAAGGAAGCTGGCATCGGTGCTTGCCGAAGGCCGCGGATACTTCGACAAGGCGCGCAAGCACCTGCAGAAGATGGAAGACGAAGACGACCCGTCCTTTGATCCTGTTGACACGATGAAGGTCAGCGTCTATGAGGCCCAAATAATTGAACGCGAGCTTCAGGCCAAAAGGATGATGAAGCTTGCCGAAGGACAACTTCGCAGGCTGATTGACGAAGACCCCCTTTCGGAAACGACCTTCAGTCTTCCGGAAGACCTGGAACCTGTGGAGCCGGTCGGTTCCCCTTCACTGAACGAACTGGTTCAGACGGGACTGGACAATCGCGTCGAACTGGCGGCCCTGCGAACCGGAATCAAGGCCAGGGAGGCCGAGGTCGAGGCAAGGTTCCGGAATTTCTTCCCCGACTTCCTTCTTTACGGCGAGTTCAACGTATCCTTTTCAAACGTCGCGGATAACATGTCGTTCCCTTACTACGACCCGTACAACGACCTTTACCTGGGCGCCGGACTGGTAATGCGGTTTGACCTTAACATCGGCAAGAAACTGGGACAGTTGAAGGTGGCAAGGGCGAAGAAGTCGGGACTTCAGGCGGAGCTCGATGCGGCCGAGAACGGAATTGCCCTTGAGATCAGTAAACTGTTCATGGAAATGGACGACGCAAGGACGATGATGGAAACCCGGCGCAATGCCCTGAAGGCTGCTCGTGGCTGGGTGATTGCCAAGACCGACCTTTTTGAAAACGATCTGTGCGGACTTCAGGATATCATCGACGGTCTGACCCAGTTCTTCCTGGCCCAGGTTTCATTCCAGCAGTCGATATACGACTTCAACATGGCTGTGGCCGCACTGGAACGGGCCACCGGCGTCGAACTGGTCCCAGTTCCGGGATCCGATGTGGAACAATGAGCCACGGACGGATAGAATGCTGCTGTCAGCAAGCCTGACACCCAAACTGGACCCGTTGCTGGAGATGATGGATTGAACAGATTCCCCGCAGTACTTGTATTCTTCCTGGTGCTTTCGATTTCCCCCGCCATTGTGGCCGCGCCCGATCCGGTTGACATCGTCGGCCAGAAGTACAAGACCATCAAAGGCCTTGTCGTTGATCACAAGACCAGGGACTCGCTCGAGGACGCCATCCGCAAGGAAATGGAGACTTTCGTCGATTATCAGGAACTTGGCCGCCTGACCATTTCCGATGAATGGGACAAACTGAAGAAGCCGGAACGCAAGCGGTTTATCGACGGCTTCAAGAAGATGGTTCAGCGCAGCTATGTCAGGAAGTTCAACCCGGATACGCCTTTCGAGGTTGAAATCGGTTCCAGCACGGAAAAGGAAGGCCGGATTACGGTAAGTTCCGTTATCCGCTCGGGAAAATCCGAGGCCGAAGTCAGCTACGCATTCCACCAGTCCGCCGACCGGTGGATGGTCCATGACGTGATTATCGACAAGGTCAGCATGGTAAAAAACTACCGCAAGCAGTTCACTTCAATAATCGGCAAGGAAGGGTTCAACGGCCTGATGGCCAGGATCGAAAAGAAAAACGCTGCCCGCGCCGACTGATTCGCCGAATTCCTGCCCGTTACTTCGGAAACTTGCTTGAAAGGTTCAACCGCCGGTCAAAGAGTCATGGGGATAAGCATTCAGTTCGTGAAGGCAAACTCACGGATCAGTGGCACTTCTGGGTGCGGTTGCTGAACACTGGATCCTTGCAGTCAACCGGGATTCCGGTGTAACCGCAGCCACCGGTCAGGAACTCTGCCGTGACACCGCAGGCGGGGGCAACCGACGACCTCCAGCCGTACTCACGATCACATCCGTCGCCAACGGCCCACCCCTCACAGCCGCCATTGACTCGGGCATCTTCCTTTTCGTTGGTGCCCGAACAGTCATAGTCCCACTCCCGGCCGGTCGTGGCGCACTTGGTGGGAGCGACATAGTAGACGGTTGGATTCGCGCCGGGATACGCCAGGTTATCAATGTCGCAGCAGTCGCTGGCGTTTGTCACGTCATAGCTTCCGGCAAGGGCCGCGCACAGGCATCGATAATTCGCCACGTCGCCGTATCCGTCGCGATCCGAATCGAGATAGTATCCCGTGCAGCCGACCGCGCCGTCTTCATCGACAGTCTTGTCGCAATCGTTGTCCAGGCCATCGCATTTTTCGGCAATGCCCGGATTGATCAGTTCATTCGCATCGTCGCAGTCCCCGCCCCTGGTGGCACGATAATCACCCGTCACTGCACAAAGACAGGCCACGTTGTCGGTAACGCCATAGCTGTCGCGATCGGTATCCAGGAAGTATGCCGTGCAGCCGGTCGCACCCGGTTCGTCCTTGACCCCGTCGCAATCGTCGTCCTTGTTATTGCAGACCTCGGTCATGCCAGGATTCGCGGAACCGTCCGAATCGCTGCAGTCGCCGTCCACCAGCGCGGTGTACTTGTTGAACGGCGCGCAGAGGCACTTTGGCGTGCCGACGCCGTACTGGTCGCCGTCATTGTCAAGGTAATACGGGGTGCATCCACTGGCGCCTTCGTCATCGGTGATCAGGTCGCAGTTATCATCGACGCCGTTACACGTCTCGGTGGCCGCCGGGTTGATGGCCAGGTTGTTGTCGTTGCAGTCGCCGCCAACATCGACCTTATAGACCACGGTGCTCGAGCACAGGCACTTGTAATCCGTCATGGATCCGAACGAATCCCCGTCACCGTCGCGATACCAGTTCGAGCAGCCGAGGGAATTCTCTTCATCTGTCTGGCCATCGCAGTCATCATCCAGCCCGTTGCACGACTCGGCGGTGCCACCGCTGACCAGCGGATTGTCGTCGGCACAATCGCCGCCCCTGGTTGCCCTGTAGTCGCCAGAAGGTCCGCAAAGACACTTCTTATCGCTTTCAACGCCGTAGGTGTCGTTATCGACATCCAGGTAATAACTGGTGCAACCGATTGCACCCATCTCGTCGGTCACGCCGTCGCAGTTGTCATCCTTGCCGTTGCAGGACTCGATGACACCCGGATAAACGTTGACGTCGTTATCGTTGCAGTCATTACCAACGGCCGCCGAATAGGTTTCCGACGCCTGGCACAGACACTGGAAATCGGCACTCAGCCCGAAGCCGTCGTCATCGCCATCCTTGAAAAAGTTACGACAGTTGCTGGCATCCTCGTCGGTCAGTCCATCACAGTCGTTATCGACCGCATCGCAGAATTCCCGCTGGGGGGTCTGTCCGCTGCACGAAAAAACTCCATTCGAACATACGGCGGTTCCGGGACAAGAGCCTTCCTGATTTTCGTTCACGCATGCAGTCCCGGCGATCCCCTCGTCGGTGGCGCCGTCACAATCGTCGTCCACCAGGTTGCAGGATTCGGCCTGCGGCTGGCTTGCACTGCATTCCGCATCGCAGGTTCTCGTTCCCTTGCAGCGACCATATTCGTTTTCAACATAGCATTCGGTCAGGTATCCCTGATCGATGAAGCCCTGCGAGCACGGACACTCGCCCTCGGCGAACATGCACCGCTGACCGGAACCATCGGGATTCGGATTGCAGACGAATCCTTCCGCGCAATCGTCCTCGCCCGCACATGAACCGCCACAGTAGCTTCCGCCGGGTCCGTACGGAATACAGTCATAGACTTCAGACTCGCTGGCGCCGAAACCAGGGACACAGTCGCTGTCCCTGGTGCATGGGCGGCAAGCCCTGGCAAACGGGTCGGTGCAGATGAAAGTCGCGTCCCCGGACACGACAAGCTGTGTACAGGACCAGCCCCTCGGGCAATCACCACCGCCTCCGCAATTCTTCGAGCAGACCTTGCCGCCGGAAGTCTCGACACAGTAGTTCGAATAGCACTGATTATTGTCCTTGCAAGGGCACCACAGGTTTCCAGGGCAGCTTATCGGAACATCCTCGGCAATGTCTCCAATCAGATCCTGGCCCATCACGTCGGCGTCCGAAACGGCGTCGGGATCCAGGACATCACGCCCGGCATCCACAACCACGTCATCGGTATGGCCGTTATCGCCCAAGGCATCGGCGACGGCATCGAACGCAACATCGCTTCCGGAAACGTCGTTCTGCACACTCTCTGAACCGCATGAAACAAGGAACGGAACAGCAAAAATGAGGGCCGCAAATATGAAAGCCTTCTTCATACGCATTCTCCTGTACCTGATTCGATCCGGGATGACCCGGATCCTTAAAAAGAGTCGCGGACAGGATATCAGAAATGTGGGCAAATTTGCCAGATTACGTATGATTTGCGTTAATCCGCAAGCATTGTCTTTGCTTGTTTTCAACTAAATGGTAGTAAGACGTTTATTGATCCGATTTCTCTTCCCGGTGGTGGAAACATGGACGACGTCATTGCCTTGATTCTTGGTGGCGGGCAGGGTACCAGGCTTTATCCGTTGACGCTTCAAAGATCGAAGCCGGCCGTGGCGGTCGCCGGCAAGTACCGGCTGATCGATATAACCGTATCGAACTGCATCAATTCGGGCATTCGAAAGGTTTTCGTAATCACGCAGTTTCTTTCGGCCAGCCTTCATCACCACATCATGCACACCTATCGCTTCGACGCCTTTTCAAAGGGTTTCGTCGAAATTCTTGCGGCAGAGCAGACACCGAACCGCAGCACCTGGTACCAGGGAACCGCCGACGCGGTTCGCGAATCACTGCGCCACATAAAGGATTTCCAGAACGAAGCAATAGTCATCCTTTCGGGCGACCATCTTTACAGGATGGACTATCGCGACATGGTTCAGCGCCACCTGAACATGGATGCGGACATCACGCTGGCGGTTCAGCCGGTTCCGAAGCATGAGGCTTCCAGGATGGGCTTGTTGAAGGCGGGCCCGGACGGACGTGTGGTGGATTTTTTCGAGAAGCCCAAGCAGGAAGATATCCTTGAGCGGTTCAGATGTCCGGCCGAGACGATCCGGGAGCATGGCCTGGAAGGGGACGAATGGTACCTGGGTTCCATGGGCATTTACGTGTTCAAGCCTTCCGTCCTGGAGGAACTGCTGTCAGACCCGACGAGGATGGACTTCGGCAGGGAGGTCATACCCGGTTCCATTTCGACTCACAAGGTTCTTGCCCATCCGTTTACCGGACATTGGGAAGACATCGGAACCATCCGGTCATATTTCGACGCCCATATCGCGATGACCAGGGAGAATCCACCGTTTCCGATTTATGAGCCCGGCAAACCCATTTACACAAGGGCCCGCAATCTGCCACCCGCCGTCGTCATGCGATCCAAGATCAAGAACTGCCTGTTTTCCGAAGGTTCCGTCGTTACAGGGGCCGTCGTGCGCGAATCGATTATCGGGGTCAGATCCATTGTAAGGCCGGAAGCAAGGCTCACACAGGTTGTGATGCTTGGGGCCGACTATTCCGAAGGGGAAAGGGCGCCGGCCATCTACGGCGACTTCCAGGGTGAACTTCCGCCCATGGGAATCGGGCACGACACCACCCTTGAGAAATGCATAATCGACAAGAACGCAAGGATCGGCAACTTCGTGACAATCACGGCAAAGGAAGACGGCGTGAACATGCAGGGGCCGAATTACTGGGTTTGCGACGGCATCACGGTGATCCCGAAAAATGCCGTGATTCCGGATGGCAGCATCATCTGAACCAGCCGCTGACATACCTGCGAACAAGATTTCAGTCAATTTCGGGACACCACATCTTGCCGACCACTTACCTTCTCAAATGACACCATCCCCGACAGCCCTGGATTGATTACGGATGTGGGGATTGCGCAAGTAGCTTGTGCATGGATTGTCGATTTCAGGATTATTGCCGCGTCGCGAAGTCGTCAGTTGAAATGGACGTTCGCGGCGTAACCGTCGGAGCCTGCCGTACCGCTTGAACCAAGGGACGGACCACCGGCGCCGCCCTGGCCGCCGGACGCGCTGCCGGTAACCGTGTTCTGGGTTGCGTACGAAGGCTGGGTGCCCTGGCCGTTGAATACGAACACGCCGACCGAGGCGCCGCCGCATCCGCCGCCGCCGCCGCCGCCGTGTCCGCCGTCACCACCCTGGCCGCCGCGGCCGCCCTGACCCATCGCGAACGCCCAGTGACCAAGAACGTTGCCGCCGTTGGCACCGTCGCCGCCAAGCCCGCCGGCGCCGCCAAGCCCGCCGTTTCCACCACGGCCGCCCTGGCCGCGGACGATGATGTTGCTGTCCAGTACCGGGTAATCGCTGCTGCCGGCACTGAAACTGATGAACAC
>JAKPTZ010000144.1 GCA_029555025.1 Deltaproteobacteria bacterium
GAGGAGAGGACTTCTGCGTCCACCTTGACGGAGTTGGGAAACTGCGCTCCGCCGTGGACGACGCGATGCCCCACCGCTTTGATATCGCTCAAATTGCTCATGCCCGTGTAAGCCTGATCGGTGATCGTCGAAACCATCACATCAAACGCCTGCTCGACGGCCAGAACATCGTGGACGGGAGTTTCTTTTTTGCCGTCCGGCATCCGCAGGACGTGGGTTGCGTCGCCGGAGCCGATTTTTTCGATGAGACCCTCGATCACCGGTTCGGATTGCGTTGTGTCAAACAGGGTATATTTCAAAGACGAGCTTCCGCAGTTCACGGTCAGGATTTTCAGGGGTTCGGTGACGGAGGAAAAGTTCAGGTCGTAGGGGTCTTCATTTTCCCTGTGAACGTTTTTCAGGCGCTCCCGGGCGTCATCCTGCTGGTTGCGCAAAAGCCTCTTGGTCACCAGCCGGGTGAACTTGCCCAGCGTTCGGGGATTCCGCGCAAGGATTCCGGATACGATTTCGCGAGGAATGCGGATGATGATCGATGGCTGTGCGGCGACGACATCCAGCACCGCCGGCTCTCCGGTCAGCAGGGACATTTCCCCGAAGATCTGCTCCCGTTCAAGGGTGGCTACCGTCTTCAGGCTTCCGTCGTCTTCCGTGCGCCGTACTTCCACTTCGCCTTCATAGACCGCCCACAGGAAACGGCCGAGTTCACCCCGTTTGATGATGACGCCGCCGGCCGGAAAATCAATCGGATGGGCGTTTTCAGCAATGAGCGCGATGTCTTCGTCCGGCAGATCGGATAAAAACTCGATTTTTTTCAAAAAGAGGGGCAGTTCCATTTTGGGCTCCCTATCGGATGAGGCCGGGCCAGGTTTCGGCATTGATGTTTTTCGGATAGCCGGGATCGGCCCGATCCGCCTTGATGTCGTAACGGATGTACTGTCCGCCCTTGAAGAAGTAAGCTTTGCCGTTTCCCCAGTTGACGGCATCGTCAATGCCGTCCGTCCAGATCACGCCGGGCCAGGTTTCGGCATTGATGTTTTTCGGATAGCCGGGATCGGCCCGGTCCGCCTTGATGTCGTATCGGATGTACTGTCCGCCCTTGAAGAAGTAGGCCTTGCCGTTTCCCCAGTTGACGACCGCGTCAATGCCGTCCGTCCAGATCACGCCGGGCCAGGTTTCGGCATTGATGTTTTTCGGATAGCCGGGATCGGCCCGGTCTGCCTTGATGTCGTATCGGATGTACTGTCCGCCCTTGAAGAAGTAGGCCTTGCCGTTTCCCCAGTTGACCACCGCGTCAATCCCGTCCATCCAGATCACGCCGGGCCAGGTTTCGGCATTGATGTTTTTCGGATAGCCGGGATCGGCTTTGTCGGATGCGATGTCGTATCGGATATACTGGCCGCCGCTGAAGAAGTAGGCCTTGCCGTTTCCCCAGTTCACGATCCCCGTAGGATGTTGATCGGGAACGTACCT
>JAKPTZ010000084.1 GCA_029555025.1 Deltaproteobacteria bacterium
GTGACCTGCCCCCCATTTTAGGACAATCCTAAATGAGAGTCATACCCAAAAAAGGCAGGGATGGTCTGTCCTAAACCTTCCCTGTTGGTCTCCCCCCGATGGGGGAGAAAATCGCCAGCAAGCCCGGCGACAAATTCCATCGGAGTCATGTTGTCCAAAGAGCTGTGCGGCCTGACGTGATTGTAGTCCCGTCGGAAAGCTGCCGCGATCTTTGTGGCGTCCTGGATGCCGACGAAGTAGCTTTCGTTCAGGCATTCGTCGCGCAGCTTGCCGTTAAAGCTTTCTATGTAAGCGTTCTGCGTCGGCTTGCCGGGCTCGATAAACTGGTGCTTGATGCCTCGGCCGTAAGCCCAGGCATCCATCGCCTTGCTGACAAATTCAGGCCCTTTGTCGCTCAGGATTGACTCGGGAAGGCCCCGGGCCGCGACTATTCTTTCAAGGATCTGCGCCACGCGCCGTCCCCCGATTGACGTGCGTTCCGGCCCGGGCCTTCCCGACCGGAAACGAATATTGGAAAGGCCGCCCCGGCTGGTAGCCCCTGTCCCTTTCCGGGGCCGGTTCGGCGAACGTCGGGGCGGCCAGTCACTTCCGCAATCCCAGCACTGAGAGGAACTGCCTTGCGTTGGATCTGGATCGGTACCGGACTGTTGTGACGCGGACGAGATCTGTTTGCCGCCCAAACGGATCAAAACCACGACGAAATACCGCGTCGGTGGATGGCAGTCCTGTTCACCCCGTATTCTCTTTGAAAGAATTGGATTTGTGTTTTGGTGTTGTGTGAAAGTATAATGTTGCGTGAGGTGCGCAACATGCAGATAATAAGCAACAAGCAGCTTGAGGATGATGTTTTCAGGACTATCCAGGGCAGGTTGCCCCGGGGATGGGGAATCAGGCGACCGCAGGACGGTAATTCCTGCAGCAGTGACGCTGAATTGACAGTACCGGACGACAAGGGCGTTCTGATTCGGATCGAGGTTCGCGCGTCAATGGACCCGCGCGGGGTGGTTCAACTGAAAAACCGTCTGATGTCGGATTCAGACAGGTTGTCGGACGATAATCCTGTTGTCGTCATATCCAGGTATCTGTCTCCCGCGACAAGACAGAAATTGATCGAGGCCGGATTCAACTTCATGGATCTGACCGGGAATGCGCGGATTGTGCTTGTCCGTCCGGCCGTGTTTATCGAGTTGTCGGGCGCCGCCCGCAGCCCTTTTCGTGAGGATCGCAAGGTACGGATATTCAAGGGCCCCAAGGTCGGACGGATCGTCAGGACGCTTGTTGATTTCAGGGATACTCCCGGTGTTCGTGAACTGGCCGTCAGGGCCGGGGTCGATGCCGGGTATCTCAGCCGGGTCCTTGCATCGATGGAGAAGGAGGCCCTTGTAGACCGGGGCCGCAGGGGACGTATCGAAAGGCTGGACTGGGCCGGCCTGCTGCGGCGCTGGGCCGTTGATTCGCCGTTGGAATCAAGATGTGAACTTGTTACCTTTATCGAGCCTCGTGGTTTGAAATCCGTTTTGACGAAATTGGCGTCCATCGACATGCGTTACGCGGTGACCGGTTCGTTGGCCGCCGCCAGGACGGCACCCGTTGCGCCCGCCAGACTGGGCATGATTTATGTGGACGATATTGAAGCGGCGTCCGAATCGCTTGCTTTGCGACCGGCGGAAAACGGGGCCAATGTGGTGCTGGCGCGGCCGGTTGATGAGGTTGTTTATCGGCGTTGTTCAGTTGTCGATGGTGTCACGTATGCCGCTACGGCGCAGGTAGCTGCCGATTTGTTGACAAGCTCGGGACGTGGACCGGCGGAAGGTGAAGAACTTCTGAACTGGATGGCCGGAAACGAGGGGGCCTGGCGTGGATAAGTTGTACATACTTGCCCGTCGCGTGTTGCTTGATGCGCTGGATGCACTCGGTGCCCATCGCGATGCCGTGATACTTGTCGGCGCGCAGGCCGTTTATCTGAGGACCGGCGATGCGGATCTTGCCGTCGCACCTTATACGACGGATGGCGATCTGGTTCTGGATCCGGCAGTCCTCGGATTAACCCCTCCGCTTGAAACAGCCTTGAGGCAGGCCGGATTTTCGCCGAAATCGTGCGATTCCGTCGGTGCCTGGGTGACCAGCCGGCCGTGTGATGAGGACACTCCGGTCGAGGTGGTCGTTGACCTGTTGGTTCCGGCCTCTGTCAGCCCGGGAAAGGGCCGCAGGGCTGCACGTCTGTCTGGACATCATCCAAAGGTTGCCCGCATCGTTGCCGGTCTTGAGGGCGCGCTTATCGACGCGGACATATTGACTCTGACTGCCTTGGAATCTGAAGATTCGCGGAAATTCGATATCAGGGTCGCAGGCCCGGCCGCGCTGCTTGTCGCAAAGATGCATAAGCTGAATGACAGAAAAGGAACGGACAGGCTGAGCGACAAGGATGCCCTCGACGTTTTTCGATTGCTTCGAGGTACATCTACGGAAGATATGTGTCGTCGCATGAAGTCTCTGCAGGAAGACGTCCGATCCGCATCTGCGGCGGCAGAAGGAATCAGGATTTTGCGGGAGCTGTTTGGAACCTTGGACGCGCGGGGAATCGGGTTGGCGGTCCGGTCGGCCGGTGTTCTGGCCGATGAAAAGGAAATTGCCGCTTCCTGTCACCTCCTGGCAACGGATCTTCTCAGAGCACTTCAGATATGATGACTGACATCGGGGAAGTGATGGAAATGTCGGTGTGAGTCATCCGCCCCTGTGGCGGGCGACACAGATTCACACATTAAACCGGAAGTTAAGA
>JAKPTZ010000154.1 GCA_029555025.1 Deltaproteobacteria bacterium
CCGGATGAAGAGGTCGGAAAGATGCCGGTTCGCGAGAACCTGAAGACGGAGTCCATCGACCAGAAGACCCGCTTCAAAACCGGCTGGCTGGTGTGGTCCGAGATCGGCCAGGGCATTACCCGCCCCGACATCATGGCCAAAATCAAACTGGTTCCGTAATCCGGGAGGTAACGTGACATGAATCGAATCAAGAACATCCGACCCGGTATCCTGGTCATTCCTGATGCCGGGCTGAAACTCAAGCCCGGACAGGTCGTCGAGGTGGAACATTTTACCAAACAAATCCAGGCTGCCCTGAAAAACGGAAGTCTGGTCATGGCCGACAAGCCGAAGCAGGAACCGGTCGTGAGTCTCGAACCCGACCAGGACGCGGAGCCGGTGGACCTGAGCAAGCTCTCCGCCACCGACGCCATCTCCAAGGTCAACGAGGAGGCCAATCCCGAGACCCTCAAGGGCTACATGGAAACCGAAAAACGCCGCACGGTGATCGACGCGCTCAAGAGCCGTCTGGAGGGCATGCAAGGTGCTGCTGAGTGATCTGATCGCCGACCTGCGGCTCGATCTTTCCGATCCGGGCGCATCTCTCTTCGAGGACCTGACTCTGGATAGATGCGTCCGGAAGGCCGTTTTTCGAGTCGGCCGCGATCTTGACCAAACGCTGACGGTAACGGCCGGAGAGATCATCCCCGATCCCTCCGGAGAGGTTCGGGAGCTCCTGGTGATCATGGCGCAGATCCACGCCTGCCAGGTCATGCGCTCGGCCACCGCCAACGCCTTTTCTTTTTCCAGCGGCGACAAGCGGGTGGACAAAACCGGCCAGCCTGGCCATTGGGCCAAGCTCGAAGCCGATCTGCTCGCGGACTACCGCCAGCGGCTCACCGAGTTGCGCCCGGCCACCCAGCTCGACCAGGAAGCCTACATCCTGACTCCGAGCGGCCTTGCGCCGGTCATCTACGAACAAGGGATCGACCTCGATGTTGTTGAATGACCGGGAACGCTCAGAAGCCGTGGCCGACGTCGCCCGGCTGATCCTCTCCTCGGGCCAGACCGCACGCGTCCTGCGCGTGGTTCCCGGCGAACGGCTCTACGGCACCGACGATGCCGATTACGCGGAAGTCTCTGTCATCCCCATCGAACTGAACGAAACCCCGCCGGAGGAGCTGAGCGACAAGATCGACGCGCTCGCCTGTGTCCTTCCGGATGCCGACGTTCATGGAGAAGACCGCCTGGCCGCAGACAGGGAAACCTATCGCATACAGAGCGTGGAAGAAGAATACTTCTTCGGGACCGTCACTCACAAGAACCTGCAACTGGTGAAGCTCAATGGGCGTTAGGCGGACCGGTGACTGGGACAAGGCCCGCACCAAGCTGACCACCGGCATGGGGCCGCGCCTGGCCAAGGCTCTGCGTCAAGCCACGATCCGCAACGCCCTTTTTC
>JAKPTZ010000155.1 GCA_029555025.1 Deltaproteobacteria bacterium
TGTGGGTGCGGCAGGCGGCGCTGGATGCATACGTGGGGGATTCGGAATCCGGGTACATCGCGTCCGCGGTTGGAACGGAATCGAAGCGGGCCTGGGGTTCGATCAGGACGGTCTTTCCACCAAGAATAATGGATCCGTTAAGCCCGGAAGTGGGCAACACCTTTGAATGGTTGTGGAAAAACCGGGCCCAGGATCAGTACCGCTTTGAAGACGACGGCAACCGCATCTGGACATACATGGCCGCCGAGTGGTCGCAGGCGCTCCTGATACGGGGCGAGTGGGAACGGGCCTGGACGCTGATGAACGGGTTCCGTGCACAGGCGTCGCCGATTTTCGGATGGTGGGAGGAAAAGTACCTGAACACGGGCAAGGGCCGTGGCGACTCCCCGCATGGATGGGCGGCCGCCGATTATGTTTCCTGGCTTCGGTCCATGCTTGTGCGCGAGGTTCATGCGCCGCTTCCCGACGCGGACGCCGCCCTGGTCGATCCCTCGACCGGAGTCACGGTCGAACTGCTTGGCGGTGTGCCCCCGGAATGGTATGTGGTCGGGTCCCCGATCGTGTTTGAACGCGTGCCGACAACGTTTGGACGTCTTGATGCCATGTCGGTTCAGACGGGCGAAGACGGTGCCAGGCATGTCGTTGCGGATTTCGAACTTCACCAGGCTTCGACCGGACCGGCCATGGACGAATTCGGCGTCATGATTCGAATGCGGGGGGCGGTCGTCACGGAAGCCGCATGTGCCGAAGGAACAGTTGAATTTCAGGCGGACGGTGTCGTGGTCAGGGGCACCGACCACATCGACTGCACGATCATCGTCGATCAGCCAGCCTCCTGACCGACTGGCCGCAGTTGCTTCCGATATCATCCTCGCGTGGATCCCCGATCGAAAGCACCGCGTCAAAGCCGTTTTCGTTCAGCATTGTGGCAATCCTTTCAAGGTCTTCGCGATTAATGCCCGACATTCCGTTTTCCGCCCCGCGGGCCGTCGGATTCAGCGGGGTCAGCTTCACGCATGTGGTAACCGGATCGAACTGACGCAGGAGTTTGTGCGCGTCAAAAGGTACCGCTCTTCCAAGCGCGAAGTTCAGGATGACCTTTCTTTCGCCGTCCTGGAAGAACCGCGACGCGTAGTCCCGAATCCACTTGAACGGAAGAAGGCGCACCGCCGTCATGTCCTGGCGGAAGTCTTCGTCGGTGGTATTGATGGAGAATTGAAGCTGGAACCTTTTGCGAAAATGCCTGTCCCGGACGTCGATCAGGCGTTCGAACCAGTCTTCGGTTCCCCGGGGCGCCGTTGTCGCCACGCAGGCCCACAAGCCCGGGGAATTCACGGTCGCGGGAAGTCGTTCAATGGCGTCCAGGACGGCGCGGTTCAGGGCCGGCTCGCCCATCCGGGCAAAGTGTACCTTAAGCTTGCGGCACCTTTCGGCAAGGCCTGGATACATGTCGGTGACATGTCGAACCTGGGCCAGCATCTCGTCCGCCGAAAGGTTGCCATGGTACCGGTGGGCCGCATCGCAGAAGCGACAACCCACGGGGCAGCCGAACTGCGTCGATACGTTGATGATCCACTTGTCGTGGCGTGGGTGGTTCCAGTCCAGTCCATCGACGAATTCGATCATGCTCGTGTCGTCACCCGGGCGGGTCCTGGCAACAAATATCGTTGCAACGGAAGGGTCTCCGCACGTGGATGCCACTTCCAGTCCCTTTCGATTGAACGCTTTGCCTTCTGAAACGGCCCCTTCCGAGTCCTTTCTATCGTTGAAGTTAACTGGTGTCTGTTGGTCAGACGTCTGCCCAAACTGCATCATGCCTCCCTGGTTATTGATATAAATGAAGAAAATGCTGCCGCGCGGCCATCCGCCATGGCAGGCAGCACATATCGGTCGGTGGTTCGGTTCATGTCGCCGGCCGTCAGGATTCCCCGCGTGCCGGGCGGGCAGTCGAGCCTGATTTCGTCAATTCTTGATTCGCGCCCGATGCAGAATACGGCAAGGTTGCCGGTCCATTCGCCGCCATCTTCCTGAAGCAGCCTGACGGTACCCGCGTCCTCGGCCGCGCGGCAGACGGCGGTGCCCGCAAGCACCCGAACTTCACTTGTCGAGAGTTCGCCAAGCAGGGCCGCGCAGGCCCTGGGAGCCTCGGCCCGCGATAGCAGCGTGACCGCCGCCCCGCGATCGGCCAGGTTCAGCGCGGTATCCACGGCGGCTTCGCCGGAACCGACGACAGCGGCCCGAAGCCCTTCAAGACGCGATGGAAGACCGGCGGCGTCGCGCCGGATGAACGGGCCGTGGGGCAGGGCAACCGGAAATGGCCTGGGCCTGGTTCCGACGGCAAGCACGACCGCGTGGGCAGAAACGATTTCCCGGGAAGTTGTGATCAGGAAGTCTTTTTCCTTTCCGGCAACTGCAAGCACTTTCGACATGAGGCGCGGAATCCGCGCTTCGGAAAGCTGGATTTCACACGCACGCGCCCATTCCGATCCCGATATCCCGCCCGGGTATCCCGGCAGGTTGTCAAGGCGTCTTGCCGCGTGTACAAGCCCGCCGACCGGCCCTTCCGAGACCAGCAAAGGCGAAAGGCCCAGGCGAACCGCTTCCAGGCAGGCGGCAATCCCGGCCGGACCGGCCCCGACGATGGCGATATCGATCGATTCACGCTTCATCGGAACCCTTGAAACCGGAAATCAGGAATCGCAGCGTTTCGTCGGTTGTCCTTATGAAAGCGTGGCCGCTGCCCAGGCACCTGATTGCTGCGCAGTGATCCGCGCGCTCACGGGCCGCGCAGGCGTCCGACACGACAACCGGCACGATACTGTGACGGGCCAGGCCGAGCGCGGTCGAAAGGATGCACAGGTTTGTCTGGACGCCCGCCACGAAAAGGACATCGACCCCGGCGAGCACATCGGGAATGCC
This sequence comes from Deltaproteobacteria bacterium, assembly GCA_029555025.1. Classification (GTDB taxonomy): domain Bacteria; phylum Myxococcota_A; class UBA9042; order DTJE01; family DTJE01; genus JAGOFO01. Next base: position 2,920 of record JAKPTZ010000155.1, read on the forward strand.
ATCGCTGAAGGCATCATGCCGGCACTTCTCAAGCGGCTGTCCGTCCTTCATGTGTCCGGAAAGACCGGGCATCATTTCGGAAAGCGGGTCGTCCGGGGTCAGGGGGCGGGGAAAGAACTCCGGTATTGTCCCCCGGGGACGATCCGGTCTTTCTATGTGCCTGGTGAAGACGACCGGCAGATCCATGGCGCGGAAGGTTGCTGCAAGCAGCAGGATGTTGGCCATTACGTGATCGCTGCCATGAAGCCTGGCCGGTGAAATCGGATCAAGGAAGATGCGCTGGGCGTCAATTATCGCCAGGCCAGGGCGGCGCACAGCGAATTCGATGTGCCGGCCCCGAAGATGTCCTTCATGCTCGCAGAACTGGGAACCTTCAGGCCGGTCATCATGATAATCGACGGCACCTTTGGCTTGATCTTTCGAATTGGTTGAAAAAATTGACATGACAGACCATCCGTTTCAAGAAAACGCGTAAAAACGCGCCTTTGGCTGGATGGCCCGCCAGGGGGCCTGACATTGCCGAAAGCGTTATGTCAGGACTCTTTTACCAGACAGCGGGATGCGAATCAAGGGTGGTCACGGCTGCTCGACGTTGACGCGCCCCAGTTCGTCGAACCACAGCGGACCGTACCTGACAAGGCGGTCTTCACCCTGATCGGGTGTTGTCTTGGTGTGATAGAACATCAACGGATTTCCCGTCGCGTCATAAGTCACGCTGTGGTGCCCCGGGCCCCAGAATTCGCTTTCCGGATTCTTTTGCAGGATGGGGTTCCTGGGATCGCGGACATACGGTCCCATCGGGTTGGTGGCGGTTGCCACGCCGATCGCGTATTCGGCGGTGAAGCAGTCGTTGCCCGAATACATCAGGTGGAACACACCATCATGCTCCAGTACCCAGGTTCCTTCCCGGATGAAGCCTTCCCAGGAATTCAGGTCAGGTTCAATCATGACCAGCGGCTTGCCGGAAACCGACACGAAATCGGGCATTTCCTGGGCATGGACGGTTGAAGCCGGCGTGAAGGCGTTATGGAAAAGGATTCTCTGGCCGCCGGCCGTCTGCAGAACAAAGGCGTCGATCGCCAGGTCGTCGTAGTCAAGGAAGAGGTCATTGACAAGCTGGCCGTCGCCGACCCCGCCATATCCGTTGCCGACAAGGGGATGGTCATATACATCGACGAATGGCCCCAGCGGGTCGTTGGCGACCGCCACGCCAATGCGGCAGTTGGCCGAGTAGTACAGGAAGAATTTGTCTCCCGCCGGCTCCACGTGCGGTGCCCAGATGCCGCAAAGGTTTCCTTCGGTCTGCCAGTCCTGCGTCGGCGCCCAGATCGTGGGGCCCTGGGTCCAGTTTGTCAGGTCATCCGAGTACCAGACCTGCAAATCCACCTGGGAATGGGTCGCGTAAAGGTACCATGTGCAGCCGACGCGAATGACGTGCGGGTCCGCCATCCAGCCTTCGTCCGGTATTGGAAGCAACTGATGGAATTGATATTCCAGATCGGTGTCGCAGTAATGGACACCATTATCGCATGCCAGGAAGATGGCAGTCGCGGCAGGCATCAGCAGCAGCAAGGTCTTGTTCACTTGAGTCCCCCCTTTATCCTTCGGTACGGCCCTGGCCGGCCGAATCAGCATAGCACACTGCGCTTCCGGGTATTACAATCGTGCGGTCACGGTCAATCCCAGGGGGTTTCATGGCAGCCATCAACGAATCAAGGCCGGGCTTGAAGGAGCCGTACAACCTGTCACCAAGGATCGGGTGGCTGCGCGATTATTACTTCAAGGGCACGGATCGCAAGTGGAACAACGAGTTCACGGCGTGGACGACCGGGACGCCATGGGACGTCTGTTTTCAGGAAATGACGTACTACATCGTTCCCGAGGTCTATTTCCTGATGCAGGCCTTGCGTGGCTCGTACCGCCAGGGCGCGCGGGAAGTTCCCCTTGATGCCGACTTCTGGAACTGGAGCCTTCCCGAAAGGCGGGCGTGGTTCGTCCGCAAGGTGATGGTTGACATGGTTCCGCAGGAGATCCTTCCAGGGGACCTTGTCTGCGGGGCGCGGTTCAACATACAGACGTCGCTGTGCCTGAACCGCGACGAGGCGGCCGAATACGACAGGCTGCTGATTGGTCCGAACGGCGCCCGCGCCACCATGAAGCGCTTTCACGACCACGGGTATGGAAACAGCGGCGCGACCAGCGGCCACCTGGTTCCCGGATATGAAAGGATGCTGAAGATCGGCTGGCGTGGAATTCATCAGGAGATCGAAGGGCACTACCAGGCGCTTTCACCGGAAGACAAGGCCGGCCCCCGGGGGTGCCAGCTTCGAGCGATGATGACCGCCGCCACGATGCCGCGTGACGTCGGCGTGAAGTATGCGGCGCGTTGCCGTGAACTGGCCGCCGTCGAACCGGATGAAGGCCGGCGCGCGGAACTTGCTGCCATGGCGTCCAACCTCGACCACGTCCCCTGGGAACCGCCCACGACGTTCTGGCAGGCGCTGCAGGCCTTGTGGCTTGGGCACATGCTGGTCATGAGCGATGAAAATTATCCCGGCCCCGGCGTGTCGTTCGGCAGGTTTGACCAGTACATGCTGCCGTACTGGCAGCGATCGATTGCCGAAGGGATGGATCGCGAATTCGGCAAGGAACTGTTGAAGTGCTTCTGGGTTCACTGCAACACCGCCTACGATGCGCAGATCAGAAGCGGCAATCAGGGAATCACGGCCGGGTTCGGACAATTGATAACCCTGTCCGGAATGGGTGCCGACGGCCGGGACATGACGAACGACTTCACTTACGCGGTCCTGGAAGTCATCGACGAGATGTCCCCGATACTTGAACCGAAGCCGAACGTCAGGCTGCATCGGGGTACGCCGCCGGAATTGATGGACAAGATCGTCCAGATGATTTCGGACAGCCAGGGCGCGCCCTTCCTGCTGAATTTCGATGAACGTTCCATGGCGGGAATGCTTCGCCAGGCTGAACTTGCAGGCATGAAGGACAGGATCAACCTGGACAACGTCCACGAATATGCCCCGGTCGGGTGTCTGGAGAACACGATGGTCGGCAACGACCGGTCAGGGACCGTTGACAACAACCTGAACCTGGTCAAGGCGGTCGAACTGGCCATTAATGGCGGGCGCGACCTGCTGCCTTACGTTGACCAGATAACAGGCGTCGCGGAACCGGTGACCCAGGATGGGCCGGATACCGGAGATGCGACGACTTTCAGTGATTTCGAGGAATTCTGGGCCGCGTACGAGCGGCAGACCGCCTATATCATTGATCGTTGCGCAAGCACTTACGAGGCGTCGGAAAGTGTAAGGGCCCGATTCTTTCAGACGCCTTATCTGTCCTGCCTGGTGGCCGGCTGCGCGGAAAAGGGGCGTGACATCAACCAGGGTGCCGCCGAAATCAACCTGACCACGCTGGAAGCCGTCACCTTCGCGACGACGGTCGATTCGTTGCTGGCGGTCAAGTACCTGGTCTTCGATCGGAAGATCTGCACGATGGGGAAGTTGATCGATGCCCTGCGCGCGAACTGGGCCGGGCACGAGGTTCTTCAGGCACAGGCCAGGAACAAGGCGCCCAAGTACGGTCGTGACGATGACGAAGCCGATGCGATGGCGGTTCGTGTCATGAACCTGTGGTGCGACGGGGCATGGAAGCATGTCACGAAATCCACCGGCCGGCGGTTCCGCCCGGGGATGCTTTCATGGAATTACTGGGCCGGGGACGGGTATGTGGTGGTTGCCACCCCGGACGGTCGCCCGCGTGGACAGTTCCTTTCAAACGCGATCTGTCCCAGCAACGGGGCCGACATCAACGGGCCGACCTCGAACAGCAACAGCGTGGGCAAGGCCCTGGGCGGAAAGTCCGAAGATCAGGTCGGGAACTACCGTGGATACGTCAACCTGCTGCCAAACGGCGCCAGTCACACCATCACGTTCCACCCGGCCGTCATCCAGGATCCGGAGCATTGCGAAAAGTTCAAGTCGTTCCTGCACGGATACATGGAAAACGGCGGCACGGCCCTGCAGATCAACATCCTGGATCCGGACATGCTCAGGATGGCCCAGAAGCATCCGCAGGATTATCGGCACCTGCTTGTGCGCGTCACCGGGTACAACGCGTACTTCGTAAGCATCGGGCGCGAACTGCAGAACGAGGTGATTGCCAGGATGAGTCACCAGCGCTTCTAGGAACCCAGGTGCCCCGGGGCTTGTATGGGCGGACTGGAAGCGTCCGCTTCAATTGTGTCGGATGAAATCATGAAGGATGGCCTGGTGCTTGAAATCCAGCGGATGTCAACGGAAGACGGGCCCGGTCTGCGGACAACCGTGTTCCTGAAGGGCTGTCCGCTGCGCTGCTCGTGGTGCCACAACCCGGAAAGCATCAGTCCGCAGCCGGAGTTGCAGTGGATTCCGGTTCGTTGCATCGAATGCGGAACGTGCGTTGGATTTTGCAGCCGCGGCGCTTTGTCACGCGGTGTCGAAGGTGTGGTCATCGACAGGGGTGCATGTGCCGGATGCGGGGCCTGCGCCGATGCCTGTCCGACCAACGCGCTGGAGATCTGGGGGCGCCGGATGACCGCCCAGGCCCTTGTCCGCGAGGTCGCGAAGGACGCCGCATACTTTTCCCGATCCGGCGGCGGGGTCACCCTTTCAGGCGGCGAGGCGACGGCCCAGTCGGAATTCTGCATGGACGTGCTGCGGGGCCTGCGCGCATCCGGGTTGAACACCGCACTGGACACATGCGGCCTTTGCAGGCCCGAAACATTGCAGGCGATGCTGCCTTTGTGCGACGTCGTTCTTTATGACGTCAAGATGATCGATTCGAACCTTCACCGCCAGTTCTGCGGGGCTTCAAACGAAGTCATCCTTGAAAACCTGCGCCTTGTCGCGAGCGCGGTTGTCGGATCCGCCGGTGCAACAAGCCTGTGGGTGCGAACCCCGCTGATCCCCGGGGCGACAGCGACGATTGATAACATGAAGGCCGTCGGGGGCTTCCTGGCGACCCTGCCGCCGGGGTCGGTTTCCCGTTGGGACCTGTGCGCGTTCAACCATCTTGGACGGGACAAGTACGTCCGACTGGGTATCGACTGGCTGTATCGGGATATGCCACTGATGACCGCTGCTGAACTTGATGCAATGAAGGCGGCGGCGCAGTCGTCCGGTGTCGATCCCGCGATTGTCCGGACTTCCGGTGCCACCAGGCTTCAGGAATGATTGGGGGATGATTATGAACACCTTGTCCGAAGGCGCCATGAAGGCATTGAATGCGGGGACGAAGCTTGGCCTGATCGCGACCGTGGATCCGGCCGGTCTTCCGCATATCACCCTGATGACAAGCCTGGAAGCGAAGGATCCGAACCACCTGATGTTCGGGCAGTTTTCGTCCGGGAAGTCGAAAGAGCATCTTCGATCCAACCCGTTGATGGCCTTTGTCGCGGTCACTCTGGACAAGCAGACTTTGTCAGGCCACGGCAGATACACCCACAGTGTCCGTGAAGGTGCCGATTACGAGCACTACAACATGCAGCCGATGTTTCGGTACAACACATATTTCGGAATAAACACGGTGCATTATCTCGATTTGCTGGACGCGACCGACGTGGCCCCGCTGCCCATGTCGCGAATCGTTCCCGCGGCCATAATTACGCGCCTTGTCAAGGGCGTCCTTGCCGACGGTTCCCGGCCGCAACCCCTGACTTCGATGGCGCGCGACCTTTTCAACCGGCTGGATTCGTTGAAATTCATGGCATACGTCGATGATTCTGGAATGCCGCAGATGTTTCCCGTGATCCAGTGCCAGGCAGCCGACGCCGGCCGCCTTGCCTTTTCAACGATTGCCGGCGGGCCGCAGCTTCGGTCAGTCCCGGTTGGCGCCACCGTCGCCGTTTTCGCCATGAACATGATGATGGAGAGCATCCTTGTCCGTGGAACCTTCAACGGCCTTTCGCGGCGGGCCGTCTTTCAGTCAGGCACCGTCGATATCGACTGGGTCTATAACTCGATGCCCCCGTGCCACGGCCAGATCTGGCCCGAAGTCCCGCTTGAACCAGTCGAGTCATTCTGATCAGTTTTTTGTGGTCGCGCATTCGAAGCCGGTGGTTATCCGGCATCCGCAGCCCGTCAGGGAAGTGTGGATTCGGCCTGGATCGCGGTTGCCTTGAAGCTGATGTCGGTCGCCTGCTGAAGATAGATGCTGTCCGTGTCCCATTCAAACGTTGCCGTTGCCGCGTGAATCGATGTGCCGTCGGGCGATATCGCCAGGGACGGCGGCAGTGCACCGATCAGCGGGCTTGGACTTTTCGTCTGGCCATCCTGTGTAAGCAGGGTTCTGACGGTCCACTTCCTGCCGTTTCGCACCGCATACCTTATCTGACCGTCGATCGCGTTTGCCCAGTTGTTGCCGTCGTGCCACTGGGCCTTGTCCATGAAGACGACATGGGGGCGGTCAGAGGTGTCCATGAAGATTGACGGCGAGATTCCGGTCATCTTTGTTCCGTCCGAACCGGCATACCCATCGACTTCCGTGACGACGGTTTCGTTGCACCATCCGGATTGCCCGCTGCCGTAAAGGCGAAGCTGGGCCGACTTGATTGACCCCGTGATTGCCCGAACAAAGTATGTGGCCGCGATCAGCGGGTGCCCGTTCGAATCGATCGCCAGGGCCGCGTCGGTGGCGTATTCGTCGTTGGGATCGCCCCATTTCGATTCCTGGATCAGATCTTCGCTCCATTGCCCATCCATCGGAAGGGTGCCGTGGTAAAGCCCCATGTCGCACGGGTCGCACGGAATGCTTGTCTTGCTGTAAACGGCATGAATGGTGCCGTCCGGCGCTTCCTTGATGGAAAAGAGGTCGGTGACGGAAGGCAGGTCGAACCGGGTGAAGTTCCATGTGCTGTATGGTTCGATTGTCCTGGTTCCGATAAGGCCCCTGGTGACGCTGCCGACTTGTGCCCTTGCAATCAGCTTCATCGTTCCGTCGGGCTGCTGCCAGGCGGCAAGCGTGGTGATGTCGGTCACGATCTCGTTCCCGGCCACCTTGACCATCCTGCCGGCCCAGATACCGCCTTCACTGCGGTCGTACTGCATGTATCCGGTGTTTGTCGGTCGCATGACGGTCGCCATGCAGTTCGCCGCGAAGAACAGGCTGGCGTTGTTGATGGGCGGGGAAAGTCCATCGATTACGAGTTCGGGTAGTGCGGTCGGCCCGGCCCCCATGATGTTCGTGATGTCCTGGTACATTAACCTTGTCAGTTCACCGCCGCTTCCTGCGGGACTCATCAGCAGGATTCCAACCGTGCCGCAGTCGCCGGTTCCCCTGGCCATTGTGCCGACCTGTTCCGGCGGGATAGGACTTGCGCCGAATTCCGTCGTATTCATGGCCTTGCCCGAAGATGTTGCCAGCGTCACGGGGATTCCCGGTTCAACGGTGGCCGTCCCCGATGTTCCCGTCGATGGCAGACAAGTGGTTGAAACGCCGGTGTCTTCGCCGGGATTCCCGTCGTCGCCCGGTGGCGTGTTTGCGTCTTCCGGCGGCGTATTGGTGTCTTAGATGGGCGTGCCGTCGTCGTAAAAACCGTGGCCGGGATTGTCGTCACCGCAGCCGGCGGCAAGAATGGCGGCCACAAGCAGAATCGGAAGCATCGGTTTCATGGATTTCATCCGCAGCGAGATTCGCGGATTATAGCCGAAATTCCGGCGTGCATGCACCGCATGGATCGCCTGGCGTCGTCTCCCGCTTCCAGCCTCTGGTTCCAGCCACCGGTTCCGATCCCTGGTTGCATCACCATCTGGTCCGTATTACATTTGGCATCGACTGGGGAGCCGGTGGGTATCGGCTGAGAGGATGCTTCAAGCATCGACCCATTGAACCTGATCCGGGTAATGCCGGCGAAGGGAGGCCAGATGATTTCCCAACAGATTTACGTCGAACCGGCCCTTCCCTGGATTTCCCGCAACCGGGAGGAGGGCAGAAATGCACGAAAAGGACAGGATTCCGTTCGTCGGGAAGCTTGATCCGGGGTCTTTTGACCGAATCATCTTTCCAAGGCTTGGCGCGCCAAACCAATCGCTGATCGTCGGTCCCGGACACGGCGTCGATGCCGCCATCGTCCGCGTCGGCAACCAGGTGATGGCGATTGCCGAGGATCCGACGTTTGGTGTCGCATCGTGGGGCTGGCGCAAGTTCGGGTGGGGAATCGTTCACATCTGTGCCGGCGATGTCGCCATCACCGGCATAGAGCCGCGTTTCATGACCATATGCCTGATGCTGCCACCGGGCACGGACTCGCTTGTTCTGGAAGAAATCTGGACCGCGATTCACGAAGAATGCGTGAAGCTGGGAATCACCATCGTCGGCGGGCACACCGGAAGTTATGGCGGGATTCCGTATCCGCTTAACGGCGGCTGCACCGTCTGGGGATTCGGTGATCCCGACAGGTATGTCACCCCGGCCGGGGCACGGCCGGGGGACGCCGTCCTGGTGACGAAGGGCGCGGCCATCGAGGCGGCCGGCGTCCTTGCCCTGCAGTATCCGAAGCGCCTGGCCAGGGCCATCGGCCCGGATCTGCTGGCCCGCGCCCAGGACACCTACTGGCAGATGAGCGTCATCGAGGATTGCCGGACGGCGTTTGCGACCGGCGGCGTGACGTCCATGCACGACGCGACCGAGGGTGGCGTGAAGGGTGGCCTGTTCGAGGTTGCCCATGCAAGCGGATGCGGGATTTCCGTTGATCTGCGCAACTGCCGCGTTTCACCCGAGGCCGCGGCCGTCTGCGACTACTTCGGCATCGATCCGTTCGAGTCGATCAGCGAGGGAAGCCTGGTCCTGACCTGTGGCCAGGCTCATGTCCAGGCAGTTATCGCGGCGCTTGGCGAACAGGGCATCGCGGCCGACGTGGTCGGCGAGATGCTGCCAGCGGGCGCCGGACGGACGGTGACGCTGGCCGACGGAAGCGTCACCGATCTTGCGTTCCCGGCCCAGGATCCGTTCTGGCCGGCATTTTTCAGGACGTTGGAGGATCCCGATGAGTGAAGTTGAAATGGATTCCGTGTTGGGAAACATGGTTCGGGCGATTGCCATGCTCGAGTCGTCGCGGCACTTCGCCGGCCTGATTCCGGAGGTGCGCGTGAACCTGGTATATGCGATGCCGGGGGCCAAGGGTCCTGGGGAAGTCGCCGCAATCGACGGGCGCATGACACGCGTGAACGGCTGGCCCAGGGCTTCGGGACTGCCGGCTTTCGGCGCGTCCGACCACATGGCCAGGCTGATAGTCGAGGCCAGGAAATACGACCCGTCCATAAGGGCTGGAATCAATTTCGCATGGACTCCGGAATTGCTTGCCTGGCTTGTCGCGCGCGGAATGGATCCGGTCGAAATCGACCGATCGAACGAGCCGCCCGAGTCCGCTGCCGGCGACGGGAACAGCATCCCGTGGAAGGTGGCCGTCGTGGCCGCTTCCCGTCCGACATTCCCGAGGCTGTTCTTTGAAAACCCGGCGCCGGGCAAGGAGCCGCTGTTCGTCCTGGTCGGGGCCAACGCACTGGAAGTGGCCGCCCGCGCGTGCGAGATCGCCGCAGGCTTCTTGAGAATCGACGCCAACGTGTAATAATTCCCTGGCGACATCCGATACAGTTGCCTTCCCGGCCTGGAATGACGGGGGTGAATCTTGCGTATAAAAAAGCATTCCGTTCCTGTCTGCGCCCTGGTCGCATTCTTCGCATGGGGATGTGCCGGCGGGGGCGGGACGCTGGACCCAGATGGCGATGCGGTGCAGCCTGACATTGCGGTGGGCGACACGGCCGGCGACGTCGTCGGCACTTCTGATCTTGTCGCGGACTCGGTGCACGATGCCGTCGCGGATTCCGGGTTACCCGACATTGCCCAGGACTACGTCGAAGGGGATATTGACCTGAATGTCCCCCGGGACGTCGCCCTTGACCTGGCCATTCCGGATTTCGGGGAAGCCGGGTTCGTTCCCGATGACGATTGTCCCGTCGAATGCCCGGACGGAACCGGTTGCAGCGGCGGACGCTGTGTTGCCGGCAAGCTTGTGCTTCGTCAGGACGGAAGCGGGGGCGTTTCCGGGGTCTTTTTGACCCCCGACGGCGTCTCGGTCGGGTTCGTTTCTGTGACCGACGGACGAGGTCTGGCCCGCGCTCGCTTCGACCTGTCGGCATTTGATGCCATCGAACTCGGTGTAACAGTGACAGCCGTGGTCCCAGGCGAGCCTGGCGGCTTGCAGGTCGCCGGGATCTCCTGGTCGGATGAGATGGGCGACCACTTGATTACCGGCGACGGCGCCTTGAACGAATCCGATCTTCAGGCACTGGGGCGTTTGGCGGCCGGGCCAGTTTCAAAGGCGCTGGCACAGGTTCCCATGGAAGTGGGATGTCTTCCGGCGGACTCGATGGATCCACTGGTGGTTCAGGCGTTGCTGACCCCGTGGCAGTTCATGGCCAAGTACGTCTATCCGGATCGCGTGTCTCGGGCGATTTCGGCCGCATCCAAGGCGTCGTGCATCTATCCGGCCCTGCAGGATTCGACCTGGACCAGTGGTTCGACTGCGATCCGGTTTTCCCGGGAGGCTCCTGTGCCCCACGTGTACGGTTTGCTTCCGCTTGACGCCGCGGCGTCAGCCGAACTTGACCTGGTCGCCGTGATGCCGGCCCCCGGAAATGAATACGGGCCCTGCGGTGCAACCTGTCGTGGAGCTTGCGGTGCCGACTGCAACGAGATCTCATGCGTTGTCACAGCCACAGGATACGCATGCCTTAAGGATGAAAACACCCTGTTTAACAACGGCATGCGCCAGGAAACACAGGAGATTTCATGTGGGACGGCCCAGGGTTGTCGCGATCACGACGATTGTTACGATCTCTGCAACGGGCAACTTGGTTGCGGCTCATGGCCCGCCGCCAGCTGTCGCCGTGACTGCGATATCGAGGCATGCTGGTTGCACGGATACGAGACGTGCACGCACTGGGCGCAGGGCGCGGGGCCCCAGGACTCCGACCTGCTGACTTACATCTATCCAGAGCCTGGAAGTCCGCCATACGAGGATCAGGTCAACTGCACCGACCCGGATCACATGACAGGAACCTGCTGGTTCAAGATGCAGGGGCTGTGCGGTGGCAACGTCTGCACCTCGCTTGACCACTGCGCCAGCCTGATGAAGAAGGATTGCAGCGCCCAGTCCCTTGGCCAGTTTTTCAACCTGAAAGAACCGTATGACCAGTTTGTGGTCAACTATTTCTCGGCCGGTGCGAACTGTCCCGATCACTGCACGCCGGAATGCGTTCCACCCGAGTGACCCCCGGTTCCCTGCCCGACCGATTTCATCTTCGGGTTTCATCCATCATGCCGGGAACTTGATCTATCCGTCCGCCGGTGTATAGATTGCCGGACTGTCCGAATGGGAGGCCGGCCATGGCCCAGAGCGACAAGAGCAGGGTCCTGATCCTTTTCTGCGGTGGGACCATCATCATGAAGGAAGGTCCGGATGGCGGGTTGAAGGCCCCCTCCCGGAAGGAAGCGGTGGCGACGTTGAAGGCCATCGAGGATCGGCTTTCGACGATTGCCGATTTCGACATCCACTTCGTCGAAAACATAGACTCGTCGAACATGCGTCCGACCGACTGGGACAATATCCTGGCGGCGATCGAGCAGAATTACGACCGGTACGACGGTTTCGTGGTGACCCACGGCACCGACACGATGGCGTACACCGCCGCCGCGCTTTCCCTGGCGATCAAGAACCTGGGCAAGCCCGTTGTCCTGACCGGCAGCCAGATTCCCGGAAGTCGCCTTGAAACCGATGCCCGGCGCAACCTGGTCAACGCGATGAAGCTTGCGACCATGGATGTCAGCGGTGTCTTTGTCGTATTCGACGAGCGCGTGATCCTGGGAAGCCGCGCATCAAAGGCGTCCGAAAGCCGCCTTGACGCGTTCGTTTCAATCAACGCCCAGGATGCCGGGGAAATCCGCGCCGACATTCACCTGAACCAGTCGCTGCCCCGAAGACGCTTTGACAAGGCCGCGTTCTTCCCCGGTTTCGACCCGGATATCGCGGTGCAGACCCTGACCCCCGGCTGCGACCCGGAGGATCTGGTGTTCCTGCTTCAGAACAAGCGCACCAGGGGCATCATCATCCTGGCCTACGGCACCGGCAACCTGCCTTATGACTTCGACATCTTCTTCAAGCGGGCAAGGGAAGAACGCATACCGGTGGTCGTGACGTCGCAGTGCCTGCACGGGATCACGCGCATGAAAGGTTACGATGTCGGGCTGCGCGCCCTGAAGCTGGGCGCCATCGAGGGGCACGACCAGAGCCTGGAAATGTTGGCGGTCAAGCTGATGTGGGCCTTGAAACATTACCAGTACAAGGATATCGCCACCGTGATGCAGACCAATTTTGCCGGCGAACTGTCGATCCCGACCCGCCCGCCCGCGTGAAAATTCGCCCGCCGCGCCGCCCGCCGCTCTCCCCGTAAGGGCGAATGAAAACTCGCCCGCCTTTTCTCCTTGTACGGGCGGATTACATCCGCCCGCTGCGGTTCAGCAAGATGCATCCGCCCAGCGATCCGTACGGGCGAATGAAAATTCGCCCGCTGCGAACCAACGCTTTCAGTCGAATACGACGCAGTCGATGAAGTAGTCCCCGTCCTTCTTGACCAGACCGTGGTTGTCCGTTTCAAATCCCGGGAACTTCCGGTTGAAAGAACGGGCGAACTTCAGGTAGTTGATGATCTTGGCGTTGAACCGCTCGCCAGGGATCAGAAGCGGGATTCCCGGCGGGTACGGCGTCAGCAGAACCGCGGTGACGCGACCTTCCAGGTCGTCGATCGGCACACGCTCGATCTCGCGGTGCGCCATCTTCGCGAACGCGTCGGCCGGCTTCATGGCCGGGATCATGTCCGAAAGGTACATCTCGGTGGTCAGCTTGGCCACGTCGTTCGCCTTATAGACGTCGTGGATCTCGTCGCAAAGGTTGCGCAACCCCATCCTTTCGTAAACCGGGTACTTGGCCACGAATTCCGGCATGACCTTCCACATCGGCTGGTTGCGGTCGTAAAGGTCCTTGAACTGCTGCAGTTCGGACATCAGGGTGTTCCAGCGGCCCTTGGTAATGCCGATCGTGAACATGATGAAGAACGAATACAGGCCCGTCTTTTCAACGATGACACCGTGTTCGGCCAGGTACTTCGTCACGATAATCGCCGGGATTCCCCAGTCGGCGAAGTCGCCGTCCACGTCCAGCCCGGGGGTCACGACCGTTCCCTTGATCGGGTCCAGCATGTTGAAGCCGGTCGCCAGCTTGCCGAAACCATGCCAGTGATCGTCGTTCTTCAGCATCCAGTCCGACGGATCCCCGATGCCTTCCTCGGCAAGCTCGTCCGGACCCCAGACCTTGAACCACCAGTCGTCGCCCCACTCGGCCTCGACCTTGCGCATGGCGCGACGGAAGTCCAGCGCCTCCTTGATCGATTCCTCGACCAGCGACTTGCCGCCGGGCTGCTCCATCATGGCCGCCGCAACGTCGCACGACGCAATGATCGCGTACTGCGGCGACGTCGATGTGTGCATCAGGAACGCCTCATTGAAAACGTCGCGGTCAAGTTGCCTGGTCTCACTGTCCTGGCACAGGATCTGGGAAGCCTGGGACAGGCCGGCCAGCAGTTTGTGCGTCGATTGCGTGGAAAACACCAGCGATTCGCGGCATCGCCTGCTGCTTTTTCCGATCGCGTGAAAGCCCTTGTAGAACTTGTGGAACGTCGCGTGCGGCAGCCATGCTTCGTCGAAATGCAGGGTGTCGATGTGCCCGTCCAGCATTTCCTTGATTTCTTCGTCGTTGTAAATGACGCCGTCGTATGTCGATTGCGTGATCGTCAGGACACGCGGCTTCGTTTCCGGGTCGTTCTTCAGGATCTCGGCCGTGAACGGGTTGGCCATCATCTTCTTTTTGATGTTTTCCCATTCGAACTCGGAACGCGGGATCGGCCCGATGATTCCCAGGTTGTTGCGTGTCGGCATCAGGAAGACCGGCAGCGCGCCGGTCAGCATGATTGCGTGAAGCACCGACTTGTGGCAGTTGCGATCGACGACCACGATGTCCCCGGGGGCGACGGTCGAGTTCCACACAATCTTGTTGGACGTCGATGTCCCGTTCGTGACGAACAGAAGGTGATCGCAGTTGAATATGCGCGCGGCATTGCGTTCCGCCGCGGCGACCGGGCCGGTGTGATCCAGAAGCTGGCCAAGTTCCTCGACCGCGTTGCATACGTCGGCGCGCAGCATGTTTTCGCCGAAAAACTGGTGAAACATCTGACCGACCGGGGACTTAAGGAATGCGACCCCTCCGGAATGGCCCGGGCAGTGCCACGAATAGCTGCTGTCGGCAGCGTAGTGGGTCAGGGCCCGGAAGAATGGTGGCGGCAGCGAATCGACGTACGACTTGGCCTCGCGGACGACGTAGCGTGCGATGAATTCCGGCGTGTCCTCGAACATGTGGATGAAGCCGTGCAGTTCCTTCAGCACGTCGTTCGGGATGTGGCGGGCCGTCCTGGTTTCCCCGTAAAGGAACAGCGGGATGTCGGTATTGCGGAACCGGATTTCTTCAACAAATGCGCGAAGTTCGTCAATGGTCTGTTCAGGTTCGTTGGCCAGTTCATCGTCGTCCATCGAAAGGATGAACGCGGATGCGCGGCTTTGCTGCTGGGCAAACGACGCAAGGTCGCCATAGCTGGTCACGCCCACGACCTCGAAGCCCTCGGCCTCGATGGCGGCGGCAAGGGCGCGGATGCCGAGCCCGGACGTGTTCTCCGAACGGAAGTCTTCGTCGATGATGATGACAGGGAAATGAAATTTCATGCCGTTTCCTTATGGAACCAAAGTGTTGATTGTCATCAGGGCCCGGAAACCGGAGCCCCCCCTTTTTCTGCGCAAAGTGTAGGGCAAAAGTCCCCCATGTCAATCATGGAATTCCCCTTGCCGCATGGGAACTTGCAAAGCGTTTGTTAAGGGATCGGATGGCCTTGTTTTAATTCGGTTTCGGCTTGTGCGAATTTGACTGTCCGGGGGCGCGGCGGGACAATCGGCCGGGGCGTGCCAGGGCCTTGTTGCCGTCCCTGTTCCGATCCCTGTATCGGCGGGTCACATTCGCCCGATGCCGTGTCCTTTTGCGGGGTGTTTATGAAGATGTCCTTAAAGGGATTTGTCGGATCCGCCATCCTGGTTGCCTCAATTGGAATTTGCGTCTCGGCCGGGGCCCAGGAAGCCGGGATGACCTTTGACCGCGAAACGAAGGCCTGCGATGCGGGGCGGGGCGATTCGTGCTTCAACGTTGCCCTGATGTACCTGACCGGCAAGGGCGGCCAGGGTCAGGACCAGGCCAGGGCGCGCGAGAAGTTCATGCGAGCGTGCGAAATCGGCCTGCCGAAGGGATGCGGGGCGCTCGGCAATATGCTGTACCGCGGCGAGGGTGGCGACGTGGATCGGGCCGCGGCCAGGCCGATGCTGCAGAAGGGCTGCGACGGGGGCGATCCGGTCGCGTGCAGCCTTCTGGGGGCAATGTTCATAAAGGGCGAACAGGGGCCAAGGGACGTTCAGACCGCCTGGAAGTCTTTCAACCTGGCGTGCGACGGCGGTGTTGCGTCTGCCTGTCATGACATGGGCGCGATGATTATCAACGGCGAGACCACCGGAAAGGATCTGGCCAGGGCGCGCGACCTGATGAAGAAGGCCTGCGAAGGCGGTTACATGCCCGGCTGCGAGGGGGCGGCGCTTATTGGAATGACGGAAGACCCGAAACTGGCCGACGAGAATGGCGCAAGGTCGATGTTCGCGAAGGCCTGTCATGGCGGTCTTGCCTCTTCGTGCGGCGCCCTGGCGACGATGTACATGCGGGGAACCGGTGGACCCAGGGACGAGGAAGGCGCGATGGGGTTGTTCAGGCGGGCCTGCGACGACGGACACGCCGAGTCGTGCAGGATGCTGGGCCTGCTTCTGCGTGACGGCGACGGGGACAAGGTTCCGGGGGACCCGACGGCCGCCGCCCGCGCGTTCAGGCAGGGCTGCGACAAGGGCAACATGGACTGCTGCCTGATGCTTGGCGCCGTGCTGGCCGCGGCCAGCGATCCGATTTCGAAAAAGACGTCCGTCACCTATTTTGACAAGGCATGCAGGGCCGGCCTTGAAATTGCCTGTTTCCAGATGGGTATGGTCTTGAAGAACGACACCAGCAAGTTCGCGCAGAAGCACTTCCGGCCGGCCCTGGAGAAGGCGTGCGCCAAAGCATACGGGCCTGGATGCATGGAACTGGCGATCGCGTACGAGATGGGTATCGGCGGGCCAAAGGATCCGAAAAAGGCGTTCGAAGCCGCCGAAAAGGCGTGCGATGTCGAGTGGGCCGAGGGCTGCCTGCTGCTTGCCAGGTACTACAAGGACGGCATCGGATGCGAACCTGATGAGGTCGAGGCCCGCATCAGCCGAACCCGCGCCTGCGACCTCGGCACCGGAGAAGCCTGCGATTAAGCCTTTTGTCTGCAGCTAGTCAGTTGACGGGCAGAAGGGCTCAGACAGCGGGGTCAGTACTGACGTGCCCTCCAGTTTTCCCGTGGTTCTGTCGAAATCCATGAATTTTGCGCGCTGCGGCGTGAATTCCAGGCGTCTGACCAACCCGTCGCCCGGACCCCCGTACCAGTAGATGCCGATACCGTCTGTTCGAATTTCAAAGCCCTCGGGGGCGAAGTCAAAAATGAGTTTCTTCTTGTCCCTGTTGTATCTTACGGTGACGGGTTCGACCTCGGTTGCGTCTGGTGGAAAACCACCTTCAGGTCCCCAGACCTCGCAGGGAATCGCATCGAACCAGTCGTCAGGCATTCGCTCAAGGCAGACCGGCGTTATGGGCGGCCCTGGTTCAATTCCCTGCTTCGGGTCGTCCGGTACCGCGAAGTCGTCCCACCACATGGCCGGCTCCGGGCAACCATCCCCAAGGTCATCAGGCAAGGAATCCAAGGTGGAGTCTGTTGGCTGGTTCTGTTCGTCTGCCGTGTCAAAATGGACCAAGCCGTGATCCTGAACGTCGACATCCGTCGTCGAACTGGCGTCAAGCAGTATGTCCTCGCCAGCATCAAAATGTTCGACTGCCGACGAGCATCCGAAGACCAATAGCCCTGCAAGAATCGTCGAGACTGGACCATTTGTTGGAGTCATAGACACCCCTTTCCGTGTATGTCAGCGGAACTAGTACCGCCCAAGGAACGAGGCTCGCCTCATTGAAATCCCGTCGACAAAGAGAACCTCTGTTCCCGTAGCGTTTGCTTCATTCAGCTCGTATTCCTTAAACGAAATTCCTTTGGAGGTTGATATTCCCAACTTGTAGGGACGAGTGAATATGTAGTTGGAATGAATTGCATCGCCGTCGTTACCATCCCAACGCTGGAGAATCGAAAAGTAGGCTGACGACGGATTCAGATAGTCCTTCCATCCCAAGTAGAGATACTTGCCAGCAGATGGGTAAGCAGAATTCCTAACAGTCACGGCAATCTTGGCGTCAGTAGTCGAAGATGGCGCGGAGTTGTGGACAGCAACTGTGCCTCCGACCACGTCGTCTGAGGTCATCCTTGAAACCTTGAGTCTACGGTAATCTTGTGTCGAAGCACTCGCGTACACCAAGTACAGAAATGGCATCGCCTGCTCCTGGTAGGGTAACCCGTTTAGACCAGAGCCCGCCGCCGCCCCAACGCCGGGCCTTCCCTTAACATTAAGACTCTTGTGGTAGGTCCCAGTGTAAGGCATCCAGTCATCCACAGACCCCGTACATCCGTAGGTTGGCTCCAGACACTTGCTAACGTAAAGATAAGATGAACCCAATTTGCGGTAGACGATATATAAAAATTCATTGAATTTAACTGCCTCAAAGTCCCCGTCGACCGCGATGCCGGCGCCAAGGCCTCCCAAAGAATATGGCCCCCATATGCTCCCGCTACCGGTAATGTACTTGAACTTCACGATACCATCATCCTTATCGGCCCAGAAAATATGAAGTCGTTCATTGTAGATAACCATCGTCGGGGCAGATCCAGAGTCGGCATCGGTCCATGAAATCTCTTGGTAACCACTTCCATTATGATATCGGACCTTTATTGTGCCAGTCCCATTCTCTTTCCACGCGTAGAAGTTTTTATCGCTTGAAGATAAGCTCCAACTAGAAAACAGTATCGATGAGATTGGTCGATCGGTGGTCCCATACGTGGAAACGGAATACTCGCTTGCAAACATTCCAATTGCACCAAGAGCGTTCTTGGTGGCGTTCGCGAAGAGGCCTGAGTTTGCAATCAATTCATATGCAAAGTCCTGCAACGTCGTAGATGTGTCCATTGCGCCTTGCTGGATAACATCCGAATATATCCTACTGACGCTCGATAGACCGGCCCCCGAAAAAACTTGTCCCATGGACTCCCCTTCGCCGTTCTCTAAGAACGTAGCTGAACCTTCAGCCCAGACTCGAATGAACCGAGTCCAAATGCCGCGGTTATTGTTGTAGTTTGCGCTGGTATTGCATTCGTTCCAGCTTTGGCATGTTTCTCCGGTGGGACAGTCCACGTCGCTGGAACAGTTGGTAAGGGATGCACTGCATGCGCGCCGAAACCGACAATCCTCCCATGGGCCGCAGTCAGAATCAGTTGAACAAGCGACCCCAGTATAGTCAGACCAATCGAGCATACCGTCGAGGCATTTTCCACTATCAAAAACGAACCGTTGCGCGTAAGGCAAGTAATCAAGAGACGAACTGGGATAATCCAGCCCCCAAACTTCATCGAAGAAAGCGCTTTGGTTATAATCACCCCAAGTCTGGCTGAAGTGGCCTGCAGCAAAAAGTGCACCGTGGATTTCTGCGTGGATTTCATTTGCACATTCGTTCGGATAATACAGGTTTCCAGCCTCGGCACGGATCCCGTGGCCGAATTCATGACCGAAAAAACGATACTTTTTGGCCCATCCTTGGAAATCCGTATTGAGCAATGGCGTTTGTGAGCCATCATGCAAATACATGTAATTATCGTTCCAGTCGAACCGACCCGCCGCGCTAGTAAGATTGTTGAGGTCAATGGCGATTCTCAGCCGAAGATCGTTTGGCGCAACACAGTCGTTGTTCCAGCTACATATATCTAGTTCATTTTGCATCCAGACGTTCAAGGATTCCAATACTTCGTGCGACTCTGAAAAGAGATGATAGTACTGATATCCCGGGTCGATCCACCCATCCTCTGGTGTATATACATACACATATTCAGATACAGTTCCTCCCCATGGTTCCACGCAGTAGTACCGAAAATCACCCGGGGTCAAACGGCAGGACCAGTTGGAAGAAAAAGGTAGGGCATGGCACTGAGAGTCGCTGGAACATAACAGAGCACAGTTTCCTGCAACAGAGTAATATCCGGTTGGGCAGGAATACGGCGGTGGGTTAGGATAGCCCTGATAATCATATTGGTCGATTGGCGCAACGTTAGTTTCGATTTCAATAGGTATGTTATGGTCATCGGAGTGTCTAAGTGCCCATACCTTTTTGGACTCAGCGTCTTCCAGAAGGGTATAGTTGCCCTTATTTGTCCGAATGAATTTCTCTACGACAGGGTGAGCGATCAGACTCCGTCCAGGCTTGTCGACGAAATACTTGACGCCAACAAATTCTTCAGTCTCAATCGGCTCATCATTGAGGTACTCACTAATTGAGACCGACTTCAACTGGCAAGGGTCTGAGTCCGAACTTGAGGTTCCACCAAAATCCCTTTCCTCGACTCCCGCAAGGAACGTTGATGTTATTGACATAAGTCGTTCACCTAGAGCATCGAAACGCAGGATAATAGCAGAGCCCTCAATCTCCAGTCCTCCCAAAATTTGCTGGAATCTAACCGCAAAACCACCATCGCTGAGGGGTAAGATATCCGGCTCAGACAATTCTTCCGCAGAACATTTCACTCCAAGCGACTTCTCCAAGACTTCCATGACACAGTTTGCTTCATCAACTACATCTCCGATACCACAACCAAGGTCAGAAGTTTGAACAAGTCCTTCAGGTTTGTATATTAGTTTGGGAGCGCCAGAGTATCCCATTAACAGTAGAAGATCTTGGTCGGTGCGGGAGTCGAATAATTTCTCTATGATTGAGATATTGGTTTCAATATCTTCCGAGGTCGCAGGGGCGGTGGAACCGAAAGGTCTCGATATGTCAGACTTCGCCACCATTGGCTTGGGGAGTACAAGCAGGATAGTGAGTATCGTAATCGCAAATGAAAGTTGATTTGTCTGCATGGCTTATTGTTCTAATGAGATTGTTCTATACTACCAAATACTTCTTGATTCGCATCCGTGTTTGTTTCTTTGAATTTGTTCGATGGCTCATTCTGCAGTTTGAAGTGTCATGATGTGATGTGGACTGGTCTTACGATCTCTTCCGATAACTGACGACGGCCAGGGCGTTAAGGCCAACGGCGAAGCAGGCGAGGGCGGTCAGGGGCTGCAGCATGTCGGTGACGTGGCTTCCCTTCAGATAGACGCTGCGCATGACGATGATGAAGTACTTCAGGGGCAGGAAGTCGCTGATGCGCTGGGCCCAGTCCGGCATGCTTGCGACCGGGGTGTAAAGGCCGCCCAGAAAGATCATCGTCACGACAAAGAAGAACATCATGAACATGGCCTGCTGGATCGTCTTTGCGAAGTTGGAAATAACCAGTCCCAGCCCGGACACCGCCAGCACGAACACCGACGCGAACAGGTAGATGGTCCCGACCCCGCCCACAGGCGTCAGTCCGTAAAATGCCCAGGCCACGAAGAAGCAGATGTTCAAGGCCACGAACCCGACCACCCAGTACGGGATCAGTTTGGCCAGGATGAACTCGAATCTGCGGACCGGGGTGACGTTCATCTGCTCGATGGTGCCCTTTTCCTTTTCGCCGACGATGTTCAGGGCGGGCAGGAAGCCGCACATCATCGTCAGCAGCATGACCATGATGGCCGGGACCATGAAAACCCGGTATTCCAGGTGCGGATTGAATCGATACCGCTGGATGATGTCGAACGACGGCGTCACCAGGCGGCCCGACGACGCCATCAGTTCCGCACGCAGTTCGCCCGCGTAGTCGTTGACGATGCCGGCCAGGTATGCGCTGCCCAGGCCGCCCCGGGTGCCGTTTACCGTGTTCGCCGCGATCATCACCGCGGCCGAGCGCTGGCGGACCATGTCGCGTTCAAAGCCGGACGGGATTTCCAGGATGATGTCGGCGGTGTCGTCCTCGATGCCGCGCAGCGCCCGTTCATAGCTGTCGGCCACCTGGGTGACGCGGAAGTATCCGGAAGCCGAGGCCTTCTGGGTCAGGCGGCGCGACATGGGGCTGTGGTCGTGGTCAACGATGGACAGGTTCATGTCCCGCACGTCGAAGTTGGCGACCAGCGGGAAAACAAGCAGGCTTACGAACGGGAACATGAAGACCATGCGCGGCAGGAACTTGTTCCGGCCGAACTGCTTGAATTCCTTTTCCAGCAGGTATCGAAGCATGGTCACTCCAGCCGCGTGCGGTGCCGTTTCAGGCTTGCCGCGATAAGGAACACCGCCATGCCGGACAGGACCGCCAGTTCCTTCCGGACCGACTCGAAATCAAGGCCACGAATCATGATCTTGCGTACCGCGGCGATGAACCACTTTGCCGGGACCGCCTGGGACAGCCACTGCAGCGGCCACGGCATCGTTTCAATCGGGAATATCATCCCTGACAGCATGATGACCGGCAGCATCATCGCCATGCCGGAAATCAGCAGGGCCGTGCTCTGGGTGTTGGCGATTGATGAGATCAGGATGCCCAGCGCCAGCGACATGAAGATGTAAATCAGGGCGGTCCCGATCAGCAGTGCCAGGCTGCCGGCGATCGGCACCCCCAGCACGTACACCGCCATCAGCAGGATGGTCGCCAGGTCGATCACGGAAATCACGAAGTACGGGACGGTCTTGGCCAGGATGATCTGCAGCGGGCGGACCGGTGACACCAGCAGGACTTCCATCGTGCCGGTTTCCTTTTCGCGGGCAATTGAAATTGACGTCATCATCGCGCAGACAAGCAGAAGGATCATGCCCATGACACCGGGTACGAAGTTGTACGCACCCTTCATCGACGGGTTGTACAGCAGTTTCACTTCCGGGATTATCAGGAACGGCACGGACGCGTCGCGCAGCAGTTCCTGCTGGTATCCGGCAATGATGTTCTGGGCGTAATTGACAAGCGTTTTCGCGGTGTTCGGGTCGGTACCGTCGGCTATCAGCTCGACCTGGGCCGCGCCGGTGTGCAGCATTTCTTCCTGGAAGTTTTCGGAAAAGACGACGGCCAGCCCGACCTCGCCGCGCGCGAATACGTCCTGTATCTGCGACGGGTCGGCAAGCGTCCGCGACAGGATGAAATAGTCGTTGGCGGCAAGCCGATCGACGATGGCGCGGGTCGCGTCGTCCGGGGCAGGAGCGTACACGGCAAGCCTGATATTCTTGACCTCGGTCGTGATGGCGAACCCGAACAGAAACAGCATCAGGATCGGCAGGCCCAGCAGGATTGCCGTGGTAAGCCGGTCCCTGAAAATGTGGCGGAACTCCTTGGCGACAAAGGCGAAAAACTGCCGCATGTCAGCTTTCCCCCCTTTGCGCCCTGCGCGCCAGGGCGAAGAAGACCTCGTTCATCGTGGGCGCATCGTACTGCTGCTTCAGCGCGCGCGGGGTGTCCAGCGCCTGGATGCGGCCGTCAACCAGAATGCTGACGCGGTCGCAGTATTCTGCCTCGTCCATGTAGTGCGTCGTCACGAAGATGGTGATGCCGCTTTCGGCCGCCTGGTAAATCAGTTCCCAGAACTGGCGGCGCGCGGCCGGATCGACACCACCGGTCGGTTCGTCCAGGAACACTATGCGCGGGTTATGGACCATGGCGACCGAGAAGGCCAGCTTCTGTTTCCAGCCGAGCGGCAGGCTGCCGACCATCGCGTTGCGCCCGTCCGTGAAGTCAAGACGCCTCAGGACTTCGTCGGTGCACCCCGGGATGTCGCGTGCCGGAACGCCATAGATGCCGGCATACAGGCGGATGTTTTCCCAGACTTTCAGGTCGTCGTACAAAGCGAACTTCTGGCTCATGTAACCGATTGACGCCTTTACCTTTTCGGGTTGGCGCGACACGTCGAAGCCGGCGACCGTGCCGACGCCGGACGTCGGCCTGGACAGGCCGCACAGGATGCGCATCGCGGTCGTCTTGCCGGCGCCGTTCGCGCCCAGGAACCCGAAGATTTCGCCCTGCTCGACTTGGAAGCTGATGGCGTCGACGGCCGTGAAGTTCCCGAAACGTTTCGTCAGTTCGTGTGCGGTGATGACTTTCATTTCGCCTCACCCCCGTCCCGGGCCAGGGCCATGAAGCAGTCTTCGATACCGGGGGCGACCGGGGCGATTTCGACGCCCTTGTGTCCCGATTCGGCCAGGGTGCGGGCAAGCGCCGCGACGTCCAAGTCGTCCGCCACCGTCACGTGGTGGCTGTCGCCGAACGCGTGGCAGGCCAGGACGCCAGGCAGGGCACGCAGTTCGCGCAGAAGGGCCGGCATGCGGTCGCCGCGTATCGCCAGCAGGCGGTGCTTGAATCCTCTGGTGATGCTGGCCGGTGTGTCCAGGGCCATGAAGCGTCCCTGCATCATCAGGGCGACGCGGTCGCACATGGCGGCCTCGTCCATATAAGGTGTGGAAACGGCGATGCAAAGGCCCTGGTCGCGCAGTTTCAGCAGCATTTCCCAAAGTTCGCGGCGCGAAACGGCATCGACGCCGGTCGTCGGTTCATCCAGGAACAGGACGGCCGGCTTGTGTATCAGCGCGCACGAAAGGGCCAGTTTCTGCTTCATGCCGCCGGACAGGGCGCCTGCGCGGCGGTCCCTGAACGGCTCGATCTGCTGGTAGATATCCTTGATAAGGTGATAGTTTTCGGCAATCGTCGTGCCAAAGACGGACGCGTAGAAATTCAGGTTTTCTTCGACCGTCAGATCCTGGTAAAGGCTGAAGCGGCCCGGCATGTATCCGACGCGGCTGCGGATTTTTCGGAAATCGCGGCGCACGTCCAGGTCGTCCACGGCGGCCTGGCCCGAGTCCGGCAGCAGCAGTGTGGTCAGGATGCGGAACAGCGTCGTCTTGCCCGCGCCGTCGGGGCCCAGGATGCCGAAAACCTGTCCCGGGCCGGCATCGAAGCTGACGTCGTCGACCGCGGCAAGGGCGCCCCAGCGCTTACTTATGTTCTGCGCCTGGATTCCCGGCATCGCCTGTACCCATCGGGATGGCCCCGTACATACCCAGCTTCAGGAAGCCGTCGTTCGTGACAGCCACCTTGACCGCATAGACCTGGTTCGCTCGTTCATCCCTGGTCTGGATCGTCTTTGGCGTGAATTCGGACTTGGTGGCGACCCACGCGATGCGGCCGTCGTAGTCGCGGTTGCCTTCGGGGCCGAAGTCCGCGCGGACCTTGACCGTCTGGCCAAGCTTGACCTGGCTGAGCTGGTCGGCCGTCACATAGGCCCGCAGGAACATGTTCCTCATGTCGGCCAGCTTGAACAGGGCCTTGCCGGTCGCGGTGAATTCGCCCTGCTGCGCATACTTGACCAGCACGGTGCCGGAAACCGGCGACTTCAGGGTGCAGCGGGCGATCTGGTCATCAAGCTGGGCAAGCTGGACTTCCATCGCGGCGCGTTCGTCGTCGATGACGCGGTTTCCGATCTTCATGCTTTGCGCGGCGGCGGCCCTCTGGCGTTTAAGGACTTCAATCTGGGCCACCACGTCGTCCATCTGCTTTCCGGTGGCGCTTCCGCCGGCAAGTAGTTCCTGGACGCGCCGCTTTTCCTTCTCCGCGGCCGCAATCTGCTGGTTCAGGGCAGCCGTCTGGGTATAGACGTCGGTGACCCTGGTCTGAAGGCCGTTCATGCGGGTGACAAGCTGTTCGCGCTGCAGTTCGATCTGGCGGCAGTCCACCTTGCCGACGACGTCCCCGGCTGCTATTTCAAGACCTTCGACGGGGGTGAATTCCACTAGTCTTCCGGTGGCTTCCGACGAAACGACTATCTCGGTGGCCTCGAACACCCCGGATGCGAAAAGCAGCTCCTTTTTGCCCGAGCAGGCGGTTGCACCAAGCAGTGTCCCCGTTATGATGAAGACGGTCAGTCTTTTCATGGCCTGATGCTCCTTAAGATGATGGCCACATTTTCCTGCCTGCGGTGCGCGATCATTTCCTGATAGTCGTCGTCGCTGATGTCCAGGACGCCGCAGATGATCGGTCTGGCAACGAATGTCATGACGTTAAGTGCGGCCATCGCCATCGCGATGTCCATCATCGTCGTGGGACGGACGGTCCCCTTCCTGATCTCCTGGTCGAGCAGGGCCTGCATGTGCATGACCGGGCGCAGGTCTATCTCGTTTTGCAGGATATCCTTCAGGGCCTCGATTCGTTTCGGGTTGGTCGTGAGTTCGTTCAGGATCAGGAACGGCAGGCGCGGGTTGGATGCCAGTACGTCGAAGTGGGCCTGGATGATGTACTCCAGGGCCTTTTCGAACGGCAGATCCAGCTGGTCCATGCTGGTCAGCGCCGTCATGAACATTTTGATCTTGCGGGCGAATATGGCCTGGAACAGGTTTTCCTTGGTGCGGAAGTAGTAATGCACCAGGGCCTGATTGCAGCCGGCCTTCTTCGCAATCTCGACCGTCGAAGTCAGGGCGAAGCCGCGATCCAGGAAGAGTTCCTCGGCCGCCGCCAGTATCGCCTGTTCCATATTCTGATCTGGTTGTTGTTTCCGTCTCATGGCTAATAAGGTTATTTAATAGGGCTATTAAATGTCAAGCAGAAATTGGTCCCATGCAGGCTCGTGGCCAATTTGACACGATTAAGTGGCAGGCTCGGGGCGGCGGTCAGAGGTCGGCCGGAATCAGGCCGTGCATTCGTCCCAGCCAGTATGCGACCAGGTAGTCTTCGGGCGAATAGACCATGCGGCGGTTTTCAGCGATGTCATCCTGCGGGATTTCGAAAAAGTCCAGTCGCCACAGATAATTGTCGAACGGATACTCAGAAAGTGGAATTGTTTCGGCCGCGACAGGATTGTCCAGACGACTCTGGCAGACTTCTTCCTGCTGTCCCCGGGCAATCTCACGTTCAAACTTTTCTGCCGGGAATTCCTTCATCGTGCAGATGGCCAGATTCACTGCATTGTGAAGCATAGGATCTTCCGGCCCGTCGCCGGTTACCGCAGCGTAGGTGAACGTGAACATGCTGTTTCCAATTTCATCGATGCCCTGGAATTTCGGGTTGTCGGTGTGGAACATGTTGTTGCGGACTACCCACAGAAGGCGTTCACGGAGGGCGGGGTCCTGTTCGCGTCGCATCAGTGGGTATATGGCCTGATAGCACATGTCGAAGTTGTCGTAGTTCTGTCCGCATCCCGGCAGGAACAGGTTCAGGAACTGTTCCATGCTTTCCATGTACGACATGTATCCAGCTTCCAGTTCACTGATTTGTGCCAGCATCCCGCAGTCGGCATCGTCACGAACCCGCATCAGGCATCCGTAGTAGAAGTCTTCCAGTGTCGTGTCGGCAAGCTCGGTCTGCGCGATTTTGACCCAGCTTGACGTCAGCATCGCGTTGAAGCCGGGAAAATCGTCCATCGCGGTCTGGTAAAGGCGCCCGTGCTCGGTAACAAGTCCGGTGGTGTCCACTATCTGGAGATTGTTCAGCATGATGTGGTCGATAATCTCGCGCACCCTGGCCCGTATGTCGGTCAGAAGTTCCTGGTCCTTGAAGTGTTCCAGCGCAGCGGCGTACCCGAACATCAGGCCTGCATACCCGTCCTTGCTGACATCGTTCCTGAAACGCCAGCCTTCGTATCCGGGGGCGGGCGAATTGGTCCAGCTTGTGCTTTCCGGCGCGACAGGATTGTATTTGACGGAAGGGTTGTACATGGAACGCCCGTAAAGGCCGGATACACCTGTGACCAGTGTCAGGTGGTGCAGTGCGTCCACGACGGTCCTGGCGTTGTGCAGGGCTTCCTGCTCGCCGGTCACTTCATACCTGAATGCCTGCGACGCCAGGTACATCCCGCTCCACAGGATGACATTTTCAACGTGATACCAGAGTTCGACATCCTGCAGGTTTTCTTTCAAATACAGGTTTCGCAGCAGTCCATCTCCGGCCAGATGCCGACTTGCGGCGACTTCGTCGAAATATGCCGCCTTATCCGAGAGTGCAACCTGCGACTCGATTTGCGGGCAGGTTGGCCATTCAGGTGCGGGGACAACCTCGGTGTCCTCGGTGTCCAGGGCGACTGTGGTATCGCCAGCATGGCTTGTGTCGGCGGCGTCGCCCGCTTCGGTAGTGTCGAACGTTTCTAACGTCTCTAACGTTTCTAATGTCTCTAACGTTTCTGACGTGTCGCTGATGTCGGTCAAATCCAAGGCGTCGCGAACATCGGATGGTTCGAGGATATCCCCTGTGGCGACTTTTCCGCATGAAACAAGCATCGACAGGCAGAGGCACGCAACAATAACACCCGGTATTTCAGACATCTGTCTTTCCAGGCTCGAGGTTGACATTTTCGGCGTTCAGGATGGCGGTCGGGAAGCGGCCGTTCGGGTTGTCGTACAGGCGGCGGCGGATGATTTCGCGATGTTCCGCGGCGGTCATGTGATCCCAGTCGTCCCCGGCGGTTACTTCCTCGGCAAGGGCGACCCCGACCTCGGCCTCGCCCGCCGCGACCACGTCCGCGCCGGCCAGACGCAGTGCCTCGGCGTCGCGAAGATGAGTGCACCTCGCCAGGATCCGGATGCCGGGATTCATTTTTCGGACCTTTCGGACGATTTCGACCCCGTCCTCGATATCGGCGCTTAACACAAGGCTTCCTGAAGTCGCGATTCCAGCGTCTTCAAGTGTTCCCGCGCGCAGTACATCGCCGTAAATTGCCTTGATTCCGGCGGCCTTCAGGCGGCGGATCGTTTCAAGGTTCAGATCCACCACAGTGATATCGGCCCCGCGTTCACGCAGCAGACGGCAGACGATCTGCCCCACCGGTCCGTATCCCACAAGGACGCATTTGTCGGGATCAACCATGTCGCCCTGAACGGCCGGCATGTCTTCCGACCTTCTTCCCAGGCGTTGGGAAAATTTTCGCATGTATCGATAAAGCGACGGGTTAATCGTTATGGAAATGATCGATGCGGCGACAATTGCGTCGAATGAATTGCTGTCAATCAGTTTCAGGCCAAGCGCGACGGATCCAAGGATGAAGCTGAATTCGCCGACCTGCGCGAATGCCACGCCGACGGGAATGGCAAGTGCCCATGGCTTCCGGTGCAGCCGAACCGTGAAAACCGCGATGGCCGGCTTGATCAGCAGGACCACCGCCAGGACGACCAGTATGGTGACGGGTGCCTTGAAAAGGCTTTCCGGGTCAAACAGCATGCCGACCGACACGAAGAAAAGGATTGAAAACGCATCCCGCATCGGCACCGCGTCGCCCGACGCACGGGTGGCGAATTCGGACCGCCCGACCGCGAGACCGGCCAGGAACGCGCCCAGTTCCATCGAAACACCGAACAGCTTTGCGGCACCGACGGCAACCCCGATGGCAAGAACCAGCACGGCCAGCGTGAACAGTTCCCGGGAACGGGTGTTCGCGATTCTGTTAAGAATCCACGGCACGACCCATTTCCCAAGCACCACGACGACCGCGACCAGCCCGAACATCTTCAGCCCGGCCATGCCGATCGCTTCAAGTGCCTTGTCGGTTCCGGCCGCGTTCGGGCCGAAAAGGATCGGAAGCAACAGCAGCAGCATGACCGTAAGAATGTCCTCGACGACGGTCCAGCCGATGGCGATGTGTCCGATTTTTGAATGAAGATCATGGCTTTCCGCCATCACGTTCGCCATGACGACGGTACTGGCGACGCAGATGCCAACACCCAGGATTGCGCCCTGAATCCACGACATCCCCAGAAAATGCATGATCGTTGCCATGGCCAGGGTCGAAAGTGAACTCTGGATCAGTGCGCCGGGGACGGCGATTCGCCAGACGGCGATCAGTTCTTCCAGGTGAAATTTCAGGCCGATTCCGAAAAGCATCAGCAGAACGCCGATCTCGGCGAACTGTTCGGTAATGTGATGATCAACGTGAAGGCCGGGTGTGAACGGGCCGATAAGGATCCCGGCCAGAAGGTAGCCGACGATCGGTGAAAACTTCAGCTTTATTGCCAGGTATCCGAATACAAGGGCTGCCGCGAGCCCGCCGACCAGCGCGACCAGTATCCCGAAGCTGCCCAACTGCCCACCTCTATCGATACGCCGGGACGGATGGCCCGACCGTCAAGGTTTATCGCGAAACTCCCGATATGCCAAGTATGGATGCTCTGGTATATTAATGTGAAGCCGTAACCTGCCGGGGGCATGAATGAATTTCAGGGGCGAATTTTTTGGTTTCGCGTTCGTGGCGGTTTGTTGCTCGGTCATCGGGTGTGGTTCTGGTGATGCCGGGCATGATGTCGTGCCAGGCGACCTGGACGGCTATGTGGAAGACCGGATTCATGACGAGGGAGTGCCCGACGAGGGCGGCGATTCCGGCCAGCGGGATCAAGGCTCGGCTGACTACGTCGATTTCGATGCTGATTCGGTCGGCGACCAGGGCGGCGACGTTTCGGCCGATGACCTGCCGGACGGCCAGGGGGATGATTCGGGCCCGGATGCCGCCATCGATGGCGATCTGGCCGACGATTCCAATACTGCCGACGCGGCAATCGACATTCCGGCCGACGGGGATGCGGTGCAGGGTGATGACGTGCCGGAGTCGTGTGATCCAATCCTGTTTCCGATGGCGATGATCAAGGAAACCGAAACGGCCGAGTGCCAGTTCACGAACCATCGAACCGTCATGAAGGAGGGGCGGTTGATGGATCTGTGGGACGTTTCGTTCGTTTCCTGGGAATCGATTGACTGCAACCTGGTTCCGATAACAATTCGCGGCTTTGCCTCGAAGCCGGCCGGTTCTTCCGGGAAGATCCCCGGGCTTGTCCAGATGCACGGGCTTGGCGGGTGCGCCGATCCGGACAACGCGACCGGTCCGGCAGCTTTGCTGGGGTACTTCGTGATCGCACCGACCGGCCCGGGCGGTGCACCGTCAACGAATTCGCCCGACTGCGCGGCATCCGGCGGGCTTCCTTCCGGCCACGACAGCGGGCGCCGGATGTTCGATACGTATCCGGATCCGCGTGGAAGCTGGTTCTGGGGGCATTCGGTCGCGGCCATGCGGGCCGTGACATGCTTGACGACAAGCGCCGATGTCGATTCGACGCGTCTTGGGATGACCGGGTATTCGGCAGGGGCCGTCGCCACGTTGATTTCATCCGCTGTGGATGACCGGATCAAGGTATCCGTTCCGCTTTCGGGCACGGGCGCGTGGGGTGTCGCGACCGAGTCGGCCAACGCGTGGCAGCACAGTCTTCTGACCCTGGCCGGAATGGATGTCGCCTCGCCCGAATGGCAAAGGCTGATTTCCACGATCCTTCCCGACGTCAACATGGCCGGCAGCACGACCAGGATACTGATGGTCAACGGTTCAAGCGACGAGTTCTTCCCGTTGACCGCCCACATGGTCACGTACAACTCGATCCCCGGAACCGACAAGCGAACGGCAATCATCGGAAACGGAGATCACGGCTGCTGCCTGCTGATCGATAAGCTCTGCGGGCTGGAAGACACCGAGACCATCGAGGCCAGGGCTGAACTGGCGGCCAAGGGGAACCAGAAGGCGTGGTTCCACAGGTGGTTCGGTACCGATTCCGACTTTTCGTATTACCCGAACGCGCCCGAGGCCCAGGTCAATCCCGTGGGCGGCGCGATGTATGTCCTTGCCGCGGTTGACGGCGGCGGTTCAAAGCTGGATGTCGAGTCGGTGCGGTTCTGGCTGTCGAACGACCTTGCCATGAACTTCTTTTCCCAGGAAATGAAGTTCAACGACACCCTGAAGATGTGGGATGCGACGATTCCGGTCGCCGCCGGCCCCAACGACATCTGGTACGTCGAAGTCGTCTATACCGACGGCGCCCTGGTTTTCCCGGACAAGTTCCTGCTGACGTCCGTGCCCCGCCTGCCTGGCGGCCTTGTGCCGGCGATTCATCCCATGAACAGTTGCGTGCCGTAGTCGCAGTCGGCGTCAGTACATCGAGAAGACGCGGACGGCGATCGTGATCCGGGCCTTTTCGTTTTCGGCGACGAATTCGTGATCCCGAAGTTCCACCTGGCCCTGGAACGTTATCAGCGCGTCATGCTTGTCGCCGATTCCAAGCGCCAGTTCCCGGACATCGAACCTGGGATACCAGTCGGCCTCCAGGATTTCGGCCTTCAGCCACAGATCCTGCTGGTCGTCGAACACCGGGCCGGCAAAGATGATCTGGTTGGCTGCCACCGACTGCCCCTGGGTCGCCTGGAACATCTCCGGGGTTCGGTAATCAATCAGGTTTTCGCTGATAAGCGGGTTCCGACCGAAAGTGTCGGGTAGATATGGGGAATACCTGACCTGGTGTTCAACGACGATCTCGGCCGGCGCCTTGTCCAGTCCCCAGTCGCTTTCAAGATCGTCCTTCAGAAGTATGTCCTTCAGCACGATTTCGACCTTGCGGCCGTGAAAAAGCGCCGCGGCGCAAAGCGCGACCGAGCCTTCGGCCTCCGGCACCGCCATGTGATCGACATAAACGTACGAATGCGATGGCAGCAGGCCCGTTCCATCCACTGAGTGGAAACGGTTCGGTTCGTCCTGATCGTGGAAAAAGGTGTCCAGAGTGTACATGATCCCGTCGTTCGGTTCGTCGCCCGGGTTGTTCAGATCAAGCAGCGCGATGTTCAGCGCCTGTTTGATCCTGGGGTCATCGCCGCAGGTGTGGTGAATTATCATGTCGCCCAGGTACGGGCTGTCCGCACGATACAGCCTGTGATTCCATGCGGCGGCGTTGTCCATCACGAAGTCCGGGTTCATTACGATGAAATCGCCCTGGCTTATTCCGAAAAGATCGGCCACCTCGCGGACGCTGGTGTTGTCGTAAAGCCTTGCCAGGCGTGCCCCGGCCAGTACTCCGGCGCTTGTGAACCACCGGACGAAACGGTTTTCCGCGGCAAGTCCCAGCAGGTTGTTTTCCATCATGTACCGGGAAATCAGGCACCCGTATGAATGGCAGGCCAGGTTGACGTGCGTCGCCCCAGTCTGATCCAGTTTGTGGCGGATATACATGGCTGTAATCAGCGCGTAACGGTGAAGCGTCTTTGGTCCTCCAAGCGGGTACTGTTCGATTTCGGCAATCTGTTCGGGGGTCAGCCAGGATGCCGGGGTGTTTCCAAAGTACTCGAACTTGGCAATCTGGTTCGGCGCCAGTTCCGTTCCGTCTTCCTTCGAGCATGGGCGCACCACCCCGAAGTTTGCCGCGTCCTGCAGTATGCCGCCGCACCCGCGTTCGCGGCCGTACTGTTCCTCGTCGGGATTCGTGTTTGACCAGCCGTGTACCCAGATCGAAATGGTCGTCGCGTTGTCGTATTCCTTCGTTCCCGAAAATTCCGGCCCGGGTCCGCAATCGGCCGGGCATCCGCCTTCCGCCTCGCACGGATCGCAGCAGTCGTCGTCGCAGGCCGCCCACCGATCCTGATCAAGCATTGGTCCGATGCACAGTCCGGCCGCGCAAAGGCCGCCCGGACACGTCTCCGGTTTTCCCATGGTGCACTTGTAGTCGAATTCGGTCGTGCCGGAACAATCGATCGGTTCCTTCCAGCACGCGCCGGTGTCGGGTGCCGTGTCCCCGGCAACGTCCGCGCCGGCGTCCACGGCGTCCGGTTCGATGTCGTCTGTCCCGTCCGTATCGATGACTTCGGGCCGGAACAGATCCTGGTCCGTGTCCGCCACGTCGGTTCCGGCATCCGTCCACGCTTCCGGCAGCGCGTCCCGGACCACAGAGTCCGCTTCCGCGTCAATCGGCGTCGCGTCCCAGGCGCCGTCATCCGAAATCTGGTCAATCGACCCGTCGCCAGGCCCGTTGGATCCCGCGCATCCCGAAAGAATCGAACAAGCCGCAAGCAACAAGATTGCCCAGAAATTCCGTGACATCGAAACAACCCCGTCGCGCAAACAGATGTTGCAAGTCTAGGACAATCAATCGATTTTGTGCAGTGCAAGCATGAAACAGGCAACGCCGGATGCCGCCAGCGGGGCAACGACGCCGATTATCGGGAACAGCAGGATCGGGCACGCGATTGCCGCCGTTGCGGCCGCCATGGTGTCAACGGCCCTGATTCGACCGGTCAGGTCGCATGTGCCAAGCGCGCTGGAATCCCGCAGCCCCTGGGCAGCCGACTGGAAGGCGCCACCACAGAATGCGGCTGTCGTGAAGGCCAGCACCAGAATCAGCACAAGGCCGGCGGCGGAAGGAATGCCGGAGGCCGCAAGCAGCACGACCGGGATTGTCGCGATTGTCGATATCGCCGCGCCGGCGTTGAAGGCCTTCATCGTGCGGGTCGGGCTCGCCCCCCTGCGTTCCATCAGGCGCCAGGCGACCCAGGCACCGGCACCAAGTCCGCCCATGTATGCGGCGATGATTCCGCCAAGCCAGCCGGCCAGTGAGCCCCATGACGACTGAATCGCCCACATCAGCGCGAACTCGACGGTCATGCCGCAGATTCCGGTTACCGCCGATGTCGCGTATGCAGATGCCATACGTCCGCGAAGGCGTCTGGAAAGCGCAAGCACCATGATGATTGCCGGGAACAGGATGCAGGCGGCCGCCGCTGGAAGCCGCCTCGGGGTCGAGCCGGCCGTGGCGACCGACGGGTTGTGCCTGCCGGCCCAGTCCAGGAGCGTGTAAAGCTGGGCCGCCGGCAGCATCGCGCCGTTGGCCGGCACGTCACGCCTGACCGATTCAATCCTGCGATCAAGTTGTTCCAGTTCGAACGGGTCAAGCACGTCGTCAATGAAGGCGTCGGTCGCATGCATCCTTTCGAATGGAAGAACGTCCAGCGCCGACTTGATCGCATTCAGATCCGGCGCCGTCCGGCCGCATGTCAGCAACCAGTCCCCGAATGGAAGCAACCGGCATTCGGGAAAGGCACCCCTTGCCGCGTTCAGTATCGACGCAAGCGAACGGATTGCCGCATCGGTTGGATGGCTTTCGGCCGCCCCGAGCGTCACGAACATGCGTCCATCGCGCCTTAACGCCGCGGCCGCCTTCCAGAACGTGTTCGAAGTGACCAGGCCGGTCCTGTCGAGCGTCGCCGGCGGCCCCACGCGCAGGATGATCGCGTCAAGACCGGCAGACACGCCGGAAATCTCGTAAAGGAAATCCCCGGGGATCACAGTGACGGCCCTGTCGCGATCGCTGCGGCAGAAGTCCCGATCCAGGTTGTCCAGTGCGATGTCGCGGGTCATCAGAGTGACTTCCGTACCGGGGATGGAAGCCAGCAGGGCCAGGTCGTGCGACGTCCCGCCCGCGGCAAGGATGCGGCCGGCATCAGGTGAAAGGCCCTTGACCATCGTGGCCAGGATTTCCGGCGTGCGCCTGTCGGGGCAGTCGATAACGGTTGAGGGTCCCTGGACCACCGTCTTCTGTCTGTCGAATACCACGGCGGCGCGGCGGCCGAACCGGTTTTCCACCCTTGAAATGATGACCGAGCCTGCGGGCGCCGGAACAATCAGCCAGGATGCCCAGGCACACGCAGCCGCGACGACAAGGGTTCCCGCGATGGTTGCGACGCGGCAAGGCAGGCGCTTTATCCCGGCAAGTCCCAGGGCGGCGAAACCGCCTGTCAAGGCGACCGCGGCCACCAGCCCGGGCGTGCCGATCCATTCCACGGCCAGTGACCCGACAACAAGGCCGCCGATGCCGGCCCCCACCGATTCAAGGATCGTGGTTCGTCCCAGGCCGGCGCCGTAGGTCGCGGCCAGCATCGGCACAAGCCAGGCAAACAGCACGCCGGAAACGACGGCCGCCGGTGCCGTCGCGGCCGCCATCCAGGCCATCGCCGCCAGGGGGTGCATCGCGATTCCGGTGACCGAGAAGCGAACCGAGAGCGTCGAAAGGATTATCAGGCCGATGCCCATGCCGGCGGTAACCATCCCGGATCCGATTGCCGCCAGGATCCGGCCGCCGCCGCGCCGATCGCCGATCCTTCCAAACAGGGCCGCTCCCAGGGCACCGGCCGCAAGCCAGGCCGCCAGAGCGACACCCATGAAAAATTCGTTTCCGCCGAAGCGCTCCAGGCCGGCACGCAGCAATGCCACCTGGGCGAGCGTGGATTGCGCGCCCAGGCACATCACGGCGAGCCTTGTCATGGTCGGAATTCTGTCCGCGGGCACCCGGTTACTTCCCGACATCGTGTTCATTGAAGATGATTCCTTCGAAGCGGAAAAGCTTTGCGTCCGGGTTCTTCCAGGCATCCATCGGCAGCCCGGCCTTGCGGGCTGTATGGTCAAGGAACTGCTGCCTGTTCCATCCCCATTCGACAGGCACCTGTGGCAGAAGCAGTCCCCTGCGGGAACCAAGCTGGATAATCAATCCGTCCCGGCCGACCACGATTTCGTTCACGTCGGATACGGGCACCGCCGGAAACAGGACGCTTATCTCGTATTCAATCGCCCCGAGTTCATCCGTCCGCACCCGATCGAACCTGGGATCCTCGGTCGCGGCGGCCACCGCCATCTCCCGGACGCATTCCCACAGCGGCATCCGCGGTTCCGTGTGACCGATGCATCCACGCAGGTCGCCGTCCTTCTTAAGCGTCACGAACGCGGCGCCAGGTTTGGTCAGGGCTGGATCGGTCACGTCGAAATCAGGCTTCCTGCCCGTGCGGATCAGCGTCTCGACCGTCTGGCGGGCGATGGTCAGCAGGGTCTTTTTCTGCTGCGGCGTCAGTTCGTTGTCATGCGGCCGCGCCCCGTGGGCCAGGTCGCCCGTGCCGGCGCCGGGCGCGTTTGCGTTCGTTGTCATCTTTGAACTTCCCCCCGGCCTCGGGAATGCCACCGCGCCGTAACCGACAACCTTGCGCCGGTCGCCGGCCGTGTCACCGCTGTTCCTGTAATCAAGCACGACCGGACCGGGCCACTTCAGCGCCTTCTGGGCCGTCATCAGGGTCAGCACCAGCGCCGTTCCGCAGAAGCCTTCGCGTGGCGTGTTCATGGTTCGCTTCATGCTGTCGCAGTCCAGGTCGGTCACCGTCTTCAGGTTGCCGCGATCCAGGCCGACCGCCGTCTGGTAGTCGAAGTAATGCGACATGTCCGTCGAAACGACGACAACCGTACGCCGATCCCCGGAGTATCGCTTTGCAAGGGCGGCGGCAAGCTGGTTGACGACTTCGGCTTCGGACTGGTTCCCGAACATCAGGGGCACGATCTTCGCCCCCGGCGCGGCGACTTGAACGAAGGGCAACTGCACTTCCAGTGAGTGTTCGCCGTCAAAAAGCGCGCGATCGTCGGTGATGAAAGGGTATTCCTTCAGAAGGGCGCCGACTTCGGCCAGATCGACCGGCAAGTCGCCCAGTGGCGTCTTGAAGGCCCCGGCCGTCGTCGTTGCGATTGCCTTGTTGCGAAGGGTGCCGTCATTCCTGAATGGACGGTGTGTGAACGCGACCACGACGACCCGCGTCGGCTTCATCGCCAGGATCTGACGATAGGCATGGCCCGCAATCGGTCCCGAATAGACGTACCCGGCGTGGGGCGAGATGAAGGCCCAGGCGTCAAGGCCATCGACGGCCGTCGCGGCATTGATGTATCCGTTGACTTCGCGCCGCAGGGCCGCCGTGTCGGAAGTGTAAAAGGATCCCGCGAATCCGGGCTGGATTTCCGGTCCGGCCTGCGGGGATGCGTCGCACCCCGAAGAACCCAGAAGAGCAAGCAGCGCGATCATTGCCCCCACCCCCTTTGCCGGATGAAATAAGACGAAACCGTCCATGATCCCTTCCCGTTAAGGTCTTCTGGCTCAGCCGGCCAGTTCATCGCCATTAACGTAGTAACGCGCCGGGTGTGCCGACAGGTGATCGCTTCCGGTCTGCCGGGCGGTCTGTCCGGAAGCTGGCGAAAACGGTCGCGCAAGTCCGGCGCCGGCAAGGCCCAGAAGTGCCAGCGCGGTCTTCAGGAACTGCCGGCGTCCCATGTCCGCCCCGCAAGCCGCGTCCTTTTCCTTATGCCCGGGCGCTTTCAACGCTTACCCCCAGATTCCTGCAACCGGTTTGCCGCAGAAGTCGCACTTTCCGTCACTGCCGACCTTGTTTGATAGAACCTGATAGCCACGTCTCTCGATTACCTTGCGACCGCATGACGGGCACCACGTATGGGCGTGATCCCCGGCATCGGTATTGCCGACATAGACATGCTTCAGCCCGGCGGCCACGGCGACGTCGGCCGCCTTGAAAAGGGTTTCCGGCGGCGTCGGAAGGCGTTCCTGCATTCGATACATGGGATGGAACCTTGAAAAGTGCAGGGGTGTGGTCGGCCCGCACTTATCGACGATGAACCGGCACATGTCCCGTATCATGCCCATGTCGTCGTTTTCACCCGGAATGACCAGGTTGGTGATTTCGACCAGGACGCCCTGCCTGCACATGGTTTCGATCGCGTCCAGAACCGGCTGAAGCCGTCCCTGGCATATGCGGCGATAGAAGTCGTCCGAAAACGCCTTGATATCGACGTTCGCGGCATCGACGACGCGGCATGCCTCTTTCAGTGGTTCCTGTTCGATGAACCCGGCCGTCACCCATACATTCTTCAGTCCGACGGCCTTCGCCGCGGTCGCGATATCTGTCGCGTATTCGAAAAAAACGATCGGTTCCGTGTATGTCGAGGAGATCGACTGACATCCTCGCTGCCTGGCCGCGGCGACAATCTGCGCGGGCGACATGTCAACGGTTTCGGCGTCCTCGGGATCAAGCTGGCTTATCTGCCAGTTCTGGCAGTTCATGCAGTGAAGGTTGCAGCCCGCCGTCGCAAGCGAGAAGGTTTTTGTGCCGGGAAGAAAATGAAACAGGGGCTTTTTTTCGACCGGATCGATGTTGAGGCTGACCGGCTTTCCATAGACAAGCGAGACAAGGCGACCGTCGCGGTTCATGCGCACCCGGCAGTTTCCCCTTCCGCCGTCCGACAGGCGGCATTTGCGGGGGCAGAGGCGGCATTCAACGGTATCGGTCATTTTCCTTCCCCGACGGCGTCCCAGAAGCGGGCGGGGTGGTCGGAAAGTCGTTCCTGGGCATTGCGATCCGTCGAAGGCCCCGGTGACCCCACGACTGCCGCCGGGGTGCCTGTCGCCGGAGCGTCTTTCGACAGAAGTCCGGCGATGTCGTCCTTCAGCAGAAGCGCGCCGACCACCAGGCCAACCAGCACGGCAACCAGGATGACGGCCCTGCAGTATGTCATGTTTCCTTCGCAGTCCATTCGGACATTTTAGAATCCGAAACCCCGATGTCAAGCCGGTTCGGATCTGAGTTATCCCCTTATAGGAAAGGGGGTATGCCCGGGGATTGGTGGCGGGCTGCGACCAGATCGAGTGCAGCCGCGGACTCCAAATACCCGTGTCTCTCCATGAGGGGATCGCTCAGGACTTGTAGCGCTCGATCCGACCATTTGAATGGTTATATGAAAGACAGGGACGATTTCCTGGCGGGAACACGAATCCTAGAAGCTGAAAGGTTTCGGTTCAGATGGTACCGGTTTGCCCACAGCTACCGAGTCATGAGGCTGTTCAAGAT
>JAKPTZ010000008.1 GCA_029555025.1 Deltaproteobacteria bacterium
GCCGATTCAACCATGAACCCCGGAACCGTATCAAGAACCCTCAATTCCCCGAAATTGCCCACCAGCGGTCCGTCATCCTGAAATGCATCATCCCAGTACGACCACAAATCCAGCATCACCTGTTCCTGGACAGAATACTGCAGGGCGGCGCTGCCCGAAGGATCATCACAGACGCCAGGATCCAGTTCGTCCCACTGAACCCCGCTGTCACAGTTGTACCTGTATGTCGATGTGCCACGTGCCGACGCGTTTTCGTTCGCATTTCCATGAAAGGAAATAAAAAGGTCGGCGTCCAGGTAATTGGCCAGCGCCGGCCTTACGGTCACGTCGTTGTATCCGCTTGCGATGGCCCCCGGCCCGGTCTCGGCCAGCCAGTCAAGCGCTGAAACCTGCCACCAGGACTTGCCCGAATACGAATCGACCCCGCCGCCCAGCCGCACGGCGTCGGCAACGATGTAACAGCCGACCGCCGGGGGATGATCCAGCGTCACGGTTGCCGATCCCGCCAGGAAATGCAACCTTGCCAGAGGAACCCACATGCTGCCGTCAATCTGCTGGTTAACCTGGAATTCGGCAACCCCCCCGGCGTGGGAGACACGTACCCTGGCGTCCGTGCATCGATTGGTTCCGGCGGCCCAGCGCATTTGAACCCAGTAATCGCCCTCGACAGGAACCTGCAGCGTCCATGTGGCCTCGCCGGCGATGTTCCCGTTCAAGGTACGATAATCGCCCTGCCACCCAAGGCCGCCGGTCGTGCCAGTGCCCCATGGAGCCACCTCTGAATACCCGGCATCCCCGTCATCGACCGTGACGGAAGCACGCTGCCGGTCGACCTGGCGCACGACATAGACGCGCGCCCCGGCCTGGCGAAGCATCGGCACGAGGTGGTCGGTACAAAATTCCGCGTTATAGATGTCCTCGGTGATGCCTTCGC
This sequence comes from Deltaproteobacteria bacterium, assembly GCA_029555025.1. Lineage (GTDB taxonomy): Bacteria > Myxococcota_A > UBA9042 > DTJE01 > DTJE01 > JAGOFO01. Next base: position 935 of record JAKPTZ010000008.1, read on the forward strand.
ATGTCCCGCAATTCTGAAACTTGACGTTTCCACGCTGGAAGCCCCCGCTGGAGTCACCTTCCCATCCATGTCCCGGACTTATCACGATCCGCTTGCCTGCCAGAGCCGCCCCGTATGGAAAAGCTGTGGCAGCAGGCTGGAACCCGGATGTGGGGGGCTGGAATTCCTGGGCAAGTGCCGACGCGGGAACAACCATAAACAGAAACGGTATGGCGGCACCAAACAGAACGGAGATGACGGCAGTCTTCATCGGATCTCCCCGAAACGACCGATTTATTCTAACCCACGGAAGTGCGTTGCATTTCAAAAACTTCTATTGTCAAATGTCAACTTATGCCTTTGGGGGGAAACTGCCAGTGATGACACCTGCGACAAGAATGACACTGTTGACCTGCACGACGTTAGCGCTGCTGCGCGTTTGCCGCGTGCTCCGGTACGGAAGGCGGCGAGGACACGGGGATTGACGTGACTGACGATGTGACGGCGGACACGATTGAAGACAGTTTCACGGACAACGGGGCGCCGGATAGCGGCTTCCCGGATCTGCACAACAATGATGTGCCTGGCGACGCCACCGAAGACAGGAACCTGGACGCCGCCGACGTCAACGACGACACTGGCCTGGATGTGCCGCAGGACGTCCAGCCCGACGTCCCGGTCGGCCCGCCGTACCGTGTTTCAACGTCGTTTGACGCACGCCCCGGCATTGAACAGGTTCACATCCGCGACTCGGCCCCGGAAACCACCCTGCAACTGATCGATGTTAACGGCACGCTGGTTTACGAAGCCGTTTCCGATGAGTACGGCAGCCTTATCTTCCGCTTTGTGCCGCCAGGACGCGGCTACTCGGTCCGCCTGGCCGATGACGCTTCGGACTAAACCGGCCCGCTGTACGTCAAGTCTGTCGAAAACAGCCTTCCGCCGGACAGTTTCTACCAGGATCAGATCCTTGAACCCGGTTTCGGTTACCTGACCACCCGCGACGGCACGAAGCTGTCGTACTTTCTGACACTTCCCGGTCCGCCGGAAAACGGCCCCTATCCGACAGTGGTTTCCTACTCGGGATATTCGCCTTCGCGCCCGGGTCGGGTACTGTCGTCGGAAATCGAGCCGTTCTGCGAAATCTATCCAATCCTGTGCAACGCGCCGGACGACCCGTCAAACATGATCGCGGCCCTTATCGGCTTTGCCACAATCGGCGTCAACATGCGCGGCACCGGCTGTTCCGACGGCGGTTACGACTACTTCGAAGAAGTGCAGTTGCTCGACGGCTATGACGTCATCGAGATCGTCGGTCGACAGCCATGGGTCAAAAACAACAAAGTCGGCATGGTCGGCATTTCGTTCCCCGGAATCAGCCAGCTTTTCGTCGCATCGCAGCGCCCGCCGCACCTTGGCGCCATCGCCCCGCAGTCCGTCATTGCCGATTCCGCCACATCGTGCCTGCTTCCGGGCGGCATCTATAACGACGGATTCGCCCAGACCTGGCACGACATGGTCCTGTACGCAGCGCTTCCCTATCACCACGGTTGGGTTCGCGACGTTATCGACGCCGGCGACGAACTCTGCGACCGCCACCAGAAAATGCACCTTCAACAGCGCGACGCCATCGCCGAGGGCCTGAAGTACCCGTATTACACCGACGAAGTCGCGATGCCGATGGACCCTTCCGCATGGGTTGACAAGATCCAGGTCCCGGTGTTCATGACCGGACAATGGCACGATGAACAGACCGGCCCGCACTTCGCCGCCCTGATGGACAAGTTCACCGGCTCGCCCAGCGCGCATTTCACCGTGACCAACGGCTTCCATAACGACAGCGCGTCCCCGCAGTCGCTTATCGAATGGATGAAATTCCTGTACCTGTTCGTGTCAAAGGAAAAGGTCAGCATCCCGGACGACGTCCGCGGCCTTGGTCCGATGTTCATGGAACAGGTCTTCGGTGCCCAGATCCAGTTCCCGAAATCGGACATCGAGGACAACGCCGACACATACGAGGAGGCCCTGGCGATGTGGAACGCGAGGCCTCCGGTCAAGGTCATCTTTGAAACCGGGGCGGCCCCGAAGACACCCGCGGCAGCGCCGGCCGGCACATTCGATTTTCGCTTTGACGAATGGCCGCTTCCCGGAACGGAGGTCGCCCGCTGGTACCTGGGGCCGAACGCCACACTGAACAGGCAGGCCCCGGACGCCATGGGCGGGTTCAGTTCGTTTGCGCACGACGCCGCGGCCGGACACAAGGTGATCCTGTCCTCGGGCGACGTTTACAGGAATCCCCCCAACTGGAACTGGGGCCAGCCGGCTTTCGGAACATCGGTTGAATTCCTGACGGAACCTCTGGACCAGGACACGGTGATGGGCGGTCACGGCAGCGCCGACCTTTGGATCAGAACCGACGCCACGGACGCGGATCTGGAAGTGACCGTGACAGAAGTCCGCGCGGACGGAAAGGAAAGCTACGTCCAGGCCGGCTGGTTGCGTGCTTCACATCGCGCACTCAGGGCCGACGCGACCGAGTTGCGCCCGATCAAATCCCATCGCTTCGATGACGTATCGCTGCTGACCCCGGGCGAATGGACGCCAATCAGGCTGGAAATCATGCCATTTACACACATTTTTCGGGCCGGGTCGCGTATCCGGGTAATCATCGATACGCCCGGCGACAGCATGACGCGCTGGAAGTTCCGCCTGGTTGAATTCGAAACGCCGCCAACAATCGACATCGGACACGACGCCGACCATCCGTCCAGCATCGCCCTGCCGCTGGTTCCGGGCGTTCAGATCCCGACGACCCAGCCTGCCTGTACATCGCTGCGCGGCCAGCCATGCCGCGACTACCAGGCGATTACGCCCCCGATTCAATAAATTCCGTTGAAAATTGAGGGTTTCGGACGAATTCCGCGGCTATTCCTGACCAACGACGATGATCTCCGGATCGCCCGCAATTCCCGCAAGGTCATACTCGGCCACATCGTCCAGGATGACCGCCGCCCGCTTTTCATCCGGCGTCGAGGCAAACGTCACCTCGCCGGAAAACTTCAACGGCCCCGTGACGTGGCGGGCGTAAACGCCAAACGCCGGCATCGTGCCGAAATAGACGGCGTCCGGGTATTCCAGGTTCCTTTCGTCGGGAGTGATGTCGCGATCCGACTCGGTTCCCGCGACGGACGAAACAATCGACACATTCTCGATGGTTACGTTTTCGACCGGAAATCCCGGAATCCCCATGATCATTCCAGGGATCTGACAATCTTCAACCGTGATGTCCTTCAACGTGATGTTGTACAGGCGCCCGGCTTCGGTTCTGCGATCCCCCTCGTCATCCAGGATGCGCTCCTGGACACGCAGGAAGAACGGCGACCGTACCGCCTTCATGTGGATGCGCTCGGCCAGAACGTTATAGACGTCTGCCCCGTCGTCTGCCAGCAAGGTCACGCCACCCATCACGCGCGTCCCGGGGTTTGTGTGGACGGACGCCTGAACCACGATGTCGCGGAAAACGACGTCATGCACCGGCTGGGTCGGACGCGTCCCGATCTTCAGGCCGTTTGCCCAGGAAGCCACGGTGCAGTCATGCACGTTGATGTTGTACGACTCCCGGGCCCACCCGCCGGAACTGTTCTTCAGCACGATGGCGTCATCGCCGGTCTCGATGTCACAGTTCTTCACTTCGACGTTTCGGCATGCGTCGATGTCGATGCCGTCGGTATTGGGGCTCTGGCTGGTTTCATCGACCAATGTCCTGACGGTCACGTTGTCAATCAGCACGTCGTCGCAGGCCAGCAACTGGAAATGCCATCCCGCCGCGTTCGTAAGCCACAGGTTCCTGAAGGTCAGGTTCCTTGAATTGCGCGGCTGAAGCATCTTGCCCGGCCGATAAGCCGAAGTATCAATCCAATGCCAGAACCACCATGTCGGCCCGTTCCCGTCAATGATTCCGGGGCCTTCAAGGATCACGTTTTCCGCGTCGCGAATCGCCACCAGGCATTCGCCGTCGTAATCCTCCTGGGCGGTCGAACCAAGAATCGTCGCGCCCTCTGAAATGCGAAAGGTCATGTCGCTTTTGATGAATATGGTGCCGGTATAGTAGATCCCGGGCTCGACGACGGTCACGCCGCCGGTTCCCGCACATTCGTCGATGGCAGCCTGAAGGGCCGCCGTGTCGAGTGTCACGCCATCGCCGACAGCCCCATGTGCCCTGACGCTGCATATCTTCGGCTGGACAACGTCACCATCGTCATCCGCAACATCCACGGGCATCTCCGCGTCGCCTTCGTCGGCCTGCTCGCCGCCGTCCCGGCCGGGATCCGTCGATAAATCAGTGGAATTGCCCTCGTCGCCAGGTGCAACTTCTTCGATGATGTCGCCGACTGCATCAACATCCGCTTCGCGCCCCCCGCAACCGCCCCCAAACGAGATCAACGCCGCACAAACGACTAACCATTTGAAATCACGAAGCATACAAAAATTCCTTCAGAAACTGTCACCATTTGCTACTATTTCAAAAGCGGCCCTTGATGTCAATCGGCCGCGCTGCGACCAGACTGAAAACTCTGAAACAGGATGTCTGTACCATGAAAACCGTACGAGTGGCCCCGCCCGTGACCATGACGCCTGCCGTGGCCGCCTGCCTTGCCCTCGCAATGATCGTCTTCGGCGGAGGATGCGACCGGGGCGCGCCAGGATCCGACCCCGTTCCGCCGCTGCCGGCCCTTCACGCCGAGGGCACAAAAATCGTCGATGACGCCGGCGCCGAAGTCATCCTTCGTGGCGTGAACCTGGGCGGATGGCTTTTCAACGAGACCTGGATTACCCAGATTGACTATCCCCTGTTGTCAAGAATTCACGTCATCGCGGTTCGAGAAGGCCTTGCCGAGGTTGTGGATCCAATCCTTACCCAGAAATCCAGCGAGTGGCAGGGATCGGCTTACTTGACGGAACTTGAGAGCGCCCTGGCCGCGGAGATCGGAACCGAGGCCGCGGCAACCTTCGTCGACAAAGTCGAGCCGTACACTCCCCCCCTGTACGATGATTCAGACCTGCTGCTGCGCCGCAAGCTTTCAGAGCGCTTTGGCGATGCCGCCCGCGACCAACTGCTGGACACGTTCCAGGAAGCCTGGGTCAACGAAACCGACATCGAGTGGATTGCGTCCCAGGGTTTCAACGTGGTTCGCGTACCCATGACGTACCGCAACCTGGTGACCGGCCCCGACCTGGACGCACCCACGGAACTGAGTTGGAACGAACTGACCTGGACACGCATCGGTCGCCTGCTGGACTGGTGCGAAAGGCACAGGATCTATGCCGTGCTCGACATCCAGGAGGCGCCAGGCGGCCAGAACGACTACACCGGTCAATCGCTTCTGTACGGCAGCCCCGCCCTGCAGGATCTGACGGTGGAATTGTGGGTCGAGATCGCCACAAGATTCGGCGGACACAGCGCTGTCGCGGCTTACTCGCTGCTGGCAGAACCGTTCAGCGCGCCTGACCCCGGCGCCCGTGACGCCATGTACGACAAGCTGTACGACGCAATCCGCGCGCTTGGCGACGACCACCTGCTTGTCATCCACGACGGCTTCTTCGGTATGAACACGCTGCCCGACCCTGCCGCGTACGGCTGGGAAAACGTCGTCTATTCCACTCACATCTTCGAATTCGACGCCAAGTCCCTTGAGGATTATGAATTCCTGATAAACATCTTCCATGAAACCGTCTATACCGAGGCCCAGGCCGCCCAGGGCGTCCCGTACTACATCGGCAGCTTTTCCACGCGCAACGACGCCGACTGGGCATACGACGCCGCGCAACTGATGATCGACTGGTACACCGGACACGGCTGGTCCTGGTCGGTCTGGACTTACAAGCGCATCGATGACCCGATTGCGTTCGAGCTTCTTGGCAAGACCAGCAGTTATGGCGTCCGCACCATGCACGAAGGCCCGTTCGACCGCCCGGACGCGTTCGACGACGACTTCGACACACACAAGGCCAAACTGGCGGCCTACCGCGACCTGCCCCTTGACCCGAACCAGCGCCTGCTGGACATTCTGACATCCCCGATGTAGCGATTCGGCAGGTTCTCAGGTCATGACGGTCGGGATTCACCGGCACGCACTTTACCTCTCCCGCGCACCCCGCTAGAATCTTTACAAATCCCTTTCCGGTATTTACATGACCAGAATCAACATTCGCGACGTGCGCCGCGCTCCCGGTTTTGCGATCCAGGCAACGACTTTTGGCGTCCTGGCTGCCTTGCTCGTTATTACTGGCTGTGACGGCACATCCGGCCCCGGGGCGGACTTCGACCTGACCGACGAGCCCGCCGGCACGAACCTTTCCGGGATCGATATGTCAGGATACTCCCAGGTTGGCCAGCCGACCCCCGCCGGCGGCTTCGTGCAGTTTCCCGACGGAACCGGCATCCAGGTTTCGCCTGGCTTGTCCGATGGTTCGATCATCATCGGCCTGCGTCCGTCCGCCGACGGTCCTGTTCCCGGCAACGACGTCCAGGGAATCGCACTGACCCCGTGGATCGACGCGGCCGTCAGCACATCCAACTTCGATGCCACGCGGGATGCCCCCTTCCTTATCCAGGTTCCGGTCACACCGCCAGATGGTTCGATCGACCACCCAGGCCTTCAACTGACACTTGTCCTGCCGGACGGCAGCGCGTTCCCGATAAACGGCACATTCGATTCGGGGTTCGGGGTCTTCAATGCGGCCATGCTTGCCCTGCCGCCCAGTTTCCAGTTCGCCGTTACGTTCAATGAAGCGATAACCCGCATCGACAGTGCCGACGTGCCGGAACTGATTTCCGGACAATTCGCCCAGTCCGCCCTGACCGAGGGCCCATGGTCAACGAATTCGTGATTGACTTCGACGGGAACAAGGTGACCATGGAACAGGCCCGCAAGGTCGCGCGCGCCGCCCGCAGAGCCGCGGCCACATACTCTGCCGCCGGCTTCGGCGAACCATTTCTGTTCAAGGAAACCGGGATTCTTGGGGAACGCTGGCATATCCACCTGACTGCAAAGGGAAGCTGCTTCGACAGTAACCACGACTCGGCCGCCGAGGACATCTCGCGACGGTTCGGCCGTCTTTTCGTGTCAACTGCCCGAATCGATTCGCCGACAACCGATAATCTGGGCTCCGTCTATGCCTCGATCGCCCACGAAATGTTCCATTCCATCTTCTTCAACTATGAAATTCCCTACGTCTGCTTCAACTACGTGAAGAATGGCACGACTTACTGCCATCGCTCTTACGACGGCTTCAACGAGGGCATGGCCACGACGATCGGCTATTCGCTTGACCAGGGCCAGGTGAAACCGCGCCCGAACGAGGCGCCGAATCCTCTGGTTGTGCCAATCGGGTACTTCAACTCAAATGAACGGTGGGTGTCGTACCGCAATCAGGATTTCTTCGTATTCCTGCTGCGCATCGCGTCGCTTTCCAACGTTGAAAAGATGCTGCGCACGCTCAAGACCGCCGTAATGCCGGCAACCCCGACGAACACCATGGCATGCCTGACCGCTTACGGCAAGGCACTCGAGGCGGGCGGAGTGGGACTGGATATCGGCTTCACTGAGCTGCTTGGCGGGTATGTCGCGAACCGCGGCTTCATCCGCGAGCCCGAGGGCCACATCTGGCCCGCTGAACCAAGCGGAGGCCAGCCCGGCGAGATGTACGCGCTTGATCGAACGCTTTTCAACACGATTCGTTTCGATGTGGATGAACGCGACTGCAATTATGACTTCGACACGGACGAAATCGAATGCACGGCAACTCTGCCGGCGGTAAACCCAATGTCGGGGGCCCTTTTTTCCATCGGGTTCAAATCCATCGCCGACGATTGGGAACTCCTGGTTGACAGCCTGACGGTTTCCGCGGTTTCGACAGGTGGATCCACCGCGTTCTGGCTTGCCGGCGAAAAGAACGGGCGGGGCGAGGAAGGCGGCGTTGTCAGCGCCATGTCACCCGCGAGTGCGGTTCTTATTACCGATCCGCTGTGGACAAACGCACATATTCTGGCCGCCCAGGGCCCAGATATGGGCGACATCGCAGTGACGATCACAATGGCGGCTCGTGGTCAGGGCCTTACGTTTGAGGGAACCGGGGTCGTCATCGACACTTTCACGCCGTCTGGCGGGCTGCCTGGCGTGTGCACCCAGTACCCGGCGATGCGCCTTGAAGTCGAGCATCTGCCCGGGTGGGTTGACCTGACGTACACCAGTCATGATGTTCAAATGAGTTTCAGCGGGTCTGACGGCGCATGCACGCTTCTTGACACCACCTGGAACGAATCGCTTTACAACACAGAGCACCCGGAAGGCTCTTTCGCGATCGGGTCTTCGCCCTCCACCGGATACTGGGTCACCGGCACCTATAACCAGGAAACGGCCTCGGGCCGCGGCACAACAACGTACGGCGACTACAGCCGCGAAGTCCAGTTCGACCTGACCCGGGTTCGGTAAATCTGGGGATCACCACCGACCGTAACCGTTTGAATATATAAAAACGGGGACTTAATCGGGGAATTCAGAACAAATCCCTGACTGATGGATAATCCCTTTCAGATGAATGATTCGTCAAACATTCCTGGTGGATTCCGGCTGTTCGAAGGGCTATTTGCAGCCCTGAGTCCGTTGTTCAGTTTCTTCCTCACAACCCCAGTCATAATAACAGGTTGTAAGGAAGGTTCCGGTTTCACCGCATCCTGGAACCGTGCCCACCCACCCAATATCGGCTTTCTTATCGCAGGGCGAGCCGTTGCACTTTCCGACGCTGGTGTATTGAAGATTATCCGTCCTGTTGCAGTCGTAATCCCAATATTCGCATCGGTTCCTATCCGTGAAATATATCTCCTGCCCAGGTTTGGCCCTATCGTCACTGTCGCAGCAATCGCCCCCTCGGGTCGCATCAAAAGGCTTTTCCGCGGCGCAAAGGCATTTTGACTCGTCGGTGCCGTACGTGTCCCCGTCTTCATCCTTGTAATACTCAGTGCAGCCTTCGGGGTCGGCCTCGTCGGCCTCATCCCTCAAGCCATCGCAGTCGTTGTCCTTACCGTCGCATTTGTTCTCGGTGGTGTCGCAGGGATTCTTCTCGCACTCGCCATCCTTGCAGGAATATCCGTCATCACACGTGCCGCAGTCCTGTGTGCCGCAGACAGGATCCATGCCACATTTTCGGGTACCACAATCCGGAATGCAGGGATTGGTATCCGTGGGCACATTGGTATCCGTGGGCACATTGGTATCCTTGGGCACGTTGGTATCCTTGGGCACGTTGGTGTCTTTGGGCTCGTTGGTATCGGTCGGAACATTGATGTCCGTGGGAACATTTGCATCGGCATCTTCAGCAGTGTCTTTCGCATCAAGCCCGATATCCCTGCCGGTATCTGTCGGCCCCTCATCGCCCGGTTCCACTTCATGGACATCGGCCGGTGGATTCACATCGTCCGGATCAATCGCATCCGTCACCTGAACGCCGCCACCGCACGCCGACAACAAGACAGACACCGCCAAAAATGCACCAATCCGAAGGACTCGAACGGAATTCATGAACCGAACCTCAATTACTGATTGGCCGTAAAATAGACCGACATGCAGTGGTTGTCAACTTGGCCTTTCGCACGGACGACATTTGGCTGATACTCGATTAATGCGGCCCAACCAATTGGTGAATGACCAATGAACAAAGCCATTCAGGGATCTGGGGCATTCAGAATGTACGCGGCAATCGCGATGGTCTTTCTTGCAATATCGATCACCGCATGCGAGAAGCCCGCGCCCGCATCGCTGGCCGACTACCCGGGATTCTGGGTTTCAGGCGGCGACACCGCCATTTTCGTGTCGTCCGACGGCCTGACCGTGCACCTTTCAAACCTGAAGGTTATTGACAGCTTCAACAGGACGGAAGGCGACCCGCCACTTTCCTGCGAAAAGACGTTTCAGTACGCGCCAGGATGCGGCAAGGGAGTGTGCCTGGCAATCATCCAGGGATCGGCCGTCGATGGTTCCGACGGTCATGTGGTATTCGAAGGAGAACTGACCCAGGAACAAAGCCCGGACTTCGACCTTGTAACCGGGATCCTTTTCGAGCCCGACCAACCTGACGGCACGCCGACATTGAAGTTGTCTCTTTCACCGCGGTCGGCCGGGTGCCTGCTGACGGATCAGGCTTACTTCCTCATGACGACCCTGACGTGGGCCCCCGACAGCACCCTTTGCCCCGCCGCCCCGGAATGCCTGCCCGAACCGACCCAGCCAGACGAAGTGCCCTGATTTGGACCATCTTAAATCCATCCAGATTCAAGCCTTCCAACGATTGACCATCTGCCGCAAATGCGGTACTTGTCGCTGGAACTTCAAACGATTTCATGCCTTACAGTCGCTTGAATGGGAGCCTGGCGCGGAAAGTCCCTGCCCCAGGCTGCGGGATGCGGCGGCCCGGGAATCCCGCCTCTGTATCACTTTCCCGAACCTGGCTTAGTTAGCCCCACGGGCTGGGGCGGGGCGCCCAGATAATTCAACCCGCGTTCCTTTCCCTTGACGCGCCTGACTCGTATCGCCTTTGAACTGCGCGTCGAAGGCCGTTCAATCCAGGCGCGATAATCAGCCCCTTTCTGGACATAGTACCTGTAATTGCCACGTGCGACCCAGGGATCAACCGTCGACAGTGAAGTACTCAATATCAGAGTGTTTTCATCCATGGGAAGAGCCGCAATATTTTCCTTGAACGACGGCACATAATCGAAATATGCCTCGGTGTTTGAAAGATTCAGTGCCCTGACCGGAACACCAAGCTCCTTCAATACCCGGGCGATATCCTTCATTGCCATGTTTCCCGTCAGATCGCCCCGCACCATAAGCACCCTGGAATTGCGGAACAAATCCACGATGAACCCGTACTGAACCGGATCGTCCAAAAACGTCGGAATGCCCATCGCCCGATACTGTCTCAACTGGGTTCGCAGGCGAACCTCGATTAGTCTGCGCCCAATCCTCAAAGCCTTCAGCGCCCCCTTCTGCTCGCCAGGATCCGGATAGGCCCTGACGACGAGTTCCCGCAATTCCGGTTCGGCGGTTGCCGCCCAGAGACTCAGAAACTTCTGCGGCGTCGGGGCGGCAAGAAAGGCCGCCCTATAGACACGATGAACATCGACCACCACCTGATCGAAGTCCATCAGAACCAGATAGTCAGGCCTTGCCCAGCCGGCCATTGTGTAATTGTTGTCCGTCCCGACGCCGATCAGTGCCCCCCCGGGGGCGACAAGATCGCTTCGAAAGAGCCAGTGATCGCTCTCGTCTGAAACAACGAAATGGGAATTGGCACAAAGCTGCCTGGGAAGCGGATCCGGCCGAACCGTTGAAAAGAGCCGCAGATTGCGCCTGGCGGGTGAATCGTCCGCAGCATCCGCGGCCGGTTCGCGGGCAAATGCCGTGCCCAGGCAAGCCGGAACAATCGTTCCACAAAGCAGCGTTCCGGCTGTCAGAAGCACCCACGCCACAAATGGAATCGATCGCATAAATTCCGCCTCCACCGCCCCGATTCATCAAGATCGGTTAACGTTCCAAGCCCGAAACTTCAAGATATTGATCGTGCGATGGCGATGATACGCCATGTCAGATCATTGATCGACATGACTTCGCGAAATTCAGGGGGTGGCTTCCCAGTCGATGTCGTCGTAGTTTGCAACGGTAACCGTCTTTGCAACCGGATCCATCACCACGTCGACATAATCGTTTCGGGATGCCTTTTCGTCCTGAGCATCGGCAGTCTTGGCATCCCGGACTTCATAAAAATCGACTCCCTGGAACTTCTTGTGCCGGGAACCATGCCCGTGACCGGAAAATGCCGCCTTGACGACGCCGGGGTGATCAATGACAGCCTGAAAAATCGGGTGGAGTTCCGTTTCGGCATCGGCTTCGGGAGATTCCAGGGGCGGCTCGATCCAGATGTGATAAAGAAGGACTGTCGGCATGCCCAGTGCCAGTTCGCCGTTCAGCCAGTCAATCTGTTCCTGAAGCAGGATATTTGTGTCGTTCGTCTCATGGTCAATGGCCCCGTCCGAGCTGAACAGCACGACAAAATTGAAGCCACCCATCTTCACGGAGTACCAGCGGGCAGGCAAGTGCTGCGTGCCTTCGAAATACTGAAGCCATCTGGAAATCGGCACTTCCAGTTCGTGGAAGGTATCGACGAACCGGACGTCATGGTTTCCCAACGCCAGATACCATGGCACGGACAGGCTATCGGCAAAGATCTGATGAAAAACATCAAGGACCGGTATGGGCAAACCCGCCTGGGCCTCTTCGTACCAGACAAACATGTCCTCGATGTTGTCTCCAAGCGCGAAAACGGCGGCGGGCGGTTCCGCGAAATTCGAGATGTTTTGCAGCAGTTCGACAATGAATTTGTTCGGCTTTTTGTCCAACCCAAGTGGCAGCACGTGACAGTCCGACACCATCGCCACACGGAATGGCTTATCAGTGGGCTGCGCAGCATCGACGGCCGTGTCGGCACTGGCGTCGTCGGCATGGGCATCATCGGCAACATCGCTGACCGTATCCGACACAGCATCCGACGCCGTATCCGACACAGCATCCGACGCCACATCCGGTGCCGAATCAGTCGCCACGGCATCCCCTTCCGGCACATCCTCGAGCCCCTTTTCCGCCGAGCCGCATGCGCAACAGGCAACGGCAACAAACGCGAACGTCAGAACCCCGGAACGCTTCAGGAACTGGGAAAGCACCATTGAATCACTCCTTGTCGATGCAGACGACTGGTTCATCAGACACGGACATATCGAACCCGAATCCAGCCTTCATGCGATGAACCCGAGTGCGGCATTCCCGAACCGTCATGATGATTGCCCGCGAGGCAAAAGTGTTCAAGACAAAATTCCCCGCCACCACGAATCCATCGTGGCTCGCGCGGGGGCGACCGCGTTCAGATTGACGGAGTCGTCGATCTGGAATAGCGTTGATTCCAGTTAAAGAAACGACCGGCCCTTCATCTCACTGAAGCTGTCGCCTTTCCCGGGCGATGGAATCGGGACTTGCAGGGGCCGGCGGGGATTGAAAGCACTTGAAATCCGGATACGGCAGATCGACCCGGCGTGTCGTCAAGCTCCTTTGCACCGCGCTGATTCTGGCGGAATCATCCGTCTGGGCCATGGGCGTCAGCGCCGACACGACGGCCGACCGAATCGCCGTTCCGACCACCGCCCCGACGCCCCAGGTGGCGCCAGACCCGGCGGCGGGAACGCGCCTTGTACGCTTTGGCGTATATCAGAATCGTCCAAAGGTCTTTCTGGACGAACATGGCATCGGAGCCGGCTTTTTCGCCGAAATGCTTGGCGACATCGCGGTCCGCAACGGTTGGTTAATCAGCGAAGTCCCATGCGACTGGAACGACTGTCTGCAGGCCCTTGAAGACGGGCGCCTCGACCTGATGCCGGACGTGGCCTGGTCCCCGGACCGCGCTGCCCGTTTCGATTTTCACACCATCCCCGTCCTTGAAAGCTGGTCCCAGATTTACTGCCGGAACGGTCGCTATCCACAGACCCTGGAGGATCTTGCCGGCATGCGCGTTGCCGTCCTTCAAGGCTCAATCCAGCATGACTCATTCAAGGAGCTTTCCAGCGGCTTCGGAATCAACGTGGAGATTATCCCGACCAACACGCTTGACGACGCCTTTGTCGCGGTCAACGATGGACGGGCCGATGCTGCCATCGCCAATAGATTCTTTGGCGACTACTTCTTCGCCTCATATGGCCTTACCAAGACTCCGGTCGTCTTCCAGCCCGTTAACCTGTACTTCGCCACCGGCCGCGGAAGAAACGCCGACCTTTTGCGGGTTATCGACGATACAGTGGTCTCCCAGCGCCGTACCCCGAATTCACCGTACTACACAATGTTGTCCAAGTGGATGACCGGGCCAACCGTTTCGAAAATCCCCCCGGTGGTTCTGTGGATCATCGGCGGCATCCTGTTCCTGCTGGGCGTGTTCATTGTCGCGGCCACCATCCTGCGCAGCCAGGTTCGGTCGAAGACGGCCTGGCTGGCCCATGCAAACGATGAGCTTCGTGATTTATCCCAGGCACTTACCAAGAGCCAGTCCCTTTTGAAACTTACCCAGGAAATCGCCCTGGTCGGCGGATGGGAATGGGATGTACAACAACGCAGGATGACGTGGACTGAAAACGCCTGCCAGGATATGGGTTTCCAGATTCTGATGTCGGGGGATGGTTCGCCACTGCACCACAGAAACGGTTGTTCATCGTGGACTTCCAACGATGAATCCGGGCACCCTCCGGGCGGCGGGTCAGTTTCGATGTCCGATCCAGAAGGCAAATCCCATTCAGAAGGTGCGTCGCCCTGCCCGTTCGCCGCCGCCGATATTGAGCGCGTGTCTGCGGCCTTTGTCCGTTGCATTGCCGATGGAACGCCCTATGACCTTGAAGCTGGGTTCGCCGCGCCAGGCCAGCCCGCCATGGAACTCAGGACATCGGCCCGCGCAGTGCGCGATGAATCGGGAAACATCGTAAGAATAATCGGCATCTTCATGGACATTACCCGCCTGAAGGACGAGGAAGCCGCCCGCACAAGGGCCGAGGAAGAACTTCGCATAGCGCGCAGGATGGAAACAATTGGCCACCTGACCGGCGGAATCGCACATGATTTCAACAACCTGTTAAGCGCCATCCTTGGGTACTCCGGACTGATCCTTCGTCGCGATGATACCAACGAGGCGGTTCGGCGGGACATGGCCCAGATCCAGGCTGCCGGAGAGCGGGCTGCCAACCTGTCGCACCAGTTGCTTGCATTCGGATCACGAAAAATTTCGCAGCCGCGACCGATTTCCATGAATTCCGTGATATCCGGCCTGGAACGAATGCTCCTGCGACTTCTTGGGGAAAACATTGTCATCGACGTTCGTCTGGCAGCGGACGCCGGCTCGGTCATGGCCGACCAGGGTCAGATGGAACAGATCCTCATAAACCTTGCCGTGAACGCGCGCGACGCCATGCCGAATGGTGGCCGACTGACAATCTCGACATCATCAATGGTTCTTGGCGCATCGCAATCCATGGATCGCTTCGAACTTCCCGCCGGCCGCTGGGTTGTCGTCACGGTCTCCGATACCGGAATCGGCATGGATCAGGCAACCCGGGCAAGGATCTTTGAACCGTTCTTCACGACGAAGCGTCTCGGCAGTGGTTCGGGACTGGGACTTGCAACGGTATTCGCAATCATCAATCAGTCGGGTGGCCACATCCAGGTCGAAACGGCCCCGGGACAAGGTGCGGCATTCTCAATCTTCCTTCCCGGCCTTGATATCCCGGCGGCGCCGCAGGCAATTCAGGACGAGTCACGAATCACACCAGGGAGTGCAACCATCTTGCTGGTCGAAGATGACGAAACCGTGCGGCTGGTCATTGAACGTATCCTGGTCGAGGCCGGCTACCGGGTTCTGACCGCCGCGGACGGCCAGGAAGCCCTTGGTGTCTGTACACTTCATTCCCGGGAAATCGAACTGATCCTGACCGACATCATCATGCCCCGCCTGTCCGGCGACGAACTCGCGACAACGGTTCAGATGAGACACCCCCGCATTCCAATCCTTTTCATGTCCGGCTATGCCGACCACCGCGTCGCCGACAACCCCGACCTTAACCCCGAAACCAATTTCATTTCAAAACCTTTCGGCGCCTTTGAACTGACGGAACGTATCCACCGAATCCTTTCCAGACAGGACTGACGCCCGCCATGGTGCCACCCAGACCCTGTACCTCCATCCACTTGCCAAGGTACTTCAGGTACTGACTGATCATTTCGACGTGGCCGCGGTCGAGGCCGGCCTTCAATTCGTCGATGCACGCAGCAGGCCCGGGTCGGTAATCGGACCGCTGTTGACATTGACATATGCGCCCCCTAACATCGAACCAAACACTCCATGGCAATACAATTATGAAAGCTTCTGGACGGCAGGATGAACATCGGCAAGTTCGAACGATCTGGACGAAAAAGGCTCTATTCGCGTCAATGGCCTGCGTAATGCTGCTGGGGACAGGCTTGGCAACCGCCAAGCCGGGGAAAGCGACCAAAACCCAAATCATTCCGTGTCGCCCGGACAAGCACAACTGCCTGATGATGGAAGTTGCATCATGGGAGCAGAGTCCAACCCTTGTCATCCGTCAACGAGGGAAAGGGACTCAAGGGGAATTGTACCGAAAGGATGGCAAGCGACAGACCGTTGGGCAAACTTCTGAGTTTGGAGGGGCATATCAAGAATTGAAGCTTGCATCCTGGCAAGAAATTGATGACATCTGTAATGACAACTACAACTGCAGCAGTGAGTTGCGCCCTCTATTGGCAAGACTGAAGACACTTTTTCCCACCGGCCTCCCGCTTATGCATGTTGAAGATTACAACTTCTCCGGCGAATGCTGCCCATATCAAATTTCAGCACTCGTGTATCTCGATGGAGCAGCTTTGAAGTTTGCTTTGTTAGCAAAATCTCAGGACTAGGGGAAAGCCCGGATGCAGATGTCCTTGCAGACAGGCAGGCAGATTCTGGCTATTCGTTTCGCATTGATGACGCTCCTGCTGCCGCTCGCAATCACCTCAACGACGATGCCAGGCAAGGCCAGCGCAGACACGCCAGAACCCGCACAGGTTGTGGCGATTTTTGACATAAGGGCAGAGGGTCTCGAACTGCCCGATAGATCAAGGTCGCTGCTGACCGGATATCTTGCGTCTCGGCTCACCGCAACCGGGAAGTACTCCGCAATCCCTGGCGCCTCGATCAGGAAGGCCATGGTTGAACTCAAGATCGAATCACAGCAGGACTGCTATGACGATGCTTGCCGAATTGAGTTGGGACGGGCGGCCGCTGCTCATATGTACATTGGCAGTCTGATCTGGAAGGTTGACGGCGTCTGCTCGATAACACTTGACCTGTATGATTTGCGGGCGGAAACCATGGTGAAATCCGTCGAACAGGCTGGACTGGGCTGCAAGGAAGCGGCCTTGAGAGCCGGCATCAATGCCGCCGTGGCAAAATTGACCGGCCTCAAAGAACCTTCGCGGGTTCCACAGGTTCAGCCCGACGTGCCACCACAGATTCGCTCCCCATCATATTCTCAGCCATCAAGGGCGCAACCGGCACCGACACCGATTTCTCGCCAGCCGGCCTACCACTACACACCGACCAAATCAAACGACTTTCTTCATGACATCAACGAAGGCAGGATTCGTGTTGAATGGTTCGGAATGAGTCTGGGTGCCGGCAGAATGAAGCTTCTTACCATTCCGGGACTGACATACGAGCAGATCGAGGAAATCGAGCTCAACACCTTTGGCTTGATTGATGTAAATCTTTTCACTCTTGTGGGAAAGAACTGGTACCTCGGGCTGCTGGAGGGAAGCGTCCTGTACAAGTATGGAAGGATTGGTCTTGGCAGCAGACTCGGTTACCAGCACCATCTCAAACGGAACTGGGTCATGAGGGCAGGCCTGAAGGCCGGGTGGGTCATGACAACCGGCTGGAGAGACATTCACCTGGCGGAGGTTGCCCCCCATCTGCAGTTCCTGAAGGTTTATGATCACGGTTCCGTTGGGTTAGGTTTCGATTTTTCCGCGTGGACTTATCTGCGAACAGTGGCGTTTGGATCCTTCATATACTTCAAGTGGTCCGTATATTGATGATCACGGCTGATTGAATCGCTGGACTTCGCATCGAAATTTTTGAGATCTGATAAAGACAACCATCTCTTCGTAAAGCGGCATTACCTTTGGTTTCACGACGGCGAGCGGACGCGAAGACAGCGGGTACAGCTTCGGCAAATTGACGTTGCGCGTCAAGGCGGTTTGGTGTTCAATTCAGCCATCAGATTTCCAGGTTCACATAATGAATATTGCCAGATTGAAAACAGCCATATTTGTATTGGCGATGACAGCCCTTTTTGCGTGCGCCACCGAAAGCGGGCCCGAGCCACTGCCCGACCGGACTTCAGAAACATTCACCGTTCGGGCAAGCCTTGAGCAGGTTTATGTGCGGTACCTGGACGAGGACCTGGCCGGCATACCTGGGACGGTCATCGAGTTGGTGGATGCCGACGGCGTCGTCGTTCAAAGCGGCGCAATCGACCAGTGGGGCGGCCTGGTTTTCCGTAACGTGCCGCCAGCGGCCGGATATTATGTGCGCCTGCAGGCCGACCCGGACGACTACACCGGCCCGCTGGAAGTCAGATCCCAGGACAACAGCCTGCCGCCGCAGTCTTTTTATGACAACCAGGTGATCCAGCCCGGGTTCGGATACCTGGAGACCCGCGACGGCAACAAGCTGTCGTACTTCTGCACCCTGCCCGGCCCGATCGAGGACGGCCCGTACCCGACCGTCATCAGCTATTCCGGCTATGCACCATCGATGCCCGGCCGGGTCGTCAGCGAGGACGTCGTTCCGTTCTGCGAAATCTATCCGGTTCTGTGCAACGCGCCGGACGACCCATCCAACATGATTGCGGCCCTGCTGGGATTTGCGACCGTCGGCGTCAACATGCGTGGCACCGGCTGTTCCGACGGCGCCTTCGACTACTTCGAGAACCTGCAGAATCTGGATGGCTATGACGTGGTCGAAATCGTCGCGGCCCAGCCCTGGGTCAAGCACCACAAGGTCGGCATGGTCGGCATCAGCTACCCGGGCATCGCCAGCCTGTTCGTGGCGGCCCAGCAGCCGCCCAGCCTGGCCGCCATCGCACCCCAATCGGTTCTGGCCGACTCGACGTCGTCGTGCCTGCTTCCCGGCGGCATCTATAACGATGGTTTCGCGAAAAAGTGGCACGACGCCGTCCTTAACTACGCGCTTCCATGGGATCCCTGGTGGACCACCGCCGTCCACGAATCGGGCGACCCGTGGTGCGGAATCCACCAGCGCCTGCACGGCCAGCAGCGCGACGCCATAACGGAAGCACTGCATGCCCCCTACTACACGGACGATGTCGCGCTCCCGGTCGATCCGTCGGCCTGGGTGGACAAAATCAACGTCCCGGTGTTCATGACCGGCCAGTGGCAGGACGAACAGACCGGCCCGCACTTCGCGGCCCTGATGGACAAATTCAAGGGCTCGCCCAACGTCCACTTCGCTGTCACCAACGGCTTCCACAACGACAGCGCGGCGCCCCAGGACCTGATTGAATGGATGGAGTTCCTGTACCTGTTCGTGGCCCGGGAAATCCCGCGCCCGGACGAAGGCGTCCTGGGCCTTGGCGGCATCTTCATGGACAAGATTTTCGGGGCCCAGATCGACATCAAGCAGACACCGCTGGCCGAAGCCGCCACATATGAAGAAGCCCTGGCCATGTGGGACGCGCGGCCGCCCGTGCGCGTCATCTTTGAATCCGGGACGAACCCGAAGGAGGATCCTGCCGCGCCGGTCGGCGCTTTCGAGCAGCGCTTCGACGCATGGCCGATCCCGGGAACAGTGGTCGATCGGTGGACGCTTGGCCTGAACTCGACGATGACCCAGGCCGCGCCCGCGGACGCCGCAGGCGCCGCATCCAACGCCGACACCGACGGGACGGGCGAGCCCTGGGAGCTTTACACCGGCTTCGTTGCCGACGCGGAAGCCGGCCACCGAGTCACCCTGGCGTCCGGCGAAGTCTATGACGACCTGCCGCCCGACTGGTCCTGGCGTCAGCCGCAATCCGGAAACGCCGTCGATTTCATCACGCCGCCCCTGACCGAGGATCGCGTGATGCTGGGATCAGGCAGCGTTGACCTGTGGATCCGCAGCAACCACGACGACGCCGACCTTGAAGTCACCCTGACCGAAGTCCGCCCCGACGGGATGGAAACATACGTCCAGGTCGGCTGGCTGCGCCTGTCCCAGCGCGCCCTGCGCGACGACGCGACCGAACTGCGCCCCGTCAAGACCCACCGCGAGGCCGACCTGCAGCCGCTGGTCCCCGGTGAATGGACGTTCGCCCGCGTGGAAATCATGCCGTTCGGCCACGTGTTCCGCGCCGGCTCGCGCATCCGCCTGATCGTCGATACCCCCGGCGACAGCATGGCTTCATGGATGTTCAACCTGAAGAACTGGGGCGACCCGAACGTCATCGAGATTGCGGTCGATGAAAATCATCAGTCCAGCCTGGCCCTGCCCCTGGTCCCCGGCGTGACCGTCCCGACCGACCTTGCGACTGACTGCACCGCCCTGCGTGGCCAGCCCTGCCGCCCCTTCCAGGCCATCGTGCCGTGACCGGGCAGAACCCGGCGCCCTGACCATCCGCCGCATAACAGTCAGTCTTGAAACAGGAAATCACTCCGCCATCGCGTCTGTAATCGCCTGCCTGGTGGCGGAGTCGGTCGCGAACACATAGACGTGGGTGGGTTCGGTGTTGGAAAGGGGCACATCGACCAGGGTGATCTGGCGGCCATGGACCAGGATCGGCGTGGTGATTTCGCGGATTCCGGACTGGTTTTCAGGGGACGGCGCGACCACTTCGAACAGGTCGTTGACCGCGAAGTCGTCCGGCACGGTGATCGTGACATCCGTCGCGCGCTCGGCCAGGATCCAGTGCGGCTCCTCTTCCAGCAGCCCAAGCGACCAGAACGCACAATTTTCGTCGGTCATCTCGACTTCGGCCTTTGCCGTTATCACGGGGACCACCAGCACGCCGTCCGCGCGGATCATATCCACGATGGTGTCGGGATCGGACTGCGCCGCTCCTGTGATGTCGCCCTGGCGCAGATACTCGCGCATGCCCTTGAAGATGTGATTGGCGTCGGACATGGCCTGCCATGTGTCCGGCAGGTTGTCGCGCCCTTCCTGCGTCGCCATGAACCACATCAGCCCCTTTGCCCCGGCCGCCATGACCGATATCGCCTGGATCGCGATTTCATGCGGGGCCGCGTGCCCGTCCCAGCTTCCGGTTCCCTGGCTGTAAAACCATGTCAGCCACGGCATGTGGTTGTTGCGGGCGTTCCGAAGGTAGTCGTAAGGCCCGCGCAGCGGCGGATGCACGCCGAATTCGGTGATGTGCGGCGCGCAGGCCGCGTTGTAAAAGTCGATCCCCTGGATGTCCGCCATGCCCGCGAACACCCCGACGTGCTTGTTGGTCATGGCGCCGTTGTAAGTCAGCAGGTCCGGGTACAGGCGCCAGATCGCGCGGGTCTTGCGAGCCTTGTTGGCCGCGTTCGGGAAGCCTGTTTCGTCGTTGTAAATGCTCCAGTCCGACTCGTCGCCGGTCAGGAAACCCAGCACGTTGTCGCGCACCGGGATGGGATCCTCCGGCGGGTCGTCGAACGGGAAGTCGTCACCCAGCAGAACATACGCGTCGCCCAGTTCCGGCAGCGTCTGGCCCAGCATCGTGTCGCGGTCGAATCCGCACCGATCAAAGCCGTTCCAGTAGTAATAGACGGTATCGACACCGATTTCGTCCAGGTCGCCCCAGAAGCCGTTCTCATGTCCCGGCAGTGCGCAATCCTTCGACGACGGCCAGACCTCTATCGGGAAGAATGGCCGAAGGATGCGCCCGACCGAAACCGAAGGCGGTGCGCCGGCGAATTCCACGACCACGGTGTAAGGCGTGCCGATAACCGCCGAACCGCACAAAGGAAGGCGCCACATCGCCGTCTGTCCGGGCTGCAGCGTGTCGTAAGGCAGGCACAACGGACCGGCCGTCGGGGCTTCACCGTCGAAAAGGATCTGGCCGTTCAGAATGACCCGGGTCGCCTGGTGCGCGACCGTGTCGTCGTTCTTCAAGTGCAGCCACAGAGCATCGCCGCCGGTCGCCAGGGATACGGCCCCCGCCGGAACCTTGTTGACCGCCACCGGGAACTTGCCTTCAACCGCCACGCCGGCGTCGGTTTCGATCCTGATGTCGCCCTCGATAGCCGAATCCCACTCGGGATTACGCGAATGGAACGCAAACCACACCGGCTGGCCGGCCACGACCTGCTCGGGCCAGACGTGGTACCACTCCATGAAGGGCTCGACCAGCAGGGTCGAAACTTCCGAATCATTGATGTAAACACCGGTCACGTTGCCGGTGACGGCCGAAATCGCCGCGATGTGGAAACGACCGCCGTCAAGCTGCGGCGTCGTCTTTTCGTCGTACTGTTCCTGGGGCAGCCAGTAATCCTTGCGATATGAAGCCCAGATTGCGGGGGCCGCGGCGTCGGTGTCGCAAGGATCGACTGTCGCCGTGCAAGTCGCCACAGCGGGGATGGGCACGAACCCGTAATCAAGCTCGGGCACGTCCTCCGCCACGTCCTTCACCGCATCGGTTTCGGACGCGTCTTCCCGCGAATCACCGGCCGCATCCCCATTGGTTGCATCACCCTGTATCGTGTCGCCGTCACCGTCCGGACGAACGTCCCGGACGGCATCCGCTCCACCATCCTCGACGACATCGAACTGGGCCGCGTCCGGCTCGGCATCGACCACCAGGTCGCCGTCACCATCACCCGATCCGCAGCCGACAAGCATCGCAATGGCAACCGCAGGAACCAGGTGCGGGAAGTTACTCAGACAAGCTCCGAAACGCGCCGTCATGTTCGGTTTCTCCATAATCCAGCGAGCAGCATATTGATTATTGGCAGTCACTGTCAACACTTACAATTTTCTAATACTATCCCGCCGAAAATTCACTACAATTCCGAAATGTGACAGACGCTGTCGCATGAGTGCGACACCGACCGGACGATCCTGAAGAAACTGGATCCGCGGCCTGTATTGCGTAATTCCGGGCACTTGCCCACCAGGCGCTGGGTCGGCGAGCATCCCGCGCCCCGACACGATAATGGCGTCAATTTTCACGACCGCCGATGGAGGTGACAATGAAAGCGAACATTCGACACTGGCTTGCGAAAACGGCGCCGGTGGCTCTGCTTGCCTTGACCGCGACAACCCTCGCGGGATGTGAACCGGGCCCCCTGCCCGACTCAGGCGTCCGCACGTCCGAAATCTTCCACTCCGATCTGCTCGACGAAGACCTCAAGCTCATGTACCGACTTCCGCCCGACTACGACAGCCGTTCGGACGACACGTTCCAAACCGTTTACCAGCTTGACCCCACCTTCGTGGGCCTGAAGCAGATGGCCTTCACGGTCGGTTTCGTGTCCGACATGGAAGCGTCGGGCGAAATCGACAGCACCATCGTTGTCGGTATCGACTACGCGACCGGCGGCGGATATCAGCGCTTCCGCGACTTCGAGTTCGCCGACCCTCTGACCCCTGATTTCGCCGGCGACAAGTCCGACCTTTTCTATGAAGTGCTGCGCGACGAAATCATCCCGCACGTCGAGGCGACCGTGCGCGCGTCCGCCCTTGATCGCACTCTGGTCGGCCACTCGATGGGCGGAAGGTTCTCGCTCTACTCTGCCTTCCGCCAGAACCCGGCGGATCCGCTGTTTACGCGCTTTGTCGCCAACGACCCGTCGTATCACGAAAACCTGTTCGAAATGGAGCGCTGGCAGGCGGAAGGGATCGACGACATGGACGTAAGCATCTTCCTTGGCATGGCGATGTGGAACGGCTCGGCCCAGGAAATCACGCACGACTGGATGCAGGAAAGGCTTGCTGATCGCGGGTACCCGTCCCTGCGCCTTGACGCCAGGAAGTACGACACAGATCACGGCGGGGTCATCGGACCGGGCTATGAAGACGGCCTTCGCTTCGTGCTTGGAGGTGCCATATGAAAAGGCTATTCACCACGCGCCTTTGCGCACCCGTCTTCGCACTCGCCCTTGCTGCCGCCCTTTCAACCATGGCGATATCCGGCGCGGCCAGGGCCGAAGAACCGTTCATCATGGCTGGCGGCGAGTCCGACCCACGCTTCATGATGTCCCTGAGGACCGATTTCCTGTATTCGATGTTCTCGCCGGCCATCGGAGCCGGCGTCCGCCTTTCCGGCTACACGCCGATCTGGAACACGAAGCGCGCGACCGGCACATTCGACGTCGGCCTGCACATCAACTATGCGAACGGCAGCAAGTTCATGTACCCATGGATCCGGGACACCGCCAGCCAGAAGATGAGCGGCGCCGACCACAACACCAGGCTTGCCCTGTCGGTCGGTCACTCGTTTTATTTCGGCGAGTCGCGCAAACACCAGTTCGGCGTGCACTTCTTCACCGGGGCCAGCTTCACGAACAACAACTGGTGTGTTGAATACCCGGACGAGGGGCTGTCGGAATGCGGCAAGACAAGCTTCACCGGCCTGACGTTCGGCCCCGAACTTGAATACACCTACCGCTTCCACCGCAACATCGGCTTCAACCTGGTTCTGGGCGGCGCGTTCGGCGCGGGCGTTGGCGGTCCCGCCGGCCAGATGCTGCACGTCGGCACCGGCCTGACGTTCTTCCTGCTCTGACGAAATCTGCCGAGGCGCTTCAAGGGACGAATTATGATCCTGGTTCGAGGCAGACTGACTATTTCAGACTGATGGTAACGATGCCCGGGGCATTGATTGTGCCGACGCGTTCACCGGCAACATAAACGGTGGCACGACCGATGGCTTCGTGGGGGATTGCGGCCTGACCATTTCCATCGGTGGCAACCGCGCCAGTCACGCCACCGACGAATTCAAGGATTACGCGCTTACTGGTTACGGGCTTGCCATCGCAGGTATATACACGAACCACGGATGATCTCATTTCGGATTACCCCTGCAAAAACAGACATTTCCCCCTTTCCCGAAGAATACTCCGGGCGGGTCGGGTGTCAACATTTTGACATCCTCTGCCTTTTCGGCCCGCATTGTACGAGATGAATCGGCAAGATTCCCGCCGCGACACCAAGTTGCTTCCGCGTCGAAGATTGAACAGGTGAAAACAGGCTCTTCACGGCCCGTAGTTATCGGGGAATGATCCTGACCCGGGAAAGGGCGGCACCGAAGGGGGAATCCGGCAAGTCCTTGACTTCGACGTCGAAACCCGCCGCCCGAACGCTTTCAATCAAACCGTCGTTTGCGGCGCAGACATCCATGCCGGACACGTCGGAGATGACACCATCTGTAAGCACAATCTTCACCGGCTTGCCGCCGAGGACTGCGGAGATGTCCATGTCGCTTGATGTCCATTCTTCATCAGTTGACTTTCCGGCATTAAAAACATTCCTCTGGAAAGACTTCAGAAGGCCCTTCACGTTCAGATTCAGTCCGCCGTGGGAAATCTTCGAAGCGAACTCCAGTATCGACGTGTCGGACACATGTCCTTCATCTTCACCCGCGGCTGACGAATCAAGAATACTTGCCCGATAGCTCTTGAACATCGCCTTGACCGAGACGCCGTTTCTTAAGACGAACATCTTGAAGATATCGCCAACAAGACCGCCAAGAACTGCGCTGCACCGCGCCCTGGGGCCGAAAAACTTAACTACGTTCGCCGCGCCGTCGG
>JAKPTZ010000023.1 GCA_029555025.1 Deltaproteobacteria bacterium
GACGTCCCGGCGGCACCCGGATCGCCAAAGTATCCGCCAGTGCCGCCAGTGCCACCGGCGGTTCCCGTTGCCCCGATCGGCACGCCGTCAACGTTGCCCCCTGGTCCCGCGATTATCGTCAGTCCGTGCAGCCTCAATCCGGGACACTTCGAGCACTTGACACCATAAACGTCCGAACCGTCCCCGCCCTGAACCTCGGGTCCGGCCCACAAAGTCATGTTGCCGATCCAGGTCGGCTCGTTCATGTTGACGCCGTCAACCGCGATTATCCTGGTGCCCACGGGAACGGTGGCACGGATGGTTGTGACGTTCGATTCCGCCCACGTCCAGTTGCCGTCTGCGGAAAGCCCGCCGTAAAGCGAAATGGAGCCGTCGATAACCACGCCTTCGTTATACGTCCCGGCCGCGATGAATACCCGCTTCTTGATGAAGTCGGCCCGGGCCGCGTTCACGGCCCGCTGGATTGTCCTGAACGGCGCCGCGGCCGTTCCCGCGTTCGAATCCAATCCGGTGGTGGAAACGTACCAGGCCAGATCGGGCCTTCCGTCGCTGCCGTCGCAGTTCTCATCAACGCCGTTTCCCGGCTGGTCGAAATCCGACACGAAATGGCATTCGCACCCGTCGTTTATGCCACCGCTGGTGCTGAACCAGCCCGGCTGGCAAATCAATTCACAGGAAAAATCAATCAGTCCGACGCATCTGCCGGTGGTGTTCGGCGGCATCGGCGCCAGCATCGCGGTACAGTCGATACAGCTTCCACCAGGGCCGTCGTCACCGCAGCAGGAATCGACATTGTTCGGGACGCACGTGCTGCCTTCCTTGTGGTACCCGGACTTGCATGAAAACGAGCAGTCGCCCAGGATACAGGCCGGCGAACCGTTGGCAGGGGCATTCGTGCAGGCGCGGTCGCAAATCCCACAGTTAAAGACCGTTGCAAGACTTTCCTCGCATCCGGTTTCATACTTTTCGTCGCAGTCGCCCCATCCGTCGTTGCAATCAAGCGCGCACAGGCCACCGACGCAGGCCCGCGTCGAGTTCGCCTTTGAAACGCACAATGTGCACGAATCGCCGCACGCATTGGGATCGCTGTCCAGCTTGCAGCTTGAACCGCAACGATGGTAACCGTCGTCGCACTTGAAACCGCACACCCACGACGACCCGCTGGACTCGCAGACCGGCGTGGTTCCGACACCGCCAGTCGGACAAGCCGTGCAACGGCTTCCACAACTGTCAACCGAACTGTCCGACATGCATGCGCAGCCGCACTTGTGGGTTCCGGAACCGCAGACGACCGACTGCCCGAACAGTCCAATCGTGTGTTCGGCGCCACCGGCCGAATCGCTTTCAATAACTATGGCATCGGAGTGGGGCCCGGCAGCCGATGGCTGGAAACCAACCTGGAACTGGAACGTCTGACCACCGGACAGCACCACCGGCCACTGGGCCGGCAGCCCGGACAGCACAAACGGGACGCCCCCGGAAAGACGAACCAGGGAAATCGACAGCGGCCCGTTGCCGACGTTTGTCGCGGTGACGGTCACCGGACTCGCGACACACCCCGGAAGCGCCGGCCCCAGCACGATACCGCCCGGAGGCGCGTCAACCGAAAGCCGCCCGACGATTACGTCATCGACAGTGTCCGTCGAACCGAAATCGGTTAAATCCTCGATGCCGTCATCCCCGCCCGCAAAGTCATCGCCAGCGTCGCCGTCAATGATGACATCAGCCGGATCTTCGCCCGAATCGTCGTAATCCGGCGCATCGAGACCGTCGGCGGACACTTCTTCAAAACCTTCGTCATCGGGCACGTCCGCAACTTGAACATCGGCATCCCCGGAACCGACATCCAGCCAGGAATCGCGTTCAACGTCTTCCAGGCCCGAATCCGTCCCTGAATCGGGATGGATTGTGACATCGGGAATTGCCGAATCGTCGATCGCATCAACCCCCTGGACACCCCCGCCGCAGCCTGCCGTGAACGCGGACACAACCAGAATCGCAAGAATAGTCTGCCTTGTCATGAATCCCCCCGGGGACGACCGGCTTTCGACCGGTCAACAAAAGCCCTTGGATACAGGTGGCCTGAATGCTGAACTGCGTCAATTTTATTGCGCATATCGGTTATGTGCAAACGCGAATTTACAATCCGGGATCAATACAAGCGAGGGAACGAATGGTTTAGCGGAAGCAGCGAATCCCAACATCCTTGAAGGTCAGATCGCCCGACATGAACTCACGATTGAAGGACCTGGCTTCCTCGAGGCCGGCACCGAAGCCACCGCCACGGAACACCCTGCAAAGTCCGCCCCCCTCCTTCGTCCACGCGGAACCGTCGGCCGGGGCACCCTGATATCCCTCGGTGTGACAATGGTCGGCCACCCACTCGGCCACGTTTCCGGCCATGTCATCGACCCCCCAGGGGGACTTGCCGCCCGGCATGGTGCCCACGGGATGTGTCATGTTAATCGAGCATCCATCGACGCCGGTCCACGCCGTCCTGCAAGTCGGCCCCGCAAAACCCCATGGGTAATACCGACCATCGGTTCCCCTTGCCGCGTATTCCCATTCGGCCTCGGAACCAAGGCGCCCGCCGATCCACATGCAGAAGGCCTCGGCATCGAACCATTTCACATGATTGATGGGATGATCCCGCAGATTTGGATTATTGCCGGTGGCGCTGCTGCCAAGCGTGTTCGAAGCCAGGCAGGCCCCCGTTGCAACGCACTGCGCATAAAGAGCCGCGGTCGTTTCGAATCTGGCAATTTCAAATGCCGGCACGGATACGTCGTGGGGCGGGAGAACGTCCGGGGTGCCGCAGATCTTATCGACATTCGCCGCATCGGCCTTGCAGCCCATTGAAAAGGTACCCTGCTCGACCGAAATCCACTCGATTTCGGGACACTCGCCACAGTCACCGCCACATATGGCGCAGACGCACGCTTCATCCCTGCACTTCAGGCCAGTCGGACAGACCGGACAGGGACAGCCGCAGCCGTCGTCGCCACAGTAACCTTCCGGACATTCCGGGGTGCACATCGGCTCGGGGACACATTCATCTGAAGGCCCGCCCTCTTCACAGGCAGGAACAAAAAGACCGGCGAGAACCGCAATCAGCAAGGCAATTCTTTTCATCAAGGCTTCGTCGCAGACAGAGGCAGTCGAAACTGTAAAAAACTGTACCGGGCCCGTCAATTGAATTATCCGGCCTCGATGTTGTAAAGTACGCCCGCCAGTCGGCGCACCGGCGTCGGCAATGATAGTGGACTTACAAGGGAAGCCCAAATGAAAACAACCAGTTACCTTGCAACCATTCTGCTTGCGACGGTTCTTGCCTGCGGGTCGAATCCCGGCCAGAACGACACGAACGAACCACAGGATGTAACCAACAGCGATTCCCTGGCTGATTCGACGGCAGATGCGGTTGACGGCATCGATCCGGACGAAGGTCGCGACCTGGCGGTCGATCAGGAATCCGAAACGGTTGAGGATACCGGTGGCGAACTGACGGTTCCCGACACCGTGGACGAGGACGGGCACGACACGAACGACATCGTTGAAATAGTCGAGCCTGTTCCGGTGCCTCCACATGCCCTTTGCGACATGCCTGCGTATGAACTGCTTCCCCCCGGATCGCTGGGCGACCTGGTGGAATTCGAGCCGATTCCCCTGCTGACACTGGATGCGGACACAATCAACGGGCTGCTTGACGGGTTCGGTTTCGACGCGATGAGCCCGGTTCCTTACGGCGCAACAACATACCGTTATCGTTACACGACACAGGATCGCGGCCAGCAGGTCGAGGCAACCGGTCTGATGGCGTTCCCCGCCAACAAGGATCCCTTCACCGACCCGCTGCCGATCCTTCTTTACCAGCATGGAACTTCCGGATTTTCAGATCCGTGCGCCCCGAGCGCCGACGAGAACCACTTTGAGATGGGCGCGCTGGGACCGGCATTTTCATCACTCGGGTTCGTCGTGATCGCGCCGGATTACATCGGCCTGAACGGTTTCGGGGATCCGGCGACGGTCAGGCACGGTTACCTGGTCGGCGAACAGACCGCGATCGGCGCATGGGACGCTGTCAGGGGCGGCCTGAAACTGCTTGAGTCGATTGAAGGACACCCACCGGTTTCAAACAAGGTGATCATCTGGGGACAGTCCCAGGGTGGTCACGCAAGCCTTTTCACCGAACTGTGGGGCCCGTGGTACGCCCCCGAATTCAAGGTTCCCGGCGTCGTGGCGCAGATTCCGCCGACCGACCTGCTGCCGATGATGCAGAATGCGATGCAGGAAATCGACGACCCGACCGGCCTTCTGGCGGTAAGTGTGGTCACGATGCAACTCTGGTACGGGGAAACGGCCGACCTTGAGACCGTCTTCACAAACGAAGACCCGTACTTTGTCGCCGAGGTGGCCCCGACGCTGCTCTTCCCGGAAGACAAGTGCGGCATCAGCATCGGCGTCGATATCGACGACGTGACGCTTGAGACCGTTTTCCAGCCGGGGTTCCTGCAGGCCGCCCAGACCGGCGACTGGGATGCCATCGGGCCGTGGAAGTGCTATTACCTTGAAAACTCGCTGGCCTTCACGTCGGTGCCGGTGTCACGCCACACGCCGACGATGATGATTTACGGCGAAAACGATACGCTTCTGATCACGGATACGCAGAAAGACGACTTCGATCGCCTTTGCCAGGCCGGCTACCGGCTGCACCACATCGAATGCGCCGGGGCCGGGCACACCCAGGCGGCCCTGTGGTCGCTGCCGGAACAGTTCGACTGGATTCGCGACCGCCTGGACGGCAAGCCGACAGACGCGGCCGACGAATGCGTTTACCACGAGCCGGTCAGGTGTTCCGCGACCCCCGAAGAATGACGGCAATCGCATTTCCTGTTCAAAAACACCCCGCCACCGGTTGACATCCGGCCCGCTTTCCCGGAAATTCCGCGCAAGTTCGGCGTCCGCCGATTCATTCACAAGAAGGGACAGATTTGGAATCACGAATCTTCGCTTCACCCCTCCCCTGGAACAAGACGGGTTACCTTTTGCTGGCTGACGGAACGCTCTTTCCCGGGCTTCCTTTCGGCTGGCGTGGCGTCCGTCTTGGGGAAGCGGTGTTTTCAACCGGCATGGCCGGGTACCAGGAGGCCCTGTCGGACCCCTCGTACTGCGGACAAATCCTGACTTTGACAGTTCCCCACGTCGGCAACTACGGGGTCAACCCGGAAGACGTGGAAAGCCGCACGCTGCACCTGGCCGGGTTCGTCGTGACCAGTTACAGCCGCCTGCACAGCAACTGGCGCGCCAGGGGTACGCTGAACGACATGCTGCGATCAAACGGCGTGCCGGGACTTGAGGGCGTCGATACCAGGGCGCTGGTGCTTCATCTGCGGACGCACGGTGCCATGAAGGCCGCGGTGGTGACGGACTCGACCCCGCCGGAACGGGTCGCGGCGATGCTGGCCGACTGGCCTGGCATCGACCACATCGACCTTACCAGGCAGGTTTCCGTTTCAAACCCGGAGCCGTTCATCCTTTCGGAGGGCGAAATACCGCCGCTTCCAGTCCGGCGATGTGCAAGACCCCTGCGGGTTGCCGCAATCGACTTCGGGATGAAGCGCAACATCGTAAGGAACCTTGCCTGGCGCGGCTGCCACGTCACGGCGTGGCCTTCGGGGACGGACGCCCGCGACATTCTTGAAAGTGCACCCGACGGCGTCTTCCTTTCAAACGGCCCCGGCAACCCGGCGATGGTAACCACCGGAATCTCGACCGTTTCCCGGCTTCTGCAGCAGGCCGACCTGCCGATATTCGGGATTTGTCTTGGCCACCAGATCCTGGCGCTGGCCATGGGCGCGAAAACGCTGAAGCTGCCGTTCGGACACCGGGGAACCAACCACCCGGTCAAGGACGTCGTGACCGGACGGGTCTGGATCACCAGCCAGAACCACGGCTTCGCGGTTGACGCGCAGAGCCTGCCATCGAATCTGCACATCACTCACGTATCGCTTCACGACAATACTGTTGAGGGTATTCGAGTGAAGGATCGCCCCGTCTTTTCGGTCCAATTCCATCCCGAGGCCAGCCCCGGTCCCAGGGACGCGCTCGCGCTTTTCGATCGATTCATGGAACTGATGGAGTCCCGATCCTCCTGGGGTGGGCCGAAGCCCAGGCCCGCGCTTGCGACCGATCCGGAAATCACCGGCACTGACGGACGGAGGTCAATGTAATGCCACGCGATCCTTCGTTGAAAACGGTGCTGGTTCTTGGATCCGGGCCGATCGTCATCGGCCAGGCGTGCGAGTTCGACTACTCGGGCGTCCAGGCCGTGCGCGCCCTTAAGGAAGAAGGGATTCGGGTCGTTCTGCTGAACCCGAACC
Organism: Deltaproteobacteria bacterium; assembly: GCA_029555025.1. Lineage (GTDB taxonomy): Bacteria > Myxococcota_A > UBA9042 > DTJE01 > DTJE01 > JAGOFO01. The sequence continues at coordinate 6,381 of JAKPTZ010000023.1, forward strand.
CGGCGACGGTCATGACGGAACCCTCGACGGCGGACGCGACGTACATCGAACCTCTGCGCCCGTGGGTCGTCGAACGCATACTTGAACGCGAGAACGTCGATGGCGTACTGACCACGCTTGGCGGCCAGACCGCGCTGAACCTGGCGGTCGAATGTCACGACCGCGGAATCTGGGACAGATTCGGTGTCAGGCTGCTGGGGGCCGACATCAGGTCGATACGGATGGCGGAGGATCGTCAGGAATTCCGCGACGCCATGGAATCAATCGGCCTTCCCTGCTCCCGTGGGTGCCTGGTGACAAACCTTGAAGACGGGATGAAGGCGGTTCGTGAAATCGGGCTGCCGGTAATCCTTCGCCCGTCCTTCACGCTTGGCGGGGAAGGCGGCGGCATCGCGGAAACCGAACAGGAGGCTGCCGAAATCATCCGGCTGGGCCTGAAGGCCAGCCCGGTCGGTTCGATCCAGGTCGAGGAATCCCTGATCGGCTGGAAGGAATTTGAACTCGAGGTCATTCGCGACCGTGCCGACAACGGCATCATGATCTGCTCGATTGAAAACATCGACCCGATGGGCGTCCATACCGGGGATTCCATAACGGTCGCGCCGGCCCAGACGCTTACCGACAAGGAACTTCAAACCCTGCGCGACTGGTCTTTGAAAATTCTGCGCCGGATCGGGGTCGATTGCGGCGGCTCGAACGTGCAGTTCGCGCTTCATCCGGAGACCGGACGCCTGATAGTCGTCGAAATGAATCCACGGGTCAGCCGGTCGTCGGCCCTGGCTTCGAAGGCCACCGGTTACCCGATTGCGCGGGTCGCCACGCTGCTTGCCCTTGGACATACGCTTGACGAACTTCCCAACCGCATCACGAAGACAACGTCGGCGGCGTTCGAGCCGTCGCTTGACTACGTATGCGTGAAGATTCCACGGTGGGCGTTCGAAAAGTTTCCCGGACTTGATCCCAGACTGACGACAAGGATGCAGTCGATAGGCGAGGCCATGGCGCTTGGCCGCACGTTCACGGAAGCCCTTGGCAAGGCGATCCGCAGCATGGAAAAGGGGGCCCCGCGGCTGCTTGGGGCGTTTGCCGGCCTTTCCGACGACAGGCTTCTGGAAAGGCTTGTCACGACATCGCCTGACCGCCTTCTGTTGATTGCCGAGGCCCTTCGCCGAGGATGGCCCAGGACCGCCCTTAACAGGATGACCGGGTGGGATCCGTGGTTCCTTTCACAAGTTCGGCTGATGGTCGGCACCATGACCAGGGTTGCCAGCTTCCGGGGCGCGGCCGACCTGCCGGAATCGATGTACTCGCTGGCGAAGTCCCACGGAATCGGGGACGCGGAGATCGCGGCATCGACCGGAATCGGGCACGACAGGCTTCGCGACGGCCGGGGCGATCCGGGCTACCGCGGGGTCGATACATGCGCCGGTGAATTCCAGGCCGGGACGCCGTACTTCTACAGTTCGTGGGGGGTGCACGGCGAAGGCGAAGGAATCGGCGACAAGGCGGTCATCATCCTTGGCAGCGGGCCGAACAGAATCGGTCAGGGCCTGGAATTCGACACGTGCTGCGTATCGGCGGTTGACGGGCTGCGCGACGAGGGCCTTAACCCGATCCTTTACAACTGCAACCCGGAAACCGTTTCGACCGACTTCGATACCGCCGACAGGCTGTACTTCGAACCGGTTTCCGAAGAGGACGTGCTTGCCGCATGCCGTCGTGAAAAGCCGCGCGGGGTCATGGTCGGACTGGGCGGACAGACCCCGCTGAAGGTCGCGGCGCGCCTGGAGGCGGAGGGCGTACGGATTCTTGGGACAAGTCCGCGCGGAATCAACCTGGCAGAGGATCGAGAGGAATTCGCGGCGCTGTGCCACAGACACGACATCCGAATCCCGCAGAGCAGGACGGCGACCAATCGCGACCAGGCGATGGCCGCGGCGATGGAACTTGGATTTCCACTGATGTTGCGTCCGTCGTTCGTCCTGGGCGGCGAAGGGATGGCAATCGCATGGAATATGGAGGATCTGGAAAAACGACTGGACAACGCGATCCTTGTGACAAGCGAGAAGCCCCTTCTTCTTGACAGGTTCCTGGAGGACGCGACCGAAATCGATCTGGACGTGATTTCCGATGGAACCGACATACACCCTTGCGGTTTCCTGGAGCATATCGAGCCGGCAGGCATACATTCCGGAGACTCGATCCAGGTCTTCCCGCCACAGACCATCGATGAGCCCGACCAGGCCCGGATGCTTGAAATCGCCCGGACGCTGGCCGTCGAACTGGGCGCGATCGGACTGATGAACCTGCAGTTCGCGCGGTGCCAGGGATTGATTTACCTGCTCGAGGTCAATCCAAGGGCAAGCCGGACGGTTCCGTTCCTTCACAAGGCATCTGGTTCGCCCTGGGCCAGGCACGCGGCCCGCGTCATGACCGGACGGAAGCTGTCGCAGCTTGGGCTTCCAATGCCCGACCCGCGTGGGCGGGTATGGGTGAAGGCTCCCGTGTTCCCGTTCTCCAGGTTCGGAATCGACCCGGTTCTGGGGCCGGAAATGCGATCGACGGGCGAAGTCATGGGATCGGGGCCGGATCTGGGACATGCACTGGTTAAGGCCCTTCGAGCCGCCGGATGCGTCCTGCACAGGTCGGGTGCCATCTTCGTAAGCCTGAACAGAAGGGACAGGACCAGGCCGCTGGCGATCGAACTGGCCAGGATGCTTCGTGGCATGGAAGCGGAAATCTATGCGACGGAAGGTACCGCAAGATTCCTGATGGAAAACGGCGTGAAATCCCAGATTCTTTCGAAACTTGGCGAGGGCGGCCGGGACGCCGTGACAATCCTTCGGGAAGCCGGGATCTCGCTTATCCTGAACACCCCGGCCGGCGGAAGGGGACGTACCGACGCGGCATCCATCAGGGTTGCCGCAAGCGCGAACGGCGTTGCGTGCGTCACGACGCTTCAGGGAAGCATCGCGGCCCTGCGGGGGGTCATGGCGCTGCGGGAATCGGCCCTGGACATCAGGGCGCTGCAGGATGACGACGGACAATCCCGCGCGATTTGAATCAGTCCGAAGACTCGGGGCGGATCAGTCCGAGGATACGATGCGATCCTTGCCCAGTTCCTTTGCCCTGCGAAGTCTTGCATCGACAATCGACATCAGGTCGGCGGCATCCTGGCCGCCCCAGGCGGCGACTCCGATACTCACGGTAATTCGCCTGGCGCCACGCAAGGTCGATACACCTTCCATTATTTTTTCGGCGACTTCCATGGCCTGGTCGATGCCCGAATCGGGCAGCACGACGACAAATTCATCGCCGCCCCGACGACCGGCAAACTCGGGCGGACTGACGATGCTTGCCAGAACGCCGGCAACCCCGACGATGACGGCGTCGCCGGCCAGGTGGCCATGAACGTCGTTGACTGCCTTGAAGTCGTCGATGTCGATCATCACGACGGACATGGTCGTCCTGTTGCGCCTGGCGCGACCGACTTCATCGCTCAAACGTTCAAAAAGACTGGTCTGATTGGCCAGCCCGGTCATCCCGTCGGTAACAAGCATCCGGGAAAGCGTTTCAAGGCGCGCCTGGGCAAGTTCCCTCTGCCGGAAGTACGCGGCGACGACGCGATCCATCAGCAGCCCCAGGACGACGGCCATGGAAAGCACGGTTGCGCCGGTGACAAGCCTGGTCACGGCGAACGGGCGGGCGACGTACAACTCGGTTGACCACCTGGTTTCCAGGACGCGCAGAAGGATTGGAAGCGCAAGGGCAAGCAGGATGACGACCAGGCGAAGGATGCCGGATCCCATTACAATCGCGAAGGCCATGACGACGACGGCGCCGGCGTCGATGCCGGGCTGAGTCCCGCCGCCGGCAACGCGGATTGCCGCCATCCAGACCAGGAAGAAGATACTTTCCAGGAACCATACGCCGCGTGAATAACGCTCGGTTCGAACGACCTGGAAGAAGAATATCCCCATGATCAGAAGAGCGGCCAGGTAGAACAACCCGGACAGCCAGTCCGTCAGAACCATCTTGAAGATGGTCATCGCGGCAAAAAAGATCATGCAGGCGGCCATCGTGACGCGAATTCCGGCGAATTCCGGCTGCACCATCGATATCTGGCCGCTGGAAGACTTCATGCCGTCTGAACCTCCAGGCGGCCGGGGGGAAGTGACGGAGTTCCGGCGACGACGCGGGCGCCACCATCCTTCTTGGCGCGGTACATCAGTTCATCGGCCGCATGAATCGACTCAGCCGGCGTGCGACCGTCAAACTGGAACACCCCGATACTGCACGCAAGGACACGCCCGTCCTGACCAACGGGGACGCCGCCGATGCACCCGAGCATCCTCTCGGCAACCGCCAGGGCTCCGGAAAGGTCGGTCTCGGGAAGAACGACAAGGAATTCCTCACCGCCGTATCGTCCGGCGCGATCCGTGGCCCGGACACAGTCCTGGATGGCCTTGCCGGCACGTTCAAGAATCTGGTCGCCGTACTGGTGCCCGAACTGGCCGTTGACGGACTTGAAATCGTCAAGATCGACCATGATCAACGAAAATGTGCGGCCGGTGCGACGGGTTCGCAGAACCTCATCCTCGACGGCCTTGAAAACGGCCGAGTGGTTAAGCAGGCCGGTCAGGCCATCAATCGATGCCAGCGCCTCGATCCTGGCGGCGAACTGTTCGGCAAGGGCCCGCTCGCTGCGAAGGCTGCGCATGCCGACAGAAAACAGACCGAACGCGCCGAGCGCGCAGATGATGAATACGGCCATCGATTCGAAAAACCTGACGGACGGCAGCCCGCCGACAATCCTGACCGACTGATCGAAAGCCTCCCAGACGACCAGGGACACGAAAACCAGGGCGACGGCGGCAAACAACAGGTAACGACGACGTGAAGGCGACACCAGCAAGGTTGCGGGGAGCATGACCACGATCAGGAATGCGGTGGTGCCGAAAAGGCCACCGTGATCGAACCAGGCAAGCGCGAACACCAGGGCGAAACAGGCCATGGCAACCGCCAGCACGATGAACCCGGAACGGCCCATGACCCTGGAATGAACGTAAAGGGTCACGGCGCCGGCCAGGGCGGCCAGGGCGCCGCGGAAATCGACGGCATTGACGAAAAGGAAATCGACCAGGGACACGACGACGGTAAGAAGAATCGCAATGAAGGCGATACCGTTGACTATGCGATGCCTGGCATCGAAACGCCTGTGATCCCCGACGACGGCCAGATAGATTGGAAGCAGAGTCATCGCGTTAACAATCCCGGCAACGATGTCGCACGTACCAGGCAATAGATAGCATCCGGTCGCCGATTTTATATAAATCAATGATGATTTCACAGGAATTAATTCACATTTCACTAGAATTATCGGGGAGTCCGCTTCGTGGGCCTGTTCATTCGATGACCTTTCGAATATACTTCGTTCGTCTTTACGCCTCATACAGGAGACTTCAAAAATGACCAACCTGCTCAAGCTCAAAGTGACCGGCATCGCGCTGGTCACACTGACAATGGCGATCGGCTGCGGCGGCGACCCCAGCCCGATGGACGACAACGGCAACCTGGAAGATGTCGTCGTTCCGGATCAGGGCAACCCGACCGACACAAACGGCCAGGACACCAATGGCCAGGATGCGAATATCCCTGAAGACACCAACGGCCAGGATACCAACGGCCAGGATACGAATATCCCCGAAGACACCAACGGCCAGGACACCAACGGCCAGGATACGAATATCCCCGAAGACACCAATGGCCAGGACACGAACGGCCAGGATACGAATATCCCGGAAGACACCAATGGTCAGGATACCAACGGCCAGGATACCAACGGCCAGGATACGAACGTGGTCGATAACGGCACGGTAATCGACGTGACCGAGCCGCCGACCTGTCCGGCCAACCAGGACATCGCCAACCTGCTTACCCAGACCGAGGGCGACGTGGACGTGACGATTTGCGGCGCCGTCGTCACCAAGGTAACCGCGAACGGCTGGTACATGGCGGACGACAGTTCGAACCGCGGCATGTATGTTTATCAAAAGAAAGATGAACCCTGGGGCTACGAAGTTGAAGTCGGCGACTATGTCCAGATGCACGTCACCAAATTCGTTACGTTCGAGGGGCTCAAGGAAATCACGGCCAAGGAAAACGTCACGATCCAGGGAAAGGCCGACCACCGCGAATACATCCTTGACCTGTCGGAAGGCACCCTTCCCGCCGAATCGATCGAAAGCCGTGTCGTCCGGATCAATGACGTGAAGGTCACGGCTGCGACCGGCAAGAACGGCACCATCGATTACGGCACCGCGACGAACGTCCCGGTCTTCGTCCAGCACAACGACATTCCGTGCATCGGTCTCGAGGCGGACATCGTCGCCGGCGTCGTCAGCGTGTATAACAGCAAGTACCAGATCATGCTGACCGAGGATGCCGACCTGGCGAACGTCAGCCTGGCCAACTGCGAAACCCCGCCCGAATACGACATGTCCAACTGGGACTTCGAAAAGCAGAGTGTCGAGGAAGATCCGCCGGAGGGCTTCACCAAGGGGCCGGGCAACACGTTCACGTGCGTCCGTGACGCCGACGGTGGCAACAACGGCAGTGCCGGCATCGTCCTTACGTGGACCTCGACGGACAACCAGGAACTGGTTCAGGGCTACAAGTTCCCGACGGCAGCCGGTTCAACGGTGATTTTCGCGCTTGACGTCCTTGACAATGATTCGGCCGGCAGGGTTCGCCTGGGCCTGTCGTTCTATGACGCCGACAAGAAGTTCATCACCGGTTCAAACAGCTGGTCGAACGACTATTCGACCGACTCCGCCGACTGGCAGGCGCTTTCGTTCCAGGCGGTCGCGCCGACCGGGGCAGCGTTCGCCGAAGGCAAGCTGCGCATGTACGATTACCAGCCGCCGGAAGGCACGTGGGGAAATCCGACCGCTTCGGCCACGATTGCCATCGACAACTGGGAAATGGTTTCCGTCGAGCCGTAATTGACCTGGTTCAGTGATCATTGCAATTCATGCGGCGGGCGAATTTTCATTCGCCCGTACGGATTATGGTGGGGTGCGTGCGTCCGGTTGAACGCGGCAGGTGTTTATTATGAAAAAACTTTCGAACAAGACTGTTCTGGTCACCGGCGGCGCTTCGGGGATTGGCAGGCTGATGTCGCTGAAAATGGCGGCGAAGGGCGCCAGGCTGGTAATCTGGGACATCAACCAGGCCAACCTTGACCGCGTCGTCGCCGAAATCCGTGCCATCACGCCTGACGCCGGCTGGGGTTACATCGTCGATGTAACGAAACCCGAGGCCGTCTATCAGGCCGCGGACAAGGTTCGCGCGGAATGCGGGAAGGTGGATGTCCTGGTCAACAACGCGGGCATCGTCAGCGGAAAGATGTTCCTGGACGTTCCCGACGAACGAATCGAGATGTCGCTGAAGGTCAACACCCTTGCGCACTTCTGGACAACCAAGGCATTCCTTCCGGCCATGCTCGAATCGGACTGCGGTCACGTCGTGACGATCGCTTCGGCGGCCGGACTTGTCGGCGTTGCCGGACTTGGCGACTACAACGCCAGCAAGTTCGCGGCGGTGGGATTCAACGAATCGCTTCGCGCCGAAATGAAGAAGCGCGGTTCGAAAGTCACCACGACGGTCGTCTGCCCGTTCTTCATCGACACCGGCATGTTCGATGGCGTCAAGACGAAATGCCCTCTTCTGCTTCCAATCCTGAAGGAGCAGTACGCGGCCGACATGATCGTCAAGGCGATCGAGTCCGACCGGGAACTGCTGATGATGCCGCGTATCCTTGCGACCCTGCCGGTTTTGCGGATTCTGCCGCCGTGCATGTTCGACCGCGTCGTCACCTGGCTCGGTGTCAATTCCTCGATGGACGAATTCAAGGGACGCCACTGACCCGCCCCGCATCAATTTTTCCGGATTTTGTTGGTCAAGCGGGCTCCAATCGGATACGATAGCCGCATGAAAATCAGCTTCAACAACATTCCACTCAAGATCACCGCGGCAAGGTTGTTCACCAGCCCGCTGCTGGTACTGCTTTTCTGGATGTCGCTGAAGGGTTCCGGATACGGCAGCACCCCGGAAGAACTGGTGCGCGATTTGAAGCCCGGCCTGATGCTGGCCGCTTTCATCCTGCTGCTTCTGCAACAGGTCAGCGACATGGTTGACGGGTACATCGCGCGCAAGCACAAGGTCGTCACGAACCTTGGCAAGCTGGCGGATCCCCTGGCCGATACCATCGCCAACTTCGGCGCGTATCTTTGCCTGATGTGGGTCGGCCTGATCCCGTTCTGGCTTCTTTTCGTGATGTACGTGCGCGAATCGTCGGTCAGCACCCTTCGCATCCTTGCCGCCCATGAAGGCGTCGTCGTCGCCGCCAGGCTTTCGGGCAAGCTGAAGTCCCTGTCGCTTGCAATCGGTGCCGACATCCTTTTCATCGTGCTGTTCGCGGCCCACTACTATCCGGGCGTTCCGGTCGAAATGGTCGCGAACGTGATCTCGTGGCTTATCGGCATCATCATGGTGGTGTCGCTTTTCGATTATTACTTCGCCATCACCAGGATCCGGGCGAAATCCCGCCAGGAATAGATTCCCGGACCGAAAGACTGGTTCTTCCGATGCATTCGTTCAGGCTGACGTCAGTTTTGTTTGCCATCGCGCTGATTTTCGCGCCGGGATCGGCTTCATCCCAGCCATCCGGCAACAGTGTCATCACGGCGGACGATCTCGCCCCGGCATACACCGCACAGGCTGGGCGCAAGGCGGCGGCCAGCGCGGCGGCGGATCGGTTCGACCAGGCCCGGGACATCCTGCTGAAGGGCGGAAAGTCCGTTTCGTCGGACCACCCGCTTCACGCGCGATTCCTGCTGGCCTGGTCGTGTTACATGACCGCCGACTGGCTGTGCGTCGAATCGGTAACGGACGGCCTTGAAAAGAAGCTGCCTGAGTTTTCGGACTACATCGACCTGATGCAGGCGGCTTCACTTTCTGGATTGAAGAACGACCGCGGCGCCCTGGCACGACTTGAGCGCATCCCGGCCACCACCCCGCTTCGACGGGATCTGCTGAAACTGAAGGCCGGAATCCTTGTCTCGCTTGGACGTGAATTCGACGCCGCGACCATCATCAAATCGCTGGTTGACCAGAAGGACGCCGATGCCGGCCTGATTTCCGAGTTGACCGAAGCGCTGATGTCGTCATCGTCGCGCGATCGCGCGATCGCCGAACTGAAGAACATTTATTACAAGTCGTCTTCATCGGGCCGTGGTGGATTTCGCCGTCTTTTGAGGAAACTTGGCGTCGTGTCGGCGCCGTCCCAGGACGAAACCATGGATCGCGCCTGGACCCAGTTGAACGCGCACGCAAACGAAAAGGCCCTGAAAACGATCGAGCCGCTTCTGTCGGAAGCGGATCCGGCAAGACGCTGCGAGGCCCTTGAGATCGCCGGACGGGCATGTTCAAAGCTGCGGCGTCACAAGGAAGCCGTCGGGCACTTTTCGGAAGTCATCAAGGACTGCCGCAAGCACCGCGACATGCCGCCGGTTCTTTACACCGCGATTCGAAGCGCGTGGCGATCGGGCGACCAGGCACGCGGCGACTCGTGGGCACTGATGCTCGCGACCGACTACCCGGACGCCACATACAACGACGACATCCAGGTCGTGCGCGCTCGCACCGCAATCGAGCAGGGCCGCCAGCACGAGGCCCTGAAAATCATCGACGAGTCGCTGCGACGTTGGCCGAACGGCGACATGGCTTCCGAATCCCGCTGGCTTGCGGCCTGGGGTTTCATCACGGCAGCCAGGTACCCCGACGCGCTGAAGCGACTTGAGGAGGCCATCCCGGCGGCTGGGCGGGATCCTTCCTGGGGGCCGCGTTTCAGTTACTGGAAGGCGCGTGTCATGCAGCTTTCCGGACGCGCCAGGGACGCCCGCGCAGCCTTCAGCCAGTGCGTAATCGACTGGCCGATGTCGTTTTATTCGGTGCTTGCGCTTGGCCGCCTGACCGAGGGCACGAAGAAGGCCCCGGAGCAGGCCCTGGCGGAAATTCTTGCGGATCCTGCCTTGAAGCCAGGTTCGCGCGGCAACACGTTCCTGACGATCGGGGATGTCGGCCCGGAACACCCGGCCGCGCGCGCGGTCTGGCTTTCCAGGGCGGGTCTTCCGCAGCTTGCCGCGAACGAACTGAAGATGTCGGCGGTTCGCGACGACGCGACCGACTGGCTGCGTGCGCTGATGACGGACAAGTCCGGGGATTTCACGCCATCGCACCGGCTGGCCAGGGATCTTCTGGCCCGAAACCCGTTCTGGCCGGATGAGAAATCGGCGGGCTACTACAGGCTTGCCTATCCGCGCCCATTCGAAAAGGAAGTCCGCGCGGCTTCAACGGAAGCTGGTATCGATCCGCTGCTGGTCTGGGCGGTAATGCGCGAGGAAAGCGCATTCGTGGCCGGAATCGAATCCTGGGCGAACGCAATCGGGCTGATGCAGCTTATCATGCCGACTGCGAAGACCGTCGCGAACCAGTTGAAGATCCCCGTTTCGCGGGAACGCCTGCGGAATCCAGCCATCAATACCCGGCTTGGCGCCAGGTATCTTGGCAGCCTGCTTGGCAAGTTCGGCAACCCGGTCGTCGCGATTCCCGGATACAACGCGGGTGGCGGCGCCATTGCAAGGTGGCTGAAGGCGATGGGCGACGTCCAGGTCGATACGTTTGTCGAATCCATTCCCGCCTGGGAGGCAAGGGAATACGCACGCAAGGTGTTCGAATCGTTTGCCGCTTACAGTTACCTGTACGGCCAGCAGCCGTACAGGATCGTCAAGGTCGATTTCAGGACGGCAAAGCGCGATTCGGGCCGTCGTTGATACCGGTCGCGGGTTGACGCGAATTGTGCGGTTCGCGTATTCTTCACCGCCGCTTCCGGCCGCAAGGCCGCCGGGCGCCGGAACCACGACCATACAGGGTGATTTCTTTCGATGATTGAGCAATGCAGTCTTTTTCCGGAAGTGCTGGTGAAGATCTTCGACGCGTTCAACGAACGCGGGGTCGAAAACTATCTGATCGGGCCGCGCGCGCGTGACCTGGCCGGCGGCGAGTCCATCATGGATGCCGCGTCCTTCGACCTGACTGTCAACGCTTCAATGTCAACGATCGAGGACGTTTTCCGCGAGACGTTCGGCATTCAGTGCAACGAGGCGCGCGACGACAAGCAGAGACTGATTACTTTTAAGCTGCCACTCGGGGACGACGCGCGCCCCGGGCGGACACAGATTACGTTCAACGTCGGGCCGTTCCGCAATTACCTGCCGCCGCTGCGCTGCCTGCGCGGCCAGAGCCTGTCCGGGATTATTCTTGATCTTGCGACCCGCGAAGTTACCATCCAGGCATTCGGGTACTCCCCGGACGGCACTCTGGTCGATCCGTTCGGCGGCACGCTGGATTACCGCGACAAGCTGATCCGCCCGGTCTTCCCGGTCGATACCATCTTCCGCGAAAGCGCAAGCTGGCTTCTGAAGATTGGCCGGTACGTGGCCCGTTACGGATTCGAGGCCGCCAGGGAAGTCCGCGCGGCCGCCGAGCGCGACGCTTCCAATATCCTGGACGTGCCGCGCGACATCTGGCTGAAGGAAATGAACAAGGTCCTGTGCGGACCGATGCCGGCGCGTGGCCTGACGTTCCTTGCGGATTGCCGCGTGCTGAACTTCATGCTGCCGGAAGTCGCCGCCATGGCGGAATTTTCGGACGACGAAGGCCGCCACAAGGACGTGTGGGCGCACACCCGCCAGGTCGTGCAGAACGCGGAAGCAAGCACCGTTGTCAGGTGGGCCGCGCTTTGCCACGACATCGGCAAGGTCTGGACGCGCCAGACCTTCCGCGACGGTAAGATTCACTTCTTCCGCCACGAAGACGTCAGCGCCATGCTGTTTGAAGGCATCGCGGCCAGGTTCCAGTTCCCGGCCGACGAGGCGGACCAGATCCTTTACATCATCAGGAACCATTCACGCATCAACCTGTACCGTGACGACTGGACCGACTCGGCCGTGCGCCGCCTGATACGCGATGTGGGCGAATACCTGGATTACCTGGTCGCGTTCTCGAAGGCCGACCTGACGTCCAAGCGGACCGATCGGGTCGAAATGGTGCGATCGCTGCTGACCGACCTGCAGATCCGCATCATGGAAATCCGCCAGAAGGACACCAGGGTCAACCCGCTGCCCAAGGGGCTTGGCAACGATCTTATCAAGCACTTCGGCATCCCGGCCGGCCCGGAAATCGGCCGCCTGCGCGACGTGATACTGGACGCCATCGAAAGCGAGGCAATCCCCGAAGGCCAGGACAGCGCCTTTTACCTGGACTGGCTGGAAAAAAACGGCCATATCGCCAGGGACTGATTTACCCCGGACTTCCGCCCTACCCCAGCCAGAATGCGGCAATGTCATACATGAAGTGGGCAAAGACGGCGACCGAGAAGCCACGGAAGAGGAACAGGAGTCCGAATACCAGCCCGGCGACCGCCCTGAACACGAACGACCATGTGTCGAAGTGTGCCTGGACGCCGATGTAATGGACTGAAGAAAAGACGATCGCGGAAACGAAAAGCATCACGCCGGCAACGACCGCCGGCATCAGGCCGCCACTTCCGCCGGGACGCCCGGAAAACCACCTGGCCAGCCCGAAGGGAACCCCGATCACCCCCAGGCGAAAAACCAGTTCTTCCCAGTATCCAGCGCCGGCCGAAAAGGTCAGTATCTGCATCAGGCTGTAGTTGGCGTTCGGGCGCATGATGCTTGCGGAAGGAACGGTCTGGCCCAGTCCCGTGTTGGCCCAGTAACCGGCGGCGGCGACCAGGACCGCCCAGGCGGCGCCCTCGACGACAAGCAGGGCCCAGTACCACCACTTCAGGCGGCCCCTTTTGGCAAGCACGACGCCCAGGACCAGGGAAACCAGCCCGATGATGGAATTCGCGACCAGCAGGCCATACATGCCGTACCTGGTTCCCACGATTCGGGACAGAAGATCGACCGTGTTGATGGTGTCGTTCGCGGGGACAATCAGGCTTACGTTGTAAAGAAGCAGCACCGGCAGCGTCAGGACCAGGGAAATCCCGACGGCCTTCGTTGACTGGAAATATCCGGCAATGCCCTTCGCCGCGGGCTTCGGTGCCCGACGACCTGCCTTCCTTCCAGCAGCCGCGGCCTTGCGCGCCAGCCTGCCCCGGACAATCAGCCTTCCAGGGACTGGACGAACCGTTCCCGATCCGGCGAATACATCCATTTTTCCACCACAAGCACGCCGTCGCGGACTTCGTACACGCCCATCCTGCCGAACCTGCCGTGATGCTGGTCCATGTAGGTCGCAGATCCGCCGCAGATGATGCGCGTCCCGCCCGAAGCGTGCCGCGAAGGCACGACGTGATCGAAATGGTCGTGATCGTGGCCGTGAATGACCAGCCCGATGCGCGACCGCGAAATCATTTCCAGTTCCCTTTTCTGGTCGATATACCAGCCCGTGGTCCTGTGCAGCAGCTTCGCGCGCCTGTGCATGTGGTGATGCTGGGCCAGGATGACGAACTTCCCGGCGTCGGCCGCCTCTTCGGACAGGCGGAATATCGTTTGAAGCTGCTGCGGCCCCATCTTTCCCCACGCCATCCCGGGTGGAGGCGTCCACGCGGTCCGCGCCAGGATCAGCCTGACGCCGTCAAAGTCGCGGTACACCGGCCACTGGCCGTTAACTTCCCCCGGCCGCCAGATCAAGTCCCCGAAGTACTTTTCAAACAGCCCCGCCTTGACGGCCGCCGGCGTGTACCAGTCATGGTTTCCAGGCACCAGAGAAAGCTTGTCCGGCCCGCCGATCCCGTCCAGGATGCCGCGCACGAACTTGAACTCGGCGTCGATCGCCAGGTTCGAGACGTCCCCGGTGATCACGCAGAAATCGGCCCCCGTCTCGCCAACCGCCCTGACCGCGGCCTGCAGGACCGGCACCTGGTGGACCGAGCGGCGGTTCAGCAGGAAATTCGCGGCGCCCAGCAGACGACGGTTCGGCATCGGACCGGTAAACAGCAGCCCCGGCGTTATCGCCTCGGGCGAATCGATATGCAGATCGGTAAGGTGCGCAATCTTCATGGATCCTCCGGGATGAATGGTAACACGGGGCGGGCGTCAGATCTTAGTCCGCAGCTTTCCGATGATCGCGCGGCCGATAACAGTCATCAGCCAACCGGCCAGGAAGCCGCCTATACCGCCGATCACGCCGCTCCAGACGGCAGTCGTCGGCATGCGGGCCGGTTCCCAGGTCCAGTAGAAGAAAGCCAGGAACACCAGTGAAATCCCGACCCACGGGGCAAGCTGCCACCGCCAGGTCTGGTTCCGGAACCAGGAATCGACGAACACCGCCCACATCAGGGCAATCGCCAGGATTGCAAAGAAGATGGTGGGCGGGACCGGCATCCAGAAACCGGAAACCGTGACGGTCGGGCCGATGGCGGAATCGACGCGCACGGCACGCAGGGTCATCGGGCCGGGATCAAAACGCATCGCCTTGCGCTGGGACACCATCATCCCGTCGAACGTGCCCATGTTTCCGGAAATCGGCTGGTCGGAGAACTCGCCGGCAATCTTGCCGCCGTTCAGGTTGACCAGGTACCGGCCGCGCTCGTTCCTGACGCCGGCAACGTCGGCAAACGACTTCCCGAATACCTCGACCCAGTAATACCCGCCGCGGATGTCGCGGGGCAGTTTCTGTTCGCCCTGCTCGCGGGTCAAATCCCTGGAAAACTCGGGCACGCCCGGATAGACCATGTTGGTGAAAGGCCAGATGGATCCGGCAAGATACAAGGCGGTTACGACAATGGTCGTGATGCGCGCCCAGGCCGGAAAGTACCCCCGAAGAACGATGAACGCCACGGCGATTGGGGGGGCCAGCAGAATCGACAGGCCGATTCCGTAACCAAGGCCGACCTTGTCCAGCACACCAAGCAGGTAAAGCAAGCCGAGCGTGCCGAACACCACGATCGGAACCGTGATGCGCCCCCATTCGAACAGGAAGGCTTCAATCTTTTCAGCCCTGGTGACCAGCGCCGCCGGCTTGTCCGGCTCCTTGCGCCCCCCCGGCCCACTGTTGTTCCCAAAACCCGATGGATGCTTCTTCGCCGCCATTTTTCAGTCCTATACGCCGTTTATAACGATCAACTTTCGCGGGATCGTACCCGTACGCCGCCGTCCCGTCAATTTGGGGCTGCGAGCCTGTCGCGGACGTGATTCACATGTGACATGGGTTCTTTTGCCACGAAGAAACATCAATTGATGATGAGAACTGTTTTGTGAGCCGTCTTTATCTCTGCCACCACCACAGCTTCCGCCTCGGCACGCTTCGCGGCCCCGCCACGCTTCAGCCAGGCATAAAAGCCGCTGCGCGAAACCTCCAATTCTTTACACATGATGGACACCGCAGTAATTAGCCTGCTCCGCACGCATCACTTCGTATGCGTCGTCGTGTCCTTCGCGAAGTAGGCTGCGGTTTTTCTTAAAAAATCCCGCTCCATCTGAAGATGCCTGTTCTCCCGCCGCAGACGCCTTAACTCTTCCCGCTC
>JAKPTZ010000028.1 GCA_029555025.1 Deltaproteobacteria bacterium
TCAGAGTTGTCTTATTCATTTTCATTCCTCCTACCAGCCAACCGTTCCGCCGACGCTGGCACCGCTGTCGGAGTTGAGGAAATGCCAGGCGAGCCCGCCACCGACGGCACCGGCAACAACCACGCCGACGATGGTCCACAGCCACCACTTCTTATAGACCGGGTCTTCATCGACGACATCTTCTTCCTCGACGGTGGTGGTCGAAGCGGCCTGCTGGTAAGAAGGCTGCGCCGCCGGGGCGGTGTCGGCCATCGGGAAATCCGAGGGAAGATCCATCGGGAAATCGGCCGGAAGACCGGGATCAACTGCCGGGGCCGGCTGCTGATAAGGTGCCGGGTAAGGCTGATACGCCGGTTCAACCGCGACAGGTGCCGGCGGCGGGGGCGGCGGGGGTGCCACGACCACGACCGGAACCGGCTTCGGCTTCGCCTGGACCATCCTGTAAATCGGCGGCTGGGCGGTAATCCTTGCCATCGACGATGAATCCACAACGGCCTTCTGGATCCTGGTTTCAAGGCCGAGCAACTCGATATAAAGGTTGGAAAGGTCGGTTTCAACAACCGCCTTTTCAACCTCGACGACGCCACCGTTAAGGCCGTTGCCCACGAACGCGCCGATGTGGAACTTGTTGTCGCCCCTGGCGATGAAGACAAACAGGACGTTGTCCGCGAAGACGTTGGCCGCGGCCGCCTTGATGTCGTTCTCGAAGGCGGGCTCGGCGTAAAGGCCGGTTCTGGCGTACCAGACCAGCGGCTTCGGGCCCTGCTTGACCGGCGGGGGCGGAGGCGGCGCGATGGTAACCAGGCGGGACTTCAGTTCGTACCTGACCGTCACCGGATTACCTTCCGGCTTCACGGTTACCGTGCCGCCGTCCGGGAAAGATGTATCGCCTGTAACTCGGACATAATGCTTTCCGCGCTTCAGTCCGGTGACCACCTGGTTGCCCTGGCCAACCAGCCTGCCATTGACATAAACGACCGCGTCGTCGGGCTTGACCTGGACAATCAGGTCCCCGCCTGCCGCCAGCCTTTCACGATTGCGATCAACCGCCGCCTTCACCCGGTCGGACTGACCGGCGCCGGCGTAATCCGGCTGAACCGTCAGCAGATTGCGCATTGCCCCGGCGCCCTCCTCGGCGAACCCGCCGTTGATGAAGCTGGCGGCCGTCAGTTCCAGTGCCTCGAGCACGGGCGAGAAGCTATCCATGTCCCCGACCAGCCCGCCAAAGGTGGAATTCAGGTTGAGCAGCCGGGAAAGCGCGCCTTCATACTGCCTCTTCTCAACCATCTTCCGCACGGTTGCCAGTGAATCCAGGGCCCTCGCCACCTTCGGATTCTCCTGCAGCGGCTTGACCTGGATTTCCGGCTCCTTCGGCGTGGTATCGGGAATATCGTATTCCGGCCCCGGATCCCGAACGCCGTCATAAAGCATCTTCATGTTTGAATCGATATCGAGCAGTCCCTTCAGATTCTGCTCGACCGCCGACGCGACCGATTCGGGAACCTCGGCCGTCTTCTGGGGCGGAATGACCAGCACGATGGCGGGCCCCCGTCCCTCGGCGGACTGGGCGAAGCCGGCAAAAGGCATCCACAACATCGAGCAGACGAAACAAACCAGCAGCGGTGGACAGACCACCCGCCGCCTGAGCACTAGCCGGTTCAACATCGGCCGACCTCCCGGCCGGGCAGCGGCGCCCGGCGCGTAACAGACTTCCAGACAGCAATACGGGACAAAAAGCCATTCGGCGCCGAATACTACCAATAAATGAAGCGCGCGGTCAAACCATATTGATTCGGGCGCGGACGGAAAATTCCAGACCCCCGCGCAACAGATTCCGCCGATGACTGTTGCATTATTCCTGCAAGGCAGGCAATTTTCCCCTTGACATCCCCACCGATTGCCGTAATATCTCCAACGCTTTTGGCGTTAGGCGCGTAGCTCAGTGGGAGAGCGCTACCTTGACACGGTAGATGTCAGCGGTTCAATCCCGCTCGTGCCTACCATTCGGCATCACGGCCCGGCTTCTTCGGGCGTGGCCTTCGTGGTGTCAATCCCAAGTTTTCCGAGGGGACGTGATCCAGCAGGGACAACAGCAGAAGACTGCCGAAAACGAAGCGCGAATCAACCGCCGCATCAGGGCCAGGGAAGTTCGCCTGATCGGATCCGATGGCTCGCAGCTTGGCGTGGTGTCGATCACGCAGGCCCTCGAACAGGCCGAGGAAGAGGGACTTGATCTTGTCGAAGTGGCTCCGGATTCCAGGCCGCCGGTCTGCCGGATCATGGACTACGGCAAATTCAAGTACCAGAAGAAGAAGCGACAGGCCGAGGCCAAGAAGCGCCAGGTTCAGGTCGTTCTGAAAGAAGTGAAGATCCGTTACAAGACGGATGAGCATGACCTTGTTACCAAAATCAATCAGGCCAGGCGTTTCCTGATGGAAGGCAACAAGGTCAAGTTCGTGATGTTTTTCAAGGGTCGCGAGGTTCAGTTCGCTGAACTCGGTTACCACGTAATGGAGAGGGTCGCGGCGGATCTGGTCGAAGTATCCGTCATGGAACGCCCGCCCCGGATGGAACACCGGATTCTTGCGATGTATTTTGCTTCCAAGGGCGTCGTGAAGGATGCCGGGAAGGAATCGGAGAACGAAGATGCCAAAGATGAAGAGTAACAGGGCCGCCGCCAAGCGTTTCCAGATGACTGCGTCCGGCCAGGTTAAGCGAGGAAAGGCGTTCAAGAGCCACATTCTTACCAAGAAGGCCCACAAGCGTAAGCGGAACCTGCGCCAGGAGACCCTGGTCGCCCCGGCCGATCTTCGCAAGGTTAAGCGCCTTCTGCCCGGCTACTGATTTGGAGGTTTTGTCAAATGGCACGAGTTAAACGCGGTTTCAAGCGTCGCCAGCGCCACAACAGGGTTCTGAAGATGGCGGCGGGTTACCGGGAGAGAAGAAGGACTGCGTACAGGCACGCGGTTGAACAGGTTGAGCGCAGCCTGGCATACGCGTTCGCCCATCGCAAGCAGAACAAACGGAATTACCGCGCGCTGTGGATTGCCAGGATCAACGCGGCATGCCGCATGAACGGCACGCGTTACTCCGACCTGATGCATGCGATGAAGGTTAACGGAATCGACCTGGATCGCAAGGTTCTGGCGGACATCGCCGTCAGCGACCCGACCGGTTTTACCCAGATCGTTAAGCAGACCGTGGGTGCCACGGCTTAATTGAAATCGGAGAAATGTCATGACCAAGGCAGATATCGTCGAAGGCGTGTACGAGAGGCTGGGCGGATTCTCCAAGAAGGAAGCCAGCGCGATCGTGGAAACCATTCTTGACGTGATGAAGGAAGCCCTTGTCAACGGCGAGAAGGTCAAGATTTCCAGCTTCGGCTCCTTTGCCGTCCGTTCGAAGAACGAGCGCATGGGCCGCAACCCGAAGACGGGAAAGCCCCTTGAAATCACGGCCCGCAAGGTTCTTACCTTCAAGCCGAGTCAGGTTCTGCGTTCGATCCTGAACCCGTGATCCTGCAGGTAACCGCTCCCGGAGGTGCCCAGTATGGCCTTCCTGATTGAAAGGCCAATACCGGAAAGGCCCTATTTCAAGGTGGGCGAGGTTGCCCAGATTCTCGGCGTCGCTCCCTCCACCGTCAGATACTGGCAGAAGGAATTCCCTGATCATATCCGTCCCGAGCTTTCGATGGCGGGCCAGAACGTCTTTTCAAGGAACGACGTCATCACGATGGCCGTGATCATGAACCTGGTTCGGATTGATGGAGTTTCACTGAAGGACGCCAGGGTTTCGCTGACCAGGATAATCCAGGAGCATGGCGGGAAGGTGCAGGACATCCGCCTGTGCCGCCAGTTCAACCTGGATCTGGGACTCGAGCAGGAGCAGACGGACGACCGGCCCCCGGAAGTTACAGACTGCGACGAGGATCGGCAGGATGTCGAGCCGCCGGAATCGGATTGCGTCCAGGTTCCGGCACGCGACACCGACGATGCGGTCGGGCGCGACGCCGCCGACGCCCGACATTCCGGGCAGGATGCCGAACTGTTGAAGACTGTTCGGGAACTGCAGCGGGAAATTCAACTCCTGGAAGACGAGAACATAAGGCTGCGCGAGCAGATTGCCAGGGGCCGCGAGGATCTTGCGCGATCCGGTCTGGAATCGACGGAATACGCCGCCCGCCTTCGGATACTTCAGGAACAGGTTTACGCAATCGCGGGCGGAATACTTCAGTCCCTTGATTGCGGGCGCGACTGAAATCAAGACTTGTTAAACAGGAATTGTCAGAACGGCTGACCGGAAAAGCGGTCAGTGGCCACCGGGGGAGATCTTCTTGCGACGGCGGTCGGCCTCGCGGTGCTTGCGCTTCTTGGAGATGCTCGGCTTTTCGTGGAAGCGGCGCTTCTTGAGTTCCTTGTAAAGGCCCTCGTTAGCCATCTTGCGCTTCAGCGCGGACAGGGCGCGACCAACGTCGTTGTCCTGAACCTGAACTTCCAGCGGCCTGAATTCAAGCTGTTTTGGTATCACCAGCAATCACCTCCTTCGGGGTCAAAGCGGGCAACCTTATAAGCGATGGAAGCTCTATTGTCAAGCAATTCCAGAACCTGTGACCGTACCGCATCGACGTCGGCCGAAATTCCTGCAACAAGCTCCCGCGTCCCGTCGAAACACCGGATTCCGCGAACCCTGGAAACAAGGTGCACCCGAAGTCGGCGCCCCGCAAGGTCGCCCTCGAAGCCGTCGATATGGGCCTCGACCACCGGGTTCTTCACGCCGAAGGTGGGAATCGGCCCGATGTGGACGGCGACCGGAAGAAACCGTGAGTCGATCCGGGAAAATCCGGAATACACCCCGGCCGATGGAAGGATCGAGTTGTCCGCCGCGATGTTGGCCGTTGGAAACCCCATCTTACGCCCTCTGCCGGCGCCGTGAACGACCTCGCCGGCAATCGTCCAGGGGCGCCCCAGGCACGCAACCGCGTCAGCCATGTCTCCGTCAAGAATGGATCGCCTGATTCTGGAGGACGAAACCCTGTGCTCGCCAACCTGCACGTCTTCGGTAACGCTCAGCCGGAACATCCCGCCGGACGAAAGCCTGCGAAGCATCGAAACGTCGCCTTCGCGCTTCCTTCCAAACCTCGCATCGGCCCCAACGTGAAGTTCCCGGCAGTCAAGAAGTCCAAGCAGATACTTGTCGACGAAATCGGGCGCCGGGGTCTGGGAGAACTCCCAGGAAAACGGCACGACAAGCACGAAATCGGGTTCGTAAGCCGAAAGCGATATCAGCTTTTCCTCGATCGTCTGCAACATCCCTGGCGCCCGCTCTGGTGCGACAACCCGAAGCGGATGGGGATGAAATGAGAGGATGCACGACTTCAAGCCACTGGCGCGGGCCGAATTGACCACGTTGGACAAAATTTGGGCGTGCCCGAGGTGAACGCCGTCGAAATTGCCCATCGCGACAACCGTTCCGGATGAAACTGAACCGCAGAACCCCTCGAATCCCCTGACAAACCTCATCAGTCTTCCCGATTGTTATCCGCAAACCGCCCTTCATCGCTGGAAAGGAACCGGCCAATCTCCGCTGCAATCGCCGGGTCGCCGCCGGCGCGCTCGATCTCCAGACGGGCCTGATCCAGCATCCGCTTCATCAGCGCTTCGCGCTCGCGGATTGAATCCCTGAGATCGATAATGTCGCGCGAAAGGAACATGAACTCATCACCCTTGCGAAAATGACGGATGGATGAGTCGTCGCCGCACCGGATCCCGCGCAACATGTTTGAAGCGGCCCTGATTGGGCCGACAACGCGGAACGTCATTCGAACCGCAACCCAGGAAAGCAGGCCGACAAGTATGGCCGCACTGACGAAAAGAGCGGCCAGGCGCAAGTCGTCCTCTGAACGGAACGAACTGGAAAGGGCCGCGTCCAGGGCGGCGTCGTCCCCGGAAACGACAGTGTCGCCAGCGATCGCGTTTATCCCCAGCAACTCGCGCTGGTCGGCAAGAACGCCGGCGTACATCACGCCGAGCACGACCATTATCAGGAGTGCCGTCCCCGCAATCAGAAGCAGGTACCTGGTCTGGAACCTGCGGTCGATGAAGACCGCCGAGCGCTGGTACTTGCCGCCTTCCTGGCAACCGCACGGAACCTGGCTCTTATCAGACATGGCCTCCCCCGTTTGCCGCGACTGTCGCGGCCCAAACCTACTCGACACCTCGGAGCTCGACATTAAGCCTGGTGGCCGCCCTGGTTCCGGCCTCGGTCGCCGCGACAAGCCTTGCGTCCTCGCCTTCCTCGCGGATGGTGAACTCATCGGCGAAGGGATCCTTTATCTCCGGGGCCTTTCCCTGCACCACATCAAGAGTCTCAATGACGGTTGACCAGACCACGAAACCTTCGGTCGTCACGGCCCGGACATCAAGTTTGCCGGAGGTTGCCTGCTTGTTGCCGTCAACGGTGAAGGATCCGACTATGTCCAGTTCCACCCCGGCGCCCTCGTCGGCGGAAGCGTCGCCGGAAAAATCCAGAGAAACCCCGATGGAATAGCCGTCATAAGCGAAAAGCTTTTGAAGAAAGGCACTTCGAAGCTTCTGCGACACCATCATCCGGTTATCGGCCCCGACGCACTCGAGACCGTCAACGTTGACGAGAACCTTTGTCGATGCCCCGGCTGATCTCGCGGCGGCCTTCTGGATCCAGTTCAGGGCAAACGGCTCCTTTTCCTGGGCACCGATGCGGCAGATATCCGCGAACGCCTCGGCCGGGGCGATTGCCATCAACGCGCGGGCAGCCGAACTGCGCACCATCACATGGGGATCCTCGAGCGCCCTTACGAGGGCCTTCACAACCGCGGGATTGTGGTCGAACGAGGACAGGGCCAGGGCCGCCTGGGCCCTGATCCTTGCCGCACCCGATCCCGAAAGGTTCGAGAGCAGTTTACCGACGCCGACCTTGGCGTGGCAGACCGACGCCGTCATTACGACAAGCCAGACCGCAACAACTGCAAAAGGAATACGAAAGGATTTTCTGTTCATCCTGCAGCCCCGTCGTGTCGGGATGGATTATCCGCACAACGGGATCATGCACCGGAAAGGGGTCAGGGTTCAACCTTCGTTTCGACATCGACAAAGACATAGCCGCCTTCGCGACGGTAAAGGAAGCCCACCGCCTTCTTCAGGAACACGCCGACCTGAATGCCGCCGGACGGCAGGGTCTCGGAAGACGGCACCATGGCGACTTCAACACGATCCACGTTGGTGGGGAACCACCTGGTGATAAGGCCGTTCATATCGTTCTTCGTGCCGGGCATCGCCCCGGGAAGAAGAACCTCGATGCGAAGCGGATCCGGACGAGTCACCGAAAACTCGAACTCCCCGGATAACTGGATGAAAACGCGCGAAAAGGCCTCGTAAGGCTGGAATCCAATCCAGTTAATCAGTATCGGCACTTCTTCGTCGGCCGAGGCCACCGGTGCAGGCGCCCTTCCGGGGATCTCCGCCTGATCCCGAACGCCGGGCACCACGCCCTTGTAGCCCCGCTTCTCGTATATCCTGCCATCCTCATCGACGGTGAACACCTGTCCCTCGGCCGGGGTCAGCAGAATCACGCCGGTCTTCTGGGAGTCTTCCGCGCCGGCCTCAGCCTTCTGCCCGGTGATTGCCGGGGCATCCTGGGCTGTGGCTCCGACGGCGGCGAATGCAGCGACGGCGGCGGCACCGAACGCAAGAAGTCTTTTCATCAACTCACCTCTGGCCCGAGACGGCAAAATGTCGGAAACGATTGTAACCTGTTTGGCTGCCTTCATCCAAACCGGTGCATCGGCGCCCGATCACCGGCCGGGGATGCGTTGCCAAGCGACCACCTTGAATATATCCTATGGTCGGTCGGAATCCGGGGATACGATGAAACTTGTTGACGCACAGACAATGCGATCGATTGACCAAACTGCAATCAACTCGATCGGCATCCCCGGCGTCGTCCTGATGGAATCGGCCGGACGGGCCGTCGCCGACGCAGTCCTTTCAATCGCCGCAAGTCACGGAACGGATCGCGTGCTCGTGGTCTGTGGCCCTGGAAACAACGGCGGCGACGGGTTCGTGGCCGCGCGCCGCCTGATCGATTCCGGGCTTGAAGTCGTTGTCGTCCTGCTTGTCGGGCGTTCGCGATACGTCGGGGATGCACTTACAAACCTGAAGGCACTTGACTGGTTCGGGGCGACCGTGGTCGAGGCACCATCAGGAATACCGGACAACCTTGTCGCATGGGCTGCCGATGCGGTGGTCGTCGATGCGATTTTCGGCACGGGACTGGTACGACCGGTCGGTGGCGTCTTCGCCGACACCATCGACATCCTGAACACCCTCCAGGGACCCGCGGTGGCTGTCGATATCCCCTCCGGCATCGACCCGGACACGGGCAGGGTCGCCGGAACCGCGTTTGAAGCAGACGTGACCGTGACCTTTGGCGCGGCCAGAATCGGACATTACGTCTGGCCAGGGCGTGGCCATTGCGGCGATATCACGGTTGCGCCGATCGGGATTCCGCGCGCGCTGATTGAAAGGGCGCCCGGCGCGACCCTGCTTCAGCCAGCCGATATATGTCCGGGATTTCTTCCAAGACATCTGGACTCGTTCAAGAACTCTTTCGGCCACGTTGCGGTCATTGGCGGCATGCCCGGCAGGACTGGCGCGGCAATCCTTGCAGGCAGGGCATCGCTCAGGGCGGGGGCCGGACTGGCAACCGTGGTCACGTGTGACGTGTCCGCATCCAGAATCGACGGTTCGGTTCCCGATCTGATGGTCGAGCCGGCTTTCAGGCTGACTGACGGCGATTCGGGACGCGGCCCGTGGGTCGGCTGTGAAATCGCGTCCATCCACTCGGTACTCCGCCAGAAGAGTGCCGTTGTGCTCGGCCCGGGACTTGGTCTGTTGCCGGGCACGGAATCCATGATCGGGTTCGTCCTGGACGCCGGCCTTCCCGCGGTAATCGACGCCGACGCGTTGAACATCCTTGCGGCCGGCCGGCTGGACATGCCTGGCGCGTCCTGCATCCTGACCCCCCACCCGGGCGAGGCGGCGAGGCTGCAGAAAACAGACTCCGGCACAATCCAGGCTGGGCGGCTTGATGCCGCAAGGGAGATTGCCGGTAAGACCGGGGCCACGACCGTCCTGAAGGGGGCCGGCACGATTATCGCGAATCCGGACGGTCGGCTGGCCATCTGCGACCTTGGAACACCCGCGCTGGCCGTGGCGGGATCCGGCGATGTCCTTTCCGGGATTGCCGGTGCGCTTCTGGCAAGGGGCATACCACCTTTTGACGCGGCCTGCTGGGCCGTGACGGTTCATGCGATTGCCGGAAGGGTTGCATCCCGGCGGTTCGGCGAACACGGTACGACGGCATCGGATCTGGTCGATTCCATTCCCGATGCGGTGCTGGCCGCGTCCCGTGGATACGACGGCACGACAGGGGATTCGGATGATTAGCCAGGCCAGGCAGATCGTCGCCACCATGCGACCGGCCCAGTGGGTCAAGAACGTCTTCGTCTTCGCCCCGGTCGTGTTCGCAAGCGACCACACCAGGAAGGATCCTTCACTGATCCTTTATGCGACTGCCGCCACCATCGTCTTCATCCTCCTGGCCGGCGCGGTCTATATATTCAACGACATACTGGATCTCGAAAAGGATCGGCAGCACCCGACCAAGAAGAACAGACCGCTGGCGGCCGGAAAGCTGGCGGTTCCCAATGCGGCAGTCGGTGCGGGGCTGGCACTTGCGGCTTCGTACCTGGTCGGGTACTTCCTTGGATGGCGCTTCCTGCTTGCCGCTTCCGGGTATCTTGTCCTGAATTTCGCATACAGCACGCGCCTGAAGAAGGTCGTCTATGTTGATGTCCTGTGCATCGCCACCGGATTCCTTCTGCGGATCCTGGCCGGGTGTTTTGCCATCAGCCTGGCCCCGGCGGAAATTTCCTACTTCCTGATCGCATGCACATTCCTGATCGCGTCGTTCCTCGCCCTTGCCAAAAGGCGGCACGAGGCGGCGGTGCTGGAAGGTTCCGACACCAGGGACGTCCTTCGGGATTACGATGTAAGGCACCTTGACGTCGTCATGACCATCGTTGCCGTGCTTACAATCGGGGCTTACGGCCTTTACGCGTTTTCCGGGAGGACGTCGGGGTACTTCGGAAACCACCGCATGCCGCTGACAATCCCGTTCGTAATCATCGGCATCGTCGAGTTCATCAGGATCCTCAGACGGCCGGGCGAGAACGGAAGCCCGACCGACCGGATGCTGAGGGATCCGATATTCATCATTAACGGCGTCGGATATGCGGCAATGGTCGTCTGGGTCGTTTACGGCTGACTGGATGAAACCTGGCTTCAAAATCGCTGTCGGGCTTGCCGTTCTCGGTACAACCCTTCTCGGTTGCGTCGGCGCGCCGCTTTCCGCTTCCGAACAGGCACTGAAGAGATTGAAGGTAACGGTGGCGCAGCTTGACGGGCTCCAGCCCGTAACAATCCGGTTCAATCCGGCCAGATGCGAATGCCCCGCTTTCGAGGCGATGCTCGATGGACGGTGGCACCGCATTGAAATGTCGAAGGATGACGAAGGCATCTCGGCCTCGCTGGAAGCTGATGCCATCAGGAAGGGCCCTGGATGGACGGCATCGGTCCTGGCGAAGGGCGACGGAATCGAACGAAAGCTTTACCGTTCACCGGTTATCAGGATCGCTGTCGACGCCGTCTGTCAGGATGGTGAATGCAAGGGCCTTCAGGATGGAACCGGTTCGGATGGCGACGGTAATTAACCGCAGTCGGAGGTTTTATGGCCTTTTCATCAAAGTGTGTGGAGTGCGTTCCGAACTTCAGCGAAGGCAGGAACCGGGAAATCATAGCCGCGATAACAGGTGCCATGGAGCGCGCCGGGGCAACGGTGCTCGATGTTGACATGGGTGCCGCGGCCAACCGAACCGTCGTCACGATGGCCGGCGACCCCGAAACCGTTCTCGAGGCGGCCTTCATGGCAATCAGGACGGCGGCCGAACGAATAGACATGTCGGTTCACAAGGGCGAGCATCCCAGGATGGGCGCCACCGACGTCTGCCCTTTCGTACCCATCAACGGCGTGTCGATGGCGGAATGCGTGGAACTGGCCAGGCGGCTCGGCGAAAGGGTCGGACGCGAACTTGGCATACCGGTTTTCCTTTATGAGGAGGCCGCGACCATCGCGGATCGGCGCAGCCTGGCCGACATCAGGGCCGGCGAATACGAGGCTCTGCCGCAGAAACTGACACGGCCGGAATTCCAGCCGGATTTCGGCCCGGCGGCATTCAACGCCCGAAGCGGGGCGACCGTCATCGGAGCCCGCGAGTTCCTGATAGCCTACAACATCAACATCAACAGCCGCGACAAGGTCAAGGCCAGCCGGATGGCCATCAAGATGCGCGAAAGCGACGGTCCCGCGAGGGGTGCCGACGGCGAAAAGATCCTTGGGCCGGACGGCGAATGGTTCCGTGTTCCCGGGGCGCTCAAGCATATTCGAGCGGTCGGATGGACCATCGATGAATACGGCATCGCGCAGGTTTCGGTAAACGTGCTGAACTACCGCAAGACGCCGCTTCACGTCGTCTATGAGGAGGCCAGGCGCCACGCCGCCGATCTCGGCGTGCTGGTAACAGGAAGCGAGATCGTCGGTCTTGTGCCGAAGGACTGCCTGATCGCCTCGGGCAGGTACTATCTCGAACGTCAGGGGATTTCCCCCGCAGCCCCCGACAGGGAGCTTGTCCACATTGCATGCCGGTCGCTCGGCCTGTCGGACGTCAAGGTTTTCGAGCCGGACGACAAGATCATCGAATACAAACTGAACGGCGGCTCCAGGACGCTTACCGACATGACCGTTTCGAGCTTCTGCGACGAAGTCAGCGCCGATTCCGCCGTTCCCGGCGGTGGCTCCGTGGCCGCGCTTGCCGGCTCCCTTGGCGCGGCCCTTGCCGCGATGGTCGGCAATCTCTCGTATCGCAAGCCGGAACTCCTGGCGGTCAGGGACGAACTGGCCGCTCTTGCCATTGAAGCCCAGGAAGTGAAGTCATCGCTGATGGGGCTGGTCGTCGAGGACAGCCTCGCATTTACCGAAGTGATGGAAGCCATGCGCCTGCCAAAGGCCACCGACGACGAAAAGGCTGTCCGTTCCGCGGCAATCGCCAGGGCTTCCGAGCACGCAACAATGGTGCCATTCCAGACCTTGAAGCTGTGCTGCCGAGCCGCTGAACTGGCCGGGCGGATGGCGACGATCGGATACGTCCAGTGTCTTTCGGACGGCGGAACCGGGGCCGCGATGGCCCTTGCCGGTGCCGAAGGCGCGGCCATGAACGTTCTTATTAACCTTGCTTCGGGAAAGGATTCGCCGGCAAAGCAGGAAACCAGGGCAGTAGCGCTGGAAATGCTTGAACGTACCAGGGCTTCGACAGCCGCCACCCTTGCCGCAATACATGCCAGCTTCAAATAGTGGCGTCAGAACGCAAATACCGGGACATCGTCGCGGACAAGATCAACGTCCGGCCTTCCTTCGAATTGAAGCGCCGCACGAACCACGTGCACCAACGGCTGCATTTCCGGGATATAGACGCGATCTATGTGAACCACCGCCGCCGGTGACGAAAACCGCGCCGGACCAACCTGGCCGCCGAAATGATCGCTTCGCCCGAACGCGATGTGAAGGCCCAGTTTCTCGTCGATCAGGATTTCCCCAAGCGGCTTGATGCCGAAGTCACCCAGAACGCCCACGCCAAGTTCCGCCATATTGCCGTAAGCCGGCTCGGCGGCAAGTCTGGCTCGTTCGGCCACGGCGGCCGGGCCTTCACCTGAAGCCTCGACCGCCACGTTGTTTTCGATGCGGAAGATAACGACCTCGCTTCCGAACTGAACCGGAAGCATGCCGGCACTCGCGCTGGGATCGCCTGGAAGTTCGCCCTCGTATGGAACGATGTAGGCCTCGCCGGAAGGAAGGTTGCCGACCTGTCCGGGGATCGGGAAGCGACCGCCCGAACGGTGGGCGGCCCGATGCCGGAGATCAAGGAACAGCTTCATTTCAAGCGGTTGCGACCCCGCAACCCCATCTATGCGGAAATGAAAGGTTGCTCCCGTGGCCACGTCAAGAAGCGACGCCATTATCTCGACCCTGCGGTTCACCTCGGCGTAATCAAGGCGCAGCGCATCCACCATCTGCCTGCAGAAGCCCGGCATCGTCGCACCGCGGAAGCCGTGACGCCTTGCAGCCATCTTCAAGGGCGCGGTCGCCGAAAACTCGGTTGGAGCAAGGATCATGGGACGCCGCGCGAATATCTCCTCGAAGGCGACCTGAGTGCATTCGGGAAGCTCGTCGGCCGTTGGCGGCAGCGCGTCGGGTGACAGCAGCCAGGCACCGGCCGGCAAATCCGCGTTGTTCATGCGCGGGTTGCGATACGCGGCAAAAATCACTTCATATCTTGAATCGGCGGCGATCGTCCTGGCCCACTCACAAGCGGTCTCGCGCCTTTCGGCCCAGGCGCGGTCATCCACGACGACGGAATCCGGCAGATCGACCATGATCATCAGCAGACGCTCGTCGGCCGCAGGACAAAAAACCGAATCAATTAAACCCAACAATTCCGAAGCGTTAAGATTGTCAGACATGAAGCCCCCGTTGAAATGCGCAAAAAATCTTCCTTCACAAGTGTGACACATTGCGACTTCGAACGATACAGCACAGCGGAACCGGTCCACCAACCACAAAACACTTAACCAAGGAGAACGCCATGAGAAACAGAAAGGGATGGGAAGCCGTGTGTCACAGGTTCACGAACATGATCGTCCTGGTGCCAACCATATTGATGGTGGCTGTCGTGTCCGGGGCGTGTACCGACGTGGCCCCCTCCGTCGAGGACGTCAGGATCGTCGATGAAGTGACGATTCCGTCGAACGACGCGGAAAACGGGCGGAACGATTCCGGCACGACCGAACCGGGCGGTGACGCCAATCAGGGCGAGGACGAAGGTGGCTTGGAAGGCCACGACGTCCTGGCCGAAGACGAGGGCGGATCGTCGGGGGGCAAGGACAGCGGGGGCGCCACCGGCGACGAAGGAAGCGTAAGCCCCGGCGGCGATGTCATGTCGATTGAGGACGACATCCCCGAGGATCTGGACTGCCCCGGCGCGGCGGGATGCCCCTGCCAGGATCGCGACGAATGCCTGTCGAATTTCTGCGTGCCCACCAGGCAGGGACATCGCTGCACCAGAATGTGCTCGGGCGGAAGCCAGTGCTCATCCGACGAATTATGCTCCATCTTCCGCGGGGACAACGGAGCCGACACGATCTACGTTTGCCTGGACAGATGGATGACGGCGTGCAGGCCGTGCGTGCAGGACATCGACTGCAACGTGCCCTGGCTTGACGACAAGCTTCAGCCGTTCTGCATTCCGGACGGCCAGGGTTCAAGACACTGCGCGCCCCGGGTGGCGAACCCGGCCAAGCCGGAGTGTCCAGCGGGAATGATTCCGGAACCGCGGACAGTTCACGACCTGGAAGTCACGCTGTGTGTCCCGGAA
This sequence comes from Deltaproteobacteria bacterium, assembly GCA_029555025.1. Taxonomy (GTDB): domain Bacteria; phylum Myxococcota_A; class UBA9042; order DTJE01; family DTJE01; genus JAGOFO01. Next base: position 14,582 of record JAKPTZ010000028.1, read on the forward strand.
GATGGCAAGTGCCCGTGCCTGCAGGAATACCTGCGATCCGGATACGAGACGGAGTGCAGCGTCACGAACGAATTCGGCACTTGCTCCAGCCGCCACCTTTGCGACGAGGAATGCGCGGCGGCGGTGCCGGCACCGGAAGTCTGCGACGCCTTCGACAACGACTGCGACGGCCAGATTGACGAGGAACTCTCCGGAATCGAATGCGACACGGTCAGTCCTTTCGGATCATGCAAGGGCCAGCTCAGTTGCGTCAATGGGGTCGGAATCTGCCTTGGGCGCCTGGCATCGGCCGACACGTGCAACGGAATCGACGACGACTGCGACGGCGAAACCGACGAGGGACTCGGCACCGTCTCCTGCGGAACCGGAGTGTGCAGGCGACAGATCGAATCCTGCCAGAATGGCGCCGCGGGCGTCTGCGATCCTTATGCGGGAAGGAAGACCGAAGTCTGCGACGGACTCGACAACGACTGTGACGGCCTGACCGACGAAGACATCCCGACAGTCACCTGCGGCAAGGGCGAATGCAGGCGGACAGTACAGGGCTGCGTCAACGGAAAGCCGGCCCAGTGCACTCCGCTGAGCCCGCAGAACGAGGTATGCGACCTTCGCGACAACGACTGTGATGGAAGCACCGACGAAGGATTTGGCCCGGTGACGTGCGGGCTCGGCTCCTGCTCCCACACCGTCATGTCCTGCGTCAACGGAGTCAAGCAGGCGTGCGACCCGTTCCAGGGCGCCGTTGACGAACTCTGCAACGGCCTGGACGACGATTGCGACGGCAAGAGCGACGACGGTCTCTGGATGCCCGAAAACCTGCACGAAATCAACTCCACCTGCGCCGTCGCGAAAGATCTGGGCATCATCACCGAGGGCGAGCCATTGAAGACGTTCCAGTCATACATCGGGAAGGCCGGGGACATCGACTGGTTCAATTTCCGCGCGGACGAACACAGCCACTCCTGCGCCCTGGGCATGGATCAGGACTACAAAATCTACGCGACCCTGTTCAATCCCGCCGGGCCCGAAGTGTGCATGCCTATTGTCATGGAACTTTACGACGACAAGTGCCGACTTGTGGCAAGCGCGGTTGACTCCGACTGCTCGTCCCACAGGATCGAATTCAAGTGGGACGGCGAATGCGGTCCCGACGACAGCCGTGACTTCCGCATGAAGATCTGGGCATTCAACAAGGAACAGTACAGTTGCATGCCGTACACCCTCCAGCTCTACATGCGCAAGGTCAACTGACCCACCCACCGGGGCGCCGCTACCACGGCGGCGCCCCGCCTCCCTTTTTCACCATCGCCCCCATCCGAAAGCGCACCGGATGCATTAATGGCCTGCGCGACGTATAATCCGCCCGGAACAACTCGGGGTGTCCAATGCCTTCTTGCCCGTCGGAACACATCAAACCGGAAGACCTGCTGGTTGAAACACTTGGTGAATGCCGTTTCCCATCTCCGCTTGGCGCGAAGTATTTCGTGAACGACGAAGACCGCATTTCGCTGACCCCGTACATGCGGAAACTGACCGACCGCATTGGACGAAACGAGACAATGCCTTCCTTTGAACCGGCCGGACCCAGGGAGCGGATCTTCTTCGAGCCTTCCGAAGTCACCGCGGGGATCGTGACGTGCGGCGGACTATGCCCCGGTCTTAACGACGTGATACGCGCCATCGTCATCGCGCTCGAGCGAAACTACAGGGTACCGCGGATCCTGGGGTTCAGGTACGGATATGCCGGACTGGCCAGATCCGGCGGATTCGAGCCGATGATACTGAACAGGGAAGTCGTTGATGACATCCACCAGGACGGCGGGACGATACTGGGCTCGTCCCGCGGGCCCAGGGAAGCGTCGGAGATGGTTGACCGCCTTGTCGAGGAAGGCGTCGACATGCTGTTTACGGTCGGTGGCGACGGAACCTTGCGTGGGGCACAAACCATCGTTGACGAAATCAGGCGTCGCGGACTCAGCATCGCTGTCGTCGGCGTGCCGAAAACAATCGATAACGACATCGACCTGATTTCGAAAAGCTTTGGATTCGAAACGGCCGTCACGATGTCCAGATCGGCAATCGTTGCCGCGCACACCGAGGCAAAGGGCGCCCAGCGCGGGATCGGGCTTGTGAAACTGATGGGGCGGCAGTCTGGGTTCATCGCGGCCGCGGCCACGCTGGCCCACAGTGAGGTCAACGTCTGCCTTGTGCCGGAAGTGGATTTCCGGATCGATGGCGAGGGCGGACTTATCGAATACCTTGAAAGAAGATTGCAGAACAGACGTCACGCCGTCGTCGTTGTCGCCGAGGGTGCGGGCCAGAAATACCTGGAAGACGGTTCGGGAGCGGACGAAACGGATCTGTCCGGGAACCTGAAGCTGAAGGATATCGGCATGTACCTCGCGGGAGTTCTGAAGAACCGTTTCGGCAGCGGGCCTTTGACGGCCCGGGTTTCCTACATCGACCCGTCGTACATCATCAGATCCATGCCGGCCACGGTTGGCGACAGCGCATTCTGCCTCCAGCTCGGGCATTTCGCGGTTCACGCCGCGATGGCGGGCAAGACCGGACTGGTTGTCGGATCGTGGGCCGATCACTTCACCCACGTCCCGATCAGGGCCGCGGTCGGACGACGCAAGAAGATCGACCCGGACGATCTGCTGTGGCAGAACGTGATGCAGGCGACAGGCCAGCCGCCGATGAATCCCTGATGACTGGCCGCCCGGGCGAACGGGATCTTGAGCGGGGCGCCAGTCGGCGTACAATGTTGTTCAATATCCTCGGGGACAGGTGAATGAATACCAAATCATTTGTGGTGATGGCGGGAACGGTTTTTCTTTGCGTGCTTTGCTCGACCGGCTGCGGCGGGTCGAACCAGCCAGCCGTTGACGCGACCACGATTGATGTCCACGCGGACTCAATCGGATCGGACTTGATTGACGACTCCACGCCGGCCGACACCAGGCAGGACACCTCCGGCACCGACCCGGGCGCGGCGGATCACGGATCCGAGATTGCGCCGGACAACGGCATCACGGATCCGGGAAACGCCGACAACGGTTCGGACGACATTCCCCTGGATGGCGAATTCGTCATTCTTGCGTGGAACAACCTGGGCATGCATTGCTATAACCCGTCCTTCAAGCGCCTGGCGGTTCTGCCGCCCTTCAACACGATCTGGGCCCAGGTTTACAGGAAGGCTCCCAGTCCCGAACTGATCACATCCGGAATCACGATCGAGTATTCCTATCCTGACAATTCCTACTCGGCTGCCGGAACCCCCGCGAAATCCGACTTCTGGGAGTACGCCGAACAACTCTTCGGCTCGCCCCTGGCCACGGATGTCGGCCTGACGGGAAAAGGCTTGACCGGAACCTTCGAACTGAAAACCGACCACTGGGAAGCAGAGGGAATTCCCGTGACGGAATTCAGGGACAGGGATGCAACCGTCGGCGGCAGCCCACTTACGTGGAACCGTTACCCGTACCAGCTTGCAACCGTCGTTGTGAAACGAACTTCCGACGGCACCGAACTTGCACGATCAAGGGTGGTCACGCCAGTGTCCAGCGAGCTCAACTGCCAGACCTGTCACAGCGATTCCGGCGCGGCAACGGTGAAATACCCGATCACGCCTTCCGGCACGGACGATACGGATCTGAACATCCTGCGCCTGCACGATTACCTTGCAAAGACAGACCACGAAAGCAACCAGCCGGTTCTTTGCGCGAAATGCCACGCATCGAACGCCCTTGGAACCCTTGGCAACATGGGCGTCCCCAACCTCTCGAAGGCCATACATTCAAGACACCGGGACATCAAGGAAATTTCCGAGGACACAACTGGTTGCTACGCCTGTCACCCGGGGCCGGAGACGAAGTGCCTTCGCGATGTCATGACCCGCGAAGGCTCCGTCGCCGGTTGCGTTGCCTGCCATGGAAACATGGCCGCGGTGGCCACGAACCCGACGCCGTGGATAAACGAGCCAAGATGCGACTCGGCCCAGTGCCACGGTGGCGAAGTCAGGCAGGACAAACCCCTGTACAACATGTCGAAGGGACACCACGGCGTTTATTGCGCGGCATGCCACGACAGCCCGCACGCAATTGCGCCAAGCCGCGAGGCCAATGACGGAATCAAGTTCATGGAACTTCAGGACGGCGAAGGCCCCGTCAAGGACTGCACCCTCTGCCACGGATTCAAGCCTTCCGGGGAAATTCACGAAGAAGATGACTGAACGAATCCTTATAAAGCTGCTCGAGAAGACCGCCTCGGTAAGACTGGGTGTTGTAATCCTGGTGCTGATAATTGCCGCGTCGATTGCCGGCACCGGCACCGCCTACGACGTCTATCACTCGTGGTGGTTCGCGGTTCTTCTTGGCATGTTCGGGGCCAACCTGGTGGCCTGCACCGCCCTCGGAATCATACGGGGAACTACCAGGGTTGGTTCGCTGATTACGCATATCGGCATCCTGGTGGTGCTTGCCGGCGTTATCGCCGGGTCAATACTGGGGACGCGCGGCATTCTTTCGCTTGAGGCAGGCGAGGTATCCGACGCGTTCACGACCGACGACCTGACGGCAAGGCTTCCATTCAAGGTTCGCCTTGAAGAATTCAGGATCGACTGGGACAGGTCGGCGCCTCACCTGCTTCATGTCGGCGTGATGGACGCAGGCGTCCGTACGTCCATCAAGGTGGAGCCCGGCAGCACCTACGACGTTCCGGGAACCGATTACCGAATCGAAGTATCCAGGTTCGTCGCGGACCTCCTTGTCGATCGCGAACAGGGAATCATTTCGCGCAGCGACAACCCGGCTAACCCGGCGATGCTCCTGCTGATCCACCACGCAGGTGAAACCGAGAAGCGGTGGGTGTTTTCGGCCCATCCCGAATTCAGCATGTCGAAGGATGGCAACATCGACATAATCTACAGGCACGATGCGAAGCCGCTTGATTTCGCCAGCCGCGTCACCATCCTGGATAAGGACGGGTCCACGACTTCCGCAATAATCAAGGTCAACCAGCCCAAAAAGCACCGCGGCTGGTCGATTTACCAGACAAGCTTCGACGTCGCGCGCCCCGGATGGACCGGCCTCGAGGTGGTTTATGACCCCGGGGTGGCAATTGTTTTCCTGGGAATCGCATTGATGAACCTGGGTGTATTCCTGGTGCTTCACCGGAGGTTTTCAAAATCAGCAACGCGATAAATACGGGCTTCGCCCTTTTCATTGTGGCAACGGCCGCACTTCTTGCAGGTGACATATTCAGGAACCGGCTCGTCCGGTTTTTTGGGATCGCGGCGCTCTTCGGCGGCACCGTCGCGACCGTTGTCGCCATAATCCTGCGCTGGCTCGCGACCGGCCACCCGCCCCTTTCAAACCTTCACGAGTCGTTCGTGTTTATTGGATTCGCCACCGGGCTGGCCGCGCTGGTTGTCGAACTCACTTTCAGAACCAGGCTGGTCGGGGCTGCATCGGCCCTGGTCGCTGTACTCGCGCTTGGATACGCGTCCGTTCTTGATTCGTCGATTCGGCCACTGATGCCGGCCTTGAAAAGCAACTGGCTGATTATCCACGTCACATCGTACTTTCTGGGTTACGGGGCGCTGGCGGTTGCCACGGTCGCCTCGGCACTGCAGCTTGCGTGGTCTTTCGTGCCCGGTGCCGATCCGTCATCCCTGAAGCGAATCGACTTGCTGGCCTTCAGGCTGGTGCTGCTGGCATTTCCGCTGCTGACGCTGGGACTTACAACCGGCGCGGTCTGGGCCAGTTTCGCATGGGGCCGTTACTGGGGATGGGATCCGAAGGAAACATGGTCACTGGTAACGTGGCTCGTCTATGCCCTTTATCTGCACCTGCGAGCCATGCGTGGCTGGCGCGGACGAAGGATGGCTGTCGTCGCGCTCGTCGGATTCGTTTTCGTGCTGTTCACGTTCCTTGGCGTCAACTTCTTTGTCGGCGGCCTGCACAGCTATCGCTGAACAATGCCGATAAGGGAAATCAGACTGAACATCTCGGCGGAATAATCGGGAGGAGGCTTGTCACGCCTTCGGGGGACGAACCACACAGTCCTTCAGCCAGGACTTCTTTTCCATGTCGCGGGCAAGGGCGGCCTCGCGTTCCTTGTTGACGTATCCGGGAAGCTGGAAGGGATAGACGAACCTTGTGTGGTCGTCGTAAGTTCCATTCATTATCGCCACGGTGTCCTCGATAATGACGCGTTCCTCGTCCGTCGGAATCACGAAGATGCGAACCTTCGATTCCGGGGTCGCAAGGTCGCATTCGGCCGACCGCGTCTTGCAAGGCGCGTTCTTCACGAAGTCCATCTCGATACCCATGCATTCCAGTCCGCGGCAGACGTGTTCGCGGATGTATGGCGACATCTCGCCGACACCGGCGGTGAAAACGATGGCATCGACCCCGCCCAGAGCGGCGATATATCCGCCGACGTACTTCTTCAGGCGATGAACCTCGATGTCCAGAGCAAGCTGCGCCAGCTTGTCGCCCGCTTCAGCCGCGTCTTCCTCGTCGCGGCGATCGACGTACTTCTCGTCGGTGATACCGAACACGCCCGACCTCTTGTTCAGAAGCGAATTCATCTGTGCCGGCGTAAGCCCTTCCCTTTCCATGATCATCAGATCTATGGCGGCGTCGTGATCCCCGGCCCGGGTTCCCATCACAAGACCCTCAAGCGGGGTAAGCCCCATCGACGTGTCGAAGCTGACGCCGTTCCTGACAGCGTTCGCGGACGCGCCATTTCCAATATGCAAAGTGACGATGTTGGTCTTCAGGGGATCCTTGCCCAGCAGGGCGGCCGCGCGCTTGGCGCAATAAAGCAGCGAGGTCCCGTGGAAGCCATAGCGGCGCACGCCGTACTTCGTGTACCAGTTCCGCGGCAACGCATAAAGATACGCATGTTCCGGCATTGTCTGGTGCCACGCGGTGTCCAGCACGCCAACGTGCGGAACCCCGGGCATGACCTCCCGCGCGGCCTCGACGCCAAGGATGTTCGGCGGATTGTGCAGCGGGGCCAGGTCGTAAAGCGATTTCACGACATCGACGACTTCGTCGGTAATCAAGACCGACTTCGTGAACTTTTCGCCCCCGTGAACTATGCGGTGACCGACGGCCGCTATCCTGTCCAGGCTGTCGATGACGCCGTGCTCGCTTCCCGTGATGGTTGAAAGCAGCAGCTTCATCGCTTCCCTGTGATCCGGGCACGGGTGTTCGATCTTGACGCTCTCGCCACCGTAATTGCTGAACTTGATGAAACTGCCGGCAATGCCGACACGCTCGACCAGCCCGGAACAGATCGTGATGCTTTCGTCATAGTCGAAAAGCTGGAACTTCAATGACGAACTACCCGAGTTCAACGAAAGAATTATCATTTTGATCTCCGAATCAATGCTGGCGGCACGACGTGGCCGCCACCTGGAAAACAAGCGTCGCGATCCGTCAGCGACCGACACCGCCAGCCTGGACGGCAGTGATTGTAACAACGTTGACGATGTCTTCAACCGAACATCCACGGGAAAGATCGTTGACGGGCTTGCGCAGACCCTGCAGGAACGGGCCGATTGCCGAAGCCTTCGCAAGTCGTTCCACCAGCTTGTAGCCGATGTTGCCCGACTGCAGATCGGGGAAGACCAGGACGTTGGCCTTTCCGGCGACCGGGCTTCCGGGCGCCTTCAATGCGCCGACCTTCGGCACGATTGCGGCGTCGAGCTGCAGTTCCCCGTCCAGATCGAGTTCGGGCGCCAGTTCCCTTGCAATGCGCGTCGCTTCAACCACCTTGTCAACCAGGGGATGCTTCGCGCTGCCCTTGGTGGAAAAGGAAAGCATCGCTACGTGCGGCTCCATGTCGCAAAGCACCCTGGCCGTCTCGGCCGATGAAACCGCGATTCCGGCAAGCTGCTCGGCATCCGGATTCGGCGTGACCGCGCAGTCGGCGAATATGAACAGACCTTCGTCACCGAACTCGCAGTCCGGAACAACCATGATGAATGCGGATGAAACGGTTGTGATTCCGGGAGCGGTCTTGATGATCTGAAGCGCCGGGCGGATTGTGTCGCCGGTCGAATGAATCGCCCCGGAAACAAGACCGTCGGCGTCACCGGCATAGACCATCATCGTGGCAAAATAAACCGGATCGCGCATCATCCTGTCGGCCTCGACCATGCTCATGCCCTTGGCCTTCCGAAGTTCGTAGAAGGTCTGGACATATCCCGGCAGCAGTTCGGAAGCGTCCGGATCGACAATCCTTATATCCCTTATGTTGGCGTGCTCGGCCGCGGCGGCAGCCCGGATGCCGGATTCCTGCCCGACCAGGATGACTGTCGCCAGCTTCTCTTCATTAATTATGGCCGCCGCCTTCAGCGTCCTTGGCTCGCTGCCTTCCGGAAGAACAATCGTCTTCGGGTTCTTTCGGGCCCTGGTCTTGAAGGAATTCATCAGTTCAAACTGCAGCATCTGTTACTCCATTGAATCGATTCGAAACCAAAATCCGGGGTCGGCGACGGTTCGCCCGGCCCGCGCCGAGTCTATCAGATACCACGACGGACGTATCTGAAAAAAGGAAAGCAAAACCGATGCTGACAGCACCGTAACTTCTTGACACAAACATGCAGCCGTTGTCAAATGCGTGCGGAGCTTTTTACCAGGGGGCTGGCCCGATGAGGCGAACCGCTTCGATATTGGTATTGTTGGTTTCTGCGGCGATCCTGACTCCAGGATGCTACACCTATGAAAGCCAGACCGCGGACCTTGGCTTCATGGCCGACGGCTGGGGCGACCAGGGCACCGAGGCCGACGTTCCGGAGGACACGGGCAACGTGACCCCGGATGTCGTCCAGGATGTTGCCGAGGACGTCCCGGAGTGCACATGCACCTGCGAACCGCAGCCGTGTACGTGCACCTGCGAGCCCGGGGGCGAATGCACCTTCGACCCGAACGGGTTCCCCGAGACCGGCCGAGTCGGCGGCGACCCGTGCACGACCGACACTCAATGCGTCACCCAGCTTTGCGCGACCACCGAACTGCTGAACGCGGTATGGCCGGGCGCGACCGCCCCGGACGGGATGTGCACGATGATCGGATGCTCGGGTAACACGGACTGCGGCACCGGCGCCATCTGCCTGGATCCCACCGCTCTGGATCCCACGGTTCCATTCCTGTGCGGTGCCCCGTGCGAATCCGATATCGACTGCAGGTGCGGCGTCGATTACACCTGCCTGGACAGCCAGAAGACCGACGGCGATGGCAACCCGATTAAGGCATGCCTGCCGCGATCCCTTAAAAACCTGCTTGAGTGCGGCGCTGCCGTCTGCCCATAAGGAGGAACGTGCCGATGAAGACACTTCTGAAGACATTGGCCGCCGTCGCATTTATCGCTGTTGCAGTCTGCGCGGCGCCTGTTTCGGCCCAGGAAGCTTCCGACGAGGCCGTTGATGAACTTGTGCCCGAGGGCGAACCTGCAGCCGACGAAAATCCCGAACCGAGCTACGTCGAGGTTGAACCCACGGCCGATGAGCCGGTCGACACGGTTTCGGCAACTGCCGACGTCAAGCCGAAGAAAAAGGTTCATCCGTACAAGGCGTTTTTCGACAAGGAACTGGAAGCGCTTGGCAAGGACGACCGCTTCGGCGTGACCGCCCAGCTTCCGAAGCGCTATCTGTCGGTCAAGTGGGATCACTCGATGATGACGGTTGACAGCCGTTACAACGACAAGCATGAACTCGGACCGGCAATCGCCCCGATCGCCATGCCCGGCGGGTACCTGGATCTTGGCCTGAACGGTGCCGGTGCGGGACACGTCTTCCAGGCATCGTACGGCATCCTCGGCAATTTCGACTGGTATTTCGAACTGCCGTTCCAGTCGATGCACGTCAGGATCGACCCGAAGTTCCTGGACTCTTCGAAACAGCCGGTCAAGAACCCGAACGACCCGAACGACAAGACCTACGCAAGCCGCATGGGTATCGCCAAGCTCTACCAGTTCATTCCCCAGCTCGGACGCCCCGTTCCGGCACTCCGCTACGACGCGGACTGGGTTCTGGCCGACATCAACACCGGGTTCTCGTGGAACCCCTGGCGTACAAAGCATCTTTCGACTTCGCTCACCGTCCGGGCCTTCCTTCCGACCGGACGCGTGGCCTCGGCAAACGCCAACCTGACGATGGCAACCGGGCCGGAAATCGACGTCGGAACAGGCTCCTGGGGACTTGGCTTTACAAACGGCTGGGATCTTCGAGTCTTCAAGTACAAGCACTGGGTCGATATCGTGCTCAGCTCCGAGTTCTCGATGGCATACTTCTTCGAGCAGAAGCGCGATTACCCGACCAACTTCACCACCGAGCCAAACCGTTCGATCCTTCAGGCATTCAACGATCCGAACGTCTTTGCGCAGTTCCCGGATCTTCGTCACCTGAAGGGTCAGTACTCCTACACCCCCGGCTTCGGTGTAAGCTGGATGGGCCAGCTTTCCGTTCAACTGGCAATCCTCGGCCTGAACTTCGGTTATGGCGTCCAGCACAGCCAGGAACCGGAAATCCAGGGCGACTGGTACTTCTATCAGATGGTTCGCAGCCTGCAGTTGCTTGGACAGAACACCATCCAGGCAATTCAGGTCGGCGCCAGCCTCTCCCTGATCCCCCTGTACCTGCCCGTCGAGGTCGGTTTCTCGTGGCGCAAGATCGTTGACGGATACAATGCGCTGGCCATGGAAGACTACTACAACGTCATCGTGAAGGTCTTCATCCCGATGAAGTGGTAATCCCAGCAGGCCCGCCGGATTCCCTGATGCCTCTTTTTGCAGACACAGACAGCCTGGTCGATTCACTTGCCCGAAACCTGCTGGACGAGCCATGCGTGGCCTTCGACACAGAATCGGACAGCATGTACCACTTCCGGGAGAAGGTTTGCCTGATACAGATTGCATCGGATGCAACCGGGACGATTCTGGTGGATCCACTTTCGGGTGTTGACCCCGGACCACTTGGCGCCGTGATGGCCAGTCCATCGGTAACCAAGATCTTTCACGGGGCAGATTTCGACATCACGTCGATGAAGCGCGACTTCGGGTGGTCGTTTTCAAACGTCTTCGACACCGCGCTGGCCGCGCGCTTCCTTGGGTGGCCGTCGGTCGGGCTCGCCGCCGTAATCCTGCGGGAATTCGGGCATGAGATCCCGAAGGGGCCACAGACCGCCGACTGGTCGGTTCGGCCACTTCCGGCCAACATGCTTGAATACGCTGCCGGCGACGTCAATTACCTGGTCGAGATATACCGGCGCATGGTTCGTTACCTTCAGGAGGCCGGGCGGCTTCGATGGGTCATCGAGGAATCGGCGGCAATCGCTGACATCCACGCCGCATCGCCTCTTCCCGCCCCGGCCGATTTCTTGAAGGCAACCGGGGCCTGCGACCTGGACGGCTCCGACCTCGCCATACTCAAGCGCCTTTTTGCCGCCCGCGAGGCAGTGGCTCTGAAGCTGGATCGCCCGCGCTTCAAGGTGATCGGGGACGATGCACTTGTCAGGATGGCCATTTCCAGGCCTCGAAGCCCGGCCGCGCTGGAGCGCATCCGGGCGGTGCCGCGCCCGGTGGCATCGCATCCCGAACCCTGGCTTGATGCCATCCGCGGCGGCCTTTCGGATCCGCCAGTCGAAATCCCCCGCCTAAGAAGACGGCCACCGTTTGACCCGCGGGTGGCTGAGTCCATCGACAGGTTGAAAAAGTGGCGCGCGGGGGCGTCCGGACGGCTGGGACTTGATCCCGGACTTCTGCTGCCGCAGCGACTGATTGTCGCCATTGCAACGGCCTTCCCCGCATCGGTTGCCGAGCTTGCACAGGTTCCCGGGGTTCACGCATGGCGATGCGATGAATTCGGCACGGAACTCCTCGAATGCACCAGCCGACCGGGACATGCCGATTGACGACCTGGAGACTTGCCCCGACAGGCTGATTTTTGTTGCATTTGCACGCATTGACGGTTAGAAATTCTGCGGCTTGAAGCGGAAGTCCGGATTCGTCAGAATTGCGGATGTTCGCGGTTCCATTCGGTCTTTCTTTCGCAAATTCGGGGGTCTGCTCATGATTTCAAGGATTTTGGCAACTTCAATGCTTGTTGCGACGCTCATGGTCGCCGGCTGTGGCGACGGTTCCAGCCAGACCGACGAGGGCGGCACGCCCGACGCGGTAACCCCGGACAACGGCAACGATGTCGTCCCGGACGTGGCAAATCCGGATGAAGGAACGCCCGCGGACGCGGCCGATGACACGCCCCAGATCGATGCCCAGCCCGATTCGGTTACGCCGCCCTGCCCTCCCCATAAGTGCATCGACGACGGGAACGGCAACATGATCGAAAACCCGAACCCGGGATGCGTCGGGGAACTGTGCGTCGCGGGACCGGAAGCGGCGCCGGATCCGATGTCGTTCGGGCCCTTCCCGGTCGGAATCAGACAGTTCGTCTATTACGATCCGAATCCG
>JAKPTZ010000054.1 GCA_029555025.1 Deltaproteobacteria bacterium
CGTCCGATGCTCCGGATCCCCTGGCACCTTCCGCTGATGCGCGACACCCCCGACCCACTCCGCAGCCTGGCGGTTCAGGTCGTCCAGGTCCCGGAAATGCCGGGCTGGCCAGAATGACGTCCGCAGATACCGGATCGTTCGTTCAACCTTCCCCTTTTCGTTGCCACGGGCCACGCCGCACGGCTGCGCCCACGTCATGTAGTGCCCAAAAAGTTCCAAAGCACGCGGATGGAAATGGATCAGGTCCCCGGCCCGCTCCAGCACCACGGACTTAAGATTGTCGACCAGAAGCACACGCGGCGTCCCGCCAAACGCCTCCACGGCATGCACAAAGCCGCAAAAGAAGCTCTCCATCTTGTCGTCCGTGAAAAATTCCACGTGGATCGCCCGCGACCACGACAAAGTCATCACAAACGCATAAAGGCGCCGCTCCCCGCCTTCGACCGGTATCTTGCCGAAGTATCCCCAGTCCGCCTGGCCGTACTCCCCAGGCAAGACGTTTAAACGGAAAAATGCTTCGTGCTTCGGTCCAGGTCGCAGGTCCAGTTGCCGGATCCGACGCCGTACCTGCGTCGCAGACCCCTTGTAACCACGCTCGCGGATCATCTCGGTCAGACGCGTCGCCACCAGGTCCGGGTATTGTTTCAGGATGTCCTTCAAAAACGGCACGTACGGATCCACCGCGCTTGGACAAAGCTGACCTTTACGGGGCGACTGCTGGTGCTTCATGTCCAGCGCCTGCACCACCGTGTCAAAATGTACCCCAAGCTGCGTAGCGATCGTCCCCCGCTTCCAGTGCTCGACGTAGTACAGCCGACGGATGCGCGCTTTCAGGTCAGCGTCAATCATTGCTCACCCCCGGCTGTAAAATGGTCTTTTGCCTTACGGACCACCCAGGGCGACGGCGCAGGTGGGTAAAACCCCACGCTCCCTCCGCAAGGACGATGCTCGACGAAGGACACGTCCACCAGTGCCGTCGGCTCCGGCTCGAAAAGATCCGGGAAGAGACGGGAAAGACAGGACCCATCCCTTCTGCTGACAACGACTGCAGCATGGACACGACACCCCTG
>JAKPTZ010000059.1 GCA_029555025.1 Deltaproteobacteria bacterium
CCGTGATGTCCACGCTCGGGTTTGGCGACATCACGTTCACAAGCGACCTTGGCCGTCTTTTCAGCATCGTCGTGCTGATGTCCGGCATTCTTCTGCTGATGATCATGCTGCCGTTCGCGTTCATTCGGTTCTTTTATGCGCCCTGGCTTGATGCCCACATCCGTACCCAGGCGCCGCGCAGGGTTCCAGCCGAAACAACCGGGCACGTCCTTCTGACGGCTTGGGAAACCATTCAGCGTGATCTGGCCGAACGCCTGCAGCTTCTTGGGATTCCGTACTTCGTCGTCGAGCCGGATCCGGTCAGGGCGAACGAGTTGAACACGGAAGGGGTACCTGTCATCACCGGCGACCTGGATTCGACCAGGACCTGGCGTCATGCCGGGATCGATAATGCGCGCGCCGTGTTCGCGTCCCTGACCGACGAAGCGAACACGAATATCATCCTGACGGTTCGCGAACTGTCTTTGACGGTGCCGATATTCTCGCTGGCGGAAAAGAGCGAGTCGGTCGATCTGCTGGAACTGGCCGGGGCGACTTCGGTCATCGCGCTGAAGCAGAGGCTTGGCGAGCAGCTTGCCAACCGCGTCGAGTCAACGACCAGTTCGGTTCACGTGGTCGGAAAGTTCAGGAACCTGCTGATTGGCGAGTTCCCGGTCTTCGGAACCGAACTGGCGGGCAAGACGCTTGGCGAAATCCACCTTCGCCAGAAAACCGGCGCCAGCGTGGTCGGAATGTGGGAACGCGGCCAGTTCCAGCGTGTCGGCCGGGATACGGTTGTCGGCCAGTGGAGCATACCGGTCGTTGTCTGCACGTCACAACAGCTTCAGGCGATCAACGAGCTCATAAGGACCGACAGCCGGAACAACAATCCGGTGCTGGTCATCGGCGGCGGGAAGATCGGTCGGGCGACCGCGGCCCAGTTGCGGACAAACGGACTGCGTGTCAACCTGGTCGAGCGCGATCCGGTCGAGGCGGACAGGGCCCGTCCATTCTGCGACAACGTGTTCGTCGGCGACGCGGCCGATCGCGACATCCTGCAGGAAGCGGGGGTCGGTTCGGCGCCCTCGGTCGTAATTACCACCAACGACGATTCAACCAATGCGTACCTTTGTATTTACTTCCGAAAGCTGAATCCGCAGATAAGGATCGTTTCGCGCATCACCCACGACCGCAACATCGAATCGATCCACCGCGCCGGCGCCGATTTCGCGTTAAGTTACGCGTCCCTTGGCCAGGAGTCGATCATGGCGCTTCTGCAGGGCCGCGAGTCGATCTTCCTGGGCGCGGATGTCGATTTCCACCTGCTGGACGTCCCGGACGCGCTTGCCGGCAGAACCCTGCGCGAAACGAACATCGGCGCGCGCACCGGCCTTAACGTAATCGCGATGCAGCAGGGCGATACGATGGAAATCACCGGTCCCGACACCCGACTGGTCGCCGGCGCGAAGATGATTGCCATCGGAACGGCCCACCAGATCGGTGAAATGAAGCGCGTTTTCAACCAGCCGACGTGACCTTTCCCCGTATGGGCGGATTACATCCGCCCGCTGCGAACCAGTTCAGTGCCCAGCATCGTTCGGGCGGGCGAATTTTCATTCGCCCTTACGGGACGGCGGCGTCCGAACTTACCTGCTGTTTGGTTGTGGCCGTATTTTGGTTCCATGGTCCTCAGGCACGAGACGGTATTTATTCGACAGGAGTCTGTGTTATAACCTGTGGCAGAATCAGACCGCTGCTGTTGAGGTGTGCGATGAGTCCGAAAAACTTGTTGACGTTGCTGGCCTGCCTGGCATGTATTCAGTTTTGTGCGTCGGTCGCCAATGCAGAAGAAAGCGTTGTCGTGGTGGTGATATTACCGTTCGATTTGTCTGGACTGGATCTCTCTGTAGATCAGAAGAACGAGATCCGCACGTATCTTGGCACCAGGATGACGATGGAAGGCGTTTACAAGGTGATGTCCGATGGCGACATTCTCATGGAGATAGTCAAACATAAGTTTAACTCGTGGTGGGATAATTTCGACGAGATGCATCGCAAGGATCTTACCAAGAAGCTTTCTGCTGACAAGGCCGTCTCGGTCAAGATTGTAAAAGAAAGACAGATTTGTCGGGTTACCGGAGATCTGTTCGACGTAGTCCGGGAAATCATGGAAAAAGCGGCCGATGTCGAGACGAAATGCGGTTATGAGGAAATCAAGAATTCCATGCAACTGGTTGCCGCGCAGCTAAGCGGCCAGCCGGTAGTATCGGATCCGCCTCCTCCGCCCACGAAGTGGGTGCGCCTTCCCGGTGGGACGTTCCAGATGGGTTCGGAGAACGGTGATGATGACGAGAAGCCAGTCCACAGTGTGACGTTGTCTGCCTTTGAGATAGCGGCGACGGAAGTGACGGTTGGTCAGTACCGACAGTGTGTACAGGCTGGTGCGTGCACGGCTCCGAATGACAAATCGTCGAG
>JAKPTZ010000068.1 GCA_029555025.1 Deltaproteobacteria bacterium
TGTGGCTGTGGTGTTCCGGACAACGACAGGGATCTGGACGGGGTTCCCGATTGCATCGACGAATGTCCGCTCGACCCCGACAAGAGCAAGGTCGGCGTCTGCGGGTGCTGGGTTGTGGAAGGCGACGCCGATTCCGACGGCGTGGCGGATTGCGAGGATGGGTGTCCGGATGATCCGAACAAGATTCTTCCCGGTCCTTGCGGGTGTTTTGCCGTCGAATTCGACACCGACGGGGACACCGTGCCGGATTGCATCGACGAATGCCCGAACAACATTTCCAAATGGCTGGCGGGCTTCTGCGGATGCAACAGAAGCGAGTCCGATCCCGACGGCGACGGATATCCGACGTGCGTCGATGGTTGTCCGGACAGTCCGATCAAGATTGAACCGGGCTTCTGCGGTTGCTATGTCGATGACATCGACAGCGATCTGGATGGCGCCCCGGATTGCGTTGACGAGTGCCCGGATGACCCCTTGAAGGCGGATCCGGGCTTCTGCGGCTGCAACGAAGACGAGCATGACACCGACGGCGACGGGAATCCAGACTGCGTCGATGCGTGTCCCAGGGATCCCGCCAAGGTGGCTCACGGCTACTGTGGTTGCGGTATCGAGGACCGTGATTATGACGGGGACTTCTTCCTTGACTGCGTCGATGGTTGTCCCGAGGATCCGTTGAAGATCTCTCCGGGTGCCTGCGGATGTGGAAAGGCCGACGTCGGCGACAGCGATTCGGATGGCGTGGCGGATTGCGAGGACGACTGTCCGCTTGATCCGCTGAAGGTTGAACCGCTGTTCTGCGGGTGTGGCCATCCGGAGACGGATTCCGACGCCGATGGCGCCCCCGATTGCATCGATAATTGCCTGTATCTGCCAAATCCGGATCAGGTTGACAGGGATAACGACGGATTCGGCGATTTGTGCGACAACTGCGACCTGGTTGCTTCCGAGGATCAGTCCGATGCCGACGTCGATGGTTATGGCGACCCCTGCGACGTCTGCCCGCAGGATTACAATCCCGATCAGGCCGATTCCGACAAGGACGGCGTCGGGAATATCTGTGACAACTGTCCTTCCAAGTCGAACCAGTTCCAGACCGACAGCGATGGCGACGGCCTTGGGAACGAGTGCGACAACTGCCCGTCCGATTCAAACATCGGCCAGGCTGATGGGGATCGCGACGGGCTTGGTGATGTTTGCGACATATGCCCCGGCAAATACAATCCGGAACAGATCGACACCGATTACGACCGTGTCGGCGACGTGTGTGACAACTGCCAGCGCATCACCAACACCGACCAGTTGAATTCCGATGGCGACCTGTACGGCGACGCGTGCGATAACTGCAGATACCGTGCAAACAACGATCAGGCCGACGGCGATGGAGACGGGGTCGGCGACGCGTGCGACAACTGCAACGGTCAGCCGAATGCAGGCCAGGTCGATTCCGATTTCGACGGCGTTGGTAATGTTTGCGACAACTGTCCCGGGACTCCAAACGCTGATCAGTCGGATGTCGATAACGACGGGCTGGGCGACAAGTGCGATCCCGATGCGGACGCCGACGGCATCGCGAACATTGATGACAATTGCTGGCTGGTTCCGAATCCCGATCAGCATGATGAGGATTTGGACGGAAAGGGCGACGCCTGCGACGATTGATGTTTCCTGGCGAATTGGGCTTGGATTACAAGGTTTTATGAATTTCAGGGGAAAGCGATGAAGAGACTGACAATGGTTCTTTGCCTGGCGGTGTCGGCCGCGGTGGTTTCCGGCTGTATTCCGGCCCAGGTTTCGTTGAAGGATGTCGATGTCACCAAGTTGGAACTGCCGGTTCTGAAGAAGTCGATGGATCGTGTTCATTCAGAGATCGCGGCCCGGGCCGACGGTCAGCTTTATGTCGGCGCCGCGGAAGTCGATATCACGACCAGGTATGGACACGAAGGCAGCATCTACATCGGCGGGTTCGATCTTGGCAGGAAGGCGAAGGGTGTAAAGGATCCGGTTTATGCGCACGCCATTTACATCGATGACGGAAAAATGCCTTATGTCCTGGTGACCATCGACACCATCGGATACATGAACAATGAAGTCGATGCGGTCCGTGAACTGGCCAGCGATCTTCATCGTGAAAGGATCAACGTGGCGTCGATTCATAACCACGTGGGCCCGGACACGATTGGCTACTGGGGCCCGGCGGACGGCGGATTGATTCCGGTCAGGACAGGTGTGGTTCCGGAATACATGATCACGTTGCGCCACCTGATTGCCCAGGCGATTGACCTTGCTGCCGAATCGGCCCGCCCGGCCAAGCTGAAGTTCAGCACCGCCAATATCGATCCGCAACTCTCGTTGAATATCCACGCGAACATCAGGATGCAGAAGGACGATGTTGCAAGAATTATGACGGCCGTCGGTGTTGACGGAAAGCCGATTGCCCTGCTTGCAAACTATGGAAACCACGTCGAGGCCATGTGGAACGATGAATACATCAGCGCCGACTGGGCCGGGGTGTTTTATGACCGTGTCAGGAAGGAACTTGGCGCGGTTCCGCTGCTCGTCGAAGGCGCGCTGGGGGGACTGGTCACGATTAATCCAGGCGACGACAAGATGGCCATGGAAAAGGAAATCATGGCGGTCTTCCTCAAGCATATGACGCGTGACGAAAGAATTGAGCTTACCAGCAGGATCGGCAACAGTTTCGCGGATCAGGTCATTGCCGCAGCCAACACGTCATCAAGGATTGCCGGGCCGACCGGTCTGTCGCTTCGCTACGCCAGCACCGAGTTCTACATCAAGGTCAGCAATTTCGTATTTGAGTACTTCTACAATCGTGGATTCTTCGATCGTCCGATGAAATATCGAAAGGGCGTTCCGTTCATGAGTTCCGATGTCAGCATAATGCGGATCATGGAAGGCGATGCCGCGCTTGCCGATTTCACCACGTGGCCAGGCGAGCCGGCTCCGACGGTGGTTGCCGAACTGGATGCCGGGTCGCCCGCGGAGTTTCGCTTCACGGTTTCGCTTGGAAACGACGAGATGGGATACATGGTTCTGGAAAAGGACTGGAACAACGTCGAGTACGGTTACGAGCGGAGCATGTCTCTTGGCAAGCACGCGACGACGGAAGTGATGCAGCACATCAACGCGTTGCGGGATCTTTTGAAGTAAATCACCGAGCCGGCCGATCAGAGCTCGATTACCCGCCTTTCCCCGCGGCTGTCGGGCGGCCCGACCACCCTTCGGCGCTCCAGCGCTTCCATTATCCTGGCGCTTCGGTTGTAACCGATCTTAAGCCTGCGCTGCAGGAAGGAAATGCTGGCCTTGCCGCTTTCAAGAACGATGTCCTGGGCTTCGTCGGTCAGCGGGTCTTCGTCCTGGTCTTCCTGGATTTCAACGTCGTCGGCGTCCTTGATGATGTCAAGCTGATAGTCGGGTTCCCCCTGGGTCTTCAAGTGGGTCACGACACGCATGACCTCGTCGTCTGACACGAATGAACCGTGGACGCGTTCCAGCGCGGAAGTGCCAGGCTTCAGAAACAGCATGTCGCCGAATCCAAGCAGAGCCTCGGCGCCCGATTGATCCAGTATGATGCGGCTGTCGATGCTGGACGAGACCCGGAAGCCGATCCTTGATGGGAAGTTGGACTTGATCAGGCCGGTGATGACTTCCTTGGATGGGCGCTGGGTCGCCATGACCAGGTGAATGCCGGCTGCGCGGGCCTTCTGGGCCAGACGTGTTACGGCGGCCTCCACGTCCTTCGATGCGACCATCATCAGGTCGGCAAATTCGTCCAGGACGATGACGATATAGGGAAGCCTTACCAGTTCGTCGATGTCGAATTCATCGGGGTCAAGCGATGCCAGTCCGTCGGCGTCATCGTCGCCGGTCCCGGCCGACTTGCCGGCCTTAAGGCTCAGCAGACGGTCGATGCGCGCGTTGAAGGACGCGATGTTCCTGGCCGAGAATCTTGCCAGCAGGCTGTACCGGCGATCCATTTCCTCGCATGCCCAGCGAAGGGCGGCGGCGGCCTGCTTCGGGTCGCAGACTACCGGAAGCAGCAGGTGCGGGATGTTTTCATAGACATTCAGTTCGACGACCTTCGGATCGACCAGGATGATCCTGACTTCATCCGGCGTGGCGTTGCGAAGCAGGCTCAGTATGAACGCATTGACGGCAACCGACTTTCCGGAACCGGTCGCGCCGGCGATCAGCAGGTGGGGCATTCTTGCCAGATCCGTGACGACCGGGTTGCCGAAGATGTCCTTGCCGAGGGCAATCGTCAGCTTGCTTCTGGACTTCGTGAATTCCTCGCTTGCCAGGATTTCCCGAAGATACACAGTTTCCCTTACCTTGTTGGGCACCTCGATGCCGACGACGCCCTTGCCGGGAATCGGCGCCACTATTCTTATGCTGGTCGCCTTCAGTGCCATCGTCAGGTCGTCAGCCAGGTTCGCGATCTGGCTGATCCTGACTCCGGCTGCCGGCAGGAATTCGTACATGGTGACGACCGGCCCCGGATGGATGCCGACGACTTTGCCCTGAACCTTGTAGTCCAGCAGTTTGGCTTCCAGCTTTTCGGCGTTCGAGCGCAGGAAGTCCTGGTCGATCTCGCGTTGTGCCGGAGCGACGAAATCCAGAAGGGAAAGCGACGGTGGTTCCCACGGTCCGCGGGGCGGGGGTGGAAGAAGCAGGTCTTCCTGAACCCGGGCCTTGGCTCTCCGGTTGACGATGATGGCGGGCGCTTCCTGATCCGCTGCGGGTGAAGCCACGACGGTCGTGTCATTCGAAGCGTCGTCGGGGGCCTTGTCTGCCCGGTTTCCGCCGTCGCTGCCATCGACAGTCATCGCCGATGCTGGCTGGCTGGTCGCAGGGGAGACGGCGGCACTGACCTCCGTCTTCCAATCCCCGGAAGCGGTCGGCGGCACCGCGTGCGTGGCCGTCGAGCCGGACGCTCCGCCGGTCGCGCGTTGCGATGTGACTTGGGCACGGGTCCTGTGGTCGCCACCGGTCGCAGGTACGGTGTCGGGATGCTCGACCGCCGGCGAGGACTGGGTCCTGTGAATGACGATCGGAATCGGTGACTGTCTGGCGTCCATTTCCGCGGGGGCGACAATGTCGAATTTCGTGACCTGGCCCTCGTCGATCCGCTTCGGGACATTCTCCCCTGGCCGATCCGGGGTGGCCGCTGCGATGCCGGTTCCGTGTCGTCTGCCGGTTGCGGTAACGGGCACGTCGGGGATCGGGGTGGCGTCGCGTCCGGACGCGGTCCAGGCAGGCTCCGGCGCAGGCTCTTCAGGCATCGCATCGGCTGGATTCGCTGTCGGCGACCCCTGCGGCGGGCGCGGTCGGTCGATTACGGTCTGATCAAGCTCGG
This sequence comes from Deltaproteobacteria bacterium, assembly GCA_029555025.1. Taxonomy (GTDB): domain Bacteria; phylum Myxococcota_A; class UBA9042; order DTJE01; family DTJE01; genus JAGOFO01. The sequence continues at coordinate 5,375 of JAKPTZ010000068.1, forward strand.
GGATCGAGTCCTCGACCGATGTCTGAATTGGTGTCAGGTCGATTGCCTTTACGACCGATACTTCGGGTTCCACATCGCCTTTTTCCCGCATTTCGGCCGCCTTCCGCCTGCGTCTTGAAGCCTGTTCGCGCAGGCCTGAAACGGCTTTGCCGGCGCCGGTTCTGATCTGCCTCCCGGTGAAGCGAAGGGCCGACCGGATGGTGATGCCCGCAAGGTAAAGCGTCGCAAGCGACAGGGCGGTAATCGATATCAGCAGGGTTCCGCTGCGATTGAAAAGGTTAAGCAGAAGTTCCCCGACCGATGCGCCGATGACGCCGCCGGGCTGATAATGGTCGAAGATGATGTGGTCAACGGCCAGGACGTGAATCGTGACCGCCAGGAAAAGCAGCCCCGCCGCCGGTGCGATAATGCGCAGCACTCCGGCCTGAAACGGCCGTCGAAGGACGGCCTTCAGCCCGATCAGAAGACCTCCCAGAGCCAGGACGAATGCGATAACCCCGAATCCGGAAAGGAAGATGTCGGCCAGCCGGGCCCCGAAAAGGCCCATGAAGTTGTCAATCTGGTTGTTGCCGGCTTCCAGTTGAAGATCCCGCCGATCGAATGAAACCAGGGAGAGCAGAAGGATTACGCCGAAAAGCGCGATGACCAGCCCGTGCACCTCGGCCTCGCGAACACGCCGCTTCTGTACTGCCGCACCCGTTTCCGGTTTTGTCAGCTTCTTGTTTCCGGACATTGGATGTGAACCATGAAGAAGTCCGCCCTTAGGCTATCACCGCGTCAGCAGGCGTGCCAAAACGGCGCACGATATTAATGTTGTGTCAAAGTCCGAATTTTTGTCCGAAAATGCCTTTGAAGACGTGGCGGGGCGATGGTGATGGTATATACTAATCGCGATTTTCTTCCGGACGTCTTTCGGTGCGGCCGGTTGAAGCCGGTATTTCCCGGTGGCAGAATGCTTGCATGAAGCTGTTTTGCATAAATTGCGGTGAGGGCTTCGCGATCGACGATTCGTCGGTGGGGCTTGACGGCGCCACGGTCAAATGTGTCCATTGCGCGGTTGAACAGCCTGTATTCACAAGGCGGAAAAGCCTTCCGCCCGGTTCCCCGGGAATGACCGTTTCCGGGAATCTGATTAACCCCCTGTCGGAAGTTCCGTCCCCCCCGCCCGCCCCACCGAAGGCCGTTGTCGATGCTTCGCCGGACGCATCCACAGGTTCCGGGTTCCGTAAGCCGCTGAGCTCGATGTGGGCCGGCAAGTCGGGTTCCGGCACGGGGCAGGTCGAGGATATCCAGGGTGATCCGACCGTCAAGATGGTTCCCCCGCCTGTTGATGCCGGCGAAGACCTGTCGATGCCGCCCCCGGTCGATGACGGCTCGTTCGTGATTGGCGGCGTGGATGATTCGGTTCCCGAGATTTCGATTGATGTCTCCGGCGGGCCGTTCACGGTCGCTTCCCCATCATTGCTGTCGCTTGAGTTTCCCGATTTCAGCGTGCTCGACGAATGGTCACGAGGCATCGAGAAACTGGAAAAATATACTGTTTCGGATCGGACTGGTAACCGTTCGCAACTGGGCGACTTCCTTCGGAAAAGGAAGCAGGGCGGTCGCGCCGCGGCGGTCAAGGCGGCCATGCGGACGACCGGAGAAACGGGCAACGACACCATTACCGACATCCTGGTCGGTGGAAAGGGCGTCGGGAACAGGCCGTCAAGCATCACCCAGCAGTTCGAATTCAAGGTTGTCGAGGAAAAGAAGCGGGGCCCGTCGAGAAGCGTCGTTCTTGCGATACTTGGCACCGTGATTGTCGTTGGGGCCGTTGCGGCCTCTCTTTGGTTTTATTTTTTCCAATAGGTTCCGGGGGTATCAAGATGCCCGATATCCTGTATATAAAAACTTCGGATGGCGTGATTCTGCGTTTTGCCGAAAGAACGGCTTTCCGCACGTGGGTCATGTCCGGGCGGATTCCGCTTGCGGACGAGGTTTTCTGGCTTGACGCCGCCGAGAACTGGCGCCCCTTGCAGGAACTCCTTGATATCCTGGGGATTGTTCTTCCGGCGCCGTCGGCGGATGCCCAGGATTCAAAGGCTTTCCCGGGAATCCAGGATGATTTTTTCAAGAAGTCGTTCGGTCCCCTGGCCACGGCCGGCGGTGAACCGCGTGAAGGCGAGTGGGGAACCGTTCGGCGTCCCGTGATAACTGGCCGGTATGGCGCCGTTCAGGATGTCGTTGACGTCGGGCAGCCGAAGCGGCGCACCACGGCGCCGATGGCCGCCTTTGATGTCGCGTCCGACCATGCCGGCGGCGCGGCACCGGCCGAAGGTGCCGTTAAGATTGATGTTACAGGTGAATTCGGTCGTCCCGTCACCGATGAGATGATCGCCGAGGCGCAGGCCGGCGTGGAATCGGCATCTTCCGATGTTGACGACGGTTCGGGCGGGCCGGAGGCTTCGGCGCTTCAGGTTTCCCTTGGGGATTCGGGCGTTTCAGATGCGATGGCCGCTGAACCGGCCGGGGCGGAAGAGGGTTCTGAATCCGCATCCGTCGTGGCGGAAGTTGTTTCGGTGGATCCGGCGCCGGAGGGTACGGCCGATGTGTCGGTCGGGGGCGAGCCGGATGGTCCCGAACCGCGGGTTTCCGTGACCGACCGGATCGGCGGGGCCGCGCTTGAAATCGACATGGTTCCCGGTGACGGGTATGAACCTTTTGCCGCGCGACCGGAAGATGATCGATCGACTCCCGCGGTGGGGATTGAGTTCAGCGTGTCGCCGGCGGCGGTGAAGCCAATAGGGGCGACCAGGATCAAGGCTCCGGCCCGTCATACCGAGGAACTGGAACGGGAACTTGAGATGTACCGCTCTGCCGGTGGCGGCAGTCCGGCCATCAAGGTTCTTCTGGCCGTTCTTCTGGTTGCCGCGGCGGGGGGCCTGGGATATCTGGGATACTTGATACTGTCTGAAGAAGCCGGGCCTGCCGTCAAGGCGGTCATCGTGGAAAAGGATCCGGGCCAGCAGCATGAGGCCGAAGTTGCTTCCCAGGTGCCGGACGTCGCGCAGGCGCCCCAGGCCGCGGCGGTCGTTGACGCCGTGCCGGTGGGAAGGCTCGACACCGTTCCCGAAGTGAAGTCGGACGTCGATGTGGCGGTGGCCGCGGCCGACGTTCCGGTTCAGCCTGACACACGTGTTGAAATGCCGGCTCCGGCAGCCCCGCCCGCCGTCCAGCCGGTCCCGCCGCCGGTCGTGGCCCCGGCGGTCTCGCCCGCGCCGACTGTTGTTCAGGAGGCGCGCCCTGCGCCAGCGGTCGAACCTCGTAAGCCGGCTCCGTCACCAAAGGTGGAACCTGCTGCCATTGTGCCGTCGCCCCAACCTCGCCCGAAGCCGGAACCGGTCAGGGAACCGCCCGCTCCGAAGCCGGAACCGGTGAAGGAGCAGCCGGCCCCGAAGAAGGCGCCATCGGTCGGGATTCAGGTCGCCCCCGACGACTACATGGGTCATGTGAAGGCTGGAAACGCCGCTCTTCGCCGCGACCCGGAACAGGCACTGGTTCATTACGAAGTCGCCGAGTCGCTGAAGCCCGGCAGCACCATGATACTTGCGAAGATGGGTGATGCCTCCAAGGCCCTGAACAGGGCCGATACCGCTCGGGAGTACTACCAGAGGGCCTTGCGGACGAACCCGAATTACAATCCAGCGATCGTCGGGCTGGCCAGAATCGCCAGGGAGAAGGGCCAGACCGAGGAGGCCCGCAAGTATTACCAGAGGTACCTTGACGTGAATGCAAGCGCCCCGGCAGCCGCCGAGGCCAGGCAGTTCCTTGGTTCCGTGCAGTAGTAATCCGGATTTCCGGAGGGCATTCCATGGACCGGATCATTTCCAGCGATCGGCCCGGAAGGCCATCCGGCCATAATTCCACCCAGGAACCCCACCCGATACTGTTTGATTGCGCGGACGCCGCGTCGGTCGTGGCGGCGGCCCTGGGCGGCCTTTCAGCCGTCATTGTCGTGGCGGATTCAACGGTTGTCCGGCTTTTCCCCGGCTTTGGCGACGTATTGCGAAGCGGCCTGGATATGCCAGTGCTTGTGAGCGAATTCGAGCCTGGCGAGCGGGCGAAGACGATGGATACCGTAGTCGGTTGCTGCCGTGCCATGGCTGCCGGCCGTTTCGATCGCCAATGCGCCGTGGTGGGGTTTGGCGGCGGTGTGGCAACCGATCTGGCCGGAATGATTTCGGCGCTCTGGATGCGTGGCGTCAAACTGATTCAAGTCCCGACATCGCTTCTGGCGATGGCGGATGCGGCGATCGGTGGAAAGGCCGCCGTCAACATCCCGGAAGGCCGGAACCTGGTCGGCGCCGTGAAGATGCCGGATCTTGCAGTGATTGCGCCGTCCTTCCTGGCGACCCTGCCGTTGCCGGAACGGATTTCGGGTCTGGTCGAGATCGTCAAGACCGGGTTTGTCGGGGATCCCGACCTTGTCAGTGAATTCGATTCGATGCCGGCCGAGGTCGATATCGACTGGCTGGCGGGCGTTGCGAGGCGGGCAGCCACCACGAAGATGGATATTGTGTCGGTTGATCCGGGTGATTCGGGCATCAGGCTGCTTCTGAACTTCGGCCACACGGTCGGTCATGCAATCGAGTCCGTTTCCCGGTATTCGATTGGCCACGGGATCGCCGTCGCCGCCGGAATGGTGGCGGAGTCCGCCATCGGGCGGAGCATGGGACTGGTTGACGAAATCGAGCATCGCCGGCTGGTCGAAATCCTGAATCGTGTCGGTGTGCCGCCGCGGCCCGCTGTCCAACCGGCAGATCTGCTTCAATGGATGCTTCGCGACAAGAAGAACCGCGAAGGCGGGATTAGGATTGCCCTCCCGGCCAACGACCACCGTATCCCGTCGATGAAATCCTTCACGACTGTTGCCGTGTCCGAACGGCAGTTCCTGGAATGCTGGGATGACTGAACGAGAATCCGGTTTCATCACCTGCTTGACCGGTTCCTTCGGCAGCGCCGCCGAGATGGAATCGTTCGTTCAATCGGAGCCTGGCTTTCTGGATTCCGCCAATCAGTTTATCGAGGTCAGGCTTGATCTGCTGAACCTGATCGATGATTCGGTCAGGGACTTCGTAACAAAGCATCGGGAACATATCCTTGTCTGCTGCAGATCCAGACAGGACGGCGGTCGCTGGTCGCGATCCGAGCCGGAGCGGCTGGAACTGCTGGCCGGGTTCGCTGCACTCGGGCCGGCTTTCGTCGATGTGGAACTTTCTTCCTGGATGCGTGGCGGCGGCCAGTCGATCAATCGCGCATGCCGTGGCGGCTGTCGCGTAATGGTATCGGTTCACGAGTTCGGGTCGTCGGGCTTCTTTGAGAGTCTGGCGGCCAGATTGAATTCGACCGGTGCTCTGGCCGTCAAGTTGGCCGGGGTCACGCGGGATGCCGGCGATCTTATGGCACTTTCGGCCGCCGGACGCATGCTTTCGGCCCCGGTAAGGTGCGTGGTTGGAATGGGCGCCGCCGGCCCGGTGACGCGCATGCGCCCGGGTGATTTCAATTCGACATTCACTTTTGCATCGGCCGCGCCCGGCCTTGAGACGGCCGAGGGCCAACCCGATCTGAAGACGCTGCAGGCATGGCGCTTCAGGGAATCGGCGGCGTTGCAGCCGGTGGCTCTGATAGGAGGCTGGCAGGTTGCCGGATCTCCCGGGCCGAACGTGCTTAACAGGCTGTTTGCAAAGGATAATCTTGGCTTTCAGTACATCGCCTTGCCGTGCGGCGACTGGAAGCAGGCTGTCGGCGCGATCCGGCACTTCGGTATTTCCAGATTCGCCGTGACGATGCCCTTCAAGATGCAACCGTGCCAGGAATGGCCGGATGCCGTGGTTGACCGCTGGGTGGAACTGACGGGCGTCACGAACACAGTCATCCTGGACGGGGAACGTGCCGTACTGAAGAACACGGACGCGGCTGGTGCGGCCCACCTTTTTGACAGGCTTGGCGGCATCGCGGGCCGCAGCTTGCTTGTGCTGGGCGGTGGTGCGACCGCGCGCAGCGTGGCCGCCGCGGCTACCGAGTCCGGCGCCACGGTTACGGTTGCGGCAAGAACTGCGGTTGCCGTTCAGAAGGGGTGGCCCGCTTCAATTCCGGTGGCCCGTTTCACCGGCTGGGAGCGTCGCGGCGAAGGTCTTCACGACGTCGTGGTTAATACGACGCCGCTTGGGGGCGACGGACGCGCGACACCGCTTGACGCGGCTGGGCTTCGCGCGGTGTTGGCGGCCGTGGACGTGGTCATTCCGGCGACCGGTCAGACTGCATTCGTTTCGGAAGCGCGTCGGCACAAGCTGTCTTTCGCCGCCGGCCTGGATTTCTGGTGCGCGCAGGCCCCTTTTCAGTTGGACGCGTTCACTGGTCGCGACTATCAGGCCGATTCGGTCGTATCGGCGGCAGCGGAGGCGGGGCATCGCGTGGAAGGCCTGATGGCGCTTTCCCGCGATCGTCTGCCCGGTGCGGATCTGGATCCGGTTTGCCTGAGCGTTCCAGGTTCCAAGAGCATCACTCAGAGATACCTTATGCTGGCCGCCCTGTCTGGCCAGCCATGCAGGATAGTTCACCCATCATCGGCAACGGACTGCACTGAGCTGCAGGCCGCCCTGGGAATGCTGGGGGTCAGGTTCGGACGCACATCGGATTCAATCGATGTCTATCCGGCGGCCTTTCCTTCCGATCCTGGAAAGGTGATAAGCACGGGGCAGGGCGGAACAACTTTCCGCTTCATGGCGGCGATGTCGCTTGTATGCGGGTTCGACCTGCGCCTTCGTCCGGAAGGAACCATGACGGGACGTCCGATGGAGGCCATGTGGGACGCCCTGGCCGCGATGGGTGTGATGGTGTCCCACGCCGATGGTGTTTACACGTTTTCCCGGATCGAATCGCAATCTGAAGCCGGCCGGGTGGATGGCCTTCCCGTCGCGGGCGTTTCGGTTGACGGCCGGGTTTCCAGCCAGTTCGCGTCTGCCCTTTTGCTTGCCGGCCAGGCGCTGCCGGGCGGCCTCGAGGTCAGGATTACCGGTGGAAGCGTTTCCAGGCCATACATCGACATGACTATCCAGTCGCTGCAGCGTTTCGGGGCAACTGTCGTCGGATCCGGGGACGTTATTCTGGTGCAGCCGGGCAGCCCCGGCCGGGGCAGGCGCTTTGACGTCGAATATGATGCATCGCTGGCAGCCTTCTGGGACGCCGCCTCAAAGGTATTCGGAAGGTCGATTGAAATCGTCAACAGGCCGGCCGCCGGCGCAACCATGCAGGGCGACGCCGCTTTCCCCGATCTTGCCGAAGTCCTTTCCCGCGAGGAAGATGTCGAAATCGACCTGTCGGGGACGCCCGATCTTCTGCCGCCCCTTGTGATACTGGCGCTTTTCCGCAAGCACCGGGCCAGGTTCGGCGGAATCGCGCACGTCAGGGCAAAGGAATCGGACAGGTTGCATGTACTGGCCGCGGGGCTTCGAAAGATTGGCGCGGTCATTGACGAATTCGACGACGCGCTGGTGATTCACCCATCATCCCTTCGTGGTCCGGCCGTGCTTGACCCGCGCGGGGATCACCGGATGGCGATGGTTTTCGGAATTCTGTCGCTTCGCGTTCCTGGATTGAAAATTCTGGATTGCGAATGCGTCAATAAGTCGTATCCTGCGTTCTGGCAGGATCTGGACAAGGTAAGGAATTGAAGAAGATTGAAACGATTGCGATCGTCGGCATGAGATGCGCCGGCAAGTCAACCGTGGGCGCCCTGCTTGCCCAGAAGCTGGATGCGACTTTCGTCGATACCGACAGGCTGGTTGAAGACCATCTTGGAGTGTCGATCGAGGACCTTTTCCAGCAGGGACGCGAGGCTGAATTCAGGGCCGCCGAAGAGGACATCTGCATTCAGGCGCTGAAGTCCGGCGGGGTCGTGTCGCTCGGCGGCGGGGCCATCGCTTCAGAGCGGGTCAGGCGGGCCTTGTGGTGCGTGATGACCGTCTTCATGGATGCCAGCGAAAACCTGATTGTGTCCCGCCTTGAAAAGGACGGACGTCCATCGCTGACCGGTCAGCCGGCATCGATGGAAGCAGCCGGCGTTAATCGGATGCGCCGACCGTGGTACATGGACGTTTCGGATTTTGTCATTCATGTCGATGGCAAGACTCCGGAACAGTTGAGTAACGAAATCCTTCGCGCGATCAAGGGCTTCGAGAAGGACGACGAGTAATCGCCACGGGGGCCGGATGGGCGGAAGTTCAACTGGAAGCAGCTTCCTGGTAATGACTTTCGGCGAATCCCACGGCCCGGCCGTCGGCGCCGTCATTGACGGGGTCGTGCCTGGAATTCCCTTTACAACTGAAATGGTCGCGGCCGAACTTGACCGGCGCCGTCCCGGGCGAGGCGAACTGGTCTCGCCCCGTCGCGAGCCCGACACCCCGGAGATCCTTTCGGGGGTGTTTGACGGTGTAACCACCGGCCACCCCATATGCATACTGATTCGCAACCATGATGCCAATCCCGCCGAGTACCAGGCCTTCGCGAAGGTTTTCCGCCCGGGGCACGGCGACCAGTCCTGGCTGGCTCGTTACGGGATCAGGGACTGGCGCGGTGGCGGTCGGCAATCAGGGCGCGAGACGGCCGGGCGAGTGGCGGCGGGCGTGGTCGCAAAGGCCGTCCTGGCACCTCGCGGGGTTCGGATCAGGGCACATGTCGTGCAGATTGCCGGAATCTCGGCGCCTGGCTGGGAAGATGGCCCGGTCGATTGGGCGGCGGCTGCGGCAAGTCCGGTCTGCTGTGCCGACGCGGCGGCGTCGCTTGCGATGCAGGCCGCCGTAAGGCAGGCCATCGAGCAGGGTGATTCGGTCGGCGGCATTGTCGAAATCGTCGCGACCGGGGTTCCTGCCGGACTTGGCGATCCTGTTTTCGACAAGCTTGATGCCCGGCTTGCTGCCGCGCTTATGTCGATTGGCGCCGTCAAGGGAGTAGAGATCGGCGAGGGCTTCAACGCGGCACGTTTGCGCGGCAGCCAGATGAACGATCAGATGGATGCCGGCGGTTGCACGACCAATCATGCCGGCGGCATACTGGGCGGCATATCGAACGGGATGCCGATTGTATGCAGGATTGCTGT
>JAKPTZ010000097.1 GCA_029555025.1 Deltaproteobacteria bacterium
CTTCGATGTGTTTGCCTTGAATTTTGCGTCAAGGCGGATGTGCTCGAGATGCAGTCCGATGATCGAGACCAGGAAGTAAGTGGCAACGACGACTAGGAAGAGCCTGTCGAGCCTGTCCGGTCTGTCTTTGAGCTTGTACTGGCCAAGACTCCAACCGAAGCGGGAATTTTTGGAATCGCGGAAGAATTCCTCGATGGTAAAGCGCCTGCCGTAAAGTGCGACGATGTCTCTTGCGTGCAGGTCGAGGTCTGAGAACAGCAGCCATGGCTCCTTCTGGTCTCGGTCAAAGACGGCAACGAGCCTGACGTCCTCGGGCTTGTCCATGGTTGCCATGACGTGGCCGAAATCCTTGACGATGCCGGAAGAAAGTTTTAGTCCGCGCAGAGCAATTTTTTCACCTGCCTCGGTCATTACGTGCACGTCGGAGCAACTTCTGATGACGAAGTGAAAGCCCAGTTTCTTGATGTGTTTGACAAGCGAGACGCGTCTGAAGCCGCGGTCAAATAGCAGAATCGCGTTAACGTTTCTGGGAATAATGTCCCGCAGGACGACAAGGAAACTGTTTTCAAAGGCATTCTGACTGCGCTGGAGCTTCCTGAAGTCGCAGGTGGCCCAGTAGATGGGAATGCCGCGTCTTCTGATGACGACCGACGCGACCAGAACGGGCCAGGGCCCGATCTTTGTCCAGTCGATAGCGATCTTTACGGACTTGCGCGGGCCCAGGACAGTGGCGAACAGAGCTTTGCACCAGTCGCAGACGACGACGTTATCGTTTCCCAGGAAGCGGTCGACGCGCTTGATGGAGTGCTTGAAAGCGGTCCTGGAGTGGATGCCGCGGCCAAGCGCGGCAACACCTGCCCTGCCGGTCACGAGCAGGGCTGCCATGAGTACAGCCAAAGTCTGTCGATTTTTTGCATGAAGGCCTTGAAAAATGCGTCCGACTACGATTACCATTCTCTTTGCTGACATCGGGTAACTCCTTGATTTTGCACAAGAATTATCCGATGTCGGCATCTTTTTATCCAGTTAAAATCGGCACATTTCTCAAAGTTTTCAACAGGTTATTGAAGTCGCGCTCCGATAATCGCCGGGCGTACGCCGATGGCCGCGGCAGGCGGCGGGGAAGCCTGGAGCGGCATACCCCACCCGATGCGATGCGAGGGCGTGAACAGGAGTGAGAGAGGAATAGAGGCCGGCGAATCGGCGCGGTACAATCCAAAAACAAGCGACATCGTGCATCAGCCGACCGAGCCGACGCCCGAACGAACGACGTGAACGCACCGCACTCGCACGGGAAGGGGTGAAGGGGGAGCCGCGGAAGGGTTTACCGCCGACCGCCAACCATCACGGGGCGTACTCCCTTTCCTATGAGGGGATGGCTCAGGGATAAGCTGCCCGCGCCCTGTTCACAAAGCGGTTTCGGGAATAGAATCATGCGTCGGTCGGTTTTCGGCGCGGCGGTTTGTCAGGTTCGCCATCATGTGTTGGTCACCCAATGATTGAAGTCAGGCGCCTGGTTAAGGATTATGGCCCGCTTCGGGCCCTTGACGGGATTTCGTTTTCGGTCGGGGCCGGGGAGGTGGCCGGTTTTCTTGGGCCGAACGGTGCCGGCAAGACCACATGCATGAAGATCGTGACCGGGTTCATTTCGGCCACTTCCGGAAGCGTGGCCGTCAACGGGCTGGATACGGTTGACCAGGGTGTCGAGGCAAGGCGTCTTATGGGATACCTGCCGGAAAACGCGCCGGTCTATGGCGAAATGACGGTTGGAGAGTACCTGACCTTCATCGCGCGCGTCCGCATGATCCCGAAGCGCTCGATCGCGCGCCGGGTGATGGAGGTCGCCGAGACCACCGGTGTTCAGCACCGCCTCAACCAGGAAACGGGAACCCTTTCGCGCGGATTCAGGCAGCGCACCGGGCTTGCGGCGGCGCTTATCCACAATCCACAGATTCTGATCCTGGACGAGCCGACGTCAGGGCTGGATCCGAACCAGATCGTTGAAATCAGATCCCTTATCAGGGACATTGGACGCGACAGAACGGTAATACTTTCGACCCATAACCTGGCCGAGGTGACCGCCGTCTGCAACCGCATCATCATCGTCCATCTGGGGCGAATCGTGGCGGACGGCACTTGTGATGCAATCAGCCGGGATCATGGCCACGCGGATTCGTGCCTGGTGTCGTTTTCGACCGACGGTCTGCCCGATCACGGGGAAGTCGCGGCCGATCTTGGACGGCTCGAGGGCTGCATGGACGTCACCCCGGTCAGGGACGGTGTCAGGCAGCAGTTGACATTCCGGCTTCGCGCCGAGTCAGGTCGGGATTTGCGCCCCGCCATATTCTCGCTTGCCGCGGGACGCAACTGGGGGCTGGTCGAATTGCGCAGCGAAAGGCTCGACCTGGAAACGATCTTTTCCCGCCTGACGCGCCAGGCGACATGGGCTGGTGACAGATGGGAAGAGTGATTGCCATTGCCCGCCGTGAGTTTTTTGCACATTTCGGGTCGCCGGCCGCCTGGGTGGCGATTGCGATCTTCCTGTCGCTTCTGGGCGTCACATTTTTCTTCAATATGCCGTTTTTCATTGTCAAGCCGGCCTTCTTCCTGGCACGCGAGGCGTCCTTGAGATGGCTTTTCGAATGGATGATGTTCCTTTTCACCATCATCCTGCCGGCCATTTCAATGCGTCTTCTGGCCGAGGAGCGCAAGCTGGGAACGATGGAAATACTGCTTACCCTGCCTGTTGATGAATTCGATGTCGTCGTCGGCAAGCTTGTCGGTTCGATCGGGTTCCTTCTTGTGGCCTTGAGCCTGACCCTTTTCTATCCGTTGATGCTGGTCATTCTTGGCCAGCCCGATCCGGGGCCAATCCTGGGCGGGTATATCGGGGTGACGCTGGCAGGCGCGGCGTATCTGGCCATTGGGCTTCTGGCCTCGTCCTGGACGTCATCCCAGATCACGGCATTCATTATTGCGATAGCCATCTGCGCCGGCATGTCGTTTGCCGACAGGATTCCCGAGGCGCTCGGGCTTCACTCACTGCCGCTGCTGGACGCCTTTTCGTTCGGTAGTCATTTCCAGTCCATAGCTCGTGGCGTCATAGACACCCGCGACATACTCTATTTCCTTGGTGTCCTCTTCACGGCCGTTGCGTGGACCATCTTCTCGGTGGAATCACGCAAGTGGAAAAAGGGGGCATAGCATGTCGTCACGCAGCCGCAGGAATGCCGTCCTTGCCGCACTCGCGATTTCGGGCATCGCGGTGCTTCTTAACGTGCTCGGGTTCTGGTTTTTCGGGCGTGTCGATCTTACCCGGAATTCAAGGTATTCCCTGTCGCAGACCAGCCGGGACGCGGTTCGGATGCTCGATGGCCTGGACGTGCAGGTATTCATCAGCAGCGATCTTCCGACGTCGATGGTTTACCAGGGGCGTCAGATCCAGATCAGGGGTTTTGATCGGGAACTGCTTGACAGGCTTGGCGAATATCAGTCCTGGTCGGCCGGTGGAATGCGAATTTCGGTCGTGCGCGACGACGTCGAGCCCAAGGCGGCGCGTGCAAGGCTGGAACTCTTTTCCTGGAAGGACGCCGAGGTTCGCGGCGGGCGTCTGGAATTTCGGAAGTACGCTCTCGGGGCGGTCTTTTCGTATCGCAACCAGACCGAGGTGCTGCCGATTGTCACCGATCCGGATTCCCTTGAGTTTGAAATCACCAGGATTCTGACAAGGCTGGCGGAAAAATACGCGAAGTCAAGGGCCATCGAGCCCTACGTCAAATCCGGGTCGGAAATTCACGATGCGGCGCGTGCGTGCATGGACAAGGTTGCCGAGCTTCTGCGGGCACCTGCCGGCGGTGTTGCCGCGATGATGGGTCTGGCCCAGCCGGGAATCGCCGATAAGCTGGCCGTCGATGTGCCCGGTATCGCCAGGGATTGTGGAAGCATCGGCGGATCCATTGCCGCCGCCGCCGGTTCAGCCGGTCAGAACGCGACGCTGGACGCGCTTGTCAGGGCAGCACGGCTCTTTTCCGAATCGGCCGACAGCCTGATTGCAGCGTTGTCCGGAAAGACCGCGATGAACCAGCAGGACGTCGTCCAGATTGTTTCCAGGATGGAGTCGGGCTTCCGGGTGCTCGATATCGAGGCAGGCAACCTTGGCAATCTCTCGACCCGCAGGAAGGTCGGCTTCCTGTGTGGCGGGCGTGCCTTCTGTCCCTTCCAGGACGAAAGCCGTCTGATCGAAAAGGACGTGGGCGAGGCGATAGCCGCCCGCAACCCCGATTTCAGACCGTTCCTTGCCGGCGTGGAACAGATTCAGAACCAGATAAACATCATCAACAACGGTCTTCGACAGGGAATGTTCGAGAACCGGGGCCTGAATGTCGTGAAGGTCGAATCCGGCCGCGAACTGCCGGGGGATCTGGATGCCCTGGTGGTTTTCGGGCCCGAAATGCCTCTTTCCGAACAGGACAGGTACAGGATCGATCAGTTCCTTCTTTCGGGACGTACGGTAATCTTTTTTGTTAACGCCTGGGACGTGGCCCTTTTCAATATCGACGAGGCCGGTGATTTTGAAAACGGGATTCCAATGGCGCCGCCACGGCTTGAGTCCAGGACTGGAAACCTGAAGTCCGTTCTTGAGCCCTACGGGGTTCGCTTGCGCGGCGACCTGGTCGTCGGCCTGAAGTCGTTTGGCGATCTCGCGGTCTCAAGGCCGGGAGGGCAGTCCCAGGGCCAGAACAGTTTTCCGTACCCCCTTCTGCCGTTCCTGGACGTGATGGACAGAACCCACGTGCTTGTCAGGAACATGCCGGGAATCATCCTTCCATTCGCCACGACGGTGGAGCCGGATCCGAATGTCGGGCAACTTGAGTTTGCCCGCCTGATAAGCACGTCGCCCGAAACCGCCTATGTGACCGCGGGACTGGATATCGTTCCGGAACGGCTTGTGCAGTCAGTCGCAACGATGAAGGCCGGAAAGCCGGTCTCGTTGGCCCTGGCAGTTTCCGGGCCTTTCAAGTCGGCATTCGAGACCGTCCCCGAGGCCGTAGCATCCGGGGAAAACGGTCATCTTGCCCAGGGCGAAGGCCGGCTTCTGGTGATCGGCTCTTCCATGGGACTTGAAAACCTGTCTTCGGAAAAGGTGTTTTACGGCTTTTCGCTTTCCAGGCTTACATCCGGGATGGTCTCGCCAGCGTCCGAAATGGCCAGGTACGCGGCGCGTTTCCAGAACTGGCAGATGCGCCTTTCCCAGGTTTCGCCGGTGGTCGCCCAGAACATGGGGTTTGTGTATAACTGCCTCGACTGGGGCGTGATGAACGAGGCGCTTGTCGATATCAGATCCAAGACCGACGACAGGCGCCCGATTGACCAGGTCACGCCGGTGGCGGCGCGGATAATCGAGCTTGCCTTCATAATTGGCCTTCCCCTGCTGTTTGCAGGGATCGGGGTCGTCCGACACAGGATGCGCCGCAACAGGCCCTGGTGAATTCGAAGCCGTCCGGGGGAAACTTGAGGAAGAGCACCAGGATACTCCTGCTGGCCTTTGTGATGCTGCTTGCAGGGTTTGGCGCAACGTATCTGTCCAGGAGGCTGGATCAAAGGGATACCTTGCTTATTCCGGCGATTGCCGACAAGTCGTCAGTCCGTCTTATCGAACTGTCCTCAGGATCCCGCCTGGTGAAGCTTTCAAGGCTGCCCGATGGTGAATGGTCATTCTTCCCGCCGGCTGGCGCGCGTGCCGACCGGCTTGCGGTGAACGGTCTGCTGGATGCCTTTTCCAGCGACCTGGTTTCAGTGATTCCGGTTGACACCGAGGCCGGGGCGGCCGAATACGGGCTTGACCCCGACACGGCGATCCGGGTTGCCTTCGACATCGGCAGCGGGTCTTCACAGGACATTGAAATCGGTTCCGTGCAGGATAATCCCGATGCAGGCCCGGACACTTTCGTGCGCATGTCGGGCGCAGATCAGGTCTTCAGGCTGACCGGGCACGATCTTCGCAGACCCTTTCCCAGGGGCCTGGATTCGATGCGGTCGTCAAGGTTGTTTTCCTTCGGTGTCGGCGACGTAAAAACAGTCACGTTTTCCAGATTGGATGGCGATTCGAAATGGGAGGCTGTCACCGTGACATACGAAGGTGACAGAAAAAGTCCCCTTGCCAGGATGGGCTGGCGAATCGTGTCGCCTGGCGGGTGGGAGCCTGGTGGAATTGAAGAGGTCGTCGGCCAGGCAAGCCTTGTGCTTGTCGATTCGTGGGCCGAATCGCTTCCCGAAGGGGTTTTTATCTCTTCCCCGGTCGCGAAGGTGACCTTCGGGCTTGTCGATGGACGCACGGTGGAAGTTGTCCTTTCGGCTGAGAGCGCCGGATTTGTCTGGGTTGCCACCAGCGAAGTTGCCGGGTTCGCGCGCCTTCGTTCCGCCGACGCCGGGCTTCTTGCAAAATCGCTTTTCGATCTGGCGGATCTGAGCCTTGTGAAGTCATCGCCGGAAGAAATCGAGTCCGTCCTGATCGAAGGCGAGGGCCGTCGCCTGGCGATTCGAAGGGAAGGTGCCGGGATTGTCTCCGACGGCATGCCGGCGCCCCTGGATCGCAGCGAGGTCGAGACCTGGCTGCGTTCGATAAGCGAGATGGATGCTTCAGGCGTGATTTCCGGAAAGGCGGCGTCTTCCGCCTTCCAATCCGATCTTCGATTGAAGGTGACCAGAACCGATAGAAGTGTCATTTCCGTTTCGTTCGGCCCGAGGGAACGGGATGGACGAAGGCACGCCATGGTTGATGGCTTGCCAGGCATCGCGGTTGTGACCGCAGCCGAACTCGCGCCGCTGGACATCACCGTTGACCGGCTGATGGCAAGATCCGTCTTTCCCCGCGATTCATCGACTCTCAGGAAGATCCGCGTCTGGTCGCCGGTGTTCGGAACCGCAGTGATAAGGCCGCCCGAAAAGGGCGAAAAGAACTTCAGCGTCCAGTTCGGAAACAGCCCGGCCATATCCTCCCAGGCAGTGACATCGATTGCGACCGCGGCGATTTCGATGCGCGCCCATTCATTTGTCGATGATGTGCGGCCGTCCCGGATCAGGGCGGATCACCTTTCGGTCACCTTCACGGCCGAAGGCGGCGATATCGTCCTGAAGGTTTCCTCGGCCGAAAGAGGCGGTGGATTTGTTGCCGCCACGACCGGCAATCGTTTCATGGACAGCCGGGCCTTCGTGATTCCGGCTTCGATGATTGATGCGGTTTCCGCGGTATTCGCCATCAGGGAACTGTGATCATTCCCGACAGTCCTGGGAGCCTTTCGGGCAGGCAAACCTTACATGCGCGTGCCTGAAGTGGCCCTTTGCATGCCTGATGATGCCGCTTTTCGCGCTTTCCCCCTTCGGGTACTGAAACAGGTAATCCAACTGAGCGTCGCTGTATCCCATGTCGCGCGCGGCCTGGAAAAAGAACTTCTGCAGCGCGTAATTGATGAAGATGAAGCTGACGCGTCCCGTCGAAACCAGGTTCACCAGAAGCGCAAGCGACTTTTCGAAGTCGATTTGTGCCGGATCAAGATCGCCGAATGTTCGCAGGGGCACGTTTTCACGGGCAAAAAATGCGATATCGACATCGCGGCCGGATTGGTGTGACTTGTGTGGCGGAATCGGGCCTCCGTCAGCGTCCGACAGCGATCCGACAAGGGCCGGCACCGAGTTCGGGTAGTCCCGCAGAAGCTCGCCGGCCGCGAACATCACAAGCATGACGGTCTCATCCGTCCCGAAAGGGGCCGTCCCGGTCTGGATGAAACCGGGGCCACTTCTTCCGATATCCTTTCCATTGACCAGGCTTCCCGACGAAGGGCTGCCAATCGAACTTGAACGCACGGGAAATCTGAGCGTCATCGGCTCGCCCCTGGGGGTGACGAACTGGATCGTCGCCCAGGCCGGCGCCTGTCCGGATTCATCTGTCGCGGTCTCGACGGTCTCTTCCGCTGGCGGCGATTCCTCAACTCCCTGGTCGTTTTCGCCGGGCGTCGGGGAATCATCTTCCTTCACCTGGCTTCCCGCGGCCGCGCATGAGAGGAGCATCGAAATGATGGCGACGTATCGAAGCCTTATCATCGGGGGGCTTTCCCGGTTTCTGAATCAAGCGAATCGACGACGGCCTTGACGTTGATGTAAAGCTCGCTGGCCGCCTTGTAGTTCATTCGGAAAAGACGGGCCTGGTCGTCGGGAGGCTCGATTCCGTAAGTGTTGTCCTGATTCAGGACAAGGTTGATCTGGCGTCCCGCAATCGTGGTGACGACGTAATTGCGACTTCCCTTCCTGGTTTCCGAAATCCTGGAAATGGATGTTTCAACCGAGTGTCTTGAATCGCCCGGAACCAGCGACACCGGGAAAGCGGATCGCATCAACGCACCGAAGTACTGTTGCGGCGACGCCGCATTCCTGATTTCGGCAGATCCGATCTCGGAAAGGTAGTTCTGCTTCAGCGCCGCCGGAATGCTGGACTCAATCAGGCTGGCAGTCTTGCGGTTCATCTGCCAGGTTCTTGTGATGTTGTCCTTGACCTCGGGGATCATCAGGGGAAAGACACCTTCCCAGTCACCCCGCAACAGGTGCGCCCGAAACGATTCGTATGCGGCCTCGGGAGAGGTCAGGTCAACGGTCTTCTGGCCGCATCCGCATGCCGGAATCAGCATCGCGACAAGCACGAGGGCGAAAATCGGGGATGACGATGAAAAACGGTTCACACCGGCCTCGCTGCAACGGGAACGGAAAGGAGGAAGCGGGAATCACTCCTCTTCTTCTTCCCCACCGGTGTCGCCGCCGGCGTCGATCACGAATCCACCGTCAGGCGCCGTGTAGTTTCCGGTTCCGCCGCCGACGAAGGAATACCTGTTCGTCCCACCGCCCTCGGTGTAGGAACCTTCTGCGGGCGTGAAGCGGGGAAGCCCGGTATCGCAGGCCGCGAAAAGCATCGTCATCAGGCCGAGCACAAGCAGAAACGCCTTTCTCATGGCGTACCCTCCATTCATCACACAGGATTCTATCGCCGGACAAGCGCGCGTTACAAATTCGCGACACCTTGAAAAGACGTCATCGTCGGGGCGATTCGCCAATCCCGGTTCTGGCGGCCATCTTCTTCAGTCCCTTGGCCGTATCGTCGATGGCATCCTCGAAAAGAACCCTGGAATTTGTTGCCACGGCTTCGACCCCCCGTCGCAGAACCTCGCGCATCCTCTGTGGCGCGTCATCCACAAGCCCCGTCTTTCTTGACGGTCCGCCCGCGGCGGCTTCGGCGTACATCCCGATGGCCCTTTCCAGGCCGGGGCGTGCGACCGGACTCAGCATCCTCAGGCCGTATTTTACGAATCCAAGCGGCCTGTCCCTGTCCTCCCAGCGCCGGTACTGCTTGAACTGGTCGCGGTTATCGATGAATCTGACGTCGCTGTCGGGCCTGCCGTCCCGGTCGCGGCCCAGGGCCACCAGGACGTTTCTGGTCGAATAACCGTAGGTTCCGCGAACGAAAAGATCGATGCCGGCATCGTCGGGGCGAAGATCCGGAATGTGGCCGGTCTCCGTGTAGTACCGATACGCAAGGACGAAAAAGACCAGGAGCTTGCCCGGGAGTTCGGGGTGTGCCTGCAGGATCTTCCGGCCCGATGGACGGTAAAGATCCTCCAGCGTGATGGTTTCTTCAAGGGTGCCACGAGATTTCATCTGGTACTGCGCCAGCTCCTGGAAGCTGAAGAACGTGCGGTTGACGCGCTTCCAGGGCCAGATCCGTCCCTGGTTGTCCGGCACGCCACCATGAATGGCGACTTCCCACAGGATCCGGTTGACCAGCGAAAGGAAATCCTCGCGTTCGACCTCGTCCATCCTGTCCAGGAAGAATGCCAGGGCGCTTGAACGCCTTGCGATTTCATCGGTGATGGCGTTTCGCCTGTCCGGCAGCACGACGTCGGCGGCCTGGATTGTCGCCCAGAACGCGGATCGCGCGACGAGCCTGGCCGTGGCGGTGCTGAACACGCCGCTAACCGGATCGACTTCGAATTCCGGGTAGTCGAAGTGGATTTCCAGAATGGCCGAAGCAACGGCCTCGATTTCCTTTTCGCCCATTCCCGCGAAAGTGTCGGCCGGCGCCCGTTCCTTCAGGAGCTCAGCGAAGCTGGCCGCCGCGCGGGAGTTTTCCCGATTCATGTCCAGAACGCATTCCGGGCTGTATTCCATCGAACTGGTGTAGTAGTTGAATTCCGGCGGGAGGAACGTTTCCCTTCCGTATTTCTCAAAACTTTCAAGGATTACGGCCCTTGCCCTGTCCCATCCCAGGGACGGGTGCCTGGAGCCTTCGAGAAAGCGCAGCGTGTCCCGGAACCCGACCGTTATGGGCGAATTGAAAAAGTCCCCGAGGATCGTTTCGGTTGCCGAATCGATCGGGTTGACGCGCAGGAATTCCTGGTAGCGTCGCAGTTCCTCGAAAGATCCGATTCTGCTTCTGAAGAAAGGATCCTCGGTCAGCAACTGACGGATGGACATCTTCCTGATTCCGTCCGGCGTATCCTGGACAAGGAAGGTGCCGTCGGCCGAGTCGCCTTCAGGCCTGCCGGAAATGCACCTTGCTATGTCGCCCAGCACGTCGGGCGCAAGCTGCTGACGTCTTGAACCGAACGACATGAACGGTATCTGCCGCGCCGCCTCGCGAACATCGGTAAGCACCTTGCCGACCGTCGGCGCCAGGTTGTATCCGCCGGGGCCGAATGCTTCCGAGGGATGCTGACGCCTTATCACGGACTCCCGACCATCCTTCAGCTTCACTATGTAGTCGTGGATGTTCCCGACTTTGACGATGAACCGGCTTCCAATCCTGATTCCAAGCTCACGCGCCTTTTCCCGGGCGCCAGGAACGGCTGCTTCGGCCAGGATGGCGCCCAGCTTCTGCTCGTCGATGAAGTAAATCTTGGAGTGCGAACCGCCGGCCTCACGCGGCAGCGGTATGAAGGCCGGCTTCATCAGGCTTACGATCGAAAAGGAATCCAAGCCCCTCATCACGATTCCCCCGGTTCACGAAGGTCAAGCCGCCGCCGGATAGCGCCGGCAATTTCCGCCATTTCCCCTTCCCGGTAGGTCTGCGGGTCTATGGACAGCTTCATTCCGTCTCCCGCCTTTCTTGGAATGACGTGCAGGTGGTGGTGGAAAACCTCCTGCCCTGAAGCCGCGCCGTTGGTGTTGAACAGGTTGAAGTCGGTCATCCCGGTCGCCGCCAGCACCGCCGCGGCGATCCTTGCGGCAAGCACCAGTTCCCTTGAAAGGATGGACTCCGGAAGATCCGTGACGCGTTCGGCGTGAACCTTCGGGATGATCAACACGTGGCCGTGGTTCGCCGGCCTGATGTCCAGGAATGCCAGGAAATCATCGTCTTCATAAATCTTCGCGGATGGAATCAAGCCCTGAACAATTTTGCAGAAGATGCAGTCGTTCATGTTGCCTCTTCAAAGCACGGGAATCGGATTGTCACATGAAAAAGGAAATGATTGAAGACTTGTCAGGATGCGTTGAAGGAAGCGGCCAGCGTTGCCAGGGTCGGGCTTCGGCGCCCCTCGCCAAGCATCCGCAGGGCCAGGTCGAAATTATGCATGCGCTCGGCCAGCGGGATCTTCAGGGCCGGTTCGACCAGCAGTTCAGGCTCAAGTCCATCGGCCTCGCGGTCGAGGAAGTCGATTCCGTGGAATTCGATGTTCACGAATTCGCGCCCGCGGGCAATCGTGACCGCCTGCCGGACAAGCGCGCCCCGGCCAGCCAGCGTCGTTCCGATCAGGGGCAGGAACAAGGGGCCCGCCGTTGTGATGGGAAATTCGACCAGGCCCTTCCCCGGCCCGCCCCAGACGAACGGGCGATGTCCCCTGAAGAAGTCCCTGGCCCTTCCCGTAATCGAGGAACTCTTCCTGCCCGTGGCCGCCATTGCCGCGATAATCAAGGCGCGCGCCAGCCAGTACGGTGGACTGGACATGATTGACGTGTCGTAAAGAAAGCCCGCCCGGATCAGGCCGTCCAGCAGGTCTGGCGTCAAGTTGTAGCCCGGCCCCCGAAAGCCGGTCGGCTCGATTCCGCAGGCATTCAGGATGTCCCTGCGCGACCCGGCCAGTTCGGCCGCGATTGAATCCGGATCGCGGCGGGAGATGCCGTAATCGTGGGATCTGGTATGGCTGGCAATCTCGTGGCCACGGCGGGCCGCGTCCCGGATGGCCTCGGACACACCCGGAATTTTCAGGTCGTCGGTGATTACAAACAGCGTTGCCTTGATTTCATGCCTTTCGCACAGATCCAGGAAGCGCGGCAGTCCCAGCTTGAAGATTTCCGCGTTCTCCGGCTGCTGCGGAAGGGCGTGAATCCCGCGATAGAAGCGAAGATCGTCAAGATCGATGTTTACTGCGAGTACCCGGTTCATCAAGGCCCCCGGAATCATCAGGCCTTCTTTCCCAGGCGGATGATCAGAAACAGCCTGAAGATGTTGCGAAGGACGTTCGGGACGCGCTTGAAAAGGTTGATCGCGGGCGGGCGCTTTTCCACGATGGTCACCGGGATTTCCTTCACCCGGATAAGTCTTTCGGCCCTTATGACCAGTTCGCTCGCGAACATGTCCTTCTCGACGATGCATCTGGAAACGACCGGGAGCGTGGCCTCGCGGACGAACGCCTTCAGGCCGTGCGTGTCGGTTCCCCTGAATCCGGTCGCCACGCGCAGCATCATGTTGACGACCCACGTCGCGAAACGGCGGAAGGCCGGCCTGGCGTCCCTCGCGTCGGGGTGCCGCTTGCTTCCGACAACCATGTCGAATTCGCCGCCCTTCAGGATTTCAAGTGCCGCCTTGTGGAAGTTGACGTCGCAGATGTCGATTTCATCGCACATGACGAAGACGCCGGAAGCGGTTTCGATGCCCTTGCGCAGGGCCTTTCCATAATTCGGTTCGCCGGTGTGAAGAACCTTCAGGAACGGATAGCGCCGGGCAAGGTCGTTCGCGATTTCAACCGTGCGATCGGTACTTCCATTTTCGGTGATGATGATTTCCTTTTCCCAGCCGAGCTCGTTCAGCTTGAGCACAAGGTCGTTGATCGCCGTTTCCAGCAGTCCCTCTTCGTTGAACACCGGTATTACGATTGAGACCTCGGTTCTTTCCGATCCCATATTGATGCACCCCCGGGCGTTCGGGCGCCCTGTTCAGCCGGCAGCGGCCATCGCTTCCAGCATGGCGTCTTCCATCGAATTGTAAGTCCAGGCCCCGTATCGGCCGATGGATTTTATACCTTTTGACCGGTACCAGCCCAGAATCAGGTCGCGGGCCGGCACGCAGCGTTCGTCGAAGATTACGTATCCCCACGGATGATTGCGGTACCTGGCGAAAAGCAACTGGGACTTTTCGGTGATACTGCCGATTTCAATAAGGAAGTCCTGAAGCGCCGCGGTGATTTCGGCCTCGGGCATCGTGGTGTCGGGGGCCAGTTCGACGTACAGAGACGATTTGCCGGCCGGGGCAAGGCTTTTCACGGCGTTGGAGAAACAGCCGACGCGATAGAACGGATATTTCGTTTCAGGCAGGTAAATCCAGTGGTTGCCGTCCAGCGGGGTCGGCACGTCCAGCGCGACGTTTACAAACCTCAGCGGCGAGCAGCGAAGTTCTGCCGCGGCCTTCCTGATCACGTCGGGGGCATCGACGGTCATCTTCACCAGGTCGGGAAGCGCCGTGGTGCTTACAAGCCTGTCCCAGGAAATCCGTCTGCCCCCGGCTTCGACCCAGCGTTCATCGGCGTTCAGCGCGGTCGGGGCCGTGTTGAACATAATCCTTGAATGGTCAAGCCTGGCCGCCATGGCGCGGGGGATCGATTCGATGCCACCGGTTGCCGGATAAATGAACGAAACGTTGTACCCCATTGCCTGGGCCGAAAATCCGAGGGCGCCGTCGATAATCTGGGCGATGTCCGGCATGGGCACGAATCTCTGGGTCCACTCCGCGGTCACCTCGGAAGGCGGGACGCCCCACAGTTTCGTGTTGTATGGAACGATGAAATGCCGCGCGATCCCACGTCCGAAATGAATGTTCGCGTATTCCTCGAAATTGCCGGGAACGGCGGCCGTTCCCGCCGCCCGGCTGACGGCCGAGGCAACGGCTTCCTGCAGGCATTCCCGGATGACGGCCGGCGGCAGTCCGAACAGGTTGGCCTGGAAGGGAAAAAGCGTCATGACGCCGTTTGACCAGATGGCGGCCTTCCTGTTGACGGTGACCATTCCGTCCCCCATCAGGTCGGCAATGAAATCCTTTGTCCGGGGGTCCCGAAGGTGCAGCCAGTGGCCGGTGAAATCGAACAGGAATCCTTCGATGTCCTCGGTCTTCAGCAGTCCGCCCGGTCGAGACGATTTTTCCAGCAGAAGGAAATCGTCCCTTGAAAAGAGCGCTGTCGTCAGGCCGGAAAGGCCTGCGCCGATGATTACGAGTCCGGCGTCCGCCATCGTGCCCCCGAATTGGGATTGCCGCGCAAAAACTACAGGATTGCGGGTTCAAGGTCAATGGCCGACGGTGACGTCATGAAAAGGTTCCCCCCTTCAACAATGCCGCCCTTACTATTAATCGGTAGTATCATTGAAGGCGGCACGGTCCTTCCTTACAATCGGCGCAGCGGACCCCGCGTGCGCCAGGGCCCGGCAATTCGATGGCGATCCGCGGAGGTTTTGATGAAGTCGTCCGCCGCAAGGCATTTTTCATTTATCGTTCTGCTCGTCGCGGCCGGGTGCTCCGGCAATGTCGTCTATACCGATACGTCCGGCGATGACGTCGGTCACGATGCTGTCGTGCAGGACACCGGTACCGAAGACGATGCAGGTGACGTCGTCGTGTTTCCCGACATGGGCGGCAACGGAACCGTCTCGGCCACCCTGCCATCGGCCGAGATGGCGGTCAGGATAACGACACCGTCGAATCGCGGGTACTACGCGACTCAGGCCGGCACGGTTGCCCTTGGGGGCATATACTTCGGAAACCTGGAATCAATCGTTTTCGAGGCCGAAGGCGTCACCGGCGGCCAGGTCATCAGTGAGTCGTCAAGTCCTTACTGGCAGACTGCCGCCATTTCCCTGAAGCCTGGCGACAATCTGATAACGGTAATCGCCCGCGGGCGCGGGGACAGGGACGATGTTGAACAGCCGCCGGTCACGGTCAGGGACAGCATCGTA
Source organism: Deltaproteobacteria bacterium (assembly GCA_029555025.1). Taxonomy (GTDB): domain Bacteria; phylum Myxococcota_A; class UBA9042; order DTJE01; family DTJE01; genus JAGOFO01. The sequence continues at coordinate 15,205 of JAKPTZ010000097.1, forward strand.
ATCACCTACAACCCGAACATGTACTTCCCGGCGCCTATGCGCATGTCGCCGCCAACCGTCTTTTCCGGCAGGACCCAGGCCGTCCTGGCAAAGGTCAACATGGGGCTCTTCGGCACGGCGGCGGGCGACCGCATGTACGTCGTAAGGCAGTTTGAGGACGGTCGTCTTTCCGAAAACCTGGGGGGCATGTCGGACGGCGGCATGGTTAACGGATCGGCCGATGAAATTCAGGGCGACGGCGTTTTCACCGGGCGGGTAACGGTCAAGTGCGATGCCGTTGGAACCCAGCTCTATCGAGCGGCGCTTGAGGTGACGTCGGATTCGGGAAGTTATGTGGCCCTGTCCGCGCCATTTGAGCTCAGATGCATCGAGAACATTGATTCCGCGACTTGTTCGGCCCACAAGGAAACTCTGAGCAAGGCGACAAAGGCGTTCATGGCCAAGGTCGATGCCGGAATGCCGGAACAGGCCAGGGCTGCCGCTTTCAAGGTGATTGCGGCCGATACGTCGATTGCCGAGACAAGCCAGTCCGATGAATCGGGCGGCGGTATCTGGGTCAGGTTCAACGACGGCGTGCTCGGGGCGCTTAACCTGTATGCCGAAGGTCAGCGTGGCGGTGGCGGTTCGGACGTTGACGAGGTTCCGGTCAGTCTGCGCGCGGCCGATTTGCGGTCGCTCGACCGCAACCAGATAAGCAGCCGCGAAACGCTTCTGCTGGCGCCTTTCTTCACCGAATTCGGCCGTCAGGACGAAATTCCGGCGATTGCCGAGATCGTTTCCGAAATCAATTGTCCGGTCTTCACGCTTAAGGGCCCGTATCTTGGGTCGGGCGCGAGCCTGGAAAAGTTCAGGCAGCTTTCGACCAGCGGAATCATCGCCATATCGACGCACTCCGACGTCTATTTCGCCGGCCTTTCCGGCGCCGTCAGGGCCGGCCTTCCGTGGCGCCATCGTGGCGGCCAGGAGATCCTGTGGAGCGGAGAATCGGTCAACTGCGGCAGGATCGGGTCGTCCGACCAGGAATGCGAGTCGTCGGCGGACTGCCCGGCGGGCTCCACCTGCATCATCACTGATCCGCCGGAGGAATACACCGAGCAGGTCGAAACCGACGCCGGGATCCAGCAGGTAACCAAGATGACGAAGCCCTCGGGAACGTGTTACGACACGACCCACGCCGACCTGATGTCGGGACGTCTGGTCATGGGCGATCGAAACTGGGGCGTCACGCCGGAGTTTGTCGAGTACTACGCCGACGAGCAGCGCCTGCCGGGAAGTCTTGTGTATCTGGGCGGCTGCAGGACGCTTTACAACGGCAGCCTTGCCATGGCGCTCCTGGCCTCCGGCGCCAGGACGGTCCTTGGCTACACCAACCGGGTCTCTTCCGAATTCGCATTCAAGTCGGGCCGCGACTTCTTCTTTAACTTCCTTCTTCGCACATTGTCGGCAAGCGAGTCATACGGCGGCGGCGACGTCGATCCGGAAAACCCCGGCGGCTTCTTCAGGCTCTTTGGTGCCCTTGACCTGTCAGTCAAGTACTCGAACATCCTGAACCCCGGGTTCGAAACCTCGGACGCGGCAGCCTGGGTCACCCAGGGTGACGGCCGCGTAATCACCAGGCTCGGCGAAACCGAGCCGATCGCCGGCAAGTTCATGGGAATCATCTCGACCGGCCTTGGATTCACCGATAAAACCGGAACGATTTCGCAGAGTTTCTGCATCCCGGCGGGCGCCCGGGAACTGGTTTTTTACTGGAAGTACTACTCCGAGGAATTTCACGAGTTCTGCGGGACTCTTTACCAGGACGCATTCGTCGCCCGCCTGACGACGAAGGACGGCACCGAGTATCCGGTCGTGGATATCAAGGTCGATGACCTGTGCGCGAAAGACGGTTCGACAACGCCGCCGGAACTGTGTTTTGAATACGAAGGCTCGTGCGATCCCGAAAAGTGCACGAACAAGGTCAGCGGCAAGCTCGAGTGCCGAAAGTATCACTGCGAGGCCGACCAGTGCGGCAGCAAGTTCGTGGGCCTCGAGCCATCAGACATCGATTTCGACAGGGGCGACACGTACATGACCGGATGGCAGAAGGCCGTCTTCCCGCTTGACGCCTTTGATCCCGAGCGCGACGCGCCGGTCACGATATCGTTTTATTGCACCGACAAGGGCGACTCGATCTTCGATACCGCTGTGCTGGTCGATTCGGTCAGCTTCAGGTAACAAACAGGAAATCACTTCCGGGGAATCATGGCGTCGGCGCGGGCGCGATTCTATTCAAGGTGGCCCTGAACCGCGGTGAAGCCGTTCTGTCTGAAGAACTGCTCGACGAAGAACTTGACGTTGGTTCCCGTCGGGATATCGGACACCAGGCTGTTCAGGTCGATGACCGGGATCGGGAAGTCCAGCAGTTGTTCACAGGTTGGAAGCTGTTCGAGCAGAGGCCCGATCATCGGAAGGATTATGTCGTTGTAGAACTGATCCTTGGTCCATCCGTTGGTGGCCAGGAATTCCGGATCGACGCTGATGACGTCGAGCATGATCTTCGGAACGTTCAGAAGTCGGATCTTGATTGTCGAGTTGCCTGCCTCGTCCTCGCCCGCCGCAAGATCGACAAGCCCGATGGCCTGAACGAACACTTCCATGTACATCGGCATCCCGAACACATCGCCTTCAATCCTTGCATACGCATCGCCGAGCTGGAGCTGCATGACCTGTTCGGGCGCGACCGTGCAGTCCCCCTCGAACGTCTCCGGGTCAAAGACGTACTCTGGATTGCATCCGGTGATGACCGGAGGCGAATAGAAGTCCAGGTCAACCTTCTTCAGCACGACGACCGGTATGTCAAGTCCGCCAAGGATGTCCTCGCCAATCGTCAGGTTCAGCGTGCCTGCGTTCCATACCGCGTACAGAATCTGGTTCAGGACGTCGTCGTACGCCGCGAAGCCGACCTGGGCGTCTTCCGGAATCACGAACGGGTCGGTGTTGACTTTCAGGCAGTTGGCGCGTCCGATTGATCCCAGGTTCTCGTGGGCGACGCCCTTCTGTGAATAGATGACCGCGTCCATGTCCAGCCACATCCCGGGGTGATCCAGCTTGAACTTTGAAGGCATCGTCATCAGGGAAACTTCCACCGGCTTCGAACCGAGGATGGAAGGAATCTCCAGTGAAGTCTCGATCTTGAACTGATCCAGGAGATCGACGATGACATCGTTCAGCATGGTTTCAAGCTGGCCTTTTATGGCCTTCTCGATGGCGTCCGCGAAGACATCGACGATTGAATCGATCAGCCAGTCAAGCAGGTCGCCGATAAAGCCTTCCAGATCTATGTCCAATCCCGCGATATTGAAATTGGCGAACTTCATCGTCGATGTGAAGACGGCGTTTTCGTCCATCTTGATGTGCAGTTCGGTATCGACCTCAAATGCATCGGCATATACGTGCCCGGTGACATCCGGACACCAGTCGATGATGAACTGGCACTTGCCTTCGGCCTCGACCTCCAGGTGGAAATTTCTGATGTCGATGCCAAGCGCGAGGTAGTCCGTCTCGGGGCTCAGGCTGACCGACGGTTTGTCGTACTCGATCTTGCGTATCCAGACCTTGTAGGGTCCGGCCGACGCGATCGGGTTGGGAATCAGGTTCTGCAGTTTCAGGCCCCCGACAATCTGCTCCATCAGGGTCGCCACGTCATCCGGCGGCGGGTTCCGGTTGCCGTCGTCGAAGAAGCTCCTGCCAAGGTATGCCTTGATCGCGCCAGGAACCATCGAGCCTTCAAGGTCGGTCAGATCGACGTCGTAATACTTGGTCGAGAAGAAGAAGCCCCTGGTTTCGGAGGCCTTTTTTCCCATGCTGTTTTCAATGTTGATTTCAACGGTGTTCAGGCCCTGATGGATCTTGGGCAACTGGTATGTCAGGGTTCCGTTCTTGATGAATTTCGAAGGAGTTTCCTCCTTGCCGTTGACCACCAGCTTCGTGATCCCGGACAGGGCATCGTCTATGCTCGCCACGACCGCGACCGAAGGCTTGCCGTCGATTGTGGCGCCGCGTGGCGGATAAATTATCGAGAGCATCGGCCCGCTGCCATCGACGCGGATTTCAAGATCCCTGAACAGCCCCTGGTTCTGGACCAGCCTGAACGTAAGGATGTATCGCCCTTCCTTCTTAAGCAGGAATTCGCCGGACGTGTCGCCGTTAAGCATCTTGATTCCGTCCGAAGGCGACTGGACGACGACGACGTTACCTTCCCCGTCCATCGATTCGTAGTCCATCGGCATGATGGTTACCGGCGAGAAGGCCGCCTTGGGAATCACGTTTCCAAACCGGTCGGTCGCCGTCATCGTCACCTGGATCTTCTGGTTCGTTCCATACACCGGCTTGTTCGGCACGACCTTCAATTCGATGTTTTCCGCCGGCGCGGCCCCGACGGTCAGGGCAACCGGGAACAGTTCGAAAAGATCCCATTTTTCAGTCTGCGGGACGCACTTGACCGTATAGATGCCTGCCTGTTCCGTGTAAAGCTCCTTGCCCTTCAACTGCAGCGCGGGCGGATGGCTGACGGACAGGCCGATGGAACTGACCTTGTTTTCATAGAAGTCACGGACTTCACAGTCAACCCGGGATGACTCGCCGGCCACGATCGATTGAGGGTCAAGCTTCGTGTAGATTTTACGGGCGTTGTTCGGCTCGACCGTCACCTGGACCGGCGTCGAATCCAGCATCGTCGTGTTTTCAATGCCGCAGGCGATATCGAAGGTTCCGACCGCGATGAACTGGACGTCAAGCCCCGATGTCTTGACGCCGTTCTGGGGCGTCACAGCGGGGAAAAACCCCGAAGTAATGGGATTGTCCCAGCGATCCTTGCCGGTGCACGTCACATGAACCCAGGCGCCGGCCTTGACCAGCGTCGGTGTTGCCTCGGTATCGATTTGAACGGCCATTCCGGGATCCACGCTTATGCGTTCGGGCTGAAGATCGATCATCCCGGCGTCGGGCGCGTAACAGGTCACGTTGAAAGAGCCGGTCACCGTGAACGTAAGCCTTCCGTCTTCAAGCTCTATGCCTTCCGGAAGTTCCATCGTGTCCGGATCGAGTTTCGTGATTTCAGGATTATCGCCTTCCTGGGGTTCGCCCTCCTGTCCGAAATCGATGGTCGCTTTCTTCGGATCCCACACAAGGATTCTGGCAAGGCCAGGTTCCCATCCGCTTCCGATGCAATCGACCTTCACCGGCAGCCCGGCCTGGGTCATGTTCGAGGCGACGACGGTGTCGATCGAGTCGACCGGAATGCCGGAATCCAGGGAATCGGCGCCGATATCGCCGGAAATCGTATCGGGCGAGGTATTCGGACCACCGCCGCAGCCGGCTGCCGAAGCAAGCGTCATCATCGCAGCAGCCAGGAATATCGACAGCCTTCGTGACTTTGTCATTGGGGGACCTCCGGTTTCATCGAAACCCAGTCAGGGGACAGAAAATTCTAGGTATATATTGAAGATCATGCAAGGAATGGTTCATTCGGTGACGACTTCCGTAACCTGCCGGAATCCGTGCCATTTCATCAGGTTCACCATTGGCGGCCCTTTGCGGGGGTATCCGACGATCGCGTACGTCAGGTCGTTCCTGGCACCCAGGTCGTCCAGTTCCAGTCGGATGGTTCTTGTCCAGCTCCCGGTGTTCACATAGGTGCGGTTCCCGGGGAAGCGGCGAACCATCGGTCTGTGGCTGTGGCCGGTTATCAACGTGGAATATTCCTCCAGGTTCCGGACCTGGGCCCGCATCTGGCGGTCGAAGTCGGTGAAAAGGCTGATCTGCTCGATTGCGTTCCTGGCTTTCTGCAGCAGCCCGTGGCCTCGATCCGGCGACGTTCCCAGCCTGGTCCGCAGGAAAAACGCGATTGAGCGGGCGAGCAGCTTCATCGTGAACCTGCTTTCGAAAATGAGTCCATACAGCATGTAAGTTGAAAGCGGGGACACGTGATCGATTACCGGGTTTTCACCCTTGACAGGCACCAGGCATTCGATGAGGTAGCGGCTTCCAAGAGGCAGGTTCAGTATCTTCCTGCCGTCGGAGGTCGAAGTGATTGCCTGTCCCGGCGGTATCCTGTTGAGCGATTCAAACCCGTTGCCATGACAGATGATAACGCCCATGGGCAGGCGGATGAATTCATTGTCAGTGATGAATGTCATCGCTTCCGGCCGTTCCAGAACTCCAAGGCGGGCACGGAGGACTTTCTGGACCAGGGGCCACGCCACGTCGATGTCGTGATTGCCCGCGTTGTAGGTGATGGTGTGTCCAGGCACCCCCGCGAACGCGGCAAGCGCGTCGAAAACGGCCGGATGCCCCTTGATGCAGCGGGCGACCTTCCAGGCGGAAGCCTCTTCCGTTATTTCGGTCGTGTGATGTCCCTCGAAAGGGATTTTTATGGTGTCCAGGAAGTCGCCGTTAATAAACAGTTCCACCGGCACGTCCGCCCATTCGCCGGTGCTGTAATGCCGAATCAGGTCGGACAGTTCCCGGTCGTGGTGAAAGTCCTCGAAAGGGTTGACGATTCCCGGTGCGTGGCCAGCCCCCAGATGGGTGTCCGAGAAGATGACCTTGATTTCCGAGAGGCCTGCCGGAGTCATTTTCGCTTCCACAAGGGATTGACCTGCCTGACCGTCAGTCATGACACTGTAACGGTTGATGAACAATGGTATCATCAAGCGCGTTCCGTTGAAACGGATTGGGGGCCGTCGTGCCGCCGGACCGCGGACGGAACCCGAACTGTTCATCATTCCAGCGGGGGAAAGATGCGAAAGGCGTTGCTTCCGGTCTTGTTGTTCGTGTTGTTCGCGGGGGGCTGCCGCGGGGACGGATCGTCGATTCTTGGAGGGTTCGGCCAACTCGATTCCTGCGATTATGCTGCTTCATGCGCCCAGGCCATCGCACGCGCCTCGTCGGCGGAGGATATTTCGCCGGAGCTCGGGGCCAGGCTCCTGGCGCTGAAGATGAATGCCCTGATGAAATTCCCGCCGGTCGAGGAAGAATTCCTTTCTTCGATAGGTATCGTTCAGGATGCGGGATACACGAATCTGTTGCCGATCCTTGAGAAGCTGGCCGCCGAGCCAGAAGGGAAGGTGTTTGCGGATCAGGCAGCGCACGTGGTTGAGTTCATGAAGGAGCCGGTCTGCACGCGCTTCATGGAACTGGAGGCGGTACAGAAAGGCGCCGGCCCGTTCGCCGCATCGGCCGCGATTGCCAGAATCTCATCTCTTATCCAGGTTCTCTCGGCCGTGACCCCGGAAAACAGCGCGTGGGTGGCCGGCGCCATACGCCAGGTGGTTGGATGTTCGCTTTCGGACAGGGCGGAAGGCGGCGCGGTCATGCTGGCCGCCCGGACGATGCTTGGCGAGGCGATGGCGGCCTGTCCGGCCGGCGATTCCGGCGACCTTGTGCTTCGAACCGTGTGTGAACAGGGGCGCAGGCTTCTGGCCGAGGTGTCGATTCCGCTTCCAATGGTGGAAAGCAGATCCGGTGAACTTGCGGGGGCTCTGCTGCCAATCGGCCGATCGATCGGCATTTCGTTCAATCCGCCCTGGATGATTGTCCTTTCGGCGGGTCGTCTGATGCTGGTCGATCAGGCGGTGCTTACCCCCGATGGCATGCAGGTTCCGCAGTTTCAGCCGCAGCAGCTCCTTGATCTTCGCCAGCCGCACAGGCAGGAAGACATCAAGACCGCGCTCCACCAGGCTTTGAAGACCAGGAAGCCGTGGACCAGGCCGGGTGATGATCGATCGACATACATATTCCTTGTCGTTGACCGCAGCACGACTTTCGCCGACCTGGCCGAGGTTGCCGGCGGGTTCCTCGCGGAAAGCGAGTCGGTACCCCTGGTCGCCGTCCTTCCGGCGGGGGGCTCACTGGCACTGTGGCAGCCCCTGAACTTCTTCATCAGTTCAAGGCCGCTTTATACGCTGGACGGCAGGATGGGCACTTTCATCGACGTCAGGGCTGATGGCAAGCCGGGGCCCAACGCGGTGTTTGAGCTGACGCCATTTGGCATCAAGGCCGGCGGCAGGGCGGTCGAAATTTCCCGTTCCGGCGATGGATCCTCGCAGTCAGGACCGGATCTGAGGGACGTCAACAGGCTTGCGGCCGAACTGGTGGCCGGTGGAGCGGCTCATGCGGCGACGTTGAAAGTCTCGCAGGCGGTCACCGTGGAACACCTGCTTTCAGTTATGCAGTCGCTCTCGTACCGCATGCCCGAAACCGCCTTTGCGTCCGCCGGGGCCTACCTTTCATCGCAGGAAGTCCGCAAGCGGCTTGGTGAATACGACTACCTGACGGCCTGGCTCGTGCTTGATCGCAACTGGTAGCCACGTTGCCGAATCTTTTCGGAGGCATTGACACAGATGGAAGGAATCGTTGTTGATTTTCGTTCAGACACCCTGACGCGGCCGACGCCGGCCATGATGCAGGCAATTTCGTCCGCCGTCCTTGGCGACGACGTCTATGGGGAAGACCCGACCGTAAATGAACTGGAGGCGATTGCCGCGCAGTTGAGCGGCAAGGAAGCCGCGATTTACACGGTGACGGGCACCATGGCCAATTCGCTGGCAATCAGGCTTCAGACCGAGCCCGGCGATGAACTTCTGATGCACGGGCTGTGTCATCCGTTCCACCACGAGGGCGGGTCGCCCGCTTCGGTTTCGGGCGTGACGGTCAGGCCGCTTTCCGGCGAGTACGGCCTGGTAACCGCCGACATCCTTAAGGCGTCCCTTAGGCCAGATAACCGTCACATGAGTCGTCAGAAGATGTTCTGGATGGAGAACACGCATAACGCCGGCGGCGGCGCGGTGCTTCCGTTCGACGTGATGCGCCAGACCGCGGGAATCGCACGCGACGCCGGCCTGAAGGTCCATATCGACGGGGCCAGGATTTTTAACGCATCGGTCGCATCCGGGATTCCGGTCAGCGAATACGCCGGCCTTGCCGATACGATGAGTTTCTGCCTGTCGAAGGGACTCGGGGCGCCGGTAGGAAGCCTGCTGTGCGGATCGGCTGAACTGGTTCACAAGGCCCGCAGGTTCAGGCACATGCTTGGCGGCGGCTGGAGGCAGGCCGGGATTCTCGCGGCCGCGGGGATTTATGCCCTTCGAAACAATGTTTCCAGGCTGTCCATCGATCACGCCAATGCCAGGCGCCTTGCGGAAGCGATCGATGCCGGCGGTCACCTGAAGGTCACCGCCCCGGTTCACACCAACATGGTGATGTTCGCCCCGCGGGATCCTTCGGTTTCAACGGCGGATCTCGTCACGAAGCTTGCGGGACTCGGCATCAAGGTTGGCCGGAGCACTTGCGGATCCTGTCGGGCGGTCACACATCTTGACATCGGCCCCGAAGAAATGGCTCGGGCGGCCGAGGTATTTTCAAGTTTCAGGATGTGATCGGGACATCCCGTTCGGGATGTCGGGAGGTGCCCCATGATTCCGGCGCACGTTGAACAGATTGTTGCCTCCGGCGGCGCGGCCGGCGGCGTTGTCGTGGTCGGCGCCTCCGCCAGCCGCGAGAAGTATGGGAATATGATTGTCAGGAGGCTGCTTGAAAACGGATTCAAGGTCTATCCGATCAATCCGAAGGAGAAGCAGATCGAGGGCGTCGATGCCTTCCAGAGTCCGTCCGATGTGGATGAAAACGTCGCGATGGTCAGTTTCGTGACGCCACCTCCCGTCACGCTGCATGTCCTTCAGGGTATGGATCCTTCCCGCTTCAAGGTGGTTTGGTTCCAGGACGGCTCCTTTGACGAGCATGTGATCCGGTTCGCGGAAGGCCGGTTCGAGACCGTTGTAAGGGATGCCTGCGTGCTGGTCGCGCTTTCAAGGCTGGGGCGTGCTTCCGCCGGAAACTAGCGATTCCGCGGTCACTGTTCCGACTTCATCATTTCCAGTCCGATTTCCTTCAGTTCACGTCGAAGCACCTTCCCGACAGTCGTCCTTGGAAGCGAGTCCCGGAATATGACGCGTCTTGGAATTTTGTACCTGGCCAGGTACTTGGCGCACCAGCGCTCGACGGATTCGGCGGTCAGCGTCGCGCCGGGCTTCAGAACCACGAAGGCCCAGACGGTTTCGCCACGGTGTTGATCCGGCATTCCGACGACGACGGCCTCCTGGATTTCCGGGTGCATGTACAGAACTTCGTCGATTTCACGCGGATAGATGTTGTACCCGCCGGCGATGATCATTTCCTTTTTGCGGCCGACAATGAAGAAATAGCCGTCCTGATCCATGGTGGCGATATCGCCGGTGTACAGCCATCCGTCCCGCAGGGCGATGGCCGTTTCCTCAGGCTGGTTCCAGTATTCCTTCATGACCTGCGGTCCCCGGATGATCAACTCGCCCGGTTCACCGACCGGCAAATCGACAAGGCCGGTTTCAAGATCAACGACCCTTGCGTCCGTCCCGGGCATCGGAACCCCGATGGATCCTTCCTTTCTAAGCCCGAACAGCGGGTTGACGTGTGTGACCGGCGAAGATTCGGTAAGACCGAAACCTTCGGTAATCCTTGCCCCGGTCAGGGCTTCGAACCTGGACATTACTTCAAGGGAAAGCGGGGCCGAACCCGAGAAACATCCTCGTATGGACGAAAGGTCGCGCCTGTCGATGCCGGGGAACCTGTTGATGCCTTCGAAAAGGGCAGGAACCGCCGGGAACAGTGTCGGGCGCAGTTTTTCGATCTTGCCGATGAGCCCCTTCAGGTTCCTCGGGTCGGTAACCAGCACCATGCAGGCGCCGATCGATATGGCCGTGTTCAGGCATACCGTCATACCGAAGACGTGGAAGAACGGAAGCGCGCACATGAAGATTTCCTTTCCCGGCTGAAGGCCTGGAAACCACACGCAGATCTGGTGGACGTTCGATATCAGGTTCCGGTGGGTCAACACCGCGCCCTTGGATATGCCGGTCGTGCCGCCGGTGTACTGCAGGCATGCCGGGTCGTCTGGCCCGCCGGGGTTGGCCGGCAGTTCGGCGGGATCCGGCCACTTCTCTTCCGGTTCAACCATGTCGAGGAATCTGTAAACACCCTGTTCCCGGCGAACCTTTTCCCAAACGCCCTTACGCTTTCCGATAATGGGGAAGATCTGCTTTTTGGGGAACGGAAGGTAATCGGCGATGCTCGTGACGATGACGGCGCGAAGGGCGGTTGAAGTCTTGATGCGACGGATCTTGTGAACCCAGTAGGCGTCGAGGGTGATGACGGCCGCGGCCCCGGAGTCGGCGAAGGTGTGGGCAAGCTCCGGCGTGACATACATCGGGTTGGCCATCACGGCGATTGCGCCAATCCTGTGAACCGCGTAGTACGATATTACCGTCTGGGGCAGGTTGGGCAGGTTAATCACGACCCGGTCGCCATGCTTGACCCCCAGCCTGCACAGCGCGACCGCGAACTGGTCGGTCAAGGCCTTCAACTGTCGGTAGGTCAGGCTTGTTCCCTCGAATACGATTGCGATGCTGTCGGGCCAGGCGTGCGCGGTACGTTCAAACTGTTCCCACAGTGAAGACGCCGGGCCGTCATCGCCATCCCCGCACAGCGTGCAAGTCTCCGGAAAACTGGTCGGAACCGATGGTTCGTAAAACTTCAGCCAGGGTCGGTCGTTGATTTCGACATGATCCATCGAATATGTCCGTGCAGGAGTTAATTGAATTTTGCATTCCAGCCGTGTCCGCGGTCAAAGATGTCGGAAGGAAATCTTGTTATTATCAGGCGTTCCCTTGCTGATGCGCCTAGTTGAAAAGGGAAAGGATGCTTATGGACGTCCCCAGGTTCCACAATCCGTGGACTATCATCGATGACTTCAGGCTTCCGGAATACTCGTATGCAAGTCCAAGGGTGAAGCCAATGGCCCACAACTGAAGGAATCCGGATGCCGGGAAGTGGGCGGCGGCGAAGATGAAGCCGCTGGCGGCGGCCGCGCCGTACGGGGAGAGGATGACGCGAAGCCTGCGGTAAAAAAGTCCCCGGAACACCGGTTCCTCGAAGATCGGGGCCAGGATTACGGCCGAAAGGACAAGAAGCACCCTTCCGGAAATGTCCTTCTCGGTGATCAGGAAAAGGGAAACGGGGTTGTCCAGGCCGCTTCCGGTGTCGCCGATGAATGAGCCGATCAGTGTGGCGACGATTACGATCGGCCATACCATGGAATAGCCGTCCAGGGCGGCCCTCAAGGAACCCTTTCGCGGGAAGGCGGCCGGGGGAGGCGGCAGCGTTGAAGTGAAGCCGAGTGCCGACTTCCAGTCGTTCTCGGACGGGCTTCTTCCGAACCAGGCCGCGATGATCAGTCCACCGCCGCCGGTTACCGAATAGACGATGATGGACATCACTGGGGCGGAAAGGTTGAAGAACTGAAGCCATTGGGGCAACAGGAGTCCGACGGCCAGGAACCAGGCAGTGAACCAGATATACGTGGAAAACAGTCCCGTCAGCGGGCTTTCGGCCGCCGGTTCGCGTTCACGCGCGCCAAGGACTTCGGCAAACTGCCTTCGCCGCCATCTGGACCAGCAGACGATGCCCCAGATCAGCACGGAAATTCCGGCCAGCATGGCCACGGTCGCGGCGGCCGAAAGAATCGCCGACCGGTTCCCTTCGCGGGTCTCCTCGGGAAGATTCGGGAACTGCGGTTTGAAAATCCTGGTCACGGCACGATCCCTGGCCCACTGTCGGCAGTTCATGGCCCGGATTGCCTGAAGATCGGTCATGCTCGGCGTAAATGACGGATCCGCCGCCCATCGGACGATTGACATGGCGCCAGGCACGGAACCGGCATGCGGCGCCGCGAAAAGCATGGCAGTGTGCCTTGCTCCCAGGGCCACCGAAGCTGCCGCGGCGGTCAGGCCGTCCGAATCGGTCATGAAGCTCCGGCCGGCCAGCTCTTCAAGCATGCCGGTGGCAATCGAGTCGTACGGCGCCGGCTGGTCTGCCGGAAGGATGCCGGAATTCCCCGACGGAAGTGATCCGGCCAGGAAAAGGGCCTGCCGCAGTTCGATGGTGTTGGTCGTCTCGACGGGAAGCGGCTCGGGCTCGATCGTTTCGACGAAAATCGCCGCCGCGATCACGAAAATGGCCCCGCCGGCCAGCATGGCGTTCTTTGAAGCGTTCATGCGCGGACTATAGCAGATAGTCGCCCTTGATCGACAATCATGAACGAAGATTGACAGCGATCGGATTGGAACCTATTTTCACACGGAAGTCTTTGTGTTCTTCCCGGAGGATGCCAGTGGGTCTGAAACTTTTTAATACGATTACGCGTTCCAAGGTTGACTTCGAGCCCATCGAGGACGGCAAGGTCGGAATGTACGTTTGCGGCGTCACGGTTTATGACAGATGCCACATCGGTCATGCCCGGGCTTATGTCGCGTTTGACACGATCCAGAAGTACCTGCGGTATTCCGGATTCCAGGTCAGGTACGTCCGCAATTTCACCGATGTCGATGACAAGATCATAAGTCGCGCGAACGAAAGGGGAATTTCCGTCAACGAACTGACGGACACCTTTATCGAGGCGTTCAACCAGGACATGGCCGAACTGGGGATTTCGCCGGCCGACGTTGAACCAAGGGTGACCGGGCATATCCCGGAAATCATCGAGACGGTAAAGACCATAATTGATCGTGGTCACGCGTATGTGTCGGGCGGGGACGTCTATTACGACATCCAGTCCTATCCGGGATACCTGGGCCTCTCCGGCCGCCGGCTGGACGACATGCAGGCGGGGGCGAGCGACAGGGTCGATTCGACCGACGCGAAAAGGCACCCGATGGACTTCGCCCTGTGGAAGGCGGCGAAGCCGGGCGAACCGGCGTGGGACAGCCCGTGGGGCCCGGGAAGGCCAGGCTGGCACATCGAATGCTCGACGATGAGCGCCAAGTACCTTGGCGACGTGTTCGACATCCACGGCGGCGGGGCGGATCTGGTCTTTCCACACCATGAGAACGAGCGCGCCCAGTCCTGGGCCGTGTCCGGAAAGGACTTCGTCAGATACTGGATGCACAACGGTTTCGTCCAGGTTGACAAGGAAAAGATGTCGAAGTCGCTCGGTAACTTTTTCACCATCCGGGACGTCATCGCGCGTTTCCACCCCGAGTCCCTTCGTTACTTCCTGATGACGACGCATTATCGCAGTCCCATCAATTTCACGGATTCCGCGATTGACGAGGCCGAGAACCGCGTCGAATACCTGTACGAAGGCGTGCTCGCCGCCAGGAAGTGGCTGTCGGCGCATCCGGCGGATGCCGTTGCCGCCGACCTTGCAGCCTATCGGGAGCGGTTCGTGCAGATAATGGACGACGATTTCAACACGGCGGCGGCCCTGGGCCTGCTGGCCGAAGAGGCGCGCGGGCTGAACGAGGCCCTGGCCACCAAGGGCAAGTCCCCCGAGAAGTCGGCAAGGATTGCGACGCTGCTTGCGGCCATAATGGATCAGGGCGGCGTGCTGGGATTGTGCGTAAGGGATCCCGAGGAGACCCTGGCCCGGATTCAGGCGGGAAAACTTGCCAGATCGGGGCTTGATCGCGAGGCGATTATCGCCCTTGTCGATGAACGCAACCGTGCAAGGGCGGACAAGGACTTCGCGCGTGCCGACGACGCCAGGAACAGGCTTCTTCAGATGGGCGTGTCGGTCATGGACACCCCGGAGGGTACCAGGTGGAAGCTGAACTGAAGCGTCGGCGCAACCCGCCGGGCCGTCCGGATCGTGGTGCGTCATCCGCTGGCGACATGGTGGCTCAACTGTGGGATCGCGCCAGGGCCGGGACGTATTTCGACTGTCTGGGCCTTGCGCCCGATGCCGGCACCGGCGACGTCCGCGAGGCGTGGTTGAGGATGTCCGAGGCAATGGCCGGCCTGCGCCAGTCGGTGGCCGGTGATCCCCAGGCGCTGGAAATTCTGGCGCGCGTGGAAAAAGTGGCTTCCGATGGATTCGAGGTGCTTTCCGATCCCGACCTGCGCCTTGCGTACGTCAAGGCGCTTGACAAGTGATGGCCGCGGCCGGGATGGAGGTGGCGTATGGCAATTCTGAAGATAGTCAAATGGCCAGAGGAAATTCTTTCCCGCAAGACCGTCCAGGTCGAATCTGTCGATGACGCGGTTCGGCGCCTTCTGGATGACATGGCCGAGACCATGTACGCCAGCAACGGCATCGGACTTGCCGCGCCGCAGGTTGGAAGTTCCCTGCGCGTTGCCGTCATAGATGTCCCGGCCGATGGCGACAATCCGGCGACCGGCCTGGTCTGCCTGGTCAATCCGCTTGTTGTTTCGGGGGATGGAACGGTCTCGATCGATGAAGGGTGTCTTTCTTTTCCCGGTATAGAGGTTCCAGTCAAGCGCAGCGGTCACGTCGTGGTCGAGTATCTGGACAGGAACGGCGTGCCGTCGAGGATCGAGGCAACCGACCTTGCCGCGATATGCCTGCAGCACGAGATTGACCACCTTGACGGCATCACCATGATTGACCGCGTCGGTCCAATCCGGCGCAAGCTGGCGATTCGCGATTACCAGAAGGCCATGCATAAGGTTTTATGAATCCAATCCACGGTCTGAGAGTGGTCTTCATGGGTACCGCCGACTTCGCGGTGCCGTCCCTGCGCGCCATCGTGGATGCCGGATGCGTCGTGCCCCTTGTGGTGACGAGGCCCGACAAGCCCGTCGGTCGTGGCTTGGAGATGTCCATGACCCCGGTCAAGACGGCGGCCATGGAGCTTGGCCTGGAAGTATTCCAGCCTGCAGGGCTGCGCGATACTGCCGTTCAGGATCGTCTTCGTGCGTGCGATGCGGATTTTTTCGTCGTGGCCGCGTACGGCCGGATTCTTCCGTCAGCGGTGCTTCGGATGCCGCGGCTTGGCTGCGTCAACGTTCATGGCAGCATCTTGCCGTCCTACAGGGGCGCCGCACCGATTCAATGGGCGGTTATCAACGGCGAGTCCGAGACCGGCGTCACAATAATGATGATGGATGAAGGTTGCGATACCGGCGACATCCTTCTGATCGGCAGGACTCCGATATCCGCAACCGACACGGCCGCAACCCTGTTCGAACGGCTGTCGCAGATGGGGCCGCCGCTGCTTCTGCAGGCGCTTGGCCAGCTTGCCTGCGGTGCCGCGGTGCGGATTGCTCAGGATCATTCGCTTGCCACCGTCGCACCGATGATCGACAAGTCCGTTGGCCTGATCGACTGGACGTCCTCTTCAAGGTCGATTGCGAACCTGGTCAGGGGCGTTGACCCATGGCCTGGCGCGTTTACATTCACGCCCGACGGGACAAGGATCAGGGTATTTCCCTTCCTTCGTGAGGCATCCGAATCGGTCGCGATTCCGGATTCCGGGGCGGCTCTCCCGGGTACCGTGCTTGTAATCGGGTGTTCCGGCGACGGAACCGGTCGTGGCGATTCAATGCTTGTAAGGACAGGGGACGGAGCCGTCGTAGTGGATGCCGTCCAGGCGGCCGGAGCAAGACGGATGGCGCCGGCCGCGATGGCCGCCGGGCGCCGGATCGCCGCCGGTCAGGTTCTGTGCATGGATGGGGTGCGTGGATGAAGTTTGACCTTGCCGTCATCGTCCTTGCCACTGCGCTGCTGGTTCCGGGGTGTTCCGATCCGGGGCCGAAGGGGGCCTCAGGCGCGGTCGATACGGCGGGCAGGCCCGTCGCCGAGACGCCGGCATGGAGCCTGCGGTACTTCATGCAGACCGGCTTTCATGCGGAATCAAATCTTACAATGGTTATCAGGCGCGCCGATCGTACGGTGGAGATTGTCGATTCGGCCACGATGAACCTGCTGGCCGACGGCGAGATGTCGTTTGTACGGAGCCGCACCCACAAGGGGGCCGCGGAAGGCGTGTCGGTCGAGAGCTTTTCGGCCACCCGCAAGGATGGAAGCTGGTTCACGGCCGGTTCATCCGGCCAGTGGGTGCGATGGGACGATGCGATCACGCAGCCGTCCGCGATGGTCGATTCCTTCATTGCCGGCGAGGACTCCCTTCTTCGCATCGCGCATGACTGCGGACGCCAGGGAAAGCCCGACGAGGAAGGTCGGGTTCCGTTGACGCTGCTTGCCGACAGGTGCCGTTTTGAAACATCCGTGATGCCGGGATCGACAAAGACCTTCGGCGGAAGGGTGAACTCGCTGTCGGGTTATCTTGTGATGTCTGGAAACGCTCCGGCCGGCGCCGCCATCCGGATTGAGTTCGTATCGACCCACGGGGGTGGCGAGACCCCGGTTTCGCTCAACTACGAGCTTCGCGTCTCGCCCGGTGGAATTCCCGGCCAGATTGCGGCGCCGAAGCACTTCGTGGAGTCGCGCCGGCCCCGGCCGGTGAAAATGGTGGAGTCGGTTCTTTCGGGGATTGTGAAGGATTGGGGGCCCGGCGCCCCCGAGGTTCTGAGGAAGCGGCCGCCCGGATCCGGCCGCTGATGCGCAAGGAGCATGCGATGTGGTCTGACGAGATTGACGACATTACGGTCGAGTACGAGGAAGATGGGCAGCAGGTGGTGAAGGAAGAGGCGAAGGCGATCATTGCAAGGGGCGCCTGGCCGGTCCTGGTCTTCAAGTACCGGGAGTGGTCCAGAGCCGAGAACGCCTTTGGGCCGCCGAAATACACCATAAGAAAGTACCGGAAGCACAACGGTTCGTACCGCATCGAGGCGAAATTCAACATCGGCAAGCCGGAGCAGGCCGTGGAAATCGCCGCGATCCTCAAGGAATGGGCCACCTCCGATCTGCCCGTGGCCGACTGAGACCAGATGCTTCTGCCTTCCCGAACGGGCACTTGCACAATTCTTTTCCAGATAGTCCAAAAACCGCTTGACAGCATGACACGGGCCGCCTATCATTCGCGCCGCTTCGCTCGGACAGGGCGATGATTGACAATCAGTCGAAAGGCGACGCGACCTGAGTGAAAGAAAGTTCTTGACAGGTTTGCCTGGCGGAAATATTCTATTGCTCCGCGTCGCCGAAACCGGCTGATTGCGGTGTTTGAAAATCGGTTCAAAGCGGCGGCGCGACGATGGTCGGTCCGTTGGCTGAAAAGAAAGTTGAAAAAACTTCTTGACAGTCGAAAGGGCCTGACTCATAATCCCGTCCCGCTCCGCCAGAAAAGGCGGACTGATTGAAAACCAGTGAAGTCGGACGCAAGGCGACGAGACAAAGAAGCCTGCGGTCGAAGATGGCTTCGCTCCTTGAAAACTGAATAGCAGGTTACGTGAAAATGATCCCGTTCAATTCATGACCAGAAACGGTTGGGGCTTCGGTCGCAACCATTTCAATAAATCAAACTGGAGAGTTTGATCCTGGCTCAGGACGAACGCTGGCGGCGTGCCTAACACATGCAAGTCGAACGAGAAAGTCCCTTCGGGGGCGAGTACAGTGGCGCACGGGTGAGTAACACGTGGATAACCAACCCTCGGGTGGGGGATAACAGTCCGAAAGGATTGCTAATCCCGCATAAGACCACGACAGCTGCGGCTGTTGAGGCCAAAGGCGCTTTAATGTGTCGCCTGAGGACGGGTCCGCGTCCCATTAGCTTG
>JAKPTZ010000113.1 GCA_029555025.1 Deltaproteobacteria bacterium
ACGCGAAGGGTCACGGAACCAACAACGAATTCGCGTTCGATTTCCAGTACCGCTTCTGATCGCGGCTGTCCGCGGGCGGGGGTTTGCGATGACGCACGACCAGGTTTTCCGGTTTTTGGATGCCGCAGGTGACCCGGAATCTGGGGTCATCCGGGATCCGTCCGGCCGCCTTCAGGCCAGCCTGGGGGATCTTTCCCTGAGCGTCATGCCGGTCGGTGGCAAGCCGACCGATTCGTCCCGCGTCGCGACGACTGTAAGGCTGGAACGCGAAGCCGACGGCACGGTCAAGGTCTTTTCCACCATCCGGAATCTGTCCGACGGTCCGCTGGCGCTTGATCGAGCGGTCTTTTCAACCGCCGGGTTCGCCGGCGAATTCGGCCTTTCGGGGGATCTTGACCAGTGGTCGCGATTCAAGATGGGCTTCAATACAGGGTCGCCGTCGGGCGCGGCGCCGATCACGGTTCCGGACAGTTCCTTCTTCCTGAAGGGCCTGCCGTATTCATGGCTGCCGGCGGCCGTTCGGAACATGGTCTATTTCGACGGAACCACCTTCTCAAGGAAGGTCGGTCAGTTCGAGTCCGAGTGGTTCACTGCCCTGTACGACTCCCAGGCGCGTCGTGGCTTCGCGGTCGGTTTCTTCGGCGTTTCCCTTAACTTCGGCCGGGTCGCTATCGACCTGGGGCGTCGGCTTGTCGAGATCATCGCCTTCCTGGACGGCGCCACGCTGGAACCGGGGCAGACGCGCGAACTGGATCCGCTTGTCATCTGTTTCGAAGACGATTTCAACCTGCTTCTGCAGAAGTACGCGCGCGCCGTCGCGGACAGGCAGCAGGCCAGGGTAAATCCGGCAAGGATCTGGTGTTCCTGGTATTCCGGTTTTTATGATCGGGTGACGGTGAAGGACATCCGTGAAAACATGTCCCGGCTTTCCGTGCTGAAGGCCCCGGTCGATTTCATCCAGCTTGACGACGGTTACCAGTCGGTCATAGGCGACTGGCTTGTGACGAATTCGCGCTTTCCGGAAGGCCTGGAAGCCCT
>JAKPTZ010000135.1 GCA_029555025.1 Deltaproteobacteria bacterium
TAACTTGCGACGGCAACCACGGAAAGAACGCCAAGGATGGCGACGACAAACATCAGTTCGACAAGCGTGAATCCACGGAGTTTTGAAGTTGTCATCAGAAGTTCCCCCGGGTGACGACCATACCGGCATATTCTATGGCCACGGCGTTCCCGGGTCAAACAAAGCGGCAAGCCTGCCATCTTCCCTACAGGCACTTCCAGTTGCCACGGGGAAAGGTTGCGTTCTTCGGCGGCTGCTGGGAGGCGATTACGAATATGGTGCGGCGGTTCCTGGCCTCGTCAACGTTGTCGTCGGTCTTGACCGCAAGCGAGTCCTCGCCGAAACCCTGGTAGCACGTGCGTATGTGCAGACCGTTGTTGCGGAACCATTGCGAAATGGACTTCGCGCGCTTTTCCGACAGGACATAGTTGGATTCGTTGCTGCCGACCGTATCGGTGTATCCCGCCACGTACAGGTTGGCCTGGAAGCCGGCCCCGAGCTTGTTCAGTGCGGCGAACACGCGGTCCAGAACCTCGACCAGCTTCGGTTCCTCGGCCGGAAGAATGTCCCACTTCGCGGATTCGAAGATGACTTCCTTTGAATTTGGAACCTGGACGAAGAAGGGCGACATCTGGATGCCGTTGTAAAATCCCCATGGGTCGTGCGCAAGCAGATCCACGCGTCCAATCGGTTCGGTCGGGGGTGTGAAGCTGATTGTGGTCGGCTGGCCGGCCTCGGATTTCACCACGAATTCCTTCGACAGCAGTTCGTCCCCGGATTCGCCCCGGATTTCCAGAGTGACCTTCGCGACCGGTTCCGACCCGGTGAAAGTGATGGTTCCCTTTTCCAGGTCAACCGTGTCCTTTGTGATCGCGATTTCCATCGGGCGGGCGACGACAACGTCGAATTCGAACCGATCCGGTTCCTTGCGGCCACCCCAGGACATATCCATCACGTACTTGTGGCTGCCCGGCTCCTGGTCGAACTTGAATTCGTGCCGCAGCCCGAAACGGATGAGCGGCGCCTTCAGGTTGATCACCTTGCCGTCGTCGCGGGTCAGCTTGACTGCGACCTTCTGCATGTTGGTATTGGCGACCACGATGATTGACGGCTTTCCCTGGCCCTTCAGCACGCGGTTGTTGAACTGGAGTTCGAACGCTTCCTGGCCGAATGCCATGGGTGCCGCAAGGACGACGGCGAAGATGGTTGCCGCGGCGGCGACTGCTTTGTGGAATCTGGCGGACATTTCAATAACCTCTCCGGCGGATGCAGAAAATTATCAGAACCGCGCCAAGCATGACAAGCGTCGGCAGCGGTGTTGTCCATGGAAAAGCTTGTGCTGCGGACGAACAGCCACCCGTTTCCGCATTAAGGGACCAGTCGGTTTCGTACAGCGTGCAAAGCCCGTTGATATCGTCCTGTTCAAGCGATCTTTTCTTTGTTTCCCCGACCTGCGCCTGGAAATACATCGTCTGGTTCCAGTATTGCTCGATGTCCTGGCCGGTGTGATCCAGCCCGAAGACGTGTCCGAGTTCGTGGGTCAATGTATTTTCCAGATCAACGGCCGCCGGGATGCCCGTCACGGCGAACCCGAACCGTTCGTCGTTGAATTCGATCGCAAAATTAAGGACTTCACCGGTTCGAGGGTTGTGGAATATGGTTGTCAGGGCGATTGTGGTATCCAGATCCCACTGATCCACGTCCTGCCGGTTTTCATCCCACTGAGCCGTGTTCTCGAAAATGATCAGGTTGGTCGCGTGAATGCCGGCGCCTGATCCGGTAATGGCGTCGAATCCGTTGACAAGTCCGACGTTGACAAGCGTCGGATGTTCGCAATCGACGGCATTCCACTCGTCGAGTGAATCCTGGATCGCCGCCAGTGTTGCGGCATCATCGATGTCGTCGGTCAGTTGATCGTCGATATGGACGTCGATCGTGTCGGCGTACCACCGTAACGCCACGTCCGGGTTCGATGACAGGCTGTAAAAAGTGAAGGCGTCGGCGTTGCGCGCAAGCAGTCGGATTCCGTCGCCAAGGCCGGTTACCAAATAGGCGTCGCCGATTGGGGTTGCGCCGTCGGGGTTTCTCAGGAACAGCCTGACAATATCCCCGGGAATCAGTATTGGAATACCGAAAACCCGCTGGCCGTCCTCGTCGATGGTCCCACCGGGAAGTGAAACCGTGATGTTGCGGGTGGCGGGATCCCGCATCGCACCGGCCTCGACTGAATCGACGCGTACCCGGTAATCGGTCACGATGCGTCCTTCCGGTTGCCGCCTTGGCGTTGCCGCCAGAATCGTTCCAATGACAACAGAGTCCGACCTGGCAAGCAGTTCGCTTTCCAGTGTGGAATCCCTGGTTGAAGCCACAGCCGGGTTCGACCCGATCATCGCCGTCAAAGCCAGCGCCGCCGTCGCAAGAATCAATATGTTGTTACAAGCCAGGTGGGTCATAAGCATCCAGCAGTATCAAGCCGTCCAACAACCGGATCAGCCGTACGGCCGAGTATAGGATTCCTTCCGGTTAAGCACCACGGGCAATTGGCGGGAAACGACCATGAACCATCAGGCCTGGTCCCAGGGGAAGACGATTACGTCGCGGATGGTGCGGGCGCCGCAGGCCAGCATCACAAGGCGGTCGAACCCCAGTGCGGTTCCGGCGCAGACCGGCATGCCGTCGCGCAGCATGGACACATAGCGTTCGTCGATTGGGTACTGGGGAAGGCCAAGGCGGGCACGCTCGGCCAGGTCGATTCGGCATCGTTCAAGGTATTCGTCCGCGTCGGCCAGTTCAGAAAACCCGTTTTCCAGCTCGAGTCCGCCGCAGTAAAGCTCGAAACGTTCGGCCACGCGTGGGTCGTCCGCCTTTTTTCTGGCAAGCGACGCCTGGTCGGCCGGGTACTCGATCAGGAATTCCGGCTCGTGTCGTCCAAGGTGGAAATCCAGGTGATCGACGGCGACCTGGTCACGCTCCTCCAGAGTCATCCCGAAAGGCGAGGGCAGGCCAAGTTCGGCGAACGCCTGGACCATCGTGACGCGCCTGAAGTCGTTTTCAAGGCTGATCGGCCCCCGGACGCCTTCGATCCCCGGAAATTCCAGGCGTCCGCTGATACCCATCGCGACGTGCCGCAGCAGTTCCTGGCTGTCGTCCATGATGACGCCGTAATCGCAATCGCGCCGATACCACTCGACCATCGTGAATTCGGGGTTGTGGCGTTCGCCGCGTTCCCCGTCGCGAAACGCCCGCGTCACCTGGAAAACGCGGTCGAATCCGACGGATACCAGGCGCTTCATGTGAAATTCCGGGCTGGTCGTCAGGTACATCGTGTGGTTCATGCACGAGACAGGCATGGCCGCCAGGTGCGTCTCGACACCGGGGGAAGTGCACACGATGGGCGTCTCGACCTCGATGAATCCGCGTGCCGCAAAGAATTCCCGCAGCAAGGCCAGGCAACGCGCCCGAACGGGAATGTTCTGGAAAAGTGAAGGATTGCCATCAAAAAAGCGTACGTGGTCAGACATTGACAATACCTGGTTCTGCAGAAACAGGGTGGGGCTTCGGCTGGTTGGTCCAACTGGGACCGTTGCCGGCCGCCAACGGCCAAATCACTTCTTCACGCGTTCGACATAGCTGCCATCGCGCGTATCGACCTTGATCCAGTCGCCCTGGTTGATGAACAGCGGAACCTGGACCTCGGCGCCGGTCGAAATCTTGGCGGGCTTGCTGCCGCCGGTTGCCGTATCGCCCTTCATGCCGGGTTCGGTATAGACGATTTCGGCTTCCAGGAAGGTCTTCAGCGCCACGTTCATCGGGACGCCTTCGAACACCAGGATCGTGCATTCCATGTTTTCAGTCAGGAACAAAGCCGAATCGCCCAGGACCGACGCGGGAATCGAGATCTGCTCGTACGATTCCTGGTTCATGAAGAAGTAGTTCTCGCCGTCGCTGTACATGTACTGCCCGACGTGTTCTTCAAGGTCGCATTCTTCCAGCTTTTCACCGGTCTTGAAGGTTCTGTCCAGCGCCTGGCCGGTCTTCAGGTTCTTGACGCGCACACGGGTGAACGCGGTGCCCTTGCCCGGCTTGACGAACTGGAAATCGACGACTTCCCAGGGGTAGCCGTCCATCGTGATTTTGAGTCCCTTACGGATATCGGAAGTCTCGTACATGCTCGCCTCGATCGTTTGAGTTCGGAAAAAGCGGGCGATTTATACATTAAATTTTGGACTTGCGCAA
>JAKPTZ010000136.1 GCA_029555025.1 Deltaproteobacteria bacterium
CGGCTGTCCAAGGATTTCGGTCTGTCGTTCAGCATGAACTCGGTGCAGCAGTTCGCCCAGCGGTTCTCGAACGACCTGGACACCATCCGCCAGGCCGGGTTCGAGATCGCCGTCAACCGGTCGGAGCATTCCGTCCGGCGCACCGCCACCTACGACATCACCTACCTCGTCTGATCCTTTCCCCTGATGCCGCTCCCCTGTGCGAAGGGTACCCTTCGCAAACCGCGAAAGACCTTCGCACCAGTAAACATCGTCATATCAAGATATTGCGCCGACACTGCGAAGGTACGAAGGGTTTCAGGGGTTCACCCCCCTTACTCAGAAAAAAATATCGCATGTCGTGACCCAGTGTCTCCCGACGGACCACCGGTTGTTTTTTTGGTCCGCGCGGGAGTGATTCTCCCGGTACCCTTCGCACCTTCTCCTTCCTTCTTCATATCTATCAGCAATATCAATCATCTACAGGACTGCGAAGGTCCCCTGCGAAGGTTCGAGCCGCATTCATTGACCTTCGCACCTTCGCATCCCGGCGGTACGGACCCCGCTCCGGTAGGTATCCCATGAAACGGAAACCACCCGATTGGAGCAGGAAACGTGAGCCTTCTCGAACTCATGATGCAACAGACCGCCGGAGGATCGGCCCCGGTCGATGCGAGCAACCCGTCGGTCGATATCTCCAGGCCGGAAACAGCGGAAATACCAGAGCGCAACGATCCGTGGGAAACCGCCGATCCCGATGGCACCGCCCTCTATGCGGCCACGAATCTGGACTCCTGGGAAACGGACAGGCCCCGGCACTTCGCGCGTGACGTCGGTATCGACGGCGTATGCTATCGCCGTCTGGACCCGGAATACTACGCCTGGCTCCGGCACAAGATGGCGCTGGCCAAAAAAGCGCTGGAGGCAGGACGACTCGATTCCGCCGCCTTCGACGGATTGCGAATCCGCTTCAACGACATCCATGCATGGGCCGTCGCACGTTTCGGTGAGAACGAGCTTCTCGCCGCCGTTCGGAGCCTCGACCTCAAGACCTATCCGCCG
>JAKPTZ010000138.1 GCA_029555025.1 Deltaproteobacteria bacterium
AACATACCATGCCGCCAGCGTTCCCGCGTCGTCGTTGCCGACCAACCCTTCCGGTTCATTCCTGTAGTTGTTGTCCAGGATCCACCGGGCCCAGTACTGTGCAAGATCCGGCCGCCCGGCGTCGTTGAACATGAATGCGGCGTGGATGTCCGGCTCGTTCCCGTGGTAGTAGAATCCTGTCGGGGTTCTGAAATCAAAGCTGTCCGCCGCGGTCTGGAAGAACTTGGTCAACAGCGTCACGAAGGTATCGGCGCTGCCGTACATCGCGATCAGGCCGGCCGGGTCGTGTGGAGCGAACCAGCGGTACTGCCAACCGGACCCTTCGGTATAGCCCTGGTTCTTCAGGCCGAACGTCATCACCGTGGGATCGTATTTGTCCGGTGCGGCTCGCCATGTGCCGTCTGCCTTGCGCTCACGGAAGAACATCAGATCCGGATCCCACACGTTGCGGAAGTTCTGCGACCTCGCGCGGAACACAGCTTCACCTTCAGGCAGTTCAAGCGCGGCGGCAAGCTCCGCCAGGCAGAAGTCGTTGAATGCGTACTCCAGGGTCATTGATACGGACGCCTCGTACCCGTCCGCCGGAACCCACCCGGAAGCGTTGTATGGCTCAACGCCGATGCGGGTTCCATAGACTTCCGCCCCAAGGCGGTTGTTCGCTGCGTCAGCCAGCACGTCAAATGCGAAGTCGATGTCGAAGTCCCGGATTCCCTTAAGATAACTGTCTGCTATTACAGTCGCGGCATGCTGGCCGATCATGCATTCCGTATCGCCGTTCGCCAGTGGCCACATTGGCAGGTTTCCGCCCTGGCGGGCCATCTCGATCAGTGAACGATTGATATCCCGGTGAACTTCGGGCCATACAAGCGCCAGAAGTGGCTGCTGGGTGCGGAATGTGTCCCAGAGCGAAAGCTCGCTGTAATAATTCCAGTCGCGGGCGACATGCACCAGTCCGTCAAATCCAAGATACGAGCCGTCAACGTCGGACGCGAGTTGCGGCATCAGCGCGGTGTGGTAAAGGGACGTGTAAAAGATCTCTCTGCGCGGGTCGTCGCCGCCGGACAACCTGAAGCGTCCGACATAGTTCTCCCACGCATTGAAGGCGGCAAGGCGGACGCCGTCGAAGTCCCACCCCGGAAGCTCTGCCATATTCGCAAGTGCGCCGGTCGTTGATGTGTACGAAAGGCAGACCTGCATCTCGACAGTTCGCCCTGCAGACAGGTCGAATTCGAACCATCCGCCCCATTTGACGGAATCACCTTTCGGGATGTCAATCCGGGCGGTTCCCCAGGTTAACTGATCGTCCTTCCAGACGCCGACGGCATCCGGCATCGTCCTGAAGCGGATTGCCGCGTGCACGTCGAACCCGCCGAAAACCTTTGAGAAGTCGCCGATGTGGTGATCGGTGACCAGCACAACCCCATCCTGCATGTCAGCGTGTCCACCCAGGGAAGTCTCCTTGACCACCAGGCCCGAACCATAGTCGATCGCAATGGTTCCCGTTGTTGAACCCTCGGGCCATGTGTAGCGGTGATGGGCACATCTTGGCGTTGCCGTCAGTTCGACGCGAATTTCCGGATCGCGCAGTGTCACCGCGTAGTATCCGGCCTCAGCTACCTCAGATTCCTTGCTGTATTCGCGCGCAAACGAATCAGGCTTGTTTTTGGCTGTTTCAATCGCCGACATCGGCATTGCCTGGAAGTCGCCGTAATCCGGGATGCCTGTGCCGTGAAGGTGGTTATGGCTGAATCCGAAAATCAGCGGATCGGCCCAACGGTACCCGGCGCAGTGCTGATGATATACCTGACCGTATTCGTCCCCGGTGTCGGGTCCGACCTTTACCATGCCGAAAGGCGTTCCCGGGCCGGGATAGGCGCTGCCGACGTTGAAAAATCCGTCCTGGGTACCGATGAACGGATCAATGTGGCGGGCAAATGGCGGATCGTCGAGACCCGGTTCGATCGGGCCGGTGTCCTGGCCAGCGTCAGAGGTGGCATCGGGAGTAGCGTCCGGGGAGATGTCCGAGGCCCCGTCCAGGACGATGTCCATCAGCAGATCTGGTCTCGACGGGGGCTGGGAGCACGCAGCAAGAAGAAGTACAAGAGCAAGTGCAATGGGAAGTTGATTAGTCATCGAAGTCACCTGAAAACCAGCCGTATTGGCGAATGAAAATTCGCCCGTGGCATCATGCTGAACCGCGGCGGGCGGATGTAATCCGCCCGTACAGGGAAGGCACCGGTAATCCATACGCTTCATGGGCGAACGACCTTCCTGCAGCCGTAAGGGCGAATGAAAATTCGCCCGCCGACCATCGTTATGAACATCAACCCTGGGGTGGCGTGTCGGACACGGTCAGTTCCAGCAGGCCGCCGTTCTTCACCATTTCATGGGTGATCCACATGTTGGTCGATTCAAGCGGCTGGCCGTTGAACTTCACGTCGGTGATGTAGATTGCGTCGCCCGATGCGCCCGGCGCCTTGACGACAAGATCGCCGCCCGGCAGTTTGATCGTGACTCAATCTAAGGCAGGCGATGTGACGAAGTAACCGGGCAGGCACGGCGACGGGTACAGCCC
>JAKPTZ010000150.1 GCA_029555025.1 Deltaproteobacteria bacterium
ACGATGCCTTTGACGGGGATGTGCATTTCGGTCTGCCGGTAAAAAAATCGCGGCGTGTCGTGACCGTCCAAGCGGCTTTCGGGGCGACGGCTTGCTTCGCGCCGGCCCCTATTGCCGCTTGGCGGCACGCCGCGCAAGCTCCAATCGGCCTTCGGCCAGCCGCATGTCAAGGGTGAAAGGGTAAAAGGGTCAAGGGTGATCAGGACAGGGACCTCGCAAGGCGAAAGCCAAGGTCGTTGTTGCGGTAGCCGGGGGCGACGAAGAAGCGGTCGGCCGCACGGACGTCCCAGGCGCCGCTGTACCACGAGCCGCCCCGATAAACCCGGCTCGAGCCTGACGAAGGAGTATTCTTGCTTCAGTGAACGACATCGAATCACCCAGCCATCAAACGTGGCCAACACGGGCGAATTTCATCCCCGACACGCCGAAGCTTCCGCGAAGGCGGTCGCCCGTACATGAAAAAAACACCTGCGGCCTGCAGAAAATCGGGTCGCCGCCATGTCACGGCCCCGATGCGCTGTCGGCTGCGCGCGACAACGCGCATGTGGCCGCGCCCTGCCGGCGACCTGGCCACATCCGGATTTTTGCGGCTTTCGCCGCGGATCAGTGGAACAGTGTAACAGTAGTCCAGTTTTTCATTGCGGTCTGGCACAACGGAAGCCGAGGAGGTCGTCGCCGCCCGACGGGCCGCCGACGCTGCGATCGGACGCGCGGAGGGTGCTGAAGTAGTAGCCGAAGCCCCCGCCGCGCCCGACCCGGTAAGAGCCGCTAACCGGACCGGTCGGGTTTGACGCTTGACTATTAGTGTAATATCCAGAATCATACCAGTCCGATACCCACTCCCAAACGTTCCCGGACATGTCACACAATCCATACGGACTGTCACCTGCCGGTGATTTGCCGCATACTTCCCATGTACTGTCCGTTCCGCAACCATTGCCGGTGCCGTCATCCATCACCGCATATTCACACGTCGCATCTTCATTACCCCACGGATACTTCCGACCATCAGTACCACGCGCCGCCTTTTCCCATTCCGCTTCCGTCGGCAACCGCTTCCCCGCCCACGTGCAGTATTCACCCGCCTGACTCCAATTTACACAGTTAACTGGATGATTACCCTTACCTGATACTTCCCAGTTACAATAACTGCTAGCGGTCGATGGCGCCGTGCACGCTCCCGCCGTCACGCAGTCCGCGTAATCATCAACCGTCACTTCAGTCTTATCGATGTAATAACCGGACAACGTCACCTCGTGATACGGCGATTCATCTGAATCACAATCATTGTCAACCGCGCTATTGCATCCCATCCAGAATGACCCGGCGGGGATCAGACACATACCGTT
>JAKPTZ010000012.1 GCA_029555025.1 Deltaproteobacteria bacterium
GTGGACTACGTCCGGCCCGCGCCCAGCATCCTTTTCATGGAACTGGCGACGGCAAGCGCGAACTGGTCGGGGTCGGGCGCGACTCCGGTCAGATCCTGGACACTGGTGATTTTCTGGTTCGCCACCTTGCACGGGTCGATCAGCTTGAATCCGTCCCATCCCCGGCCGGTATTGATCGCGATTCCGTGCGTGGTCAGGCCCTTTGAAAGGTGATAACCGACTGACGCAATTTTTGCCCCATCGGGCATGTAAACCCCGGGCCGCGATTCGTCCCAGAAACCCTGCACGCCGTGCGATTTGAGCGCTTCCAGCACGGCGTCGCCCGATATCTTCAGAAGCGCCGGCACCGTCAGCTTCAGGGCCGTCAGGTTCAGTATCGGATAAAGGACGGCCTGCTCGGGATAATGGAATGTCGCGCCGCCGCCCCGATCGACGTTGAAAAGGTCGATACCGAGTTCCGCCAGCCGTTCCGGCGTCACGTGCAGTTCGGATTCGCTGGCGCGACGCCCCATGGTAATGACCGCCGGGTGGCGTATTGCAATGATGACGCCGTGGCTGCCGCCCGCCCGGACTTCCCCGGCGAAGTCGGCCTGAAGTTGAAGTCCGGCCTTGTATCTGGTCAACCCGGCCTGGTGAATCAGGATTTCGTCAGTCATCGACTGTAATGCCGTTTCAAAAAGGGCGGGCTGATTGTATTAGCCTGAAGCCCCAGGGGCGAATGAAAATTCGCCCGCCTCACCGCTAAGGTGTGATTACTATTTTTCGCTGGGAAGGCTTGAAACGTCGATCTTGGACTTGATAAGGTCGCCCAGGGTTTCCGGCGCGTTGCCCTGAGTCTTCAGGTACGCCTGGTAATCGCCGCTGTCTTCGGCTTCCTGGAACCTGCGGATGGACAGCCCGATCTTCCGGTCTTCCGGGATCAGGTTGATGACCATGGCGGTCACTTCGTCCCCGACCTTCAGGACCTTGTTGATGTTGTCCACCTTTTCGCTGCGCAGTTCGGACACGTGAACCAGGCCCTCGACCTCGTCTTCCAGTTCGACGATGGCGCCGAAATCAAGAAGCTTGGAGACGGTGCCCTTCACGATCTGGCCGATCGGGTAACGGTCGTTGACCTTTTCCCACGGATCGTCCATCAACTGCTTGATACCAAGGGCGAAACGCTCCTTGTCCGGATCGATGTGCAGAACGACGGCTTCGACCTCGTCACCCTTCTTGTAAACGTCGGCCGGATTCTTGATCTTGCGGGACCACGAAATGTCCTGCAGGTGGATCAGGCCGTCGATACCTTCCTCGACGCCCACGAAGACGCCGAAGCTGGTCACGCTGCGAACCTTGCCCGCAACCTTCGTTCCCACCGGGTACTTTTCACGCAGCAGGTTCCACGGGTTGATTTCCGTCTGCTTCAGGCCCAGGGCGATGCGCTTGTTCTTCGCATCGACCTGCAGAACGACGGCCTCGACTTCGTCGCCGACGTTCAGAACCTTGGACGGGTGCTTTACCTTCTTCGTCCAGGACATTTCCGAAACGTGGATCAGGCCTTCGACGCCCGCTTCCAGTTCCACGAAGGCGCCGTAGTCGGCCAGGGACACGACCTTGCCGCGGACGCGATCGTCAACCGAGTAACGGTTGCCGGCGTGCAGCCACGGATCTTCGGAAATCTGCTTCATGCCCAGGCTGACGCGTTCGCTGCCCGGGTCGAACTTCAGGACCTTCACGGTGATGCGGTCGCCGACATTGACCATCTCGGACGGATGGTTGATGCGGCCCCAGGACATGTCCGTGATATGCAGAAGACCGTCGATACCGCCGAGATCGACGAAGCAGCCGTACTCGGTGATGTTCTGGACGGTCCCATCGACGACCTGGTTCACTTCGAGCTGATCCAGGGTCGACTTCTTCATTTCCTCGCGTTCCTTTTCAAGAAGCGCGCGGCGCGACAGGACGATGTTGCCCCGACGGCGGTTGAACTTTATAACCTTGAACCGGAACTTCTGGCCGATGTAGCGGTCAAGTCCGCGCACCGGGCGCAGGTCGATCTGGGAACCGGGCAGGAACGCCTTGACGCCGATATCGACAGTCAGGCCGCCCTTGACCCTGGACAGGACGATACCTTCAACGACGCCGTCACGCTCGGCGGCCACGCTGATGTCGTCCCAGATCTTCAGCTTTTCAGCCTTGTCCTTGCTGAGTTCCAGGTATCCTTCACGGTTTTCGCGGCTTTCGACGTAAACTTCCGTCTGATCGCCTTCCTTGACGGTGATGTTGCCGTTCTCGTCCATGAATTCATGAAGCGGAACGTAACCTTCACTCTTGTAACCGATGTCGATCAGGACCCAGTCCTTTTCGACCCTCTGGACGGTGCCGGTTACGATCTCTCCGTCCTTGACCTCGTGCTGTTCGTAGTTGTCCAGCATTGAAGCGAAGTCTTCTTCGCCCGCCAGCTCTTCCGGCTTGTTGATCTGATCCGCCATTCAAGGCCTCCCTTGTTTTCGGCCCGCCCAATATTTTTTATTTAGGCACCTGCGGGCCTACCCGGCGCGTAACACGCGTCGCGGGCGAGTAGTATATCTTTTGATTGGCATGGGTCAAGTGGGAAGTCGGGGTTTTATTGCGGTTTTTCCCTTTCGTTCACGCTGTCGGGATGTCGTCCTCCGGCTGGGCTGCGTCCTGCTCCGGGAAGGCCTTCGCATCCTCTTCCCAGCAGTCAACGCAGCATTCCTCGTTGAAATCAACCACGACGCCGGTGTACGCATCGACCACGGCTTCGAAGGGCCAGCCCGGGTCGCCGCAGTGTGATTTGCACCCGACGGTCAGCATGTAGTAAAGGCGGGAGTTCCAGATGACAAGGGTCGGCGCGGATTCGGGAAGTTCGACACAGTCCGGATGGGATTCGATTACATGCCGGGTGGCCTGTTCAGGGGTCAGCCTGCCGCCTTCGCCCGTCTTGATTGTGCCGGAAACGATTTGCGAGTCGATTACGGTATTTGTGTAAAGGTTCGGGCAGCCTTCCCACGTCGGCGCCTGTTGGAATCGATCAAGCCGGATTTCCATGCTCTGCGGGTATCGCAGTTCAATGCCATCGTACGCGTTGACGCTGGTGGTGATGATGATGTCCCCTGAAACCGTGGTTTGAAGCGACAATTTCCGGTTCAGGTTCCAGATCTGGCCCAGGTAAGGCCCGAAGCGATCGATGTACTCCTGCGCCGCCAGACGGTTGCCGCCCTGAAGCACGACGGGCATGTTCAGCGAGATCTGCCGGGGCGAGCCGTCCCTGATGCGGCCGATGGCAAACTGGTTGACACCGGGCATGAATGCCAGGCAACGCAGTGCCTCTTTCTGAAGGTCTGTAAGGCTTTCGTCTTCCGCCGAGGCGTTTTCAATCGCTTCCTCGACCTTGTCCGGCCAGTCTTCGCCATCCAGGACGGTGCGCACCCGGCAGGCAAGCTCGTCCGGCATCGGCTCGCACGGATGGGCGACATGCCACGCCTTCCTTTCCGACAACGGGTCACCCGATACCTGGCAGACGGTCGGCACGCATCCGGACGTACCGACCCGGCCGAAGTAACCGGTTGTCGGGACATCCGCATCCTCGCAACCGGTTGTTCCCCCAATCATCAGGATTGTGATGGTCAGCCCAGCGATTCCGGCCTGAAACAAACGGTGCATCGAAGGACCCCGTAAAAGTGCGCAACCATTTTAGCAAAAGCATTGTCTTGTTTCCAATGGCCATATGAGAAAATGTTTTGTTCAATGACTATGGCAAATTGAGGGTACAGGACGTATATTCTGACGGCCCCTGTCGTGAAGACGGGCGATTTCCTGAAACCAAGATTCCGGGAGTGATTCAGATGAAGAAATTTTTCAGTCTTGTCGCAGTGTTCGCGTTTTCGTCCATCGTGATTGCATGTGGCGACAGCAACAATCAGCCAGACACGTCTGGTGACGACGTCAACGTCAACGACGTGTCCGACATCGCGCAGCCGGACGTTCCGGAAGATACCGGCAATGACGTTCGCCCGGATGTTCCCGATCCCGACGTGGTCGATCCCGATACGGTCGATCCCGACGTGGTTCCGGAAATCGTCGATGACGTTGTCGAGGATCTGGGAAGGCCGGACGTGATTCAGTACGACGGCTTCTATGTCCCGAACCCGATCGATCCCTATGAAGACGTGCTGCCGAAGGACGTTGACTGGCAGTCGCTGCCGAAGATGCCGGCCGGCAAGACGTTCACGACCCGGTACGCCGCCGGCGTCGGGATTACGTCGATCACCCCCGATTTCGTCGTTTATCTGGGCGGCTTCGGCAACTGCACCGCCAATGACGACGGCTGCCGCAAGACCGACCTGGTACATGACCCGGTGGAAGTCCGTGCGGTTGCCTTCGCGGACACCACCACGAACGATATTGTCATCATGGTCGGCATCGATAACGTCGGCCTGCTCGACTTCGACGTTGTCGGCGCTCATCGCCATGTCCAGAAGAAGCTGTACGAGTCGTTCGGGATTCATTTCCCGGGCGCCAACGCCATCCTGGCATTTTCCCACGCGCACAGTTCGATTGACACGACCGGCCTGTGGGGCCCGATGATGGGCGCCGGCCGTGACGAGGCATACACCGCCATGGTGCTTTCCCAGATCGCGGAAGCCTGTCGCCTGGCGGTCGAGGATCTTGGCGACATCGAACTGAGCTGGGGCGTCGATGAACTGCTGGAAAATTACAGCGGCGACCCCGATACCCTGGACAGCAACATGTGGGTCATCAAGGGCGTGAAGCCCGGTGAAACCCCGGAACTGAAGTTCACGCTGACACGCTGGGCCGCACACCCGACAACGTACGGTGATGATTATCTGACCATTTCGTCGGACTTCCCCGGCACGTTCCGTTACGCGATGGAGCGCGATTTCGGCGGCAAGTCGATTTACATCAACGGACCGCTTGGCGACACGTATCCGAACCGTCCCGGCGAGTGCGGCCTGGAAGAGGAATTCTTCCCCGAAGGCGACCGCGCACCCGGCATGGAAGAAGGTGACGGATACATGAAGGCCACGTGCACCGGCCTGATGGTCGCGAACGCGGCCCAGGGCGTGCTGCAAACGTTGACTCCGCTGGCCGAAACCGGCATCGAGGTCAAGCACGACCAGGTGTTCTTCCACCCGTACAACGACTTCCTGATGTTCGCCATCGGCAATATTCCGTTGCCCTTCCCGACCTGCGAAGCCATCATGGACGATTGTTACATCTATATGCGGTACTCGCTGGTGCGCATCGGCGATCTGACGTTTATCACGGCCCCCGGCGAAATCTTCCCGACGTTCGCCAAGGACCTGACCGACATCGCGGCCACCGCCGGCTACCCGAACCCGATGGTCGTGTTCGGCCAGGGCTGGCTGGGCTACCTGATGACGGAAGCGCATTACAACGATGCGTCGCTGAAGGATCTGGACTACCACCGCGGCCTGTGCCCCGGCCCGGACCTTTACCCCAAGTTCATCGAAAGCCTGACGAAGATGGTCACCCCCGCCGAGTAGTAATCGTCAATTCCGGTTCATTACGGGCGGATTACATCCGCCCGCTGCGGTTCAAACCTTACGCTTGCATCAAGACCAGCCCGGCGTAAAATTCACGCGGCGAAATGTTCCAACCAGGGGTTGTGGGGATAATGATGTCTGATGACGTGAAAGATACCGGAATAACTGAAGATACGGTCGCAGTGGCCAGGCCGCTGAACTTCATCGAGGAAATCATCGAGGAAGACCTGCGGACGAACAAGCACGGTGGAAGGGTCGCGACCCGCTTCCCGCCGGAACCGAACGGCTATCTTCACATCGGCCACGCCAAGGCGATCTGCGTCGATTTTGGCAACGCCCAGAAGTACGGCGGAACCTGCAACCTGCGTTTCGACGACACCAACCCGACCAGGGAAGACGTCGAGTACGTCGATTCGATCAAGGAAGATATCGCATGGCTGGGCTTTTCGTGGTCCGGCATGTATTACGCGTCCGATTATTTCGAGCAGATCTACCAGTGGGCGGAACTGCTGATCCAGAAGGGCCTGGCGTACGTCGATGAATCGACTGAAGAGGAACTTCGGGAATACAAAGGTAATTTTTACACGAAGGGCCGCCCCACGAAGTACCGGGACCGCCCGATCGAGGAAAGCCTGGACCTGTTCCGCCGCATGCGTGCCGGCGAGTTCGCGGACGGCGCGATGGTCCTGCGGGCGAAAATCGACCTGGAATCCCAGAACATGAACATGCGCGACCCGGCCCTGTACCGCATCCGCCGGGCGCATCACCACCGCACCGGGGACAAGTGGTGCATTTATCCGATGTACGACTTCGCGCACCCGCTGTCGGACGCCATCGAAAACATCACGTATTCGCTGTGCACCCTGGAATTCGAGGCGCACCGCCCGCTTTACGACTGGTTCATCCAGAACGTCGGCGCGTTCCCGTCGCGCCAGATCGAGTTCGCGCGCCTGAACCTGACCTACACCGTCATGTCCAAGCGCAAGCTGCTTGAACTGGTGCAGAAGAAGCTGGTGGACGGCTGGGACGACCCGCGCATGCCGACCATCTGCGGGCTGCGCCGTCGCGGCTATACCCCCGAATCGATTAAGGCTTTCGCCGAACGCATCGGCGTCGCCAAGAAGGACAGCATGGTCGATCTGGCCCTGCTGGAACACACGGTCCGCGAAGACCTGAACGCCCGCGTGCCGCGCTATATGGCCGTCATCGACCCGCTGAAGGTCGTCATCGAGAACCTGCCGGAAGGCGAAGTCATCGAGTTCGACGCGCCGCTGTCGCCCGAGGATCCGAACCTGGGCACCCGCAAGATCGCCCTGACCCGCGAGGTCTTCATCGAGCGCGAGGACTTCATGGAAGTCCCGTCCAAGAAGTGGTTCAGGCTGAGCCCCGGCGCCGAAGTCCGCCTGCGGTACGCGTGCCTGTTGAAGTGCCACGGCGTCGTCAAGGACGAATCCGGTCGGGTGCTGGAACTGCGCTGCACCTGGGATCCCGAATCGAAAGGCGGCGTCAGCCCCGACAACCGCAAGGTCAAGGGCACCCTGCACTGGGTTTCCGCGGCCCAGGCCATCGGGGCCGAAGTCCGGCTGTACGACAAGCTGTTCACCATCGAGAACCTGGGCGACATGCCGGAAGGCGCGTCCTATATCGATTACCTGAACCCGGAATCGCTGGTCGTGGTCAACGGGGCCAGGCTGGAACCGGCCATGGCGGCCCTGAAGCCCGGCGACCGCGTGCAGTTTGAACGCGTCGGTTACTTCTGCGTGGATACAAAGGATTCAAAGCCCGGGGCGCTGGTGTTCAACCGCACGGTCGGCCTGAAGGATTCCTGGCAGAAGGTCGCGGCAAAGGAAGAGGGCGAGGCCCCGGCCGCGAAGGCCGAACCGGCGAAGGCCGAGGCTGCGAAGGCCCCGGCGCCGACGCCGACAATCCCGGCAAACCTGGCCGTTCCCGAAGCGCACCCGAACTTCAAGGAACTGGCCCCGGAAATCACCATCGACGAATTCCTGAAGGTCGATTTGCGCGTCGCAATCATCCGTCATGCGGAAGCGGTGCCGGAAGCCGACAAGCTGCTGCGCCTGCTGGTTGACGTGGGCGAGGGCCGCCTGCGCCAGATCTTCGCGGGCATCAAGAAGGCGTATGACCCGGCGACCATCATCGGCAAGCGCATCATCATCGTCGCCAACCTGAAGCCGCGTCAGATGAAGTTCGGCCTGTCCGAAGGCATGCTGCTGGCCGCCGGCGAAGTCCCGGACCTGGGCCTGGCCACCTTTGACCGCGACGTCACCCCCGGCGACCGTATCGGCTGAAAACTGGTGGTCGGCCCGGTCGGCCTTCAAATTGCCGTGATTGGGATTGATCTGTTGCGCTCGTTCAGTGGCATGAATTCACCGGCCAGGCAGAAGACTCCACCTTCACCCACGTTCATCCCGGTCGAATCGAGCATCTGGAAGTGACGGATGTCGTCGCGCCCCGGCATGGCCGACTTCTTCACTTCAAATGGATGAAGCGTGTCGCCGTTCTGAATCAGGATGTCGATTTCCCGTCCGTCCCGGTCGCGCATGAAGTAAAGCGGAGCGCGTTTGGCGTTGTGCCAGAATGTTTTCAGCAGTTCGGCGACAACCCAGGTTTCCAGAATCTGTCCCGTCATTGCCCCTGTCTCAAGAGTGCTCGCGGACGGCCAGCCGGTAAGGTAGGCGCACAGGCCCGTATCCAGGAAGTATATTTTTGGCGCCTTGACGATCCGTTTGGTCTGGTTCCGAAACCAGGGCTCCAGAAGGTGGACGATACCGGATGTCACCAGAATGGACATCCAGTTTTTTGCGGTGTTTGGGGCAATGTCCGCATCCCTGGCCAGGTCGGCCAGGTTCAGCAGGGTGCCGGTCCGGGCCGCCGTCGCCCGCAGGAAGCGCAAGAACGCCATTTCGTCCCCGACCCTGGCCAGATCCCGCACGTCACGCTGGATGTAGGTCTGAACATATGACCCGAACCAGACTGCGGGATCCAGATCGGGATTCAACACCAGTTCAGGCATCGAGCCCCTGAATATACGGGCGTACACATCCTGCAGATCCGGTCTGGCGGCGTCCCGGATTCTTTCTTCGAAACCGGGCCCGCCCGGAATGAAAGGCAGCGACATCGAGCCGCGTCCATCGGCTTCCGCATATGAAAGTCCCAGGATATTGATAATGGCTATCCTTCCGGCCAGTGACTCAGAAACGCCTTTCATCAACGGGAACTGCTGGGATCCGGTCAGCCAGAATCGCCCCGGAGTGCCGTCGTCATCTACAATCATCTTGATGTAAGTCAGTAATCCGGGTGCGTACTGGATTTCGTCAATCGTTATCGGTGGCGGGAAACGCTGGAAGAACAGGCCGGGGTCTTCCCTGGCGATCTGCAGAACGGCCGGGTCGTCGAGGGTGACGAATCGCCGATCGGGCCCGCCAAGATGCCGCAGCAGCGTGGTCTTGCCCACCTGACGCGGTCCGGTTATCAGGACGACGCGGAACTGCTCGGATACCTTTCTTAAATTGTTCTCAATAGTTCTGATGCAATACATAGCAACCCCGGCTAAAGTGCAACCAAATTGCATTTTAGCCGAATATACCATTTAATCCAAGAAATTTATGATCTTTCGTTTCCACCGGCCCCTAAAGCGCCAGGGCCATCACGATGGCGTCTTCGCCGTTGCGGTAATAGAACTTGCGGATATAGACCTTCTGGAATCCCAGGGACACGTACAGGTTGATGGCCGGGACGTTGCCGATGCGGACTTCAAGCACCATTTCCTCGGCGCCCGCCTCGCGCGACATGCGGATGGCCTGCTTCATCATCTCGCGGCCGTAACCCATCCCGCGGCATTCGGGATCGACCGCGATGTTGGCAATGTGGACTTCCGGGCCGATGAACCAGTTGATCATGTAGCCGATCAGGTTGCCGTCCATGTCCCACGCGACCATGGGCTGGGAAAATTCGTTGGAAAGTTCGTGAACGAACGCTTCAAGCGGCCAGGGGTCTTCGGGGAAGCTGGCGGCTTCCAGGTCCACTATGGCGGGGATGTCGGCCGAAGTCATCGGCGACAGCGTGATGCGTCCCGGTGTCTGGGCAGCCCTGACCGCGGCCATCGGTCCCCCGTCAGTCGTCCGCGAATTCGATGAAAGGCAACACGGTTGCCTTGTGCTCGGTAATCCGGCGCACATAACTGCGCAGCGACGACACAAGCGTATCCTCGATCACCTGGCGGCTGCTGTCCAGCGGCAGTTCCAGCAACTGCTCGGTTGCGTATCTGCGCGCCATCCCGACAGTTTCCTCGTCGAAGTACGGGACGCCCACCGAGTGGATCTTCAGGGCGACTTCCCATTCCTTGCGGCCACGCGAAACCTTCAGGCACGCCGCGATGACGCCGTTCCACGCGATTCGGCGGCGTTCGGCCAGGCGCAGTTCGTCCGCGTCGCCGACCAGCGGGCCATCGACATAATGGAAGTTCAGGCTGACGTGGTCGGTTATCAGCGCGTCATGCTTGGAAAGCTCGAACTGGTGCCCGTTTTCCAGGATGCGCACGTCTTCGACGCCGCACGCCTCGGCCAGGTCCTTGTGGGCGACCAGGAATCGGTAGTCGCCGTGCATCGGGACCATCACTTCCGGGCGGACCGCGCGGATCATTTCTTCCAGTTCGTCGCGCTGGGCGTGGCCGGAGCCGTGGACGTTGGCGGTGC
Source organism: Deltaproteobacteria bacterium (assembly GCA_029555025.1). Taxonomy (GTDB): domain Bacteria; phylum Myxococcota_A; class UBA9042; order DTJE01; family DTJE01; genus JAGOFO01. The sequence goes on from JAKPTZ010000012.1 coordinate 10,247, forward strand.
GCTCGTGGATGACCCTGGCGCCCAGGCGCGTCAGGTTGTTGATCATCTTGAAGATGGCCTTTTCGTTGCCGGGGATGATTCGGCTGGAAAACACCACCGTGTCGCCGGGATGAATTTTCAGGTCGGGGTGGTCCATCAGGGACGCGCGGTTCAGGACCGACCTGGGTTCCGCCTGGCTGCCGGTGCAAAGGACCAGCAGTTCGCCGTCCGGGATCCGCTCGACGCTGCGTTCATCGACCAGGCCAGCGGGCGGGCGCATCATGAACGCCTTCTGGGCGGCCTCGCCGTAAATTTCCATGCTGCGGCCGATCATGGCGGTGCGGCGGCCGTACTTTTCGCCGATTTCGACCAGGGCGCGCACGCGCATGACGTTGGACGCGAACAGCGACACGATGACGCGGCCCTTTGCTTCCGAAATGACCTTTTCCAGGCCGGCGCGCACGTCCACGTCGGATTTGGTGCGGCCGGGCACCTGGGCGTTGGTGGAATCGGACAGCAGCAGGCGGACGCCGGCGTCGCCAAGCTGGCGGAAGCGCTTCATGTCGGTCAGGTGGTCGTCAAAGGGGGCCTTGTCGATGCGGAAGTCGCCTGTGTGCACGACCATGCCGACGGGCGTCTGGATGGCCAGGGCGCAACTGTCGGGGATGCTGTGACACACGCGGATGAATTCGACTTCAAAGGGGCCCACGCCGATGACGTCGCCGGCCGCGACCGGATGGATGTCGGGGCGGCGGCCGCGTCCAAAGATTTCGTGCTTGGCGTTGACCAGGTGGTACACGAAGGGGGTCGCGTACACCGGGGCGGGGCACACGGCGGTCGCGTACTCCAGGGCGCCGACGTGGTCCTCGTGGCCGTGGGTGATTATGAATGCCTTGATCTGGCCGCGGTATTCGGCCAGCAGGTCCAGGTCCGCCAGGGTCTTTTCAGCCCCGATGGTTCCCGCGTCGCAGAATTGCACGCCGGCGTCGACGACGATCCACTCGTCGTCGTACCCCATCAGGGTCATGTTCATTCCGATTTCGCCCAGTCCGCCCAGCGGCAGTATCGTCAGGTTCGCGTTGCTCATCAGTCGTTCTTCTTCCCGCATGTCGCTTCCACTTTTTGCACCCGTCCTGCGCTCCCGTGCCTGCCCTGAGCGAGCGCAGCGAGTCGAAGGGTAAGGGCGGATCACATCCGGCCGTGGGGCTCTGCCACTTCTTCCCGTGTTGCTTCCCTGCTGCGCCCTCGTACGGGCGGATCACATCCGCCCGTGGGGCTTTCCGGCCCCCAGGGCCGTTGAAGATTACCACAAAAACCGTTGACAATCCCGCCAAATCCCGGCATACTCCGTCCGCTTTTGTTCGTACCTCTGGGGGTATAGCTCAGCTGGGAGAGCGCTTGAATGGCATTCAAGAGGTCGTCGGTTCGATCCCGTCTACCTCCACCAGAGACCCTTTGATTTCTTTACCTTTTTCGCCCTTCGCTCAATAGAAAATCACCACAAATTGGTCACCGGCAGACGAAATGGAAGACGAAATGGTGTCTTCCAAGGGTGGGTTTGGGGCGGGGGTCGAGTGAAAAATATCGTTTGGGTTCAGGTGGTTGCGGGAGATGGTTGCGTCGCGGCCTCTTGATTTGGGGGTTGGCCTGAGCCACTGAGAGCGGGATATACCAGCTACGTTGTAACCTTCACTATCCCGGTCGACCGCCTGTTTCGTCGATGCCTGTTTTCACATTCTACCCTTTCGATGGAGATTCCCTCGTTGAAGCCCGGCGGTGTCATGGGATCGAGAACTTCTCGCCATCGCGGAGACGCATGACGTTCTCGAATCCGTCGAGGTGCTGGTCCCACGTGAAGCTGTGGATCGGCACGAGGTGGCGTGGGCCGATGCGGCGCGCGAACGCCTCGAGGTCTTCGCGGGCGGCGTGGCCGCTCGTGTGGATCTGTGCGAACGTTGCGCCCGCCGCGTCGAAGGCCGCGCGCACATGTTGATATTCGGGCGTCCTCAGGTAGCCCGACCACATAGAGAATACCCAGGCATCCTCCGCACCAAGCCGGACGCCCTTGTTGGTGAAGTCGCGCAGCAGTGAGGAGCGCAGCATAACGACGGCGTTGCGCACTTCGTCGAGGCGCGCAGCACCCATCGCGTTCCCTGAGGTCGCGACCCGCTCGACGAACGTCGGGGTGTTCATACGGCTCGGGTTCTCGTACAAGCGCTTCATGCTTGAGGTGATGACGGCGCGCACGAGCGGCCAGCCGAGCCGTGGCAGGGTGTGGTGCAGCGCCGACAGCCGCTCCAGCACATCGATCGTGTACAGATCGAGCACAAGCGTTCGGCCAGCCTTCTTGCATGCGCGGTAGATGGTCACCGTGCGGTCGATGTTCTGCGCAGACCACGTGACGAACACGCGCCCGGAGATGCGCCGGAACAGCGCGACGAAGTCATCCTCAAGCGTCGCCTCTGTCGGGAATGTCTCGGTGCGGCCCAGCGTCGTTCCTTCCAGGAGCAGTACGTCCACATCCGGCGGCGGGTTTGCCATGAGGCGATCGACGAGGATCGCCTTGCGCCCGACGCGCCGAAAGTCACCCGAGTACAGGATGCGCTTACCCCCAACCTCCACGAGCAGCATATGCGCATCGAAGGCAGAATGGTCGGTCAGATAAGGTGTGATCGTGAACGGGCCGACGGCGAACGCCTTGTGGGGGTGGTAGGTGTGGAAGGGCTGCTCGATAACCGAGCCAGAGAGCGACGCGGTCATCCGGATCAATACCTCGCACGCGGCGCCGCTCCACACCGGCCAGGACGTCGGCAGCGCATGGAGGAGGCCCCAGTGGTCTTGATGTGGGTGAGAGATGATGAGCCCCGCTATGTCCTTCGACGTGTCGAGCGTGCGTGGGATCGACATTCCAAGGTCGTCCGCGCCGTCGCCGACGAGCGGGCTTCCAACATCGAGAATCAGGCGATGTCCGTCGTGCGAAAGCTCGATGCAGTTTCCACCGATCTCGGCGGCGGCCCGATGGACTGTGAGGACGGGCCCCATGGCCATCATATGCAGGCCCCGAGACGTACACGAGCCTCGTCGATCGTGAGAATTGCGGGATCGTAGAGGCCGTAACCGATCAAGCTGCCGGTGGCGATGCGCAGTTCGGCATGTGGACTTGGAGGCAGCGAGCCGAGAAGCCCGCGGAGCAGGGTCGATTCCGGATCGTGGTTGGCGAGGACGAGGAGGAGAATCGGCGGCTCGTCGCTGAAGCCGGTGAGATTCTTCTTGCTTTCAACGAGCCCGAGCTCGCGCTTCTGGTTGAAGACACATAGCATTTGCTCTTTGATCGCAGCGAGGTTTCCGGGAAGGGCGAAGTAGGCGTTCACATCGTCGATGTGCCCATGGAGGCCTGATTTCCCCTTCAAGGCACCATCGCCGAACTTCACTTCGCCGACCACGAGGCGATGACCGTCCTGCCTCTTGCGCACATCCCCCTTGGATGGCCAGTGGACTGCCACAAAGTCGAATCGCTTGCGCTTGGCGATTGTGAATTCGATGTCGCAGATGTAGTAGTCGGTCGAGTTCGCGATTCCCCCGACGTTGTTGTCGCGGACGATGATCTGCTGGACCTCTCGCTCCTCACCGGGCTGCCAGATATCCATCGCCTGCTTCAAAACGGGTAGCGCCGCGAGCCATGCCGCGACATGTGCGGCATTGAGCAGCGGAGCTTCGGGCATCGAAGGCACTGGAGTTGCGAAGTATTTGGTATCGAAGAACGCCGAGTAGCCGCCATTGGTCGGGGAAATCCGCATCAGGTTGCCGCCCCGGTAGTAGATGTTGAGGTAGTCATCCCTGATCTCGAGGCATAGGGTGCGGTCGGCCTTCACGAGATCGAGCAGAGGAGCGAGGACCCCTGTCTTCAGGGCTGCCATGAAAGTGTTGCTTAGTCCTCGTGGCATCAGCCATCCTCCCCGCGAGCGAGTCGCTTCAGGTGTCGGTCAAGGTGCTCCTCGACCTGAAGGAACCTTACGACCGACGAGTCGTGCTCCTTGGTCTCCTTCCGCGCGACCGCGCGCAGAGAGTCGAGTGCTTCCTGAAAATTCTGGTTGATGACCGGCTCGACGACGGCGTCAAGTTCGCCCTTGATGGTGTCGACGATTCGTTGGACGTCCTCGATCTGGTTGTACTTTGACCCGGTGCGCTGGTTCTTCACCACGGGCGACCAGAGCATGAAGACGTGCTTGTACTCAGGAAACGCCTTCCGTATGTAGGCGATGTCCTTCCTGAACTTCATGGTTAGCCTGGCCACGTTGTCCGGTCGGTTGTCCTTCACGTACTGGAGGCCCGTGATGAGGTGGACCGCAACCTCGCAGGCGTACACGACCCGCTCGGCAAGGTTGATGCCGATGACGTCGATCTCGCCCTGTACGTCGGGGGTCTTCAGGTTGTACTGGACGAATTCGCACTTGCGCGCGTGGCGCAGCCACTCGCCACAGATTTCCTCGCCGATGTTCACATCTCCCCCTCCAAGATTGGATCAGAGGCCATTCTACCAGAATCGGATGTCAGTTTTGATCAGGTGAGCGATAACAGACAACCTAAACGCCTCTCATTTTTAAAATTCCCAAAGCGAATAAGAGTCTCTGAACGCCCGCAGAAGATGCATGGATATGGCTGGCTGGTTCTAGTGCTCGACTGAGATGCCGTGCTTTGGGAACAATACGCCGGTCAGGTAACCTTCCAATGCTCCGCGCTTCCGGATGTCGGCTTCTAAGAGCCAACGGACCTGGCAGTTCGACCGCAGGAACGCCTTTGCATGTTCCGCGTCGCGGCACTCCCCAGTTTCAATCAGGTATTTCTTCAGGCGAGCATTGCCCGATGGTCTACCCATCAAGTGGTTAGAGTAAAGGCGCTGCCTTAGGTTTGTGCTGCGTCCGACGTAGTACGGTTTCTCACGCCCGTCAACGAGCGCCGTAATCAAATAGACGCCAGCCTCCTCTGGTACTCGGGATGGAGTCATATCCTGAAAGGCCAGCGGATCTTTCGTGATAAGGCAGTTGTAAGCGTCATTCAGGAAATCGAGCCAAGCCTGCTCTCTCATTGACTTATCCCCCGCCAAAAATGGAATCGGACATCTTCTGCCTGAAATCTGCCGGCATTTTAGTTCAGATCGTCGTCGTCGGTCATTCAAGAATGACGTCGCTGGAATTAAATCTCCCGTATCGTCCTCACCCCGCCATCAGCTTTAGAACCGGCACTGTAGGCTGAACCCCGACGTAATGAGCGGCGGCCGTCTTGCCATGATCGGCATGTCCGAGGGCGTCGCCGATCCTGGACACGGCTTCGTCGACGACGGAGGCCCGCAGGGATGCATGCGTGGCTCGTAATCCGTGCGGGCAGACCATCCTGACACCGGCATCGCGGCATACGCGCTTGACCACAGACCGCAGCCAGTTCGGCGCCCGCGGTGCGTCCTTACGCTTCCAGTCTGCACGGACGCCAAGCCTGGTGTTGTCGTCGATGGCACGAAATAGCAACTGCATCGGCTGCAGACCTTCGATCAGTTCCGCGATGTCGTCCCGAAGCTGATCGGGGATCGTGACAGCGCGGACGCGGTGACAGGTTTTTACCGACCACCCGATGTCGTCATTGTCTTCGTCGTCGGTTTCGGAGCTGCGGACGTGAATTACCCCAGCTTCGAAATCGACCGCGCCGGCCTGGATGTGTAGGAGTTCCCCGCTCGACACGCCGGTCAGCAATGGCAACGCGGCCGCGACACGTTCTTCAGCAGTCGGGCGGGCCAGTGCCTGTTCCATGTACCGCCGCGCTTCGCCCAGATTCCGTAACTGCGCCTTGCCGCGATTCATCTGCTTGGACCCGGCCTTAGTCAGCCACGGTAGGGGTTCCACTCGTCGGGCTAGGTACTCAGCCACAAAATCCCGTGGCATGAAGTGATGCCGGTGCCACCACGTCGATGCCCGGGTCAGCGTAAGGAAGTACGAACGTTTCGTGGCCATGCTCAGTGGTTTGGCATTGCGACGGTTCGCGCTGACGATCGGCTGGTCCATCGTGGCGAGGAACTTCACAACGTGGCGGTCGGCCAGATTGCGGGCCAGGAGTTCGCCAGCGAAACGGCGCAGGAACAGCAGCGCTGCCTTCGTGGCCTGGGCAGTGACCCGGCTGGTGTTTTTTTCAAGGTCCGCGGCGTAAGCTTCGATGGCATCGCTGACGGTCTTGTCTACCGGCATCAACAACTCTTGTCTTGCGCCTTCGATTTCAGCTTCGATTTCTTGGCGCGAGCCGCCTTTGCGGCCGCGATACCACGATCGAACGCCGTTGATGACAATGGCGTAGGTCCATTTGTCTCGTTCATTGTCGCGGTAGGGCCCGAGTACCTTTGGCTCGGGGTCCGGCTTTCTTCCGCATCCCATTTGTACCTCCCGTTCGTTCTTGCTGGTCTGATTGCCATGGCTGTAACGGCCTCCAAATCACACTGTTCGACGGTGACACTACCGTGGATTTGAAGGTGTAATCCACTGTTATGATTGGGAATTTGTATGATTCCTAAGTCGATTTGGATGGGGATTTGGATGGTGGCGCGGTCGCTGGATCTGTTGTTGCTGGTGTTGTTGTTCATGTCGCCGACCCACGCTGTCGTCATTCTGTAGTTGCTGGCGTGATCGCAGATTGGGGACAGGTAGCTCTTGATAAACGCGATGATCACCTGTGGTCCGACTCAATTTTTTTCGTTTAAGCTGATATGTGTTGCCGAGTTTTGTGCCGTCATAGTGCAGTATTGGCTGGGATGAAAAGACCTGACGATTGCAACGGCGCCGAAGCTGGCGATTGCAGCTTGGGCATTCGCTCCAGTTTTTGGTGATGATGGAGGGCTACTAATCATGGATTCAGAGCGAAAACATCCTTGGCAAGAGCGGCTTGATAACCCCTTGAAACAACCCGAGGTTGAGAGCGTGCGGTTAACCGCAAACTGGAACTTCGGAGTTGAGGTTGCGATTCCAGATTACACGACTGATCTCATGATGAAGTTGCAAACCTTGGCCGAAGATCTGGTGGTTCTGGTAACCGCCATTGACCCAGACGACGCAAAGAAGTCATTGGAGGCGGTCGAACGGCTTTATGGCCATGCGGGATTATTCCCGGATCCAACGATCGACGCCGTAGCCCCCAGGCCAGCGCCTGGTGACTACTCGGCTGAAGGTTATGCTGCGAGGAAGAAGAGGCGATGGTACCTGTTGCGCGGGATGCGTCTGCAAGTCGTTTCCAAGGCGGCTCGACGGCGTGAGCATATTCCTGATTGGATTCCTCAAGATCATTCCCATGATGGCTGGATGCTTGCGGTGTATCGGCTGGTGAAGGTGGTTCAGGAACTAGAAGTCTTAAGCGAGGAAGTCAAGGCATTCGGAGAGGATGTAAAGGCGCGGGCACCAATCCTGAAGCCGGGCTGTGCCCGTCCCGATGTAAAACTGCCAGCAAAGCGCCGTGGCGGGCCGAAGCCAGCAGCTGATCGCACATTTGCGTTGGGTATTGCCGTTCAATTAACCAATCCGGAAGAAATGGATCCGCCCGGCGATTTTGAACCATGGACACCCACTGAACTCGCCGCCCTTTTTGCTGCCCTTGGATTCAAGCAGCTTGGAGAAATCAAAGCAACCAAGAACCTCCTCAGACAGCTTAAGTCTGATAAAGAAGTTATGAGAAAGTACCGACAACGGTCATTTGTATTTCCGCACATTCCACGTCGCAGCCAAGAAGATTAACTTACCCCTGATATGGAATGACCAGTCAATATTCGAGATCAAGTTTGCACCGAGCGACCTCATCCATCTTTTGAAGCTGGGTAGAGAATCCGGCAGTCAACGAGGCGATAACGACGGTTGATCACTCTGATATTCGTGGATCGCG
>JAKPTZ010000020.1 GCA_029555025.1 Deltaproteobacteria bacterium
GTGACGCCGGCGGGCGCCGGACTGATGGTCCTTGCCGACACTGCGGTGATTGAGTCCGCCGGCCCGCCCCTTGAAAAGCTGTTTCTTGCACCTGGCACCCTGCTTCCGGGTACAGTACTGTTTGACGGGGATGGGGTGGTCTGGGCAATCGGCGCAAGGGAGTCCTTTTCCGGTTCACGTTTCACGCTGGTGGCTGCCGTTGCCAACGCGCTGCCGGCAAAGCCCCGCGAGCCCCGGGCGGACAAGCCCAGACCGCCGGCCCAGCCGGGCGTGTGGGTTACCGTGCCCGCGGATGATCAGGATGAAGAAGACGGATCGCAACCTTAATCAGAGATTCATTGAACACTGCGTCACCGCGGATCTGTTCAACGGGCGCCCCCGGGTGCTTGCGGCGGTTTCGGGCGGCGCGGATTCAATCGTCATGATGAATCTTCTTTCCGAAAACTCTGCGGCTCTCGGCATAAGCGTCACCGTCGGGCACATCAACCACATGATTCGGCCGGACGCCGGTGCGGACATGGATTTTGTGAAAAGGGCGGCGTACGCGGCAGGCCTGCCATTCGTGTCGGAATGCTGCGACGTGCCGGCGCTTGCCGCCGCGGCGCATGACTCCATCGAGGCCGCTGCCAGGCGCGCCAGGTACGCGGCACTGATCCGCATGGCGGACGCGGCCGGATGCCAGGCCATCGCCACCGGCCATTCCATGACCGACCAGGCGGAAACTCTGCTGATGCGCATGATCAGGGGAACCGGTCCGCTTGGGCTTTCCGGCATCTCCGACATCACCCCGGACGGAATCGTGCGTCCCATGCTCTGCCTGACCGCTTCGGAAATCCGCGGCCTGGCCGTGGAAAGGGGATGGACTTTCGTCACCGACTCGACCAACTCCGACGAATACTTTCTTCGAAACAGGATCCGGGCCCGGCTGATGCCGCTGCTTGCCGAGTTCAATCCCGGCATCGAGGCCCTTCTTTCCGGTCTTGCCATGGACGCCGCCGCCGTTTCAGCCACCATCGAGTCGCTGGTCGCGCCGATGATCCTTGTGCAAGACGGCCTGGTCATCGCCAGGCGGATCGAATCGGGCTCGGCCCTTCATGCGTATGCGGTTCGCGAGGCGTTTCGCATCGTGACCGGACAGCCTCTCGGGTTGTCGCGAACCCACATCAACGCCCTTGCAAAAATGTTGCAGACATACGAAGGCCCCGCCGAACTTCACCTTCCGCGACGGGTCATCGCCAGATCCACGCGACGCGGGGTTGAATTCGAACGCGTCCTTGATGGACCGCCCCCCGGCAGCGCAAGCCGCGCGCGGCGGCCCTGAAGGCTCAATTATGAATATGCCGCCTCTTGGAAACGAAATCATCGACCGCCTGACGATCGGTCAGCGCTTCATCAACCGCGCGTTCGACCTTCGGGGGCTTGGACGCTGGCTGCTGCTGGGATGCCTGGTCGGTGTCGTCGCCGGAGGCGGGGCAATACTTTTCCATGCGGCTCTCGACGGACTCAGAAGCCTTTCGTTCAACCTGCTGATGGGACTGAACCCCGGTGGCGCCGCCGGCGACCATTCCGCATTCCGCGTCACGGCCACCGGACCGATGCGTCCGCTTCTGATAGTGCTTCTTCCAGGGCTTGGCGGACTTCTCGCCGGCGCGGTTGTCTCGAGATTCGCGCCGGAGGCGTCGGGCCACGGTACCGACGCGGCCATCGCCAGTTTCCACCGCAGGGGTGGCCACATCCGGAAACGGGTTCCACCGGTCAAGTTCCTTGCAACAATCCTGACAATGGGTTCCGGCGGATCGGGCGGCGCGGAAGGCCCCATCGGCCAGATCGGCGCCGGATTCGGAAGTTTCATCGCCACGCGGCTTGGACTGGGAACCCGAGAACGCAGATGGCTGATGGTCGCGGGGGTCGCGGCCGGCGTCGGAGCGATATTCAAGGTTCCCCTTGCCGGCGCGATATTTGCCGCAGAGGTCCTTTATTCCAGAGCCGAACTCGAGACCGAAGTCGTCATCCCGGCCAGTGTATGCAGCATCGTGGCCTATTGCGTCTTCGGGCTTCATCATGGATTCGGCCACATGTTCCCCGTGACCGGGATGGAGTTCCACAACCCGGCGCAGTTGGGGCCCTATCTTCTTCTGGCCCTTCTGGTTACCGCCGGGGCGCTTGTGTTCATCTGGACCTTCTATGGAATCGAGGGCCTTTTCAGGAAGATCCGCATTCCATTCCTTCTTAAGCCTGCAATTGGCGGCCTTCTGACCGGCGGCGTTGCGCTTGCCCTTATCGAGCTTTCGCCCGACGACCGAGTGATGGACGTCCTTTCGACAGGGTACGGGGTCCTTCAGGATGCCCTTTCGGGTGAACCTTCGCGCATGGCGGCGTTAATCCTTCTTGTGGTCGCGACAGGCAAGATTCTTACAACTTCCCTTACGATCGGTTCCGGAGGCAGCGCCGGCGTGTTCGGCCCGTCCATGGTCATCGGCGGCACGCTTGGCGGATCGGCCGGAATGGTGCTCCATTCCTGGTGGCCGACCCTGGTGCCGAATCCTTCAACGTTCGCGGTCGTCGGGATGGCGGGATTCTTCGCGGCAGCGGCCAACACACCACTTTCAGCGGTGATCCTGGTCAGTGAAATGACCGGGGGGTACGACCTGATCGTCCCTGCCGTCTGGGTGTGCTCGATATCCTTCCTGGTCAGCCGGCGCTGGACCATTTTCAGAAGCCAGGTGCCGTCGCGAATCAACTCTCCGGCGCACATCGGCGAATACGCCTTTGAGATCATGGGCTCGTCAAAGGTCGGCGACGTGTTCAAAAAGAACCGCCGATTCACCTGCATCGCGCGCGACGCAACCCCCGCCCAGGTCATGCAGCGGACCGCGGACACAAGACAGCGCGTGTATCCGGTGACATCCCAGGACGGTCGATTGCTTGGCGTTTTCCAGCAAAGTGAGCTGATCCAGGCAGTGCACGAAGCCGGTGAACGCGCGCGCGGACTGGTGGCGGCCGACCTGATGCACCCGGTGGCGGATTCACCAGGATGGGCAAGCGTCAGGCTGTCCGACTCGCTGATGACCGCACACCGCAGGATGACATCACGCGGATCCGAGGAACTCGTTGTGATTTCCGACGACGGAACCGACAGCGTTGCCGGAATACTGACGGCGTCCGACGTTCTCATTGCGTACAACAGGCGCCTTGCCGATCTTTCGGCCGGTTCCGGAAACGCCGATGTCATTCCTCCGCCAGAGGACGACGAGCAGGAAAGGGCGGATGAGGCGGAACGCATTTCCACGGAGGCGATGGCCGGAAGCGAATTGGACGCGCGGGGTAACGCCGCCGACGGAAGCGGGACTACATGATGCCAAGAACGAACGTCAGCAGGGTGACCAGCAGGAATATCGGCACAAGAATCAACATCGAATAGACCATGTAACCGCCAAACGACGGCATCTTGACCTGCGAGCTGCCCTTTGCTTCCGCGATTGCCTTCACCATGAAGTTCGGGCCGTTTCCGATATAAGTGTTGGCGCCCATGAACACGGCCCCCAGCGAAATCGCCTTCAATATCGCCGGACCCTCGACGTGACTCATGAATGCTTCGATGGTCGAACTTCCCAGGGTTGACTGGGCAAGGTCAAGGAAAACGATATAGGTCGGGGTGTTGTCAAGGAACGAAGACAGAGTGCCGGTTATCCAGAAGTACTGCCATCCGTGATTGACGCCAAGACCGGGACCGGCTTCGCTGAGCATCATCAGGGCCGGGATCATTGTGATGAAAATGCCGATGAACAGCACGGCGACCTCGGTGATCGCACCGAAATTGAATTCGTTGTCTTCCCGGTACTTCTTCTTCGTGGTTGCCATCGAAAGCAGGCCGAGGGCAACCAGGATGCCGTCGCGCAGCCACGGATTCATTTCCAGGACGCCGGAAAGCGCGATCGTCGCGACAACGCCAAGGATCAGGGCGATATTGATCTTTCCGTCAATCCGCAGCGGTTCGGCGTTGGTCATGTCCATGGCCACGTTCTCGGCCTTTTCCTGCCGGTACCGAATCCGATCCCACATGTAATAAATGACCAGCAGCAGCGAATTGACCAGCAACCACTGCGGCCACAGGGACAGGGTCCACTGGAACGGAACGCCGCGCATGAATCCCATGTACAGGGGCGGATCGCCCAGCGGAGTCAGGCAGCCGCCGATGTTCGACACGACGAAGATGAAGAATACGACGGTATGAACCTTGAACTCGCGTTCCTGGTTGGTACGCAGCAGCGGGCGTATCAGAAGCATCGACGCGCCGGTCGTCCCGAAAAGGTTTGCAATCAGGGCTCCGATCCCAAGAAAGGCGGTGTTGACCGCGGGACTTGCCTTCAGGTTGCCGCGCAGAACGATCCCGCCCGAAATGGTGTAAAGCGACCAGAGCAGGACGATGAACGACAGGTATTCGTGAAGGTGTTCCAGCAGCCGGTGAACATCATTCTGGTAAAGATAGAACCCGACTATCGGCACCGACAGGATCGCCACGACGATTCCCTTTTTCGCGTTGCTTTCCCAGAAATGCGGGAACTTCAGCGGCATAATCGCGATGCACAGAAGAAGAAGGACAAAAGGCACCACCGCATACACGGGCACGTGGTAAGGCGCCGAGCCCCCTGAAGCCATGGCCGCCATCGGCGCCAGAAGCGTAAAAATCATCACGGCCAGGACGGCCGGGACGCCACAATTCCGGATTCCCGCAAAGCTCACGATATCCTCCAGTGAAATCCATTCCCAGGCGCGGACATCTGCCGCCGCACCGCTTCACGGGCGCGATTGTATCTATAATCGTCTTTATTGGAACACCCCGGAGACGCTGTATCTGAAATAAATTTCACAGAACCGAAGGACTGCCGCGGCAACAGCCTTCACAGGCTCTGCCCGGTACCCGACAAAGGATGCTTTGCCGCATGTTCATCGACGGCTTCGACGGTGACGTGGTCAGTACCTGAAGGATGATTCGCCGACAAACTCGCGGATGATCGACGTGCCCGGCACATCGTCGGTGAAGACCGGCACGAAGAACCGCAGGAACTTCAGAAGGCGTTCGGCTTCGACCCACACCGGATCCGTGTCGCTGACCTCTATCAGGAAGCGTTCGGCAAAGACCTTCAAGACCGCCGGTTCATAAACCAGCGTGGAATTGAAGAACACGTCGGCGCGATCCTGCCAGGGGAATATCCATTTCTTTTCCCCGGCGCGGACTTTGGGCCACAGGCGCAGGGTATCGGCGGCCGAATATCCGCGGAAATGACGATCGCGGACGATTCGCCGAATCAACCGGACATCGGTCGTGAAGACGCGGTGCTGATCGTCGATGCAGAGTTGCGTGACCGCCGAGCAGAAGACCCGGAATTTGCGATCGTCGGGAACCGCGCTTGTGAGCCGGTCATTCAGACCATGGATGCCTTCGACAAGCAGGATCTCGTCGGAAGCCAGGCTCATCGGAACCCTGGAGGGGCTCCGCATTCCCTGCTGGAACGAAAATCTTGGCGTCTGAACCGTCGCACCTTCAAGCAGGCCCTGAAGGTGCTCGTTCAACAGATCCAGGTCGATCGCCTCGATATGTTCGAAGTCGAGTTCACC
>JAKPTZ010000030.1 GCA_029555025.1 Deltaproteobacteria bacterium
GAGGGAGCCCGAGGGGCGGTGAATTTGGGTCGGAGTCTTACGGGAGACGGTGATGCCGACAATTAATCAGTTGATCAGGAAGGGTCGTTCGGACAAGTCAAAGAAGACCAGTTCGCCGGCCCTGCAGTCTTGCCCGCAGAAGCGCGCGGTCTGCACAAGGGTTTACACAACCACGCCCAAGAAGCCGAACTCCGCCATGCGGAAGGTGGCCAAGGTTCGTCTTACGAACGGCTTCGAAGTGATCGCTTACATCCCTGGCGAAGGGCATAACCTCAGCGAACACTCCCAGGTCCTGGTTCGTGGCGGTCGTGTAAAGGACCTTCCCGGTGTTCGTTACCACATCGTCCGTGGAACCATGGATGCGAAGGGTGTTGACGGTCGTCAGCGGAGCCGGTCGAAGTACGGCACCAAGAAGGCCAAGAGCGTCAAGTAGAACGGAGGCTTAAATGCCGAGGCGCAGAAGAAGCGAGAAGAGAGAAGTGTTCCCGGACGCACGTTACGGGGACTGGCTGGTTGCGAAGTTCATCAACCACCTGATGAAGCGCGGCAAGAAGAGCGTCGCCGAAGCCATCTTCTATGAATCGATGGATGTGATCGCCCAGAAGACCAACGAAGATCCGCTGAAGATCTTCAAGAGGGCCGTCGAGACCATCAAGCCGCAGGTTGAAGTGAAATCCCGCCGAGTCGGCGGTGCCACCTACCAGGTTCCGGTCGAAATCCGCCCTGAAAGGAAGACGGCTTTGGCGATCCGCTGGCTGCTTGGATACTCCCGCGGTCGGTCGGAAAAGGGCATGGTCGGCAAGCTGTCGGCGGAAATCATCGACGCCTTCAACGGTCGTGGAAACTCGATCAAGAAGCGTGACGATACGCACCGCATGGCAGAGGCCAACAAGGCGTTCGCGCACTACCGCTGGTAGTAGTATCCCGGGGCAACCGAAGTGGCGGAAACGTACAACATCAACCGGATTCGCAATATCGGCGTGATGGCTCACATCGACGCCGGTAAGACGACCACATCCGAGCGGGTGCTGTACTACACCGGTTCTTCGCACCGCCTTGGTAACGTGGATTCCGGCGATACGCAGCTTGACTGGATGGAGCAGGAGCAGGAACGCGGCATTACGATAACGTCGGCCGCAACGACATGCTTCTGGCACGACTATTCCATCAACATCATTGACACCCCCGGGCACGTCGATTTCACCGTCGAGGTGGAAAGGTCGCTTCGCGTCCTCGATGGCGGCGTCGTGGTGTTCTGCGCGGTCGGCGGTGTCCAGCCCCAGTCCGAAACGGTCTGGCGCCAGGCCGACAAGTACCGCGTCCCCAGGATCGCCTTCATTAATAAGATGGATCGAACCGGGGCGGATTTCCGTCGCGTGGTCGGGCAGATTCGTTCCAAACTGCGGGCCCGGGCCGTTCCGGTCCAGTTGCCGATTGGATCCGAATCCGGTTTCCGCGGCGTAATCGATCTGGTCGAGATGCAGGCTCTTGTCTGGGATCAGGACGTTCTTGGATCGCGTTACACGACGATGCCGGTTCCGACCGAGATGGCCTGCGCCGCCGAGGAAGCACGGAACGAACTGATCGATGCCGTCGCCGAATTCGACGAGGCGATCCTCGAGAAGTACATTTCCGGGGAACACCTCTCGACGACGGAAATCAAGTCCGCCATTCGAACCGCGACCATCCAGAGCGAAGTGATCCCGGTTTATTGCGGATCGGCTTTCAGGAACAAGGGCGTTCAGCCACTCCTGGACGGTGTCGTTGATTATCTGCCCGGTCCGGCGGATCTGCCTCCGGTTCAGGGTGCGGACGGAAAGGTTTCCGGGCCAGACCGTCCGGTCGTCGAGCGTTCGTGCTCCCTGTCGGAGCCGTTCTGCGGGCTCGCGTTCAAGCTGATGAACGACCCGTTCGTCGGTCAGCTGACGTTTCTTCGCGTCTATTCGGGCTCGGTCAAGGCCGGTGAAACCGTCTATAACGCGAATACTCAGAAGCGCGAGCGAATCAATCGCCTGGTCCGCATCCACGCCAACAAGCGCGAGGAAGTCGCGGAACTGAAGGCTGGCGAGATTGGCGGCGTCGTCGGTTTGAAGTCAACGGTGACCGGTGACACGCTCTGCTCGGAAAATGCTCCGGTCGTTCTTGAAACAATGGATTTTCCGGAGCCGGTCGTGAACGTGGCCCTCGAGCCCGAGTCGTCAACCGATTCCGACAAGCTCTTTGAATCCCTCCGTCGGCTGTCCCTCGAGGATCCGACGTTCAAGTTCCGTGTCGACAGCGAGACCGCCCAGACCATCATTTCCGGGATGGGCGAGCTTCACCTCGATATCATCGTCGATCGCCTGCGTCGCGAGTTCGGCGTCAAGGCAAGGGTCGGACAGCCCCAGGTCGCATATCGCGAGACGGTCACCCGTCCGGCCGAGGCCGAGGTCAGGTACGTCAAGCAGACCGGCGGCCACGGGCAGTACGCCCATGTCGTGATGGATATCGAACCCCTTGAGCGCGGCGCCGGGATGGTTTTTGAGAACGCGGTGGTCGGCGGCGTGATACCGAGGGAGTACATGCCGGCAATCGAGCGCGGTGTTCGCGAGTCGGCTGCCTCCGGCATCCTGGCCGGTTATCCGGTAATCGACTTCAAGGTCCGTGTCAGCTTCGGAAGCTATCACGAAGTCGATTCTTCGGAGATGGCGTTCCGAATCGCCGGTTCGATGGCGATCAAGGATCTGGTCGCGCGCGGCAAGCCTGTCATCCTGGAGCCGGTAATGGCCCTGGAAGTGACGGTGCCGGCCGAGTTCCTGGGAGATGTCCTTGGCAACCTGTCAAGCAGGCGGGCCAGGGTTGTGAGGGTGGATACGTCGGATTGCCTGCATGTCGTCGGCGCCGAGGTTCCGCTCGGGGAAATGTTCGGCTATGTCACGGATTTGCGTTCCCTTTCGCAGGGACGCGGAACCCAGACTATGGAATTCCTGCATTACGCACCCGCTCCGGCGGAGGTTCAGTTGCGCGTAATCAACGCGGGGAGGAGCACCTAGAATGGCGACTCAGAGGATTCGCATCCGGCTGAAGGCCTACGACCACAAGATCCTGGATCAGTCGGTCGGCGAGATCATCAGTACCGTCAGGAAGACCGACGCACGCGTGGCCGGCCCGATACCGCTTCCGACAAAGATCAGTCGGTACACGGTTCTGCGCTCGCCCCACACGGACAAGAAGAGCCGTGAGCAGTTTGAGATCCGCACTCACAAGCGGCTTATTGACATCCTCGATCCGACCCAGCAGACGCTCGATGCGTTGACGAAGCTGGATCTGAGCCCGGGTGTTGACGTTGAGATTAAGGCCTAGGGCCGAAGATGGTGGCGAGGTAGTTATGCCGACAATGGATGTATTCGATCTCAACCGCAAGAAGGTTGGGGAAATCGAGCTGTCGGAAGAGGTGTTCGGAGCCGAGTCCCGTGCGTACCTTTACCACGCGGTCATTCGCGCCCAGCTTCTTTCGAGGAGACAGGGTACCGTCAAGACCAAGAAGCGTGACGAAGTCTCCGGCTCGACACGCAAGGTTTACCGGCAGAAAGGCACCGGTCGCGCCCGTCATGGCGACAGCCGTTCTCCGCTGTTCCGCCGCGGTGGGGCCGTTTTCGGACCGCAGCCGCGCGAGTGGGACGTGAAGGTGCCGAAGAAGGTGAAGCGTGCCGCCCTGGTGTCGGCTCTTTCTGACCGCATGCGCGAGGGTGCCATCACCGTCGTGGATTCGGCCAGGCTTGGCGAAATCAAGACCAAGCGCGTCACCGGCGTCATGGATAAGTTCAAGGTCAGCAGCGTCCTGTTCGTCGATATCGACAACAGGGAACTGTCGCTGTCCTGCCGCAACCTGCCGACGGCCAAGTACCTGTCGAGCAGCGGCCTGAACCTGTTTGACGTCCTGAAGTACGCCCACATGGTCGTAACCAGGGAAGCCGTCCAGGCAATTGAAGGAGCGTTGAAATCATGAAGAGCCCGTTTGACGTGATTCGGCGCCCGATCATCACCGAGAAGGCGAACATCGACAAGGATCGTCGCAACGCGTATCACTTCGAGGTTCCGCTGAAGGTCGGCCGCCAGGAAGTAAAGGAAGCGGTCGAGGCCGTTTTCAAGGTGAAGGTCGAAGCGGTCAGGACGGTTATCGTCCGCGGCAAGGCAAAGCGCGTCGGCAAGCATGTCGGCCGCAGGCCTGACTGGAAGAAGGCGGTTGTCACCCTTCGCGAGGGCGACAGCATCGACCTGTTTGAGGGTATGTAATCTTCACGGGGCCTGATGGCCGCCTGGGAGCTGAAAGATGGGACTTAAGAACTATAAGCCGACTTCAGCGGGACGACGCGGGATGCAGGGCGACGATTTCGCCGACATCACCGCATCAAAGCCCGAAAAGAAGCTGACGACCGGCGCCAGGGAAAGCGGCGGCAGGAACAATTACGGCCGCATCACGTCCAGGCATCGTGGCGGTGGCCACAAGCAGTTGTTCCGCGTTATCGATTTCAAGCGGGACAAGGAAAACGTGCCGGCCAAGGTCGCGACGATTGAGTACGACCCGAACCGGTCGGCCCGAATCGCCCTGCTGCACTACGTCGATGGCGAAAAGCGTTACATCCTGGCCCCGTCCGGCATCGCCGTGGGCGACATGATCGTTTCGTCGCTGCATGCCGAAATCAGGCCGGGTAACTGCCTGCCCCTGAAGGCGATTCCGCAGGGTTCGCAGGTTCACAACGTCGAGATCAAGCCGGGTCACGGTGGACAGCTTGTCCGCTCGGCCGGCAGTTCGGCCCAGGTCATGGCATTTGAAGGCGGATACGTCCTTCTTCGCATGCCGTCCGGCGAGCTTCGCAAGGTTCTCGCGGAATGCCGCGCGACCCTCGGCGAGCTTTCGAACCACGAGCACGAGAACATGTCCATCGGCAAGGCCGGTCGTAATCGGTGGAAGGGCGTTCGTCCGCAGAGTCGCGGCGTCGTCATGAACCCGGTTGACCATCCGATGGGCGGTGGTGAAGGCAAGACGTCCGGTGGACGTCACCCCTGCACCCCGTGGGGTAAGCCCACAAAGGGTTACAAGACTCGGAAGAACGTTTCGACCGATCGTCTTATCGTGAAGCGGTGCAACGCGAAGTAGAACGGAGTTTGAGATGCCCAGGTCAGTAAAGAAGGGACCGTTCATCGACAAGCATCTGGTCGAGAAGATCGAGGACCAGATCCGGTCAGGCAAGAAGCGGACTGTAAAGACGTGGTCACGTCGGTCCGTGATTCTTCCGGAAATGGTGGGCCTGAATTTCGCCGTCCATAACGGCAAGAAGTTCATCCCGGTTTTCGTGACCGAAAACATGGTTGGTCACAAGCTCGGCGAGTTCGCCCCGACGCGTACGTTCCACGCACACGCCGGCGCCGACAAGAAGGGTAAGGCTCCCGCAGCCAAGAAGTGAGGAAGGGCCAGATGGAAGAGCACGTCGTCAAAGCTGTTGCCCGGTACATCCGCATGGCGCCCCGCAAGGTGCGAACCGTCGCTGATGCCGTTCGGGGTAAGCGTGTGGACGAGGCCAACGCGATTCTGGGTTTTGCCCAGAGGGCCGCGGTCGAGCCGCTGTACAAGGTTATCAACTCCGCGGTCGATTCTGCCAAGAAGGCGGGAAACTTCGACGTTGACAGCCTGTACATCAAGGAAATCTTCGTGGACAAGGGTCCCGTGATCAAGCGAGGAAGACATCGTTCCCGCGGGATGGTCTATCGGATCAACAAGTTCACGAGCCACGTAACCGTGGTTCTCGGTGTGCAAGAGTAGGAGGACGCCGTGGGGCAGAAGACGCATCCAATCGGATTCCGTATCCCGTATATCAAGAACTGGAATTCCCGCTGGTACGCGGACAAGAATTACGGACAGTGGACTTTTGAAGACGTCCAGATCCGCAAGACCGTCCGCAAGATGATGGGCGCCGCGGGCATTTCCTCCGTGCAGATTGAGCGTACGGCCAGCAAGGTCAAGGTTTACATCTACACGGCGCGTCCCGGCATCGCCATCGGACGCAAGGGCGAGAACATCGAAGTCCTGAAGCGCGAGCTCGCGAAGCTCACCACCCAGGAAGTCGTTCCGTACATCCAGGAAGTCCGCAAGGCCGAACTGGACGCGCAACTCGTTTCCGAGTCGGTAGCCCAGCAGCTTGAGCGTCGCGTCAGCTTCCGTCGCGCCACGAAGCGCGCGGTCAGCCAGGCGATCAAGCTTGGGGCCAAGGGGATCAAGATTCGCTGCTCCGGTCGTCTTGGCGGCGCCGAGATGTCCAGGGTTCTGTGGTATCGCGAAGGGCAGGTTCCCCTTCACACCCTGCGTGCCGACATCGACTTCGGATTCTCCGAGGCCAGCACGACCTTTGGAAAGATCGGAGTCAAGGTGTGGGTCTATAAGGGCGAAGTACTGAAGAAGTAGCCGGTTCAGCGGTTTGTGTGGGAGCCCCGAACAGGCTACCCCGGGAGGTAGGAGATGCTTTCTCCAGCGAGAGTAAAACACCGGAAGCAGGCGAAGGGAAAGATGCGCGGCGTCGCATACCGCGGATCCGACGTGTCCTTCGGTGATTATGGTCTTCAGGCCCTTGAGTGTGGCTGGCTTACCGCCCGCCAGATTGAAGCAGGCCGTATTGCGATGACCCGTCATGTCAAGCGTGGTGGCCAGGTCTGGATCCGCGTGTTCCCGGACAAGCCGATCAGCAAGAAGCCGCTTGAAACCCGTATGGGTCGTGGAAAGGGATCGCCCGAGGAATGGGTGGCCGTCATCCGCCCGGGCAGGGTTCTTTACGAAATCGAAGGCGTCGATGAGGCTACGGCCCTGGAAGCTTTCCGCCTGGCGGGCCACAAGCTTCCGATCAGCACCAAGGTTCTGAAGCGTGGAGAGATCAGATGAAAGCCCTTAAGAGTGAAGAACTGCATGCGCTGACCACGGAAGAGCTGATTCGCAGGGAAACGCAGTACCGCGAGTCGCTGTTCAAGATGCGCATGAAGCTCGCGACCGGTCAGCTTTCGCACGTTGCCGACGTTACGGCCACGCGCAGGAACCTGGCCCGTATCCTTACCGAAATGAACCGGCGGACCGGTGAGTGAGGGATGTAATGGAAAATGCAGTTCACAGCAGGCACAAGCGGCAGTTCACTGGAACGGTTGCGAGCGTTGCCGGCCAGAAGTCGGTCGTGGTAGTCGTTGAAAGACGATTCAAGCACCGTACGTACCACAAGTACATCACGACGGCCGCCCGTTACATGGCTCACGATGAAAACAGCGTGTGCAAGGCAGGCGACCAGGTTCTTATCGAAGAATGCAGGCCGATGTCGGCCAGGAAGCGCTGGCGCGTCGTCAACAAGGGCGAAACGGCCGCGAAGTGATTGGATTGGTTCGACCCTTCGTGGTCGGTGGGTATAGCAGGTCGAGGTAGACCATGATCCAGAATGAAACAAGCCTCATTTCGGCTGACAACTCAGGCGCGAAGCGCATGAAGGTCATCCGTATCCTTGGCGGTACCGGCAGGCGGTACGCCACTGTCGGCGACATCGTCGTCGCCAGCGTCAAGGAAGCGATCCCGAGGGCGAAGGTCAAGAAGGGTGACGTCGTGAAGTGCGTCATCGTCCGGACGGCCAAGGAGATCGGACGTGTTGACGGGACCTACATCCGTTTCGACCAGAACGCGGCGGTCGTAATCAACCCCGCAGGCGAGCCGGTTGGAACCCGTATCTTCGGGCCGGTGGCCAGGGAGCTGCGTGCGAAGCGCTTCATGAAGATCGTTTCGCTGGCTCCGGAGGTGCTGTGATGAGGAAGATTCGCAAGGGTGATCAGGTCCAGGTCCTGCGCGGCAAGGATGCCGGGCGCAAGGGAAAGGTCCTGGAGATTATCGGTGAAACCGACAAGGCCGTTGTTGAGAACGTCAACATGGTCAAGAAGCACACCAAGAAGACGCAGAAGAACCTGACCGGCGGCATTGTCGAGAAGGCAGCCCCGCTCCCGCTCTCTGCCCTGGCGGTGTTGAGCAAGAAGGACGGCAAGCCCGTGCGGGTTCATTTTGAGACTCGCGAGACCGCCGGTAAGGCAACCAAGGTCAGGGTTGCGAGCCGTACCGGTGAGGTCCTGGATTAGTCGCGCCGGAAGGCGCCGATACAGGTGGCGGAAGATATGACGAACATCGAGAAGAAGTACAAAGAAGAAGTTGCCCCCGAGCTGCAGAAGCAGTTCGGTTTCGGCAACCCCTTCCAGGTTCCGCGGTTGCTCAAGGTAACCGTCAACATGGGCCTGGGAGAGGCGACCAAGAACCCCAAGGTCATCGAGACCTCGGTTGCCGAACTGACTGCCATCACCGGCCAGAAGCCGGTCGTGACCAGATCCCGCAAGTCCATTGCGGCGTTCAAGGTCAGGGAAGGCAACGCGATCGGCGCGTGCGTGACCCTTCGTGGCGATCGCATGTTCGAGTTCCTTGATCGGCTGATGAATGTTGCGCTTCCGCGCGTCCGGGACTTCCGTGGCGTGCCGACCCGCGCCTTCGACGGCCACGGGAATTACACGCTCGGGCTTCGTGAGCAGATCATTTTCCCCGAAGTCGATTACGACAAGATCGACAAGTTCAAGGGAATGAACATCACGATCTGCACCAGCGCGGCCAACGACGAGGAAGCCCTGGTACTGCTGAAGTTGCTCGGAATGCCCTTCCGCAAGGCAACCGCATAGGAGGATCAGCCGTGGCAAAGACATCTTTGAGAGTTAAGGCCTCCCGCAAGCCGAAGTTCGCGGTCAGGGCTTACAACCGTTGCCCGATTTGCGGTCGTCCACATGCGTACATCCGCAAGTTCAACATGTGCCGTATCTGTTTCCGGAACGCAGCCCTTCGCGGGGATCTGCCCGGTGTTATCAAGGCGAGCTGGTAGGAGAGGCGAATTATGATTACCGATCCCATTGCGGACATGGCAACGCGCATCAGGAACGCTATCCTCGCCGGTCACGAATCGGTGGAGATTCCGTCCTCGAAGCTCAAGGCCGGGATTGCGAAGCTGCTTAAGGACCAGGGGTACATCGATGACTTTTCGGTCATGGATGATCGCCTGCAGGGCATCCTGAAGGTCTATCTGAAGTACAGGGGTCCGAAGGACAACGTGATTACCGGAATCCAGCGCGAAAGCAAGCCCGGTCGTCGCGTCTATGTTGGCAAGGAAGACATCCCCAGCGTCCGCAAGGGTCTGGGAATCGCGATCATGTCAACGCCCCAGGGCCTGATGATTGGCGAAGAAGCGAAGAAGCGCGGAATCGGCGGCGAGCTGCTGCTGTCCGTCTGGTGATGTGAATTCGACCCGGTCGTGCCGGGTCATGGAAGGCCGGACGCCCAGGCGCGCCGGCCGGGAATTCGGAGGACAGCATGTCCAGAATAGGTAAGAAGCCGATTCCGGTTCCGACCGGGGTCGAGGTAAAGCTGAGCGGCAAGCTCGTTTCCGTGAAGGGCCCCCTGGGAACCCTCTCGAGGCCGATCCCCGGGGCCATCGTCAAGATCGAGCCGGGCGTCGTGAACGTTCTTCGCGACGAGGAACTGCCGAACGGCGACGCGATGCACGGTCTGTCAAGGACCCTGGTCGCGAACATGGTCGAAGGGGTCAGCAAGGGCTTTTCGAAGACCCTCGTGATTACCGGTACCGGTTACAAGGTTGAGGCTGGCGGTCGCGGCCTGATCCTGAGCCTGGGATACTCGAATCCAGTGGATTTCGAGCTTCCGGCCAGTGTCAAGGCTACCGTCGCCGAAAAGAATCTTAAGGTCACCCTGACCAGCATCGACAAGGAAGTGCTGGGCGACGTGACCGCGAAGATTCGTGCTCTGCGGCCTGTCGAACCCTATAAGGGCAAGGGCGTGGCCTATGAGAATGAAGTTGTAAGGCGCAAGGCTGGCAAGGCAGGCGCCAAGTAAGCGGTGGAGGCTTAACGTGGAAGTTCGCACGGCACAATTCAGGAAGGCCGCCCGGCTGGCTCGCAAGACCCGCATACGCCGGAAGATCAGCGGTACGGCGGAATGCCCCCGTCTGGTCGTATTCCGGAGCGGAAGGCACATCGACTGCCAGGTGATCGACGACTCCCGGGGACACACCCTGGCGGCCGCATCGACGCTTTCAAAGGAAATCCGCGAGGCGGTCGCCGACCTGGCCAAGATTGAACAGGCCAAGAAGGTCGGAATGCTTATCGCTGATCGTTGCAAGGCAAAGGGAATCGAATCCGTTGTCTTTGACCGCAACGGCTTTTTGTATCACGGACGCGTTGCCGCTCTGGCCGATGGTGCCAGGGAGGGTGGCCTGAAATTCTGATGAGGTGACGTCTTGAGCGCCGAAGAACAGATCCAGGAGAAGCTCGATTTCTCCGAACACATCGTTCATCTTGGCCGTGTCGCCAAGGTCGTCAAGGGCGGTCGCAGGTTCTCCTTCGCAGCCCTGGTGGTCATCGGCAACGGCGAAGGCCTGGTTGGTTACGGACTTGGAAAGGCTCAGGAAGTTCCCGAGGCCATTCGCAAAGGTTCCGAGCGGGCCCGCAAGAACATGATCATGGTCCCGGTCATCGACGGAACCGTGCCGCATGAAGTGATCGGTCACTTCGGCGCCGGCAGGGTTCTGATTCGTCCGGCGGCCCCCGGTACCGGCGTCATCGCCGGCGGTGCGGTGCGCGCGGTCCTTGAAGCGGCCGGAGTCAGGGACGTCCTGACCAAGGTCCTTGGAACCCGCAATCCCCACAACGTGGTCCGGGCAACCGTGGCCGCGCTCCGGGACCTTGTTTCACCCGAGGAGGCCTTTGAGAAGAGGGGCCTTACGGGCAAGGAGACAGCGTAATGGCTAACGAACTTTCAAATCTCAAGCCTGTTCCTGGTTCGACTCACGCCCGCAAGCGGGTTGGTCGCGGCACCGGTTCAGGACTTGGCAAGACATCCGGTCGTGGTCACAAGGGCCAGGGTTCCCGCACCGGCAAGGGTCAGCCCCGATACTTCGAGGGTGGCCAGATGCCGCTGCAGCGCCGTCTGCCCAAGCGCGGATTTTCCCCGCTGGATCACAAGGTGTTCGCCGTTGTCAACATCGGCGACCTTGAAGTGTTCCCGGACAACGCCAGCGTCGATACCGCGGCCCTGGTTGCGGCCGGACTGGTTCGCAAGATCGGCCACGGCGTGAAGATTCTCGCCAAGGGCGATCTCAAGAAGAAGCTCAACGTGGTGGTTCACGCCTTCTCGGTCGCGGCGAAGGAAAAGATCGAAAAGGCCGGTGGGACGATCAGGCTCGTGACCGAAGACGCCGGTGCCTGAGCCGGTGGAGGGATGACCCGTGGCCAATAGCCTTGAAGGACTCGGAAAGGTTCCGGAGCTTCGCAAGCGGCTGCTCTATACGCTGGGCATGCTGCTTGTGTACCGCATCGGTATCTTCGTTACGGTTCCCGGGGTTGACCGGGAGATTATGGAGAACTACATCCGGTACGGCCAGTCCGGTCTGCTTGGACTGTTCGACCTGTTCTCCGGTGGCGCCGTTTCCCAGATGTCGATCTTCGCGCTGGGCGTCATGCCTTACATCAGCGCGTCCATCATCTTCCAGCTCCTGGCGGTCGTAGTGCCGGCACTCGAGCGTCTGAAGAAGGAAGGGGACGCCGGCACCAGGAAGATCAATCAGTACACCCGGTACGCGACGGTTGGACTCTCCGTCATTCAGGCGATCAGCATCGCAGTCTGGCTCGAGTCCCTCTCCGACAACGCCGGCACCGAAAACCTGCTGTCCTCGGGCGGCATGCTGTTCCGGTTCCTGACTGTAATCTCCCTGACTACCGGTACCCTTCTGCTGATGTGGATGGGTGAACAGATCACCGACCGCGGCATCGGCAACGGAATTTCTCTGATTATCTTCGCCGGTATCGTCGCGCGTCTGCCGGACGCCGTCGTCCAGACGTTCCAGCTTTCAACGCTGGGCGGTGGCAGCCTTGCCCCGCTGACGCTTCTGCTGATTGCAATCCTGATTGTGGTGACAATCGGCTTCATCGTTTTCTTCGAAAGGGCCCAGAGGCGCATACCGGTTCAGTACGCGAAGAAGGTCGTCGGTCGCAAGCTTTACGGCGGGCAGACGACGTTCCTGCCGCTGAAGGTCAATATGTCCGGCGTCATTCCGCCGATCTTCGCCAGTTCCATCCTGATGTTCCCGGCGACGATCGCGAACTTCTTCCCGGGCGCGTCCTGGGTGAGCTCGATGCAGAACATGCTGATGCCGGGCGGAATGCTTTACAACTTCATGTACGTCGCGCTGATCCTGTTCTTCTGCTACTTCTACACCGCGGTTACCTTTAACCCGGTTGACGTGGCCGACAACCTTAAGAAGAACGGCGGCTTCGTCCCCGGCATCCGTGCCGGCAAGGCGACGGCCGACTACATTGACAAGGTGCTTTCCAGGATCACGTTCGGCGGCGCGGTCTATATATCGTCCGTCTGCGTTCTGCCCACGATTCTGCAGGGTGAATTCAACGTGCCGTTCTACTTCGGCGGCACGTCCATCCTGATCGTCGTCGGTGTCGCGATGGATACGGCCTCACAGATCGAGGCCCACCTGATCAGCCGCAGTTATGAAGGCTTTGCCGGCGCCGGCGGTCCCCGCATGCGCGGCAGACGGAGCAGTATTGGATGACGTCCGCTCGACTTGGTGTTATACTTCTCGGCCCGCCGGGCGCAGGGAAGGGAAGCGAGGCGGAACTGATCGTTGAACGGTATGGAATTCCTCACATATCCACCGGGGATATGTTGAGGCAGCAGATCCGGTCAGGCACCGAACTTGGGCGGCTGGCTGCGACGTTCATTGAAAAGGGTTTGCTTGTTCCTGACAAGGTGGTGGTTGACATGGTCAGCGACCGCCTCGGATGGAGCGATTGCGAAAACGGCTTCCTGCTTGACGGCTTTCCCCGTTCCGTCGGCCAGGCCGAGGCGCTGCACGCGTCCGGCCACACGGTCACGGACGTGATTCTTCTGGATGTCGGCGACGAGCTGATTGTCCGCAGGATCACCAGCAGACGGTCGTGTCCGGCTTGCGGCAGGGTATATAACGTGGTGACGCTTCCATCCCGGGACGGCGTTCACTGCGATTCCTGCCAGGACGTCGAACTGATCGTCCGAGCTGACGACGGCGAGGCGACCATCAGGAACCGGCTTCGCGAGTACCAGGCGATGACGGCCCCGCTGGTCGAGTGGTACGGTGCCAGGGGGCTGTTGAAGAGGGTCAACGGCGAGGGAACGGTGGACGAGGTGTTCGTCCGGATCCTCGAAGTCATTTCCGTTGGCGGTTCGACGGAGGAGTGATGGCGAAGGAAGAGGCCATAGAGGTCCAGGGGACTGTCGTTGAGGCGCTCCCGAACGCCATGTTCCGGGTTGAGCTCGAGAATGGTGTTGTGATCCTGGGGCATGTATGCGGAAAGATGCGGATGCATTTCATCAGGATCCTTCCGGGTGACAAGGTGAAGGTCGAGCTTTCCCCGTACGACCTGACTCGGGGACGGATCGTTTTCAGGGTGCGATAGGAGGCGACCATGAAGGTCAAGGCTTCGGTAAAGAAGATCTGCGACAAGTGCAAGATCGTAAAACGGCAGGGTATTGTCCGCGTGATCTGTGAGAACCCGCGGCACAAGCAGCGGCAGGGATAATTGGAGGCGTCATGGCTCGTATAGCAGGTGTTGACCTCCCCAGAAAGAAGCAGGTGGGAATCGCTCTCCGTTACATTTACGGACTCGGTCCCGTTCTGTCGATGAAGGTTCTGGGCAAGGCGGGTGTGGATCCGACGACGAAGACGGATGATCTTACGGAAGGCGAAGTCGCCCGTATCCGCGAGGTCCTGGATTCTGGCGAATTCAAGGTTGAAGGTGATCTTCGCCGTGAAATTTCCGCGAATATCAAGGTCCTGATGGACATGGGCTGCTACCGTGGCCTTCGTCACCGCAGGGGCTTGCCGGTTCGCGGTCAGAGAACCCATACCAATGCGCGTACACGCAAGGGTAGAAAGGGCTCCACAATCAAGAAGAAGTAGGGAGGATCCGCCAGATGGCCAAGGCTAAGGGTGGTAAGAAGAAAGTTCGCAGGGACGTGCCGACCGGGGTGGTTCACATCTCGGCGACGTTCAACAACACAATCATTTCGATCACTGATCCTAACGGGAACGTGATTTCGTGGTGCACGGCCGGTCGCAGGGGTTTCAAGGGCTCCCGCAAATCGACGCCGTTCGCCGCCCAGACAGCGGCCGAGGACGCGGCAAGGCGCGCGGTCGAATCGGGCATGCGGTCGGTGCACATCCTGGTCAATGGACCTGGTGGCGGACGTGAGTCGGCGGTCAGGGCCATAGCGGCCGCCGGTCTGCGTATCGCGTACATTCGCGACATTACGCCGGTTCCGCACAACGGTTGCCGTCCGCCGAAGCGTCGGCGCGTCTGATTGGAGGAATACCCGTGGCACGGTACAGGGATAGTCTTTGCAAGGTCTGCCGCCGCGAGGGAGCCAAGCTCTTCCTCAAGGGCGAGCGCTGCTACACAGAAAAGTGCGCCTTTGAGCGCAGGGCTTACGGTCCCGGCCAGCATGGCCAGAATCGCCGCAAGCCGACGCCGTACTGCACCCAGCTTCGCGAGAAGCAGAAGGTTCGCAGCATCTACGGCATGCTTGAAAAGCAGTTCAGGCTGTTTTTCGGCCGTGCCGAGCGCGAGCGCGGCATCACGGGCGACAATCTGCTCCGCAAGCTTGAAACCAGGCTTGACAGCGTCGTGGCCCGCGCCGGATTCGCGGTCAACAGGAACGACGCGAGGCAGCTTGTCCGCCATGGTCACGTCCTGATTAACGGCCGCAGGGTTTCGATTCCATCGTATTCCGTGAAGGCCGGCGATGTCGTCGAAGTCGCTTCCGGAAGTCGTCAGATTAAGCGCGTGGTCGATGCGATGGCGGTGGCCGAGCGTCGTCCGGCGTGCCGCTGGCTGGAAGTCGATCGCGGCAATTTCAAGGCGCGCGTCGCGTCCATGCCCGATCCGGCCGATTTCAGGTCGATCGTCCCCGGTTCCGAGGACCTCGACGGCAAGGCGATTCGCGAAGAACTGATCGTGGAGTTGTACTCCAAGTAATGGACGGTCGGGATATTTCCCGAACCTCCCGGAGGCGCTCATTATGCATAGAAACTGGCGTGAGCTGATTAAGCCCCGTTCGATAGTCCTGGATGAATCCTCGCGTACCGAACGCTACGGCAAGTTCGTTGCCGAGCCCTTCGAGCGCGGGTTCGGGACCACGATCGGCAATTCCCTGCGCAGGGTTCTGCTGTCCTCCATCAGGGGCGCGGCGGTGACCGCGGTCAAGATTGACGGCGTCCTTCACGAGTTTTCGACGATCCCCGAGGTTGTCGAGGACGTGTCGGAGATCTGCCTGAACCTGAAGGGCGTTGATCTGAAGATGGACGGCGAGGAGTCCCGCAAGGTGCATGCGCACTTCGAGGGCGAGGGCGTCATCACGGCCGGCGACGTGTTCAAGGGGCCGGACGTGGTCACCACGAATCCGGGCCACGTTGTCTGCACGATGGGACCGGGCGCCGTGGTCGATATCGAACTGACCGTGAAGCACGGCTTCGGATACAACCGCGCCGAGCGCAACAAGGATCCTGAAGCACCGGTCGGCACGATTCCGATTGATTCGATTTTCACCCCGATCCGCAGGGTCAACTACAGGGTTTCCAACGCCCGTGTCGGCCATATGACCGATTACGACCGTCTGACGCTTGAAGTCTGGACGAACGGTGCGGTCTCCCCCGTTGACGCGGTCGGCATCGCGGCGAAGATCATCAAGGAACAGGTCAAGGTTTTCATTAACTTCGACGACAGGGACGACGACGCCGTCGTCGGAATCGTGGGCGGAGGCGATGACGTCGGTGGTGGCGTGGTTGAGGCCGGCGCTTCCCAGGAAGTCCTTTACCGGCTGGTCGAGGAACTGGATCTTTCCGTTCGCGCGCAGAACTGTCTGCAGAACGCGGGAATCAAGTACGTCGGCGAACTGGTGCAGCGAACCGAGCAGGAGATGCTGAAGACCAGGAATTTCGGAAGGAAGTCCCTGAAGGAAATCAAGGACGTCCTGGCGGATCTGGATCTTTCGCTTGGTATGCGCCTGGACGGCTTCGATCCCGACAAGAGGGCCTGACAGCGGAAGGTTTGATTTTTGGCGGCCGGCAGCGTGACGGCCGATTCGAGGAAGGCAATTAGCGATGCGACACAATACCAAGAAGGCAAAACTGGGCAAGACCGCGGCTCACCGCAAGGCGATGTTCCGGAACATGCTCTCGTCCCTGTTTGAACACGGCAGCGTCACGACCACCGAGGCCAAGGCCAAGGAACTGAAGCGTCGCGCCGACATCCTTATAGGATATGCCCGCGAGGGCGGTCTGCACAGGCGCCGCCTTGCCGCAGGCCAGGTCTTCGGTGCCTTCGCGCTGCAGAGACTTTTCGATCATTGGGGAAAGGCGTTCCCGACGCGCGAAACCGGTTTCGTCCGTACGGTGAAGATCGGTCAGCGTCAGGGTGACGGCGCTCCGTTGACGATGGTCGAGATTATCGACGACGCGGCGGGCGACAAAGCGGCTGCCCCGGCGGAAAAATAGATTGCCAAAGCGGGCGGGATTGGCTACAATCCCGCCTGCCTGATTCGCCAGGAAGGCGAGTCCGGTTCTTTATAATTCGGGAATCGTCTAACGGTAGGACTGCAGACTCTGGATCTGCCTGTCGGGGTTCGAATCCCTGTTCCCGAGCCACTTTGCGCCGGCGCTCGCCGGCCCCAAGAGCCAACTCCGGCCCATTCGTCTAATCGGTCAGGACGCAGGCCTCTCAAGCCTGAAGAACGGGTTCGAATCCCGTATGGGCCACCAGTCCACCCTCATCTTTGCTTTCCCCGGGGCTTGTCCGGGAATTTCCTTCCTGGTCAGGATCTATTCAGAATCTGTAGCCGTCGGGCCCTGGCTTGAAGACGCCCCGATCCGTGATGATGGCGGAGATAAGTCCTGCGGGAGTCACGTCGAACGAGGGATTTGCCACCGAGACGCCCTCCGCCGCGACGCGAACGCCCCCGAAGCTGACGACCTCCGAGGGATCCCGCTGCTCGATTGGTATCCCGCTTCCATCTGGCAGCGACGCATCAAGGGTGCTCGACGGCGCGGCAACGTAGAACGGAATCCCGTACCTGCCGGCCGCGATCGCATGCGACAGCGTGCCAATCTTGTTGGCGGTGTCGCCGTTTGCCGCAATCCGGTCGGCACCGACAATCACGCAGTCAACATTGCCGCTTGCCATCTGCCACGCCGCCGAATTGTCGGTAATCAGCGTCACGTCAAATCCGTCCCTGACCAGTTCCCAGCAAGTCAGGCGGGCACCCTGGAGGTACGGCCTGGTCTCGCACGATATCACCGAAATGTCCTTCCCAGCGTTGCGGGCGGCCCGGATAACCCCGAGGGCCGTGCCGAAGCCACCGGTTGCAAGCGCCCCGGCATTGCAGTGGGTCATGACCCTGCAGCGATCTGGAAGAAGCGCGGCGCCGAACGAACCGATCCTGCGGTTCATCTCGATATCTTCGGCAAGGATCGCGTCCGCTTCCGCCAGCAGCCTTGCCCTTATGGCCTGCGGGCGCATCTGTCCCGCCTCCCCGGCCGTCCTGACCATCCGGTTCACCGCCCACGCCAGGTTGACCGCGGTCGGTCTTGATGCCATCAGAATCGCGGCCGCCCGGCCGATATCCTGGAACAGCTCGGAGTCGGGCGCCTTGAACGCCTCGAGAGCAATTCCGTATGCCGCGGCGATGCCGATTGCCGGCGCGCCGCGAACGACCATGTCGCTGATACCGCCGGCCACGCCGGCCGCGTCGTGATACTCAAGAAAGACTTCACGGTGCGGAAGAAGACGTTGATCGAGCATGAACAGCTTCAGCCCGTCGCGGAAAACAGGGCGGATATCCATCGTTGGCCTCGCAAGTGACTCAATCGGGCTGGGTAATCTTTCGCCGCAGCAATTCAAGCTCGTCGGTCGAGTACGGAATCTTGCCGGCGAAGTAGTCGCGGTCGTAGTTGTAGATGTCCGAGAAGAACATCATCTTTCCGTCGTCGTCGGGGCCGGCCGAATTGTATTCGATATAAATCGGAACCGGCCGGCTCAACTTGACTGACCTGGGATCGGGCTCCGCCTTTGCAAGCTCGCGATCCACTTCGTCGGGGCTTGTCTCGGAGGCGACCGAAATAAGGTACTTGGCAATCGGAACCGGGTCGTCCAACCTGACGCAGCCATGGGAAAAGGCCCGGATTTCCTTGCCGAAGAACCTTTTCAGGTTAGTGTCGTGCATGAAGATGCCGTACTGGTTGGGGAAGTTGAACTTGATCCTTCCGAGCGCGTTCCCGTCGCCGGATTTCTGATAAACGATTTCGCGCCCGTCAGGCAGCATCTCGACCACGTAGTTGTTTTTCAGCAGGTAGTCGGGCTGGGAAAGAAGATCCATTTCCAGTTCGACCTTTCTGATTCGCATCGGGACATTCCAGCGCGGATTCAGGACGATGTCCTGGATCTGGGCAGAGAAGATCTTCGTGCGGTTAATCCTGCCTTCCACCTTGGCGCCGGGATCGGTATCCCAACCGTTGTTTCCGACAACGACCCGGTTGCGGAACTTCCTTTCGCTTCCTTCCCAGACTTCCATCATAAACTGCGGGATGTTGACCCGCACATACAGTTCCCCGCCGTCGCGAATCTCGCTCTCGCGCCATCGCTGAAGGGAAAGCCGGATCTGCTCGATTCGCTTCGAGACAGGTATGTTCATCGATTTGCCGTGGGATGGCTCGAGTACGCCAGTCGGATTGAAGCCGTGGGTTTCCTGGTACCTGATCACGGCCTGTTTCAGATCATCGTCAAACTTCTCGTTCGAATCCCCTGAGAAATACCCTTCGCGGGCGAGACGGTTCTTGATTTCGGGGATCAGCGAGCTCTTCGTGCCAGGCGCCATCTTCCGCGGGATCCTGACCTCCGGGAAATCTCCCTTGGCCGCCATCTCAAGGTAAGCCGCCAGTCCAGCCATCGTCTTTGCGTAATACGGATGGGAAGGAGGCAGCTTTGACAGCGTCGTATCGGGATCCTGAATGAAACTCTTCAGCGACTCGATCAGCTTCTGGGTGAACTGTCGGTGGGCCGTCGCCGGATTCCGCTGGGCCATGAACGGATCCGCCACGACTCTGAAACGCATGTTCATCGCATATTTCATATACGCAAGGATGCCTAGCGATTCGACCTGGCCGCGCGGCGCGGCGTATTCCTTGCGGATGGCTGCCAGCTTTCCGACACCTTCAACCAGTTTCGCCAGGTCGTCGCCGCTTATGCGTTCCGGATCTTCGAGGATGGATGCGATTTCCTCGGCAGTCGGTTTTTCGCGGCGATCCACGAGGCCTGAAAGTTTTTCCCATCCCGAAAGATCCGACATGCCGGCAAGTATCTCACTTTCCGCATCGACACCGGGAGCGTATGCCTCCGTTGCCGTCTTCAGTTCCGGAAGTCCGCTGGACTCGAGTTCAAGACCGTGTGCCGGAAGCGCCTCAAGGGCCGCGAGAAGCTTGTCGAAAAGATCGGTCGTGCCGGTGTCGTCAGTAAAAACCGGCTGCCACTCGATCGCGTCCATGGCGGATGTAACAGCCTCGGACCATTCCTTCATGCCGGCAATTGAATCCTGCTGCCGCGCGCGAACAACCGTCCGCGAGGAATTCAGGGCATTCCACATCTGCATGAGCCCCGATTCAAGCGGTTCGGCGCCAACGGCCTCCTGTTCAGGGCTGACTACCGCGGTTCTTCCGCCCGCGGCGCGTGAAGCGGGCCTGTCCGGCGTGCAGCCCGGCAACAGGCCGGAAATGGCAAGAAGAGCGGGAATCGAGAACAGAAAGAGTCGAAGTTGCTTTGTTGAAGGGCTTCCGAACACGTCGCCACCAGGGGCTTGAGGCCGCGAAAACACTACATGATGATGCGCTTCAGGTCAATAATGGACCGACCCTTTCGCAACTGGAGGTTGTTCATTCGGGCTATTGCCGAACAAGGTTTATAATCGTCTTCAACTTTTTGCCGGCCGGCACCGATTGCTTGAAGGCGCGGCCTGATCCTGGAGGTCATTTCCGATGACGGGAAACTTGTTTGGCGGCAATCCGCTTGTACTGGAACTGGTCAGGCTCGCGATTGCGGAGGACATCGGAACGGGGGATGTCACGACCGGCCTGGTTATCAGGCCCGGCGCACAGGCTTCGGGAAGCATACTTGCAAGACAATCCGGCATTGTTGCCGGGCTTCCGGTTGTCGAGATGGTATTTTCCGAGATCGATCCGGCCATCCGTTTCGAGGCCAAGGTCGCGGACGGCCAGGCCGTTGAACCGGATCAGGTTCTTGCGGCTGTGTCCGGGCCGGCCGCGTCCCTGCTGCGCGCCGAGCGCACCGTGCTGAACTTCCTGATGCATCTCTCCGGTGTCGCGACCCACGCATCCAGGTTTGCAAGGGCAATCTCCGGTACCGGAATCAGGCTTCTGGACACCCGCAAGACGACGCCTGGAAACAGGATTCTGGAAAAGTATGCCGTGGCCGTCGGCGGCGGGATGAATCACCGGATGAACCTGGCGGGCGGGGTTCTTGTCAAGAACAATCACATAGCGGTGTGCGGCGGAGTCGAACAGGCGGTCGGACTTGCACGCGCGGGTGCCCCGGTAACGCTCAAGATTGAGATTGAGGTCAGATCCGTGTCGGAGGCGGTCAGGGCCGCCAGGGCGGGCGCGGACATGTTGCTGCTGGATCATATGGGGCCGTCTGAAGCGGCGGAGGTCAGGCAGGCCGTCGGCCCTGCCGTACTTCTTGAAGTCTCGGGTAACATGACCCCCGAAAAGGCCGTTGCGTACGGTGGAACCGGAATCGATTTCGTGTCCGCCGGATCCGTCGTCTATGGTGCCGTCTGGCTTGATATCTCCATGTACCTGGAGCTTTGAAAGGGGTTTGCCGGATGGATGCGGCGAAGGTATGCGAAATCCTTCGTTCCGGTGGCGTCGATGCCAGGTTCGCCGCCGTGGTCGAAAGCACGCAGGACGAGTGCATCCGGGCCGGTCGCGGTGGTGCCCCGTCCGGAAGCCTTGTGCTTGCCTCGTCCCAGGTTGCCGGTCGCGGGCGCATGGGGCGTCGCTGGTTGTCGCCGGCCGGAGGGCTGTATGCCAGCATCATGCTTCGACCGGCTCTTCGACAGGAATTGTGGTCGGCGCTGACCCTGCACGCCGGCCTGGCCGTGGTTTCCGCGGTTCGTGCCGCCGGCGTTGCCGACGCAAGGCTGAAGTGGCCGAACGATTGCCTCGCGGGGGGGCGCAAGTTGTGCGGAATCCTTGCGGAGTCGTTTCCGGGTGACGGGATTGTGGTGATCGGGCTTGGCATGAATATCGAATCCGCCCCGGACGTCGGTTCGGTCGAATGTCTGCACCACGGCCTGCCATCCGCCTTTCTTGACGGACTTGTCGATGTCGATCACGACGTCTTCTGTGCCGATCTGCTGTTTCGGATGCGGTCGGCCCTTCTTCGGGCGGATTTCGGGCTTCCTCTTGACACCCGGGCGATAAGTGAAATGCTTTGGGACGGTGGCACGATCAACGCATGCTGCGACGGTTCCGAATTCAGCGGCCGGGCAACCGGGGTGGATCCGCTGGGAAGGTTGATTGTCCTTTTGCCCGACGGTTCAGTACGTCATGTTTCAACCGGCGAGGTCTGATATGCTGGTCGCGATTGATACGGGAAACACGAATACCGTCTTCGGAATCTACCAGGGGTCTGACCTGAAGGCTTCCTTCCGGGTTTCCTCCAGGCGTGACGCGACTCTTGACGAGTGGTTGTCGTCGATTGACGGGTTGCTTTCATTCAAGGGAATCGACAGGCGGATGGTTGATTCCGCATGCATCGCGAGTGTCGTCCCGTCTGTCGGTTCGATGATGGAGGACGTTGTTCGATCTCTCTTTTCCGTCGAGCCCCTGGTTGTGGGCCCTGGCACCCGTACCGGCATTTCGATTTGCTATGAAAGTCCGTCGGACGTCGGTCCCGACCGGATAGTGAACGCGGTTGCCGCACATGCCCGATACGGAATGAACACGATCGTCATCGACCTGGGGACGGCAACGACGTTCGATGCCGTTACCGCTTCGGGTCAGTATCTGGGCGGGGTGATTGTACCGGGAATAGCGATGGGTCTTGATTCGCTTTCAGCAAGGACGGCGCGCCTTCCAAGGGTCGGTTTTGCGAGAACCGGCCATGTCATCGGCCGGAATACCGTCGCCAGCATTCAATCCGGGGCCTACTGGGGACTGGTTGCGATGCTGGAAGGGCTTACCAGGCGGATGATGGGCGAGTTCGAAGGTCCCGTCAGGGTCGTCGCGACAGGCGGGCTTGCATCCCTGGTTTGCGGCGACTGTCCTTTCATAGATGAGGTTGACGGCGACCTGACGCTCGAAGGGCTGAGGATCATCTGGGACAAGAACCGTGGCCCCGCCAGGGATTTCGGGACGACGGCAGATCGGGGGCAACATTGAATAAGCTGTTTTGCAAAAGAGGACTTGCGGGCAGGATGATCAGGTTTGCGGCCACCCTGGCCGGTACCGGCCTTGTCATCTGGATTCTTCTGTTTTCCGGCATTTATCCGCGTCAGACCGTTTTCAGCCTGGCGGAGTCGCAGCCGGCATCGGCCCTCGAGTACCGGAAGGACGACCTTGCCAGGCTTCGGCTGCTGACAAGATGCATCAAGTACATCAGATCCGAATATGTGGTGCCCGAAAAGGTCAAACCCCTGCCGATGCTTGCCGGCGCGCTGAAGGCGGCCGAGGGCCTGGTTCCGGATCTGATGGTTTCGTTCAACCGCGATGACGTCGAGACCGCGACTTCGGTAGAAGTGCGAATCGGTGAAGTTACGAAGGTCTTTCCGTTGGAGAAGACCAGTGATCTTTACCAGATGAACTGGAAGCTGGTCGATATGTTCGAATTCATCTCGGCCCACCTGCCTGCCGACGTGAAGGCGGACGAGGTCGAATACGCCGCCATCAACGGGATGCTTCAGCCGCTGGATGAGCATTCGGTCTATCTGCCGCCCGAGGCATACCAGCAAATGCAACTTGACACGCAGGGGCGCTTCGGCGGGCTGGGGATAGTGATATCGAGCCGCAACGGGTACGTCACGATCATGTCGGTCATGGAGGACACCCCGGCCTGGAGGGCCGCCTTGAAGAGCGGCGACCAGATCGTCGAGATCAATGAAGAATCGACCATGAACATGCCGTTGACCGATGCGGTCTCCAGGCTTCGCGGCGAGCCTGGCACGAAGGTCTCGATGGTTGTGGATCGGAAGGGCTGGTCGGAGCCCAGAACAATTACGATCGAGCGCGCCGAAATCAAGGTTCAGAGCGTCAAGACCCAGTCGCTGGGCGGGGGTGTGGGATACGCCAGGCTCGTGCACTTCCAGGAGGACACCGCCGCGGAACTGTCCCGTCAACTGGAGGAACTCCGCCGTCGCGGGTCGCTGCGCGGGCTTGTCCTTGACATGCGTGAAAATCCGGGTGGACTTCTGGATCAGGCCGTCGCCGTCGGTGATTTGTTCCTGCGTTCAGGGACGCTTGTCGTGACCGAGGGCGAGGGAAATCGTTTGCGCCAGGCGTTCGACGCCGATTCCGGGGAGGCTTTCGAAAACCTGCCACTCGTCGTGCTGGTTGACGGCGGAAGCGCCTCGGCCGCCGAGATCGTGGCTGGCGCTTTGAAGTACAACGACCGCGCCATGCTTGTCGGATCGACGACTTTCGGAAAGGGAACCGTCCAGGTCATGCATGAAGTCGGTGACGGTGCCTTGAAGCTGACAGTTGCCCAGTATCTTATCCCGGGAGATCTTTCGATTCAGGGGGTCGGGGTTGTTCCCGACATAGAGCTGGTTCCAACGTCAATCGGAAGAAAGAACATATTGATGGGGCTGACCGATTACAAGCGGTTCATGGATCCTTCAAGGCGCCTCGACGCTTTCGGAAAGGTGGCCTCGGACATTCCGGTGCATGTGATTCCATTCCTGATGAAATCCGAGGAGGAGCAGGAAGAGGAAGACGACGTGCTTGATGAACTGCCAATCGAG
Organism: Deltaproteobacteria bacterium; assembly: GCA_029555025.1. GTDB lineage: Bacteria > Myxococcota_A > UBA9042 > DTJE01 > DTJE01 > JAGOFO01. The sequence goes on from JAKPTZ010000030.1 coordinate 24,179, forward strand.
GACGATTCGTTCAAGCGTGATGAATACATCGATCTGGCCGCGTCCATCGTCGCTTCAACGGTCGCCTTTGCCGACGTTTCCCGCAAGTCGCAATTGAAGAACGGCGAGACGGCCGCACTTGACTGGAAGAACGCCCAGGACGCAAAGATTTCGGCAAGCCTGGTCGAAAAGGGCGTTGACTGGGCGGCCGGCCCGGTCGTTTCCGGCGCGTCGGTTTCGACAGGTTTTTCTGCCGGTTCGGCGCCGCTTGCGGCCGGGTCGATGGCCGTGATGAACATGATGGTTACGAACGGCGGGAAAGAGCCGCTTTTCCGGGTAAGGGCATCCTTGAAATCGGACAACCTTTCGCTGGACGGTCGTGAGTTCATCTTCGGCAGGATCGGTCCGAATGAAACCGTCAGCCGACAGGTGCAGTTCAAGGTTCCGCGCGAGACCTGGCAGCGCCGCGATCAGGTCGAGATTTCGCTGTACCAGAATGCCGTCGAGGCAATTCCCGGGGGCACGCGCGTCGAGTATGTGGAGTTCGCCCCTCTTCCAAGGCCGCGTTTCGGGTTTTCCGCCATGGTTCTTGACCGCCAGGGAAACGGCGACGGAATCCTGAATCCCGGCGAGAAGGCCGATGTGGTGTTTCCGATTGCAAACGTCGGATCCGGCGATGCGCCAAGGGTCATGGCAAGCATAAGGAACCGCAGCGGAGAGTCTCTTTATCTGAGAACCGGCCGGGAGACAATCCGCGAGGGAATCAAGGCCGGAGCCAGCGGCCTGGCAAAATTCGCTGTCGAAAGGCGCGCCGCGGATTCCCCTGCAAAGGTTACCGGGGGCCAGGGCGCGACTGGCGGAGCCAAGGTTGAGTTCTCCATCTTCGATCTGGCCTTGAGGGAATACCTGGCCGAGGAAATCGACCTTCCATCGGCGTCCGAGCCCGGAGCCGCGTTCACGGCAAAGCCCGGAACCATCAGGACGGTCGGGCCGGGCACAAGAATTCTTGCAGCCGCGTCGGCGGATTCGATGGTTCTGGCCGAGGTTCCCGAGGGAACCACGCTTCGTTCGACAGGATTCTTCCCCGGTTTCTTCAAGGTTGATCTCGCCAACGGGTTGACCGGGTTTGTCACAAGCACCGATGTCATGGAACCGGGTACCGCGTCCGGCTCCGACCTGCTGCCCGAACCATCCGGAACCGCGCACCTTGCCCCCGATATCTCGGTGGAGTTTGTTCGGGGTGAGGGTTCATCCCCGGTGCTGAAGGTCAGGGGCAAGGTGGGCTTCTCGGTCGGATCCGGCGATGTAAGGCGCAAGATCCTGATATTCCGCGAAAGCGACAAGGTGTATTTCTGGGCCGGCAAGGGCGGAAGCGACAGTCGGGAAGTTCCGCTGGACACGACGGTGAAGCTTCGCCCCGGCCGCAACGCGGTCGCCGTCTATGCGATTGAAGGGAAGGATCGTTCCTCGGTGCGGCGTTTCAATATCTTCGTGCCTGATGATGGACGAAAGAAGGCGGGCGGCCCGGCGAAGGGCTCGAAGGGCGACCAGCCTTCCGGGAAGCGCGGTTTCTGATATCATTATCCGTCCGGCTGCGTCCGGATTGTTTCAAGAACGGATGACGAATGGAAAACAAAGAAAATCTGGTGGTGCCTGTGTCCGAGGGACAGAGCGCCGACGTGGCGACCCTGGCGGGATCGGGCGGGGTGATTGCCGAGATCGGCTGGATAAGGTTCCCCAAATCCGGAAAGCAGGCCCTTGCGGGGGCCGGTGGCCATCAGTTCAGGTCGGGCGATCTCCTGCTGGTCAGGACTGAACGCGGGGACATATACGCAAGGGCCCTTACTGATTCGGCAAGAAAGGTATTTCTTCCGGCCGAATTCTTCGAGGTCGTCGATGTACTTTCCAGGGAGGAAGCGACCGCGGCCCTGAAGCGCGACGAGGCCCGGGAACTCGAGGCAAGAAGGGTTTTCGTCGAGCTTGTTCGCAAGCACGAACTGGATATGCATCTTTCCGAGGTCGAGATCACGCATGGCGATGCGAGGATTGTGTTCAATTTCACGTCGCCGGGCCGGGTGGACTTCCGTTCGCTGGTTCGGGAACTTGCGGGCGCGCTTAAGTCAAGAATTGAATTGCGGCAAATCGGCGTCCGCGACGAGACCAGGTGTACCGGCGGTCTTGGCCCCTGCGGCCTGTCGCTGTGCTGCGCGACGTTCCTTCGCGAGTTCACTACCGTCACGATCAGGATGGCCAAGGTGCAGGGACTCGTCCCCAATCCCCAGAAGGTATCCGGTTTGTGTGGCAGGCTGATGTGCTGCCTGGCTTATGAACATGGCGTCTATACCGACATGATGAAGGATCTTCCCAGGAACGGAACCACGATCAAGACCCCGAAGGGCGAAGGTCGCGTCAAGGAAGTCCTGGTGATGCGAAATGTCATCAAGGTTGCCCTGGGGCCCGGGGTAGTCGAGGATTTCACGTTCGAACAGCTTGGAATATCGGCCGCGCGCGGCTGCGGTTGTTCCGGCGGTTGCACCGACGATGGCGTGGACGAGGCCGGCGATGAGGGTGCCCCGGTCGATGAACGCGACGCCGGCGAGCCTTCACGGCAGACGTCCGGGACGGGTGAACGGCGGGATCGCCAGAACGGCGACAGAAACCGTCCGGAGCAGGCGCGGGGTGACAATCGTGGTTCCAGTCAGGGGGAACGTCGCGATCCCGGGGGCCAGGCTGCCGGTTCCGCCCGCCAGCACGGTGCCCCACAGGATCGACAGGGGCGCGGCGGGCGTCGTCGGGGCGGTCAGGGCCAGTGATATTCTCCGGCCAGCGCATTTAAGGGGTCTTCTGTTTTTCCATGTTTATTGATGCCCATGCCCATATAGACAGGCTCTTCTTCAAGGAGGGCCTCGATGGGGTTATCGACAGGTTCCGCGCGGCGGGGGTTCATGGCGTTGTCACGGTCGGAAGCGGCGGGATCGACGCGATGCAGGCCGCAATCGACGTGGCCCGGCGGAATCGTGACATCGTGGCCGCGATCGGCTGTCATCCCCACGAGGCGGATCGCTTTGATGACGCGCTGGCCGATGCGATGATCTTGATGGCGGCCGACAGCAGCGTCAGGGCGATTGGTGAAACCGGCCTGGACTTCCATTGCAACCTTTCCTCCAGGGACGCGCAGATTCGGGCATTCACGACCCAGCTTGAGATCGCGGCGCGACTTGACCTTCCGGTGGTTATCCACTCGCGCGAAGCGACCGAATTGTGTCTCGACATAGTCAGGGATGCCGGTCGCGGTCGGGTGCGCGGCCAGATTCACTGCTTCACGGGAAACGTCGATGATGCGAGGGGATGGCTGGATCTTGGCTTCATGGTCTCTATTCCTGGCGTCGTGACTTTCAGGAATGTTCCAGACTTGCTCGAGGCCGTCAGTTATGTCCCGGACGACGCCCTCCTGATCGAAACAGATTCCCCGTACCTGGCTCCGGTTCCGATGCGCGGAAGAACAAACGAGCCAGCCTTCATACAGCACACCGCGGCCGCCGTCGCGGCGGCAAGGAATCAGTCTGTCGAGCACGTTGCGGCGGTGACCTCCCGAAATGCCGAACTGCTGTTCAAGCTCTGATTTCAATTGATTTTCCCCGTTCGACACCCTAGCATTGTCCGGTCAGGCTCTTGATTTTGAGGTGCAGCATGAACCGGCCCGTCCTGTTGTTGGTTTCCTGCGTTTTTCTGCTTGTTGCGTGCGGTGGCGGGGGTGAGCCGGATTTTGATGTGCAGCAGCCTTTTGACGAGGGCGGCTTTCTTGATCAGCAGACCGGCGAGGATCAGTCCGGGACGGATACCCGGAACGACGTGATTCCGCCTGATTCCGGCAGCGATGGAGTCTCCGAGGTCGTTCAGCCGGATTCAGTCATCATCGATGACCTGGCTGGTGATTCGGCAGGCGAAACCGGGGGCGACACGATTCAGGATGTCGCCACCCCGTGCACGCGGGACGAGGAATGTGCCGACGACAACATCTGCACGACCGACGAATGCGGGGAAGACGGCGTTTGCCGGCATTTCTGCGTCTGCGAGGCCGAGTGCGGGACGGATGACGATTGCGCGGCCGAGACGTGCAAGGTCGCAAGCTGCAAGGTTGTTTCCGGCTCGGGCGACTGCGTGTCGGCGAAGTGTGAAGTCACGGATCTGGATTGCGACGATCAGGACCCCTGCACCACCGACTCCTGCAGCACCGCGACAGGCAAGTGCCGAAACGTCAGGATTCCGGGTTGCGGAGGCTGCAAGTCGGACACCGAATGCGTCGATACGTCCGAGTGCACCGTCGATTTCTGCGACATCATCGCCGGTGAGTGCGTTTTCGCGCCGATTGACTGTGCCGACGGTGACGACTGCACCGCCGACTACTGCGTCGCCGGCTTCGGGTGCGTCAACGCCGTGACGTGCGCGTGTTCGGTGAATTCCCAGTGCGACGACAACAACGCATGCACCATTGATTCGTGCACCCCGGAAGGGGAATGTGTTTATGCGGGCGTATCCTGCGACGACGGAATCGAGTGTACCCAGGATTCCTGCGATCGGCTGACTGGCTGCGTGAACGCGCCTGCTGGAGAGCTTTGCGAGTCTGTCGCCGAATGCAATGACGACGACAATTGCACAATCGATTCCTGTTCGGCGAGCGGGTGCTGCGATCACAAGGAGATCAAGGATTGCAGGCGTTGCTTCTCGGACGCCGAATGCGACGATGGAAACGACTGTACGCTGGATGGATGCAACACAGAAGTCTATTACTGTGTCCACATAGCCAGCACGGGCACGTGCAGCGACTCGAATCCCTGCACCACCGGTGATCGCTGTCAGGATGGTGCGTGCATTCCCGGACGGTTGACCGACTGTGACGATGGTCAGCCCTGTACCGTTGATTACTGCGGGCTTGACGGCGCCTGTGTGAACCAGCCGATTCCGTTGTGTTCAGCGTGCCAGGGGCACGACGACTGTGATGACGGTTCATTGTGCACCGTCGATTCATGCGTCGAGGGGACATGTCGGTTCGTCCGTTCAATCTGCGATGACGGCAACCTGTGTACCGACGATTTCTGCGATGCCTCGGTCGGTTGCGTTGCCAGGAACAATTCGGATCCGTGTGACGATGAAGATATCTGCACCGTGGATGACGTCTGCCTGGACGGCCAGTGTACCGGGGGATCCGGCCTTGCGCCGTGCGACGACGGCAACGAGTGCACCCAGGACTGGTGCGACCCCGTGACCGGCTGCCAGGTGTCGCCGCTGGAAGGGCCTTGCGAGGACGGCGATCCCTGCACAACCGATGACTACTGCGTGCTTGGCGAGTGCGTGGCCGGTGCCGGCGGCTGCAACGATGACGACCTTTGCACGATCGACAAGTGCCGGGCCGGCGTGGGATGTGAATACCTGACGGTTGACTGCAACGACAGGAACAAGTGCACGACCGATTCATGCGATCCCCTGAAGGGATGCATCAATGCGCCGATAGTGTGCGACGACCAGGATGCCTGCACGGTTGATTCATGCGTTCCATCATCCGGCGAGTGCCGGTTCGAGCGAATCGAAATCGACGATGACGATGCATGCACGGTAGATGAATGCGATCCGACCACAGGCGTCATTCATAAGGTCAAGAATTGTCCGCACGACCCATGCTTCGCCGCATCGTGCGATCCCCGCACGGGCATGTGCAGCCAGGCACCGCTTGTATGCGACGACCAGAATCCCTGCACTGTCGATTCGTGTAATTCCGGAACCAGCACGTGCGTTTTCCAGGAAAAGGACTGCGCCGTAAGCAATAAGTGTGTCGAGGGTTTCTGCAATCCGAAGAATGGCAACTGCGAGACGGCGCCCAAGGATTGCGACGACGGCAATCAGTGCACGAACGATTCGTGCGATCCCGCCGTCGGCTGCCTGAACCAGGCCAGGGATGGTGCCTGCGAGGACGGCGATTTCTGCACGGTGGGCGATACCTGCCAGGCGGGGGTGTGCAAGACCGGCAATCCAAGGGTTTGCGATTCCGACCAGTGCACCCAGGGTTTCTGCGATTCTTCCTATGGTTGCAGGTTCTCGCCAAGGAACGAGGGTCTTCCGTGCAGTGACGGAAGCATCTGCACGGCCGGCGACAAGTGTATCGGCGGCATCTGCATCGGCTCCCCGACCGTGAGCTGCGACGACGGGAATCCATGCACGACCGATTACTGCGATCCCAGGGAAGGCTGCGTTTCAACCAACAACAACAATTCATGCGACGACGGCCTGGATTGCACGAAGGGCGATGTCTGCAGGGCCGGTGCCTGCACCGGGACGCCTGTCGTCTGCGAACAGGACGGCAATCAGTGTACCGACAATGTCTGCGTGGAAGGGGCCGGTTGCACGAGTGTTGTTCTCGCCGGCCAGCCTTGCGATGACGGTCTTGGCTGCACCGAACCGGATACCTGCGACAACAACGCTGTCTGCGCCGGTCTTCCGAAGGTCTGCGTGTCGCCCAATACCTGCCTGGTCGGGGAATGCGTCGAGGGCCGTGATTGCGTGTTTGCAGTCCGGGATGACGGCAGTCCCTGCAGCGACGGCAACGCGTGCACATCGAACGACACGTGCTCCGGCGGCACATGCAAGAGCGGCGCGGCCGTCGATTGCCGCGACGGGCTGTCCTGCACCGAGGACCTGTGTGACCAGTCAACCGGATGCTATCAGCGCCTGCGCGAGAACTGCAGTTGTCGCGAGGACAATGAATGCGTGGTGAAGGGTTCGAAGACCTGTTGTGAGTACCGGTTTGGTGATTGGGGCCGCGAGTGTTACTACAACTGCGACTGACGTTTTCCCGGCATCACCAGAATTTTACGGCCCATTCGGTAACACGGTAATTGCCGGAATCGGCAATCACCAGCCGGTAGTCGGCGCCATTCCCGATCACGTCGATGTCCGAAGGGTAGAAGAAGCTGCCGGTTCCGGAACCGAACGAGCCGAGTGTTCCGGTCGGCTTTCCGTAATCGTTGAAAAAGACCAGCCTGTGGTTGTAGGTGTCGGCAACGACCGCGCCACCGCCGGGGAGGGCAGCGATCCCGCCCGGACTGGCCAGGGCCAGTTCCTTGTCAGGTTTGATTACCTGATCAAGCACGCCGTCGGCGGAAAAGACCTGGATTCTGTTGTTCTGCGTGTCGCATACCCAGACCCGGCCGTCCCGCCCGACGGTGATGGCCGAAGGCGTCCTGAATCGTCCCGGACTTGTTCCAAAGGCGCCGAAGGTGAACATGAGGACGCCAAGCCTGTTATGGACGCTGATCCTGTGATTTCCGGTGTCGGCAACATAGATGCGGTTTGAATCCGGCGAGACCGCGACGTCCCTCGGGGTGTCGAATTTTCCGGGATCCATGCCAGGCTTGCCGAACGAATACAGGAATACGCCGGCCGGGGTCATCACCTGGATGCGGCCGTTGAGGTTGTCGGCAATCAGCACCCGACCCTCTGATGCGGCAATGCCGCGGGGAGACAGGAACTTGCCGGGAACCGTTCCGTATCCGCCCAGCATGCGGATGAATTTTCCTGAACCGTCAAAGACCTGCACATAATGGGTCCTGGAGTCTGCAACCAGGAACTGGAAGCCGTCGCCGTCAGGACCGGGAACCGTCGCCACATCGGTCGGCGAGTTGAACTGGCCGGATTGCGACCCCGGTTCGCCGAACTGGCCGACCTGTATCCAGGTTCTTGAGAAATCGCATCGCGATTCACGGCAGAAACCGTTGATTCCCGCCGATCTGCAGTGGTAATCGGCCAGGCACGCCGGTGCCAGGCATGTCGCGGTCACCGCCGGGTTGTCCAGATAGACGCCGCGACCGTCGTTGGATACATTGTCGTAGGTGTCGAACATGAACTCGAACATGACCTGCCGTCCGGAATACCCTGAAATGTCGATCGAAACCTGCGTTGTCGTCTCTCCGGGGATTTGCGCCGATTGATCCCACAGAAGCGATCGGGCCCGTCCAAGCGAGGTGTCCGCGATGATCCACACCTGAAGCTCGTCGTATCCGCCGATCGGGTCAACATCCATCCACAGGTCGAAGGACAGCTTCAGCGAGCTTGCGGCCGGCAGCATGACGGGCGGCGATGTTATCGAACCCGAAGCCTGGTAGCCTGTTCCGTATCCGCTCTCGTCCTCGTTGCCGAAATAGAAGGATGGCGCCTCGATGCCCGGAATGTCCGTCAGCAGACCTTCGCGCCATCCGGCCTCGGGCGCATCGTTGTCAACGCTCCAGCCGCCGCCGAGACCCGCGGAAAGGTCGTCACTCCATGTGTCCGGCCGACAGCAGCCTGTCTGGCCAAGCGCGCCAGTCCTGCACTGGTGGTTGACGTCGCAGATTGGCCGCACGCATGCCGGTGTTTCGGGGCAGTCCGCGATGGAAAGGCAGCAGCCTTCCGTTCTCTTTATTCCGGTCGTGCAGTTCCCGGTTGAAACGTCGCATATTCCAGGTTCGCAGGGTCCCGCGGCAGGGCATTGGGAATCGTCGGTGCACGCCGAACATCCCTGGATTCGGTCGTGGCGGCAGCCGCCCTGATAACAGTAGTCCGTGGTGCACCAGTCGTTATCGTCGCAGTCGGCGGGAGTTCCGGAACACCTTCCCTCGATGCATCGGTCGTCGGTCGTGCAACCGTTCTGATCGGCGCATGTGCCGCTGATCGGCTCGTGGATGCATCCCGTCAACTGGGTGCAGTAATCGAGCGTGCAGATGTTGCCGTCATTGCAGTCGGCCGGCTTTCCCGGTCTGCATGAGCCCTGGCTGCACATGTCGTCCTTCGTGCACTGGTTGTTGTCGTCGCAGGCGATGTCGCTGGCCGGGTGGTGATTGCACTCACCGGCCGAGCAGTAATCAATCGTGCACATGTTGTCGTCGGCGCAGTCCTTTCGAACCCCCTCGACGCAGCGGCCGGCTTCGCAGCGGTCGCCCTCGGTGCACGGGTCATAGTCGAAGCATTCCATGATGATGGTGAATCCGGCACCGTTGTCCGAACACCTGTAAAGCGTGTCCTGATGGCAGAAATTGGCGCCGGGACTGCAAAGGTGCTGCCGACAGGTTCCGTCGTCGCACCATGCCGTCAGGCCGCAATGTCGATCCTGGGTGCATTCCAGACATTCCAGGGTTTCCGGGTCGCAGATCGAGTTCGGGCAGTGCGCGCAGGGATCGAAGGCGTCGGTTACGTCCAGGTCGCCAGACGATTCATCGCCGGAATCCACGGTGTCAGCATCGTGACCGGTCATGGTGTCTTCACCGGTGTCGCCGCCGTTGCCGTCGTCGCCGTCGATGCCGATATCTCTCTCCAGGTCGGATTCGATGTCCCGGTCGGCGTCCGGCCCGATCCGGTCTTCCCCGACGTCCACGCCGGAATCAGGAATAAGCACCTCGGCCGCATCGTATTCGCCGTCGGTTCCCGTCGTCGCATCAGATACACGTTCCTGAACGCAGCCGACCGAAACCGCAATCAGCACAATGTATGGAATCCAGGGTTTCATCAATGTTCCGCCGGCGCAGCGGCCGGAAAACGTTCAGGGATATTGTAGCCTTTTTTTTCCAAACACCCCTCGTTGACATGGCCGGGCGTGTCTGCAACAATTCCAGCACGTTAGTCCCGGCCGCAATTCACCCATTGTAATTCGGCATATCCCCGGGGTTTGACAGGAGGATAAATGAGGTACGAGCTGCTCGCGATCTCGAGTCTGGTTCTGTTGCCGGTTGCCTGTGCGGCTTCAAGCAGGAACATGGAACAGGAATATCATGATGTTACCCCGGCCCCGGTGGCGATTGTTCAGCCTGCCCAGCCTGTCGTGGCTCCACCTTCGGCCGAGACGCTTCCCCTGAAGGGTGAATTTGAATGCATGAATGCATTCATTCCGGCTTCGGAAGGCAAGCTGCTGGCAAGAAAGGCGAAATCACTCGGCTTCGATGGCTTCGTGTTTGTCCAGGCCACGGTTCCCGACGCCCGCATCAATGTCGAGGGGATGACCGGGACTGGCAGCGTCTTTTTCGGCCCGTCCAAAACCAGGTATGCCATGGTCAGGGCTTCGGCACCTGGATACAGGGATTTCGAGGGATACGTCGAAGTCTTCGAGAAGCAGGTTCGGAAAGTGAAGCTTCACATGGATGTCGCCGGCGGAACCCTGACCGTGCTGGTCGAGCCGTGGGGCTCCAAGGTGCGGATTGACGGGAAACTCGCGGGCGCGACCCCGTTGACGGTCAAGAACGTCAAGGCCGGAATTCGCGACGTGATGGTCGAGGCCGAGGGTTGCCGGCTGGTTCCGCTGGACATTCCGCTTGATGGAAGCGTGGTCATGGGACAGGAGTACTGCCCGCGTGTCCGTGCTTACGTGGCCCCGGTTGTCGTCGCTCCGCCTCCGCCACCGCCGCCGGTCGCCCCGGTTGTCGTCGAGCCCGTCCGCGCCCCGGTCGTCGAGCAGGCGCCCCCGCCTCCGCCGGTCGTGGTTGCCCCGGCACCAGTCGTGCAGGAACCTGCCCCCGCGCCGGTCGCAGAACCGCCGGCCGTGATTGAGCCGGCCCCCGCGCCCGCGCCGGTGGCACCCGCTCCCGCCCCGGTTGCCGCGGCACAGTCCGGCCCGAAGCCGAACTGCCAGAAGGTCTGCGAAAAGTTCGTTCAGGCGGTGTCGATCGAATCGGCGCGTCCGCCGATGTTCAGCGCATGCTTCAACCGTTGCGACAGCGGTGACATGGGTTATTCGAAGTGCGCGTGGATGGCCGCGACGATGGCCGACGTCGTCAACTGCAACAAGATGCCGGCCGCGAAGTGATCATTTTGGATCTTCCTTTCTAATCAATCTCTTTCCGTCGATGTCCCATATCCGCGCGGCCCTGGCTTCGTGCCTGGAACCGGGCGGCGCAATTACGTAGGTCAGCCTGGTACCATCCTTCCGTTCGCGCCATTCGGCTTTGTGAAGCACGCGGGCCACGGTTGCGAATGGCCATGTCCCCATCCTTGTCCCTGGCATGTCGAAAACAAGCCTGAACGATGAAGGGCCGGCATCCGCAAGGATGGTTCTTGAGGCCTCGACCACAAGGTGAACGGATGCCTTCGATTCCTCGGCGCGATAGTACCTTGCGGTAAGGATGGCCTGGTTGAGCGCGATGGCCGCCGCCAGGACCATGAGGCCGGCGACCAGCGTCCTTGATCGGCCCAGCCGGGAAACGGCCGCCGCGACGGGAACAATCGCCAGCGGGAAAAGAACCATGGAGTAGTGCGGGTAAAACGGCTTGGACGTCTTCAGCATCAGCAGGATCAGAACCGGGATGTTGAGGATTGCCAGCACGGTCAAAGGTTCTGACCGGATGAATGCCGTAACGCCCCGAGAGCCGCGTCGCACGGCATCGAGCAGCACGAATGCGTGGGCGGCGGCCGCGACCGCAAGAGCGGCGCACAGCAGGGCCAGGGCAGGGTAGCCAGGCCACGACGGAAATCCGAGCAGCGTCGAATAGGCGGTCGAACCCCCGCTTCCAAGAAAGCCCCATTCCGTCATCGGGAACCAGAAGCCCTTGCCAAGGAAATAGGTGTAGTCACCGCCGGCGTACAGCAACTGGTAAAGGCCGCCGCGGAAGGCTTCGTACCACGGGGCCGCAGCTTCGGAAAGCTGGTTCAGAATCCTGGTCGTGTTCGACCATCCGTTGTAAGCATCGACGGCCAGGTACGGGACATAGGTGGCCATGCCGATGGCGGTTCCACCGGCAATCTGCAATGGCCGGATCCGTGGCCTGAATACGGCCATCATGACCACCGTCATGATTGTAAGGTGCGGGCAGGACATGTGTATCTGGGGAGACACCACCAGCAGCGTGGCCAGCCAGCCCCACCGGAACCGACCTTCACCGCGGAACGCGGAAAGCAGCAGCCAGATCCACAGCCATCCAAGAGGAACAAGAAGGTTCGGGTTCCATTGACGATCCGAGAAAAAGACCGAAAACGGATTGAACAGCGAGATGATCAGCCCGAACGTAGCGGCAACGCCCCCGAATTCGCGTCGCAGGATGAACCAGCCGAAAAGCATCGATGCGCAGTTCAGAAGAACCAGGAAAACGCCGGCACCCCTGGGGTCGTCCGTGAAGAAGAACGGGATCGACATGATCAGGTGGTACAGCCCGCCGGGCGTCATTGCGGCGTCGCCCGTCATGTTGACGCCCTTGACGGGGAAAAGCTTCAGGTCGGCCACCTGCATCGCCGTTGAGTACTGGGTTGCCTCGTCGCCCGCCAGGCGCGCGTCGGGAACGAACCAGAGCCTGAACAGGCATGAGGCCATCACGAGAGCGACCGCGACGACAACGCCCCTTTTTGACTGGAAGAACCGTTCCATCATGATTCCAGTTCAGTTACGCGTGAAGGATATCACCGGAAGCGACATGATGTGGATTTCGCTGCTTCGATGCGGGATCAATAGACCGGGCAGAAGGTGGGGTATTCGGCGATTGCCGGGCAGATGACTGCCGGAACGCCGTAGTCCTGTCCCGGGAAGCAAGGCGGATCGGTGATCGTGTCGTCGGCCGACGGTCTTACCAGGCATCCGAAGCAGACCTTGATCGGGAACGCCAGTTCGTTCGAATAGATGATTTCGCCCGCCTGGTTCTCTGCCATGAGCATGACATACACGTTGATGTCGGCACCGTATTCCTCGCCCGCGTGAGTCCTCATGACCTCGCCGATCAGGTTGCCCAGCTCCGTCTTGATTACCTCGACGCCGACCGTTCCTTCCTGTTCAGGTTCGGCCCCGGCCGCGACCGTGTGCTGGACGCCGTCGGTTGAGAGGATGAAAAGCTGTTCTTCGGTCATCCGGCCCGTGGCCTGAAGTTCGTCACCGAGCTGCCCAAGGTCGATCCATACCTTGGCGCCACTGATGTTCAGGTAGTTCGTTTCCACATTGCCGGATTCGATCCCTTCCCCGCTGATGGTGGTGCTTTTCATCATCATGTTGCGGAATCGCGGGAACAGGAAGTAGTTGTTGGTCAGCATCGAATCCAGGATGCCGAACGCCAGTACCGCCTGGGCCCGCTGGCCGGGCTGGATGATGCACTGCGAACGCGGCGTGATGGCCTGGGCATCATAGATGAACAGGGCCCGCGGGTTCGGCACCTCGCACGTTACGAGCAGGGGCAGGGACGCTGCCAGTACGCCGACAGCAAGCAGTCTGCCGAAAATGGACTTCTTCATAAGGACACCTCTCTGTTCACGACCTTCGGGGTTATGAAGATGAGCAGTTCTGACCGGTCGTCAGAACGGTTACGGGACTTGAACAGCCAGCCCAGGACGGGGATGTCGCCAAGGAACGGTATTTTCTTGAACGACTTACCCGTGCTACGCGTATAGATACCGCCGATGACGGTCGTGTCGCCGTCCCGGATCAGCAGTTCCGTGTGGGCTTCCTTCTTCTGGATGGTCGGGTTGCCGTTGGCGGCAAGGTTACCGAAGTCGGGTTCGTTCTTGCTGATGTCGAGCTTGAGATTGATGTGTCCGTCACGCGTTACGTGCGGCTCGACATCCAGCTTCAGGTCGGCCGAGAAGAACTGCGTGTTGACGCCCGCCGCCGAAACGACGCTGATCGGGATCTGGACGCCCTGGCTGATCGATGCCTTGCGGTTGTCCAGGGTCGAGATTCGGGGCGAACTGATGATCTTCACATCGCCCGTTTCTTCCGCGGCCGACAGGCGCAGCGTCAGGTTGCCGATTCCGCCGATCGAACCCAGCTGGATGCCGATGGCACCGCCGGACCCGGTGCCGACGGCCGCCGGGAGGTTGACCGCCCAGTTCGGGTTGTCAAGCGTCAGGCCGCCGCTGGGGTCGGCAGGAGTCGCGCCGCCGGCCAGACCGAGGCTGGACGGGAACACAAGGCCGGTTTCGTTTCCATAGGCGGAATTCATCGCGAAATTGCCGCCCCACTGGATGCCGATGTCTTCACTGAAGGTGGTCCTTGCCTCGACGATTCTTGCTTCGATCAGGATCTGCGGGGTCTGCTGATCAAGCCTCTTGACCAGGTCTTCAGCCGCCTGCAGGTAGTCTTCGGTGTCCTTGATGACCAGCGTGTTGGTTCTTTCATCGACCGAAACGGAGCCCTTGTCGGAAAGGACATCCTTCAGCCTGGTCGCCATTTCCTGACCGCGGCCGTAGTTGACCGGGACAAGCCTGACGACGACCGGCTTCAGTTCGCGCTGCTTCTTGGCCTTTTCGACCTTGGCTTCGTATTCCTTCTGGATCGATTCGGCAGATGCCACCCGGAAGATGCCCTGCTCGACGACGTAATCCATTCCCTTTGCCTTGAGCACGGTATCGAGCGCCAGATCCCACGGCACGTCTTCAAGGTGGAAGGTGACCTTGCCCTTGACTTCTTCGGATGTGACGATGTTGACCTTGCCTTCACGGGCAAGGAACGTCAGCACGTTCTGCATGTCGGCGTCCTTGACCGTAAGGTTGATGCGCTTGCCCTGGTACTTCTTCTTCTTCGGAACCATCGACGGGCGCAGGTATCCCTGGGGCTGCGCCGAAGGATCCTCGGCCATTTCCGGGCTTGATGACGGTGCGGCCGGGGCCGGTGGCGGCGTTGCCTGGGCAACGGTTCGTCCGACGCGGGGAACCGGCTGGGACGACGCAAACATGTCGGCCGGTGCCGGTCCCGAGAAGGTCCACACCAGCTTGCCGTCGCGCCTGGCGATTTCCTGTCCGACCTGGCCCGAAAGTTCGGCGACAATCTGGATTGTTCCGTTTTCCGTGGCGAAAGAGCTGACCATGTTGACAGGGGTCTTGAACGCCGTCACATCAAGGCGCCTGGCCAGTTCCTTCGGAAGGCTGGCGCCGGAAACCGTAAGGACATAGGCGCCATCACGGGACGAAACCGAATAGTCGGCCGAGCCGTCAAGCGTCAGAATCACGCTCGGCACCGAACCGATCTTCTTGAAATCAATAGCCTTGACCGAAGCGACTCCGGTCGCTGCGCGGCCGGCCGCCTTCGCCTTCGCCAGTTCGGCGTTCAGGCGATCTATTTCGGCCTGGGCCGCAGCGTTGGCCTGTCTGGCCGTGCGGTTCTCTGCCTCCCGCGCCTGCGCCAGTTCCGCAGTCAGGCGGTCAATCTGTTCCGAAAGTTCCCTGCGTCCGCTTTCCGCCGCGCTGTCCAGCGCCGTGCGGGCCGCAGCGAGTTCGGAATTGAGCCTTTCGACTTCCTTCTGCTTCTGGGCCAGCCTGTCTTCGGAAGAACCGGCGACAGCAGTCAGCTCGGCAATTCTGGCCTGTGCGGCCTGCTCGCGAGCCACGGCTTCCCTTTCGCGCCGCTCGGCAGCGGACATCATGTCGCGTGCCTCGCGCAGGGAAGCGGCCGCCGTCGCGACCTGCCTGTCCTTTGCGGCTCCAGACGCCTTCGCGCGGTTGACGCGCTTCAATTCGGCCTCACGTTCCGCGACCAGCTTGCTCAGGCGCGAAACCTCCGCCTTTTCCTGGCGTGACGACACTTGCTGGAGCTGGGCAAGTTCCGAGGTCAGCGACGATATCTTCTGCTCCTTAAGGGCGATCTCCCTGCGGGCCTGATCCGCGTCTTCCTGGGCGGATGCAACCTGGCGGCTGAGATCACGGATGGTTTGTTCCTGCTTGCGGTTCGTTTCCCGCACATCGGCCAGGGCCCCTTCATATTTCTCGCGCAGTTTACGAACCTCGGCCTCGCTCTGGGCCAGCGCCTTGCTGCGGCCTTCTTCCTCGGCCGCCTTTTTCGCGGCAATCATGGCGGCGCGCAGGGATTCCAGTTCCTTTTCCCTTGCGGCCATGCGGGCTTCGGCCTGGCCTCTTTCACGTGCGAGCGTCGCTTCGGCGTTTCTGGCCGTCTTCTCTGCCTCGACCCTCGCCGCCTGAAGTTCCTTTTCCTTTGCCTGGAATTTCGCAATCGCCTGCTTCTGCGATTCCGTAAGCCGTCCATCGGACGCAGCCGCGGCCGCCCGGGCCTTTTCCGCCGCGTCGCGGAGTTCCCTTATCTCCCTCTCCCTGGATGACAGCGCCGCGGTCGCGGCCGCCTTTTCCGCCTCGAGCTTCTGCTGAAGCGTCCTGCGCTGTCCTTCAAGGCCTGCCTTCAGATCGCTGATTTCCTTTTCCTTGGCGGCAAGCCGGATTGTTGCCGCGTCTGCCACCTCGCCGGCCTTCTCAACCCTGGCCCGCAGTTCCTTCAGTTCGGATTCGCGCGATTCCATCTGCTCGCGCAGTTTCCTCGCCTCGGCCGTCTCGACCGCCTTGCGGGCGGACTTCAGGTTATCGACTTCGGCGCGGAGAGCCGCCACTTCCTGCTCAGCCGCCTCGCGTCGCTGGGCAATCGCCCTCAGCCGCAGTTCTTCGGTCTTCAGGCGGCCTGTCGCCTCGCTCCAGGCCTTCGATGCCTCCTGGCTGTCCCTGGTCAGCTTCTCAAGCTTCTGCTTTTCGGCGACCACGCTTGCCTGAAGCCTTTCGGCCTCCCTGGCAAGGTCGGATGCCTTGGTGGCCTCGGTTCTGGCCAGGTCGATCTTTGTCCTGAGGGCCGCAATTTCCTTTTCGCCCGAAGCCTTCTCAGCCCGGGCCTTTTCCAGCCTGGCCTCAATTTCCGACACCTTGGCGCTTACGTTCTGATTGCGGGCCTGCGCCAGTTGCGCGACCAGCTTCTCCTCGTTTTCCCGGCTCCTGCGCAGATCATCAAGCTTCGCGGCCTCGAGCCTGGCCAGTTCGGTAAGCTGGCCCCTGGTCTTTTCCTCGGCAATCCGAGCCTTCCTGGTCTCCTCGAGCCTGGTCTTTTCCTCCGCGGCGAGTCTGCCCGCTTCCCGGGCCTCCACCTCGGCGGCCTTCTTGAGTTCCTCGGCCTTCGCCCTCAGGCGCTCGGCCTCAAGGCGACTCTGTTCCTCGGTCAGGCGCAGCTTGGAATCGCGTTCGCGAGTCTCGCGAATCTTTTCAAGCAGTTCCTTCTCGCGCGCCAGTTCCGCCCGGATTTTATCGACCTGCTCCGCCAGAACCTTGCCGTCTTCCTGCGAAGGTCGGCGACCGGCACCGTCGATGCGTATCACAATCCCGCGGTCAATCGCCTTGATGTCGTATGCGGCGCTTTGCCTCAGGCCGAGGATGATTCGGCCCACCGGTGTCCCGTTGCTCTTGATTTGCATCGTCGCGACCCGGTCAAGAACACCGTTGTCAACCATGACACCGTCAGCCACCTTGCTGATGTCGCCCTGCGGGACATCGACGAAAAGGCGAACCGGCTCCTCCAGCTTGAAGACGCTGAAGGTCGGAGTCCTTTCCGCAGCGATGGTTATGACGGTCTCCTCGGGCTCCTCCCTGACGGTTATCCCGGAAATCCGGTTGGCATCGTCAGGCGTGGCGGTTGCCACCCCCGATATCAGAATAAAAGCTGTGGCCGACAGCAGCCCTGTAAGTTTCGCGCTTGACATCGCGACCTCCACCTGAAAAGGCAAACAGTTCCGTTGAAATCGTAAGCCCGGATCTTCAAACCCGTCAAAGAAACAGCAGTTGTTTTTTGCAGAACCCGTTTTTTGTCGCGAAGTCGTCGCGACTGGGGCATGTCCCCTATTAATGATATTGCGACTTCAGTGCGCGGTCGTCCGGAAGGCATCGATGGCGAATTCGTAGTCAGATGTGGAGTATGTTTTATCCAGTAGATGGCGGAACCCTGTCGTCCATTTGGATAAGATGCGGATTTTGTTGTATTTCAAAGTTTGATGCTTCTGGCGTGGATTTTGCATGTACAATTCGCGCCCCGGCTTTCCGGCCCTGATACTCCAGGCCCGGTCATTTGCCGAATTTCATAATTGAAGGTGACTGCAATTGCAGAAAGCTGAATACGAAGTAATCCCCTTCCCGAAGTCGAACCTTCCCGCGCCGTCGCGTTCGATCGAAGGTTTGAAGCCATATGACGCCGTTTCCTCGCTGGACGCGATTTCACGTCTTCCCGCCGGCCTGAGCCCGCTGAAGCTGGACTGGAACGAAAGCGTGATTCCGCCGTCGCCCCGGGTTGTTGACGAGATAACGAAGTTCCTTCGCAACGGACATCACATCAACTGGTATCCGGATCTTGGCGCATCCAAGCTCCGAAGAACCCTGGCGGCCTATTGCGGTGTCGATTCCGAGGACATAATCGTAACCAACGGTTCAGACGACGCGCTGAGCCTGATTTGTTCTTCCTATCTGGATCCCGAGGACGACGTTGTCGTTGTTTGGCCGACTTATGGTCATTTCGTGATTTTCGTCAAGGGACGCGGCGTCGAGCCGAGGATGGCGGCACCGGAAGATCCTTTCGACAACCCGACCGAGACCATCCGGAGAACCATCCGCCAGGACACGAAGCTCGTCTATATCGCGAGTCCGAACAATCCGACCGGCGTGGTGACCCCGCCGGAGGACGTGCAGGCCCTGTGCAGGGAGTTTCCTTCGACTCTGTTCGTCGTCGATGAGGCCTATTACGAGTTCTGCCGCGTGACTTCGGCCTGGCTGGTCGGCAAGATGCCGAACCTGATCGTTACAAGAACCTTCTCGAAGTGCCTCAGCATGGCCGGCCTGCGGATTGGCTACCTGATGGCATCCCAGGAGGTCATTTCGAACCTGAAGCGCCTTTACAATCCGAAGAGCGTCAATGTGCTTGGCCAGGTCGGCGCCGCCGCGGCCCTGATGGATTACGAATTCATCTCCAGGTACGTGAACGACTGCCGTGCCGCGCGTTCGTGGCTGGTTCAGGAACTCGCGGCCCGCGGGGCGGATGTCCGCAACACGCAGGGCAACTACATCCTGGTCAGGGTCAAGGATCCGGCAGGATTCTGCGGCAGGCTCGAATCTGTCGGCGTGTTCGTCCGCGACAGGAGTTTCATTGAAGGGTTCGAGGGCTATGTGAGGATTACGGTCGGTCCTCTTGATTACATGAAGGAGTTCGTCAGGAGAATCGACATGCTCCTGGAGAAGAACCCCGATCTGATGGCACCCTGGTCCATCGCGTGACGCGGTCGCGCTTGTTCCCGCGCTATTGTTAATCACCACCTTTTGAGTTAAATTGTTGCGGCATTGATTGATGTGCCGGGAGGTTCATAAATGGCCAGGGTACTGGAAGGAAAATTGACTGCCAGGGGTCTCAGGGTCGCCCTGATTGTAAGCCGGTTCAACCATTTCATAGTCGATCGCCTCGAGGAAGGCGCCAAGGACGCCTTGGCAAGGCACGAGGCGGATGAGAAGGATATCGACGTGATCCGCGTCCCCGGCGCGTTCGAGTTGCCCCTGATTGCACAGAAGGCCGCGAAGTCTGGCCGATATGATGCAGTCATCTGCCTTGGCTGCGTGGTGCGGGGATCGACTCCGCATTTTGACTACGTTGCTTCCGAGGCGGCAAAAGGCATCGCGATGGCATCGATGGACTCCGGCGTTCCCGTCATCTTCGGCGTGCTTACGACCGAAAATCTTGAGCAGGCAATCGAGCGGGCAGGGACGAAGGGCGGAAACAAGGGCTGGAGCGCGGCGATGTCCGCAATCGAAATGGCCAATCTTATCAAGCAGATGTAACTGTCCCGGGGGGCCGATGGGTACAAGGCGACGCGGGCGTGAATGCGCCCTTCAGCTTCTTTACATGTGGGAATATCACCGCGACGGCGGTTTTGATTTCAACACCTTCTGGATCGAGTTGCCCCAGGAGGAAAAGGCGACCAGGCAGTTCGCCGAGCGGCTTGTCGATGGTGTCACGTCCAACCT
This sequence comes from Deltaproteobacteria bacterium, assembly GCA_029555025.1. Classification (GTDB taxonomy): domain Bacteria; phylum Myxococcota_A; class UBA9042; order DTJE01; family DTJE01; genus JAGOFO01. The sequence continues at coordinate 43,910 of JAKPTZ010000030.1, forward strand.
CGATCATATCGACGGCTTGATTAAGGACGCATCGACCAACTGGCGAATCGATCGCATGGCAAACGTCGATCGCAATATCCTGCGCCTGGCGACCTGGGAACTCGAGAACATCTCGGAAACGCCCCTGAAGGTGGTGCTGAACGAGGCGATCGAGCTTTCGAAACGTTTCGGATCCGAAGACTCCAGCGCTTTCGTCAACGGCGTCATGGATCGTATCGGTTCCCTGCTCCGGCCAGGCGCGCTGCGTGACCAGGAGGAGCCCGATCCTGCACGACCCCAGCCGGTGGAGGGCTGACGTCCATGAAGGTATCGCTGGTCAAGCCGGATCTGCACGCGATTGATCAGCTGGATATCGATACGGTCGCCATTCCCGTTTTCGAAGACATGCGTCCGCCGGCCGGATTGACCGGGCTTATCGACTGGAGGCTCTGTGGCAGGGTTTCGGCGCTTCTGGTGTCCGGACAGCTTTCCGGAAGGTTTCGCGAGGCGGCAATGATGCCGGGGTACGGGCGGCTGCCTGGCACAAGGATTGTGGCTTTCGGCATGGGCGACAGCCGTGAGTTTTCCCAGTCCCGGGCAAGGGAAGCGGCCTGGTTCATGTCCGATTCGCTTCGACGGTTGAAGACGGGCGCTTTCCTGACGGCCCTTCCGGGCTCGATGTCAAAAACGGTGCCGCCGCGTGCCGGGCTTGAAATGATGATTGAGGAGATCGGCCGGGTCTTTTCCGCGGACGAGTCTTTTCAGTCGCTGGACGTAAGCATCGTTGAAGCGCAGGAAAGTCATCGCGAGCTTAACGATCTGGTCTCCTCGGCGATGAGGCGTCTTCGCGGGGTTTGGAAGTAATCCGTTCGTTTCACTCATTCAGGATTTCACGAAATGATACCAGCCGAAAACATATGTGTTGCACTGGACACGGCCGATCTGGGTCGAGCGAGGGAGCTTGCGTCGGCACTGGCTCGCGAGGTGGGCTGGCTGAAGGTCGGGCTTACGCTTTACGGCGCGTGTGGTCCCGAGGCCGTCAAAGCGCTTTCCGGGTTCGGTCCGAAGGTGTTCCTGGATTTGAAACTGCACGATATTCCGGTTCAGGTCGCTGGTGCCGTCAGGGCCGCCTCCGATCTTGGGGCCGGATTGCTGACCGTTCACGCCTCGGGCGGCCCCGCGATGATGAAGGCGGCGGCCGATGGCCGCGCCAACGGATTGAAGGTGGTTGCGGTTACGGTGCTGACTTCCATTTCCGAAGCGGAACTCGATGCGGTCTGGCCTGGTTCGACCCCCGCGGGGGCGGTTGCCCGCCTCACCTCCATGGCCGTTGATGCCGGCCTGGACGGCGTCGTGATGTCACCGCTGGAAGTTTCCAGGATGCGATCCGTGGTTCCCCCTGAATTCATGTTTGTGGTTCCCGGAATCCGGCCTGCCGGGAAACCCGGGACAACCGGCGATGATCAGTCCCGCGTGGGAACCCCTGGCGAGGTATATGCCGCCGGCGCCAGCGTGCTGGTGGTCGGACGGCCCATAACCGGGGCGGCCGATCCGGTCGCCGCGACCAGACTTGTGCGTGGCATTGCGTGATTTTCGGCATCGGTTTTCAGGAAATGTAACGGAAGGCGGAAAAATTGGGACAGGAAAGGAAGGATCGCCCATCGGGAAGGCAGGCAAGGGATGGTCAAGCCACTGGATCGCGGCGGCCGGCGCGCGAAGGCGGGGCTTCCGGATCAGGGCGGCAACCCCGGGAAGGATACGGCGCCGGATCCGGCAGGCCGCCGGCGGAAGGTCGTGGTCATGGAACCGGAAGATCCCCGGCGGCCGACAGGTTCCGGGGTGAGAGTCGTCCCGGCCGTGAACAGGGCCGGGCAGGCGGTTTCGGATCCTGGCAGCGTCGCGACGAGACTTCGCCGGGGCGATCGAAGGGCTTCGATGCCCGGAAGGATCCCAGGCTTGACGATCAGATGGTCGTGTATGGAATCCATCCGGTTTCGGAATTCATAACGGTTCGTCCGAAGCAGATAAGGCACATCCTGCTTGACCGCAGGACGCCACCGGGTGCAATCGACGCGGCAAGGCGCGCGGCCGGTCTTGGAATTCCGGTGCGCGAGGCCGCCGCCGGCGAATTCGAGGAACTGGTCGGTCCCGCAAATGCCCAGGGCATCGTCGCCATCCTGCGTCCGATGGAGCCGGTTGACGGCGACGACCTAATCGATTCCGTCCTGGCGGCCGGCGAAGGATTGCTGGTCGCCCTGGATTCGATCCAGGATCCCCAGAACCTTGGTTCGATCCTGCGGACTGCCGCATTTTTCGGTGCCGCCGGGGTCATCATCACCAAGGATCGCAGCGTCAGGCTTACTTCGTCGGCGGTGCGGGCGTCCGCCGGCGGCGCGGCCCGCGTTCCCGTGGGCGAGGTGACGAACCTTGCGCGCGCGCTGGGCCGCTGCGTCGATGCGGGGATGACGGTGGTCGGCACGGTGGTCTCCCGTGGCCGGCCGCTTTCGGAAGTTCCGGCAGGCGGTCCCAGGGTCATCGTCCTGGGTTCCGAGGGTGCGGGCATGCGCAGGCTGGTCTCGGAGTCGTGTTCCATGCTTGTGACAATTCCTTCACCAGGCGGGTTTGAATCCCTGAATGTGGGCGTCACTGCGGGGATAATGCTTTGTGCCGCCAGCGGCCAGGTCCCCCAGGCTTCAAGGCCGCCGGAACCATCGGAGGACTGATGCGACCTGAAGATGTCAGGATGGTTTATTGCGACGAACACGGAGAACTGTTCGACCACCCCGAACTGGCGATGGCCGTGTTTGATGGAATGGGGTTCAGGCTTCCATACGAGGATGAACTGGTGCCCCTGCCGCCTGGCAGCGATGTCTACAGCATGCCGGGCCACAGTCCGGTCGGAGCGGTTCCCGGCACGCTGGACATGGAGGCTCTTTCCGGTTTCGGTGCGGTGGCCGCCTTTGCGAGTCCCGCCTGGCTGCGGTTGAATCATCCGGCGACCGATCCGGATCCCGGGGCGGACGCACTGCCACTTTTCGCGTATGCACCCCTGGGATGGTACCGTGGTCGCTTCTATACGACCGCCCTGCGCGTCGATCGGTCGAATCGCCAGGATCCACGCCGGTTCGACCTGGAAGCTATCGGCCGGGCCGCCGACGCGCTTGTCGGCAGTCATCCATCGAACAGGTTGATCGAGCATCTGCGGCATTGCGCCATGGTTTATGGATGCCGCGCGGCGCAGAATTTCTTCCTTGGGCGCGAGGAAGGGCCGCTTCCGACATCCCCTTCGTGCAACGCCCGCTGCGCGGGCTGCCTCTCGAAGGATCCCGCCGGAAATGTCCGCGCCAGCCACGACAGGATCAGTTTCGTGCCGAGTCCCCGGGAGATCGCCGAGACGGCTTTGATTCACATAGGCCGGGTCAGGAACGCCGTCGTGAGCTTCGGGCAGGGTTGCGAAGGCGAACCGCTGATGGTCGCGGACGCGATCGAGGGCGGGATTCGGTTGATCAGGCAGGCCACCGGGCGCGGAACGATCAATATCAATACAAACGGCAGCAGGCCCGATGCGGTGGGCAGACTGGTGGATGCCGGCCTGGACGCCATAAGGCTCTCGATCAACAGCTTCAGGCCGGAGTGTTACGACGCCTACTACAGACAGTCGGGATACACGATTGACGACGTCCTTGAAAGCGGGCGCATCGTAAGGTCCGCGGGCGGTTTCGTGTCGGTCAACTACCTGGTCTTTCCCGGCGTCACGGACACGAAGGAAGAGATTGCCGCCGCTCTCGAAGGGCTGGCCGCCTGTCGTGCCGACTTCATCCAGATGCGCAACCTGAACATCGATCCATATCTGTACCTGGACACCGTTGGCGCCCCCGTTTCGGAGCCGGTCGGGCTTGTGAAGGTCATGGAGGCGATACGGCAAAGGTTTCCAGCGATCAGGTTCGGATATTTCAACCCGCCGGTCCGGAGTCTTGTGCAGTCCCGCCGAAGGCAACGCTTCAGCGACTGACATTGTTTATTTTCTTTGACTTATACCGACGGCGATAGACAATGGGCACGGCCCGGGCTGCTGTCTGTCCGGGAAGGTCTTCATGGAGATTGAACATGAGAATCAGTGCTGTGGCGGACGCGATTGCCGGACCGGCAACGCTGAAGCTGAACGAGAAGGCAAACCAGTTGAAGGCGGACGGGAAGCCGGTCATCCATCTGGGAAGCGGGGAACCGAAAGCGCCGGTTCCGCAGGCGGCAACAGATGCCGCCAGGGTCAAGCTTGATTCGGCGGTCGTAAGGTATTCGCCGACTTCGGGTTCACCGGATCTCAAGAAGGAGGTTGTGGAATACACCCGCCGCAATTACCGGTACGAGTGTTCCCCCGCCAACGTCCTGATATCCTCCGGCGCCAAGCCGGCAATCTTCTTTGCTCTTTACTCGGTCGTCCAGCCCGGCGACGAGGTCGTCTTTCCCGCCCCTTACTGGGTCAGTTATCCCGAAATGGCACGGATGCTGGGTGGCGTCCCGGTAGTTGTCGCGCCGGAGCCGGGCACGTTCGAGCCTTCGTTTGAGTCTTTCGCCGCGGCGGTCACCGACCGCACCAGGGCGATGATCATCAACAGTCCGAACAACCCGTCGGGACACGTCTATTCTGCGGCGTTGATAAAGGATCTGGTGCGCCTGTGCGAAGAACGCGACATCTGCCTGATAATGGACGATATCTATCACAAGCTGGTGTTTGACGGCCGTGAAGCGCCCTCGGCGTTTGATTTCGCGCGCAGGACGGGCGAGGACTCGGTCATCGTAGCGGTCAACGGCGTAAGCAAGCTTTACGCCATGACCGGCTTCCGTATCGGCTGGGCCGTCGCGTCGAAGCGGATGATCAATGTCATGAAGAACGTTCAGGCGCAGATCCTGTCGTGTCCGTCGTCGCTTGCCGAGGCGGCCGCCCTTGGCGCCCTCGAAGGTGACCAGGGCTGCGTCGAATCGCTTCGTTCGACCCTTCAGGCCAATCGCGATGTAATGGTCGGGGAACTGTCAAAGATTCCCGGTGTGAAATTGAACGCGCCTGGCGGAACCTTCTACAGTCTTCCCGATTTCTCGGCAATTGACGCGAATTCACATCGTCTGTGCGAGTTCCTGGTCGAGAAGGTGATGGTCGTGACTGTTCCTGGAAAGGATTTTGGGGCCGAGGGCCACCTGAGGTTTTCGTACTGCGGTTCCGCCAGGGAGATTATCGAGGGCGTGGAACGCGTCCGCTGGGCACTTGATCCGAACGGTCCCCGCCAGATCACGATCGGTTCGACAACTTTCACCAGGGACTGGTGACAGCCGCGTCCAGGTAGCGATACGTCGTCACGGTTTTGGGGTATGATCCCTTCCGCCGTGAGTGAAGAAAACCTCCCGATTGCCGATGTGCTCCTGCTGCTGCCGCTGGCGCGTACGTACTCCTATACCGTGCCTCCCAGGCTGGCCGGAGTCGTTACTCGCGGTACCCAGGTACTGTGTCCCGTGCGGCGATCCAGGGTTCACGGCATCGTCCTCGACGTCCGCGGCCCGAGAGACGACGACCCCGAACTTCTTGAAATCATCGACGTGTCGGAGAGGCCTGCCTGGCCGGCGGATCTGATGGAACTGATGGGATGGGTATCCACGTATTACGTTGCCCCTCCGGGTACCGTGGCAAGAACCGCCATGCCGGGCTTGTTCGCGCGCCGCAAGGCGGCGGTCGATGAGTACGTGGTGTTCGTAAGGTGTCCCGATTCCCCGGGGCGATCCCAGCGTGTGCTGAAGGTTCTTGATGTCATGGAAAGGTGCGGGTCGATGGAGATCGGCCAGGCCAGGAAGATTGTCCCGGGGGGATCCGATGTAGTCAGGAAGCTGCTTGCCGGCGGTTACCTGCGGGTCGAGAACAGAACCGCGGCCGAATTCATGCCGCCTTCGTGCATGGATGACGGCGACAGGCCGACTTTGACCAGGGATCAGCAGTCCGTTCTTGACGCGATCCCGACCGAAAAGGGCAGATATAGTCCGTTTCTGCTTCACGGCGTTACCGGTTCCGGAAAGACCGAAGTCTATATGAGGGCGATCGAGCGCGTCCTTGCCGAGGGTCGGGGCGCCATCGTGCTGGTTCCGGAAATTGCCCTTACCTTTCAGTTGAGGACTACGTTCGAGCGGCGTTTCAAGGATGCCGCGGCCATCATGCACAGCCAGATGAGCGATTCGGTCAGGGCGGCCGCCTGGGACGAAATCCTGGCCGGGCGGCGTCGCCTGGTCGTTGGGGCAAGGTCGGCAATTTTCGCGCCGGTCAGGGACCTCGGCCTGATTGTGGTCGATGAGGAACACGACACTTCGTACAAGCAGCAGGACGGTCTCAGGTACAACGCGCGCGACCTGGCGCTGGTGCGGGGAAAGATTGCCGGGTGCACCGTTCTGCTCGGATCCGCCACGCCTTCGCTGGAGACTTTCAACAACACGGCCAACGGGAAGGTCGGCTATCTGTCATTGCCGTCCCGCGTCAGGGAACTTCCAATGCCGTGCGTTGAATTCGCGAATATGAAGTACGCGCAGACCCGCGGCGACGAGAAGCTTTTTTCGGAACAGCTCGCGGTCGAACTGAACAGGACAATCGACGCCGGAGAGTCGGCGATACTTTTTCTTAACAGGCGCGGATTCGGCAGGTTCGTGATGTGCAGGACGTGCGGTCGCAAGATTGACTGCCCCGATTGTTCAATCACCCTGACCCACCATGCGCGTCCGGATCGCCTTGTATGTCATTACTGCGACCACCACCAGGCGTTGCCGGGATTGTGTCCGTCGTGCGGATCCGGTGAACTCGGTATCATGGGGTTCGGAACCGAGCGCCTGGAAGAGGAGACGCAGAGGCTGTTTCCAAAGGCCAGGGTGTGCAGGCTTGACTCCGATACCGCCGGACGAACGAAGGAGATACTTTCCGATTTCCGCGATGGCCGGTTCAACGTTCTGGTCGGAACCCAGATCGTTGCCAAGGGTCACGACTTTCCGGCGGTAACCCTTGTCGGCGTGATGCTGGCCGATCAGTCGCTGGCTTTCCCGGACTTCAGGGCATCCGAAAGGACGTTTCAGCTTCTTACGCAGGTCTCGGGCAGGGCCGGGCGCGGCAGCGTGCCGGGACGCGTAATCATTCAGACCTACTGTCCCGAGAACTACGCGCTGCGGTATTCATCGACCCACGACTATCTGGGTTTTGCCGTCGAGGAAAACAAGCTGAGGCGCGAACGCGGGTATCCGCCGTACTCGTTCCTTGCGTCGATCGAGGTGTCATCCACGGATGCCGTCGCGGCCTCTTCAACGGCGTCCGGGATTGTCGAATTCATTATTGGGCAGATAGGGGCCCTGGGCGGCCCCCCGGGACAGATCCGGGTACTTGGCCCGGCCCTTGCGGCGATCGAGCGGATTCGCGGCCGCACAAGGCTGCACATCCTGCTGAAGGGACCTTCTCGAAGCGTCATGAACAGGCTGCTGTGGGCGGTCAGGGGTCGGTTCCGGACCGGTGCCGGTGATCTTCGGGTTACGATTGATGTGGATCCGGTAAGCATGTTGTGACAAAGTTGACGCAGCTTTTGGTTTCATGCCGGGCGGACCCGCCCATGGAGGATCCCATGAAGTTCACGATCAATTTCAAGGTATTTGGCGTTCCCGACGGGGAACTGCTGGACGGCAACGATCCCGATAACCCCCTTGTCCTTGAAATTGAAGGGGATGAACAGGAACTTACCGAACTGGAAAGAACCGTCAGCACGATGAATCCCGGGGAAACCAGGGAGATCGAGGTCGATGCCGACGAGACCGTCGGAGAGTGGGACGAGTCGAGGATCGAGCGCATTCCGGTGAGTCAGTTCGCGGAAGGAACCGAGTTCGAGGAAGGCATGCTGTACGCGTTCGGGGACGAGGGCCACGGCGCGGACGAGGACGCGGACGAGGAGGCGGACGAGGGTGAAGGCGAGGTCTTCTTCCGCGTGATTGGGCGGGAAGGGGACGTCGTCGTCTGCGACTTCAACCATCCGCTGGCGGGGCGCAGGCTCAAGTTTGTGGTTACCCTCCTGTCGGCCGAGTGAATTTCAAGTGCTTCCAGTGTCGCATGGCCGTGCCGGGCGGCTTGAAGCACCTTGACTTTTAAGTCGTTGTCGGCGAAAAGATTCCGGGCGGCCTGTCGCCGTACCGTTGCGGGGGCTGGACCTTGAAACCGACTCCTACCCTGATAAGGCTGCATATGGCCCAGGGATATCTTGCGCGCGCAAGAAAGATGATCGATTCGTATCGTCGCACGGGGAACCGGGAAATGGCCCGCGCGCTGGAATGCGAATGGGACGATGCCGCGGCGGGAACCAGAAGGCAGGCGTCGATCGAGCTTCTGCAGGCGCTGCTTTCGCGGGTGAAAAGAAACAGGTCGATCACCGGATGAGGTCGTGATTTGGGCAAAGTCAATCGGGCAAAGGTCATAACGGCGGCGCACAAGCACCTGGCAAAGGGCAACCTGCGCAAGGCGGTCAAGGAGTACGAGAAGCTTCTGAAGGAAGACCCCGCGGACATCCGGACCAAGCTGAAGGTCGCGGATCTCCTTTTCCGCCTGGGGGAAAAGGAGCGTGCCGTCAGGACTTTCGAGGACGTGGCGAAGTTCTACTCCGAACAGGGCTTCCTGCTGAAGGCGGTCGCCGTTTACAAACAGGTGCAGAAGATGAAGCCCGACGACATCGGGATTCACCTTGCGCTTGCCGAACTTTATCGCCAGATTGGGCTGGCCGGTGACGCCATCACGCAGTACCGCCAGGCGATTGCCCTTCAGAAGAAGGCCGGTCTTTCGTCGCAGCGTCTTGAAACTGCCAGAAAGATGGTCGAACTGGATCAGGACAACGCCAGGCTTCGCATTTCCCTGGCCGAGGAACTTTCCGCCGAGGGCATGGTCGATGAGTCTGTCGCGGAGTTCCGGTCGGCTTACAGGATTCTGCGCGAGGCGGATCTGATTGACGAGGCCGTACTGGTCGCCGAAAGGCTTCTTTACCACCAGCCTGACGACTGGGAGGTCAGCCAGTTCCTGGCAAGACATTTCATCGAACGGCGGGACGGACTGAAGGCGCTGTCCAGGTTGCAGGTCTGTTTCAAGGTGAAACCGGAGGATCCCGAAGTCCTGGAACTTCTGGCCCAGGTGTTCGAGTTCCTTGGACAGCCGCACAAGGCCGCGACCGTCCTCAAGTCCCTTGGCCGTATTTACGAGAAGGCCGGCCTGAAGAGCGAGCGCGACACGACTTACCACAACATCCTCCGGCTGGTTCCTGGCGACAAGGAAGCCGCGGTGGTGCTTGGCATCGAGAAGGCCGCCCCGCGTGAAGCCGTCATCGGCGAGGAGATCGTCTTTGAGAACGGCGCTTCGCCTTCCACCGCGTCAGCAAGGCTGCGCCAGGCGCCGCCCGTTCCGCCTCCCCCGGTCATGCGCGAGGAGGACATCCCGATAGAGACGGACGACGGCGAAATTCCGATCGACGAAGATGGCGAAGATACCAATCCCGAAATGCAGGCCCCCGAGCCGATCGTGCCGGGTTCAAAGCCGCTTGATTTCGAGACCTTCCCGGCCGGCAGCGGCGAGATCGAGGTCGGACAGGAAACCGGCGAGGCACGCACGATCGTGCAGAATCTGCCGTTCCTTGGCGGAAACCTGGATCTGAAAGGGGTGCCTCCGGAGATCCAGGACGACATCCAGAGCCTGGAGTTCATGATTGACGCCGGACTCGAGGAGGAGGCCGCCGACCTGCTGAAGGAGATTCAGGAGCGTGCAGGCGACCTGCCGTGTCTTCGCAAGTACAAGTTCCTTAAAAAGTCTTAATACCTTACCAGGTCTGCCCGCATGAGAATCGTCGCCGGAAAATATGGTGGCCGCAAGCTGGCCGCGCCGAAGGGCAGGGGTGTCCGCCCGACCCTGGAAAAGGTGCGCGAGGCGGTTTTCGATTCGCTCGGTCCGCGCTTCGAGGGAGCTTCCGTGCTTGACCTGTTTGCCGGTTCCGGTGCCATGGGATTCGAGGCGCTGTCCCGGGGTGCCGCCAGGGTCGTGTTCGTCGATTCGGAGCAAAGGTCGCTGGACGCTGTTCGGCAGAACGCGGCCGCATTGAAGGTGGTGGAACGATCGATCAGTCTGATGGCACTTACGGCGTCGGCCGCAATCAGGTCGCTTGCATCGAAAAAGGAACGTTTTGACGTCGTGTTCGTCGATCCTCCCTGGGAATCGGGAATTTACGAGCAGACCCTGCTTGAACTCGGCCTTTCGGGGATTGTTGATCCCGACGGCATCGTGGTGGTTGAACATGCCAGGCGGTATCCGGTTGACGCCGTGCACGGCCCGCTTGTAATGACAAGGGATCGTACTTACGGGGACGCCTGCGTCGCGTATTTCAGGATCGCGTCCGCCGCGAACGAGCCGCGGCAGGTGGAGGATTGATGGTGTCGGTCATTTATCCCGGTTCGTTCGATCCGGTTACCGACGGTCATGTCGGCCTTATAAGGCGGGCGGCGTCCGTATTCGGTCACGTGGTCGTTGCCGTCGCGGGAAACTTTCGGAAGTCTGAACTCTTTACCCGTGATGAGCGGGTTCAGATGTTGAGAACGGTGACCGCCGGCATCCGGAATGTCGAGATAGATGCCTTTGACGGGCTTCTGGTCGATTACATGAGGGCGCGCGGTTCACGGATTGTCATTCGGGGACTTCGGGCGGTTTCGGATTTCGAGTACGAGTTCCAGATGGCGCACATGAATGGCAGGCTTGATCCCGGAATCGAGACCGTATTCATGGTCGCCAGCCCGGAAGAGACTTTCATCAGTTCCTCGGTCGTCAGGGAAGTCGCCATGCTTGGCGGCAACATTGAAGGGATGGTTCATCCGGAAGTCGCCAGGCTTCTGAAGGAAAGACTTGTCAGTAGCGGCCGGTGAGCATCAGCATTATTCCGTACATGTGTGCACCTTCGGAAAAGAACCTGTTTCCGGGAAGATCGACGTCCGAGTTGAATACCGGATTGAAGGCCTTGTCGCCGTCCGCATTTGAAAGCATCGTTGTCGTCGCGGTCTTTTTCAGGTTCATGCCGGGATCGGCATTCGTAAGGAAGTGACCGGTTTCGTATGCGTAAGTGAACCTGAAAGCCATCGACACGTATTTGATGGGCTGCACGTTGACGCCGACCCAGGTCGAAAAGATTCCATACGAGCCGACGTCTGTGATGCCGTCCATGAACTGGATCGCGTGCTGTTGTCCGTCGGTGGTCAGGTTATAGGCCAGCAGGTTCTTCGAGGATGTCGGGCTGACGCAGGCCGGGTCGCCGGCGCATGTCGATGTCCCGAACGCGTCGAAGAGGTCGGTATACTCACGCCCCTGGAAGCGGTACTTCGCGAAGAAGCCGAGATCGACCGTCGCAAATCTTTCCGGCTCCTTGTTTTCCTGCGGGGCGTTCCAGACATAGAAATCGCCGCCAAGGCGAAGGCCGATGTCCGGCCCCGGTCCAATCTTCGTCTGATCCTTGGCGTTGTAGGTGCGAAACAGAGTTCCCCGGTCGTTCGCGGGTGCCTGGTACTGGGCGAACAGGCCGAACCATGGCTCGAAAAACGCAATCCTCCGGCTGGCCGTGATATCGAGGTTCAGCTTGTGGAGCCCTTCCCCGACACCCTTTCCGCCAGCCTTGCGTATGGTGCCGGTCGGTGCCGTGTACGAAAAGGCGAACACCAGCGTGGGGTGATGCTTCTTCCGGAACTGGTTCATGGCGGCAACTTTCAGTCCGACAATCATGTCGCCAAAACCGTGTCTGGTGGCGCTGCGGTTGTCAACCTCGAAAAGGTGGGCCCCGCTGGACGGGTAAACCGTTGAATTTCCGCGCCTAACCCCGCTTGCAAAATCGAGTTCCGTCCTGTCCATCACGGCGAACGGGAAGGTCGCGAAGAACTCAAAGTCCCTGTAAAGGCCGATGCGCATGTCGATGTTCATGAAATGGGTGTCCCGAACCGAGTCGAGTTCAGCCCTTCTTGCAATTCCTGCGGTCGCCGGGCATCCGGGATCGGTCGGATCGCAGATGTATTCGCGGGTGATGCTGGATTGGCGCATCAACCAGTCGTAACGGATCCCGAGAACACCGTCCCACTTGTCGTCCCTGTCCGCGGCCGACATGACCGATGTGTATTCCGAGGCGGAGGCCCGGGTGAAGGCTCCCCCAACCAGCAAGGCCGTCAGCACGGCCGCCAGGATGAATCGACCGGGACGAGGAATCGACATCGGAACCCCCGGGAAAACCAGCCCCCCGATTATCTGAAGAAAGCCTCTTACTGTCAAAGCCGACCAGCATCGTTCAGGCGAGTTTCAGGGCAGATGAACGCTTCTTGCAAAAGTCAGCACGTCGACGCGGCGGGCGCCGGCGGATTTCAACGCTCGTGCACAGTCCGAAACGGTGGCCCCCGTCGTCAAAACATCATCGACTAGAAGGATTCTCCTGCCCCTTACGTCACGGCCATTCCTGACGTGGAAGCTTCCGGCGGCAAGTCTGCGGCGCTCGTTCGCGCCAAGACCCCTGGTTGACTGCGGGGGGCCCTGGCGGATCAGGACGAAATTGTCGGCCGGAAAGTCTGAAATCGCGGAAAAGGCCGAGGCAAGAAGCGCGGCCTGATTGTATCCCCTGGCCAGGAAGCGTCGCGGAATTGCCGGCACGCTTGTTACAAGGTCGGGAAGACCGCCTCCGGATGCGGCCCACACTGCGGCCATCACTGTCGCCATCGGCCGGGCCAGTTCCCATTTGCGTGAGTATTTGAGGGCCAGAACCATGGATCTGGGCGGGCCGGTCCAGGCGAAGGCGGACCTGGCCATGTCCACGGTTTCAAAAGCAGGGTCGTGGCAGATGCACGTATCCGGCGAGTCTGAAGGCGCACCGCATCTTGAGCAGACGTCGGGGCCGCACAGAAGCGCTTCCCGGGTGCATGCGGGACAGAGATCGATTGCCGAGGTCGCGGACATGGCGGTGCCGCAGGATAAGCAGTGCCGCGGGAGAAAGGAATCGGCCAGGCATTGAAGCAGATGTCGGATCGCGAACAGAATCGTCCCGGCGGGGCGGCCCTTCAGTCGAACTGGCTGGATTCCATCCTGGCGAAGTCCAAAACCCATTCCGGCTCCGGAACGTCAATAGTTTTTGCTTCCAGCCACAGGCGATCAAGGTCGTAGTAGCTGCGTTTGTGTTTTTCGAACACATGCACTATCACGTTTCCGAAATCCAGCAGCACCCATGCTCCGGACTTGCGCCCCTCGACGCCGGCCGCCCGGATTCCCTGTTCCTTCAACTGACCTTCGACGGCCTCCGCGATGGCCATCACATGGCGATCCGACCGCCCGGAAAGGATCACGAACATGTCGGTGTAGTCAACGACACCGGTGACGTCGTAAACCTTCGTCGCGAAGGCGTTCTTTGACCAGGCGGCGTCAAGGATGGCCTTCACCAGATCGTCGTTGCCGATAATCCCCGATGTCGCCTTTTCCTTCCTTGCCGCCGGCTTGAATTCGTTACTGTCCATTTTCCTCCGGTTGTTCACCCTTCGTTCGCGTCCCGCACCCCGGAACCCGCGCCGTCGTCGCCCTGTCCGGCCGGTTCCCCGGCGACCTGGTTGCAGAACGGGTCAACAAGATTTCCGTCGCAGTCGATGAAGTCGGTCACGCACCTGTAATCGTCACGGCAATAATCGAAAATGCTGCACGACTGCATGCACCAGGACGACAGACGGTCGAACCTGACGCAGACCGAGCCACCCGGGCACCCGGCCCTGGGACACGGCGATATGGTGCAGTAACCGCCGGTCTGAGACAGGTCGCATACGTGGTTGCTGTCGCAATCGGTGCTGGATTCGCAGGCATCGCCGATGGACGGGGTACACCCTGTCGCCGCCAGGATTGATGAAGCGACCGCCAAAAGAATTATTGGAATCGATGAAGATGCGGGTCTTTTCATTAGGAACGGCCTTCCCCGGCGGCTTTTGCGCCCGGATCTTCCGGGTCACCGCTTTCCTGGTGGTTCAATCCCAGCAGGCTCTTGACCTGCACGAATTTCTTCCTGATGTCGTCAAGTTCGGCCCGGACCAGGCGTTCGGCGCTCTTCGCGGTCTCAAGCTGGGCCCGCAGCGAGGCGGCTTCCTTCTCGATGTCCTGGAGTTCTTCCACCCGATCCTGCATGCGGTCGAGCGTCCTTTGAAGTTTCCGGTTTTCCGCCGAAAGAACCTCGTTCTTTGCAGCGGCTTCCTGCAGGGCCGGGAATTCCCTGGCCATCGATTCAAACCTGGAAACCTGTTCCCTCAGATCCTGAACGGTGTCTTCCGTTTCGGAAAGTCTCTCTTGAAGGGAATCGCGTTCTTCTTCCAGGGCTTCGATATTTTCCTTGTAACCGGTCTCGAGTCTTCCAAAAAGCTCCAGGGTTTCGTCCATGTCGGCACGGACGGCGGCTTCCCGACTTTCCGCGTCGGCCCTGCGCTCGGCCTCGCGGCGCCTTGTGTCCTCAAGCTGTTTTTCCAGCTTGGCTATCTGTTTTCTCTGGCTGGCCGTCTCATCCGCGGCTTCCTTCAGCGCCTCGATCCTGGACAGGGCATCCTGGAGCTCGTTTTCCAGTTTCAAGCGGGCCTTTTCGGCGACCGCCTCGGCTTGCAGGTTCGCCTTGGAAACCGCCTCCTGTACCGCCTCGTCTATAAGCCGGTTCATGTCCTGCAGAGCGGACGTGTCGCTCTGTGCGGTGCGCTTGAGGACTTCCTGGTGTTCGCGCATCGCTAGGATGCTTGAGTTCAAGGTTTCGGACTGGTTACGCAGAAGGGATTCAAGATCCCCGAGCTTGCCGTTGAGATCCTGCTTTTCTGTTTGCAGTTTGACGACCGTTGATTTCAGGTCCCTGACCTCGTCCTCGACAAAATTGACGACGGCGGCCTCGATTGTCCGGGCGGACACCATCGTGCGATCCGGTATGTCGTTGACGTCGATTTCGGCAGGTGGTTCAAATCCCGTCGTGACAGGCTGAGCCTGCTGCACCGGAAGCGCGGGAATCTGTTCCCGAAGGATTTCCGTCAGCATGACGGTCGAAAGGGGCGTGGAAAGATACACGTCGGCCCTTGTCGGCAGCCGCTGGTGCTTGTTGATGACGTCCGCGGCCGTCTTGCCCGAAATCATGAACAGCGGAATCCGGCGAAGCGTCTTGTCCTTCTTGATTTTCAGGCACGCGCTGAAGCCATGCTTCATGTCGGCGGAAAGAATGATCAGATCCGGCTTGTGCTCGGCTGCGTGTTCAAGGATTGCGGCCGGATTGGTGTCGATTACCGGCACCAGCCCGAGCGATGTCAGGACCGATTGAATCTGATTCAGGGTAGTCTGATCGTCTTCGTAAATCAGAACCTTTCTGTCGTTCATCCAGTTCCTGCCTTGTCCGGCCCGCATGGTGGCGAGGCCGTCCGGTCGCGAAGGCACATTAGCCGGTCACCGAACCGGTGTCAATTCCGGCCGGGAGGTGCCGGGATGGCACTTGCGGAATCAATGGCAGGATTTTAAGGCGCCGCGACGTTCATAGTCAATCGTTGCGCGCGCGTGTATGTGCATAATTCTTGAAAAGCGGCATAAGCGGAGTTGTCATGCCCGATCCCGACCCGGCGTGGCCCCGGCAGCCGCCCGAGTGGCGAATCTGATGGCGGCAAGCATGCTCGACGGGTCTGCCCTGCCGGATCCGGCAAGGTCGAAGGCCGGCCCGTGGTCGCAGGCGCACCTGACTCGCTCGAGTCCCATGGTGATGTTGATGGCGTCCGAAAAGTGAATCAGCTTGAGTGGTCCGAGTCCCTGATCATGGAACATCGCCAGAACCACATCGAACTCGCCGGAAAGGGCGCGGTGAAAAACCGTGTCCGCGGCAAGCGGTCCGGTTGCGGAAATGCCTTCGTTTCGGGCCGTCTGGATCGCCGGGGCGATGATTTCGATATCCTCGCGTCCGAACATTCCCCCGTCCCCGCAGTGCGGATTAAGGCCGGCAACCGCAATCGAAGGGTTCTTGAGGCCCATATGACTTTTCATGAACCTGTCGCAAACCCTGAGCTTTCGAAGCACCAGGTCGGCAGTGATTGCATCCGGAAGTTCCCGGATCGAAACGTGCGTGGTTGCCAGTGCCACCTTCAACCGGGAACCGCACAGCATCATCGCCCATTCGGTGCATCCGAACCGGGACGCAACGAATTCCGTCTGTCCCGGAAATGGAAGTCCGGCGTCCGCGAAGGCCTGCTTGCATATCGGGCCGGTTGCCAGGGCGCCGATGGAACCATCGACAAGGCAGTCGGTCGCCGCCGTCAGAGCAGCCAGGCTGGCGGAGCCGGAAGCAGTCGTGTAGCGACCGGCATGGACTTCCCGCACGTCCGGCGAAGTGGCCACCGGAAGAATCCGGCCAGCGTCGGGCAGCCCGGAGACTATCTGGCCGATGATCGGCGCGGGACCGAAAAGCATGAACGATGTCTGCGCCCGTGGTTCGGCGGCGGTCAGCGTGGCCAGCGCGCGGCCGACAATTTCGGGCCCGATGCCGGCAGGGTCGCCGACGGTGATTCCGACTGTTTTCATGGCCGCACCCCCGTGGCACCGCAATCGGCGACGCCGGCAGCGGATTCAAGCACTGGCAGGCCCGAAAGCACCGCACCCTCTGCCGAGAAGGTTCCGGAAAACATGCTGAAGCCCTTTTCAAGGCTGACCGGCGCTCCTGGCTCCGGACTGAATTCCGATGACCTGGCCGCAGAGACGACCCATTCGGGATCCTCGCCCGGAATATCGATCCTGATCACGGAAATGCCTTCCGAACCCGGTATGGCCGTCAACTCCGGCATGATTCCGCCCGATGGCGCGAACGCGAGCACCGTCAGGAACCCGGCGTTTTCGGGCGGCATCGACGCGTTCACTGCAAGGCGGCGGTGCGTCAGCCACTGGCCCCACTGTGGGGCGTTGTGTTCCTCGAGGCTTGATGACACCGAAACGATTCCGGAAAGCGGAACCGTCATGGCCCGAACCGCCACGCCCTGGTTCGTCCAGATCGCGCCGTCGTCAAGCTCCTGGAAGGACGAGTCCGGCGTGGTGCCGCCCCCTTTGCCGTTCAGAAGCAGCGTGTATGCGTGTTCCTGGCTTGCCCGTATCACGTCGTGAACAACCAGGTAGTCGCTTCGAACCCGCAGAATCTGGCGATGGAAATCGACGCCTTCGTAGGCGGTGGAGACGGCCGTCCACGTCAAGTCACCCTGGGAACCGGGGCACGAAAGGAACGCGTCGTTGCCCACGTTCAGGCCCATCTCCGACATGCTGTCGAACCGGGAACCCTTCCCATCGACCAGGATCGTGTTGTGGTCGGTCGGCCTGAACACCAGGGAATGGTTTTCGTAGTTGATATACCCGGGATCGATTATCAGCGGCTTGCCGTGTGCCCAGGCGATGAAAGCAAGTTCATCCGGGTGTTCGTGCCCGAGTCCGTTGACCCGAACCGGGCCGTGTTCGCCACACAGGAGGATGTAGAGCGCGTCCGGCTCCCAGGATGTACGCAGGATTGATATTCCGGCCCCGTACCGGGTGAAGTCAAGGGGAGCTTCCGGCTGCAACGGTGGCGCCAAACCATTGAAGGCGACCAGGGAAAGGGCATGCAGCGGCGCCGAGTCAAGCCCGGCCGCGTCGCGGTGCCACTGCCACAGGAAGTCGTCGTCGCCAAGCATCGTGGCCAGGATGGCTCCGTGCTGGGCGGCACCGTTTGAATCATCGACCGATGGGCAGAGTCCGTCGGGCGTAACCGTTTCCAGCGACAGGCGATAGGCCGCCCTGACGGCCGGGGACGTCGCGAAGTCCTGCACTTCGATGATCTGTCCTGCCGCCGGGTTGTCGGGCTGGGTCTCGCCGACCACCCTGGCCGGGATCGATTTTCCATCCGCCCACCGATGGAGCCCGAAGAAGAACGGAAGGTATGTGTCCGAGCCGTAGGTCAGGTAATGGCAGCCTTCCGCGTGTCCGCCGTCGGGCGTGAGCTGGTTCTCGACGAAAACCCACTGGATACCGGTCAGGGAGTGAGACATGTCCCGGGCCGCCTCGCGGCGATCGTTTAACGCCATCGCGCACAGGCCGAGCGACGAAAGGACTTTTATGACGTGATTGTTGCGCGCGAAAAGCATCATTGGAAGCAGGGGGCCTTCCTGGACAAGCCGCCTGAAGTCGTCGATTCTTGTGACGATTGATTCCCTGACGGCGATAAGTTCCGGTTCGCCAATCATCGGATTTCCGGCAAGCCAGTCCCATGCCTGGCAGTATGAAGCAAGCGCCTCGGCACCAAGAAGGTCGTAGTCCGAATCCATCGCAAGGTCGGCAGCACCAGGATCGCGATAGCCTTCGGTCACGGCTGAAACAGCCTTGTCAAGCATCGCCTGGTCGGCTTCAAGCAGGGCGAGGAATGCCGCATTCTCGGCAACCTGGCCGCGGGATCGATCGACATGAAGGTCAAAGGAATCGTCCGGGTGCTCGACAAGGGGCCTGCCCGCCGCCGCCCTTATCCGGGCCGCCAGCACCGCGTCCGGTCCCTCGGTTGCCGCGAGCTTCGCGGCGATGGCCGGGATTTCGTCGCTGTCGAAGAACAGCCGGGGATGCGGCCCGAGTCCCGGCTGCCACGCCCTTGCGTCCGAGGGATCCAGCGGGTCGGTTCCGTCGGAAATTTCATCAAGATCCGGAATTCCGTCCCCATCGGAGTCGGCCTCCGGATCGATTACATCCGCATCGACCGAAGAGTCGCCGCCGGTCTCGTCCGGCAGGAAGCCGTCATCGGTCGGGACATCGGCCCCGTCGCCATCCGCGGCGATGTCCGCCTGGCCCGAGTCGGGAAGGTCGCCGGTGGAATCGGATTCCGGCAGATCGGCGGAGTCGGGCGCCGCGTCCGTAATGACCGTCCCTTGATCCAGGGCGTCCTGCGTCACGTCGCCGAACGACTGGCAGGCGGAAGACAGAAAAGCGAGGATGACGCAAATGGCGGCGGGGTGCTTCAACATCATTTGAACGGCTTGCATTGCGGCTTTTGTCCAGTTGTTGATGACGACGGAACCAAACATCTTATATATTCTTCCGCTGGAGTTTAGAATCGATTTTTCCGGCAGGGCACAAAACAGCAGGAGGCAACGTGAAGATACTTGTAACAGCAAAGCGCGTCACTGATCCGGATGCGCGCATCAAGGTACTTCCCGATGGGACCGGCATCGAGACGGCAGGCCTGGAATACAAACTGAATCCGTTCTGCGAGAACGCCATCGAGGAAGCGGTGGCCATCAGGGAGAAGACGGGTGCAGAGGTGATCGCGGTGACCATCGGCGACGAGGAGGCGGTCAAGAGTCTTCGAACCGCGCTGGCAATGGGCGCGGATCGTGGCGTGCACGTCAAGGCCGGCGATTTTGAGCTCGATTCCGATCTGGCCGCCCGGATACTTGCGGCGGTCTTTGCGAAGGAAGGCTGTGACCTTTTCATCCTTGGAAAGCAGGCCGTAGATGGCGATTCAAACCAGGTCGGGCAGCTTGTCGCCGAGTATGCCGGCGTTCCCCAGGCCTGTTTTGCATCCAGGGTCGTGATTGGTTCCGATGGCGCGGTGGTGTCGAGGGAAGTCGATGGAGGCATGGAAACCGTCGAAGTGAAGTTCCCCGCGGTCATCACCGCGGATCTGCGCCTGAACGAGCCCCGCCTGCCGAAACTTCCGGACGTCCTGAAGGCGAAGAAGAAGCAGGTCGATGAGTACGCCCCGGCCGATCTTGGCGTCGATATGTCGATGAAGGTCGAGACGGTGGGTTACAGCGCTCCTGCCGGAAGGGCCGGTGGGCGTCGCGTTGGAAGCGTCGCGGAACTGGTCGATCTTCTCAGGAACGAGGCGAAGGTTCTGAAGGCTTGATGAATTGCTGTCGGGACGCGGGGCGAAAGGGCTTCCGCGGCCTGGTTGGGGGTCAGAGATGGGAAAGATACTCGTCCTTGTCGAGGTTCAGAATTCCAGGGTTCGCAAGGCTTCCCTGTCAGGGGTGACCTTTGCGGCGGACCTGGCCGGAAGAACTTCCGGAACCTTCGATATCGCCGTGATGGGGCCTGGCGCCAGGGCTGCAGCCCCATCACTTGCCGGTTTCGGGGCCGGGAAAGTGCATGTCCTTGAATCTCCGGGTTTGTCTTCGTATCTGGCGCGTCCATGGGCCGGGGCGGCCGCTTCCATGGTCGAGGCGGTTGGCGCCGACTGTCTGGTGGCCGTTTCGACGACCTGGACCAGGGACATGCTTCCACGCGTGGCCGCGCGTCTTGGCGCGGGCATGGTCAGCGAGGCGGTCGGAATCGACGGCAGCGGCTCCGATGTGATGTTCAGGCGCCCGATGTGGGCCGGGAACGTCATTGCCACGGTTCGGGTCAAGACGCCGCGTTGCGTGATATGCGTCCGCGGGACAGAATTCAGTCCAGCCGAGCCTTCCGGCGGTTCTTCGCCGGTGGTCGAACTCGCAGTCGATGTGGCTGCCGATCCTGCCGCCAGGCATGTTTCGTTTGAACCGACCGTTTCCGAACGCCCGGATCTTGCCGAGGCGGACGTGGTGGTTTCCGGTGGTCGCGGCCTTGGCGACAAGGCATCGTTCTGGAACACGCTGAATCCCCTCGCCGACTACCTTGGCGCTGCAATCGGTGCCACCAGGGCCGTCGTCGATAACGGAGTGGCGCCGAACGACCTTCAGGTCGGCCAGACCGGCAAGGCTGTCGCCCCCTCGCTTTATTTTGCTGTCGGGCTGTCGGGTGCCATCCAGCATCTTGCCGGGATGAAGAACTCGAAGGTCATCGTCGCAATCAACAAGGACGAAGAGGCACCGATTTTCTCAATCGCCGACTACTGTCTCGTCGGCGATGCGTTGAAGCTCGTCCCTGAACTGGTCGATACCCTCAAGAAGTCGTGAACTGGGCCTTGCCCCCGCACTTGTATTACAATTTCCGTCGAAGTTTCGTGGAGGAACCGATGAAGAACCGTTCCATCCTGAAGTCGGCGGCAGTCGCGGCAGGCGTCGCATTCCTGCCGGTCGCGTCCTTCATTGCCGGCGTCTGGCTGGTTCCCGAAATCAGCCTTGCCCAGTCGGGTCCGGAACCGCAGTCGGCCGTCTTCCTGGTCAGCGACAGGGATATGAAGACGGTCGGGCGGTATGAGTTCAACCAGGTTGTCCGCGAAGAGGGCGTGTTCGCGACATCGAGGTATTTCAAGGGCGCCGCATCGGCCAAATCGAAGAAGAAGGAAGCGCCGGCGGTTCGTTCGTACCTGGAAATGGCTCCCGATCGGACATTTGCGAAGTACACGAGATGGGAATCCCAGGGAATCAACGTTCGCGAGTTCAAGATATTCAGATACCAGAAAGACGTCAGGATGAGGGATGCCCTTGGTTCAAAGGCCGGGGTTTCGGTTCTCGGCAAGTGGCAGCCGGTGTTCCTTGTCGAGGAAGATCAGCCCCACACGGCCGCGATGATTGTTGACAGGAACGTTCCGGAAAAAACGTTCGCCTGCATCAACACGACCCTTGGCAAGATTGGCCAGGCCACCGTCAGGATCGTCGGCGTGACTTCCGTAAAGTCCGTGGTTCCGGATCCGGCACCGGTTCAGGCGGCCGGCTCCGGGGAACCGGCCACCCAGGTCGCGTCGCCCGAAACGGTGGTCACGTCGCCCGAGCCCGCGGCGGCCGCCGCGAAACCGGTGAAACCCGCTGCCGAAACAACGGGCCGGGCTGCTGCGACAGAACCGACGGTGGAGTCAGCCGAACCTGCGTCCGAACCGGCGACGGCCGCTGCCGAACCTGCAGCCGAACCGGCGACGGCCGCTGCCGAACCTGCAAACCAGGTTGCGGCGCCCGGAACAGCCGACATATATGAGTTCCGGGTCGAAGGCGACTGCGGAGTCATAGGGGTCTGGCAGGACGGATCCGGCAATTTCGTAAGGTTTTCCAACAGTCTTCACACTTTCGAGCCGGTTGCTAGGTGATTTGCGTTTACGTGTGGTGATACGTAGAATCGGACACGTCAAGCAGGCAGGTGGCCCGAATGAAGTCAAACCGTCATTCCCGGAAGTATCCAAGGATTATGGAACTGGCCTTGACGGCCGGAAAGTGGTCCGTTCTCGCCGGCGGCGCCGTTGCGATGATCGGGGCTTCCGGCTGCGAGCAGATATCCGATGACCAGGACGCCGGCCCGGATGTGGTGCAGCTTGACGGGATGCCGTACGAAGAAGATGTAAGGATTCCGGATCCGGATGTCCATGAAGGCACTGACGCGACGTTTGACACCGGTGCTTTTGTCGATGTTCCGACCATGGGCCTTCCACCGGAAGACTATATTCAGCCCGACGTCGTCGAGCCTGACTACATGGGTTATGAACTTTCCGGTACCGATGTTCCCTGGTCGCCCGATGACGGCGCCGATGTAATCGATCCCGTCGAGGTTTCCGAACTTCCGCTTTCGGACGCCACCGAGGTCGATCCCGGTGCCCCGCTGCCGGGTGAGCCGCCGATCGACGTCTTTCCCGGCGATGTAATCGATCCTGACGCGGACTGAGCCTTTGGTTCACCGGTTCCGTCCGATCCGCGATTTTCGTGTATAATCATTCCCCGCTTTCCAGTCCCGGTGACACGACGATGGCGCACAGGATATTTCAACTGCTCGAAAAGGGCCCGGTCGTATTCGACGGCGCCATGGGTACGCTGCTTTACAGCCGCGGGATATTCATCAATCGCAATTTTGACGAGTTGAACGTCAGCCGCCCTGACATGGTCGAGAAGGTTCACGCCGACTACCTGTCGGCGGGGGCGATGGTTCTGACCACGAACACGTTCGGCGCAAACCCGGTAAGGCTTGCCGGTCATGGCCTTGCCCAGAGGATGGATGAAATCAACCGCGCCGGTGTCAGGATTGCCAGGGAGGTGGCCGGTGGACAGGCTCTGGTCGCAGGTTCGATCGGGCCTTCCGGGTTGATTCCCGATCTTTCCGATGAAGCGATGATTGCCCGTCTGACCCAGGCGTTTTCATCACAGGCAACCGTTCTTGCTGATGCCGGCGCCGACCTGCTGGTTCTTGAAACCATCAGCAATCCGCTGGAGATGGAAATCATCCTGCGTGCCGTCAGGCCTGTGGTCGAGATCCCAATCATCGCGATGGCCATGTTCAAGGGCGATGCGGCTTCCGGCGAGGGCTGCTGCTGCGACGGGTGCACTCCGTCGGCGATGGCGGTCATGATGCGCGAACTCGGCGCCGATATTATCGGGGCTAACTGCGGGCTCGGGCCGAGCGGGCTTTTCGGTGTCGCCGCCGGGATGGTGGGCCACGGCCTTCCGGTCATCATTCAGCCGAATGCCGGCCTGCCCAGGGTGATCGAGGGGCGTGTCATGTACATGACGACCCCGGAATACTTCGGCGAGTACGCGAAACGATACATCTCGGCCGGTGTGGGTCTTTTTGGAGGATGCTGCGGCACGACGCCTGAACACGTAAGGCAGATTGCCGGTGAAATCCGCATGGTGCGCGGAGGGCGGATCGAAATTCCGGCCGATGCGCAATCCGGCGGCACGTGTCAGGTAAACGGGATTGTGCCGCCCCCGGTCGGCGACCGATCCGGGTTCGGACGCGATCTTGCCGCCGGTTTCGTCGTCAGCGTTGAACTTGATCCCCCGACAGGCCTGGATACTTCCCGCGCGCTGGCCGGAGCCGCCCTTCTGAAGAGCGCGGGAGTGAAATACGTCAATATCGCCGACGGTCCCAGGGCCACCGTAAGGATGTCGGCCCTGGCGATGGCCCACGCACTGCAGGACTCCGGCCTGGAGCCGGTTCTGCACGTCACATGCAGGGATCGGAACCTGCTGGGGCTTCAGGCGGATCTGCTCGGCGCCTGGTCGATGGGCCTGAGGAACCTGCTGGTGATCACCGGCGATCCGTCGAAACTGGGCGACTATCCCGATGCCACCACCGTTTATGACCTGGATTCGGTGGGACTGCTGCGGCTGGTCGGCAACCTGAACCGGGGCGTCGAGCCTTCCGGGCGGCGCATGGCTTCGGGTACCGCCTTCGTCAAGGGCTGTGGCGCGGAGCCGGGCGCGGTCGATCCGGATCGCGAGATCGCGCGGCTGGCAAGCAAGGTCGAAGCCGGCGCGGAATACGTCATGACGCAGCCGGTGTTCGATCATGAAGTGATGAATCGTTTCCTTGAACGCGTGCGTCGCGAGATTGGTGAGAAGTTCCCTGTCGTGATGGGAATCCTTCCTCTTGCGTCCTTCCGGAACGCGGAGTTCCTGCACAATGAAGTTCCCGGGATGCGCATCCCCGACGAAATCCGCGCCAGGATGAAGCAGGCCGGCTTCGCGGATGCCGCAAGGGCGGAAGGCGTCGCCATAGCCTGTGAGATGGCCGGTGCTTTCAGGGACAGGATTGGCGGCATCTACATCATGCCCCCGTTCAACCGTTTCGACGTCGCCGTGGCGGTTCTTCAGGGCCTTGGGCTGGCTCCGTGAAGGTTCGTATTCGCGCTGCTGCAAGGAACCATCAAAATCAAGGGACGTATCTCTTGACTTTGGTTTCTGTTTCGGGTAAAAGATTCGCCCTGTCCCTTGGAAGGCGAGGACACAATGCGGACCAGAAGTTTTGCGACAAAGGATGTTGACCGCAAATGGTATGTGGTCGATGTCGATGGCGTGACCCTTGGAAGGGCTGCCGCCAGGATAGCTATGATTCTCAGGGGAAAGCATAAGCCGACCTACACCCCCCATGACGACACCGGTGATTTCGTCGTCGTGGTCAATTCGGCCAAGGCGGTTCTTACCGGTCGCAAGCTTGAACAGAAGATGTTCGTCTGGCACACCGGTTACATGGGTCACCTGCGCGAACGCACCTATGCCGACGTCATGGAAAACAAGCCGTCGGAAGTGTTCAAGAGGGCCGTCAAGGGGATGCTTCCCCGCGGCGTTCTTGGTCGCCAGATGCTGACCAAGCTGAAGGTATATGAAGGCGCCGAGCATCCTCATGAAGCTCAGCAGCCCGAAAAACTCGACATTTCGAAGGTCTGAAGAGGTCAAAATGGCTGAAGCCAACGTCATGTGGGCCACTGGTCGTCGCAAGGAAGCTGCCGCTCGGGTTCGTGTTCTGCCCGGTACCGGGAAGATCACGGTCAACGGCCGCGACCTTGACAATTATTTCTGCCGTCCGAACCATCGCATCCTGGTCCGCACCCCGTTCGTGGTGCTTGGCAACGGCGATCAGTTCGATGTCCTGTGCACCGTTCGCGGTGGCGGTGAAACCGGCCAGGCCGGCGCAATCCGCCACGGCATCGCCCGCGCTCTTGCCGCGATGAACGTTGAAGAGTGGCGTGGACCGGTCAAGCGGGCCGGTTTCCTGACCCGCGACCCGCGCGCGAAGGAACGTAAGAAGTACGGTCGTCCAGGTGCCCGCAAGCGCTTCCAGTACTCCAAGCGCTAGTCCGGAAACACCAGCCGCCAGTCGAACTTTTTTCAACACCATTTCTGTATTGGATTTTCGATCCCCCTGTGTATCCGCATTCTCCCCGTGTAATCGTGCAGTTGGCGTCATTCGCCTTGTGCCGTGACTGTATGGTGCGGACTGCGATGGCCCGGAAAGTTTGATGGCCGGGGAGTGTCGATTCACCTGCCGGCAGGGGGGTGCCGAATCGGGCGAACCATCATTGACACTCCCCGGCCATCGCGGGGTCGTCGGGAAGGCATTGCCTTCCTGATGGATGATGCGACGGCATCTCCGGGGGGAGGAGATTCAGTCGCCGTATAACTATGAAACTAACCGGCGTCGATGTCAATCCGACTTTGTTCGCCGATCACGGCGTCCGCCACATATCTCAGTTGTGATCGTGAGAGTCCGGGGAAGATTGGGATCGACAGGGCCGTCGCCGACGTAAGTTCGGCCTGGGGACAGTCGCCGTGCCTGCCGCCAAGGTCGACGAAGCATTCCTGAAGATGCAGGCAGAGCGGGTAGTAGATCGCCCAGCCGATGCCGGCGGCGTCAAGCCGGTCGATTACTTCCTGGCGCCTGTCCGGAATCGTCAGCGTGTATTGGTTCCACACATGGCGGCTGCCGGAAGCGGCTCGCGGCAGCCGGAGCATCCCGGCTTCCTCGGCCGGACGCAGCAGGCGTTCATAGGTGGCGGCGTTCATCTGGCGTTCGGATGTCCAAGTGTCCAGATGATCCAGCTTGGCCAGAAGTATCGCTGCCTGAATCTCGTCAAGCCTGAAGTTGCCCCCCACAAGCGCGTGGAAATATCTGGGCTGAGACCCGTGATTGCGAAGTCGCCTCAGGCGCTCGGCCAGCGCCTCGTCGTTAGTCGTGACGAGCCCGCCGTCACCGGCAGCGCCAAGGTTTTTTGACGGAAAGAAGGAAAAGCATCCTACTGTACCCATGGATCCGGCCCGCCGTCCATGCCACTCGGCGCCAATTGCCTGGGCGGCATCCTCGATTACCGGGATGCCGCGTGTCCGGGCGATCTGGTCGATGCGATCCATGTCAGCGCATTGGCCGAACAGGTGGACGACGATCACGGCCGCCGTTTTCGGGGTTATGGCCGCCTCGAGCGCGTCCGGATCAAGGTTGAATGTGCCTGGCACGATATCGGCGAATCGCGGGATGGCCCCGACGCGGCTGATTGCTCCGGCTGTCGCGAAAAATGAATATGTCGTGGTGACGACTTCGTCCCCGGGCCCGATTCCCAGCGCCATCAGGGCCATCAGAAGCGCGTCGGTTCCGGACGAAACGCCGATTGCGTGGTTGACGCCGCAGTACGCAGACAGCGCGATCTCCAGTTCGGAAACGGCCGGCCCCAGGATGTAGCGTCCCGATCGGAGTACCTTTATCGCAGCGGCCTCGATGTCCGCGCCGATGTTCCTGTGCTGAATCGTCGGGTCAAGCAGCGGTACTTTCATCTGACCTCCGGAAGCCTGGTCAATCGGCCCGGACAACGTGGCCGTCAGTCGATATCGTGTAAGTCCCTCGACAGGCCCCGTCGTCTTCGGAAGGAGCCTGGCACGTCGCCCTGCCGTCATGGAAGTCCAGCCTGCGACCGCACTGGCAGACCCACCCGATCTGCCTGGCCGGGTTGCCGACGACCATGGCATATGCGGGCACCTCGGTCGTGACAACGGCGCCGGCCCCGACGAAGCAGTATTCGCCAAGGTCGTGCCCGCAGACGATCACCGCGCCCGCCCCAATTGACGCGCCGCGGTCGACGCAGGTCTTCTGGAACGCCGAATGGCGGATGATTCCGGCACGCGGAAGCGGCCACGAAAGGTTGGTGAAAGTCATTGACGGCCCGCAGAAGACCAGATCCTTCAGCGTGACTCCGTCGTAAATGCTCACGTTGTTCTGAATCCTGCATCCGTTGCCGATGATGGCCGCGGAACCGACAAACACGTTCTGGCCCAGGCTTGTTCCGTCGCCGATGCGCGCCCCGGCCATCACATGGCAGCCGTGCCAGATCCTGGCGCCGCGGCCGATGTTCGGATCAACCCGGCCGTTGTCGGGGGTTTCCCCGTCGATGAAGGCCGATTCATGGGCGAAGTAAGGCTTGTCCATCGCTTTGCCTCCAGTCGGGTCAGGCCTTGACGACTTTTTCGGACGGCTGCCTGAAGACACCCCTGGTGTCGATGATCAGACGGGCCCTTTGAAGAAGGTCATCCCAGTCAACATCGTCGTGTTCCGTCGAAATCAGTACGGCATCGAAATCCCCGGCGGTCGCGGGATCGACGCTCTTGCGTCCCATGAAGCGCGAGTATTCGCGGGAGGGCGGGATTACAGGTATGTGCGGGTCGTGGTAGCTGACCGTCACGCCCTGCTGTTCCAGCAGATCCATCAGCCGGTAGCTCGGGCTTTCCCGGGCATCGTCCATGTTCTTTTTGTAGGCAAGTCCGACGATCAGTATCGTCGAACCGGCAAGGCCGCGTCCACGCTGGGAAAAGGCTTCCATGGTGCGGGAAACGACGTATGCCGGCATGGCCCGGTTGACCTGGCCGGCCGTCTCGATGAATCTCGAATAGACTTCGTATTCGCGTGCCTTCCACGTGAGGTAGAAAGGATCAATCGGGATGCAGTGTCCGCCGATCCCCGGTCCCGGCGTGAACTTCATGAAGCCGAACGGCTTGGTTGCCGCCGCATCGATTGCCTCCCACACGTCGATGCCCATGCGCGTGAAAACTACCTTCAGTTCGTTGACCAGCGCAATGTTGACGGCACGGAAGGTGTTTTCCAGTATCTTCGCCGCCTCGGCCACTCGGGTCGAACTGACGGGCACGACGCGACGGATCACCTGGCCGTAAAGAGCCACCGCAGCTTCCCGGGCGTATTCGCAGTCGGCCCCGACCACTTTCGGGATGGTTTCGCATTCGTATTCGCTGTTGTTCGGATCTTCCCTCTCCGGGGAGTAGGCAAGCCAGAAGTCCCGGTCGGCCTTCAGTCCGCTTCCCTCTTCCAGGACAGGTTTCATGACCTCGACCGTCGTCCCCGGATAGGTGGTCGATTCCAGGATGATCATCTGGCCGGGACGCATGTTGGCCGCG
The DNA here is from genome assembly GCA_029555025.1 of Deltaproteobacteria bacterium. Lineage (GTDB taxonomy): Bacteria > Myxococcota_A > UBA9042 > DTJE01 > DTJE01 > JAGOFO01. Next base: position 72,500 of record JAKPTZ010000030.1, read on the forward strand.
ATGTCACGACATGAGCCGATGACGAATGTCATATCAGGCTCGAGATTCTGGTTGAGCGGGGTGGGAACGCAGACAAGGACGGCGTCGCACTTCGCGACCATGGAGAAGTCGGACGTCGGCGTGAATCCGGCTTTGAGGAAGCCGGTGATTTTATCATCGGGAATATGCTTGATATAAGTTTTGCCCTGTTTCAGCGTGCGAACCTTCGAATCATCCGTATCCAGTCCGATTACCGTGAATCCCTTCCGGATGAATGCGTCCGCCAGCGGGAGTCCGACGTAGCCCAGTCCGAGTATGCCAATGACGGCCGTCCTGTCGTGTATCCTGTCAATGAGGTTCATTCATTCTCCGTTGCTCTGGCAGAACCCTTGCTGAAGACCGATGTCCATCGAGGCAAGGATACACCTGATTTCATGCGCTTCGGAAGACGCCGGCAGCCGAAGCAGCGCGTTCAGGCCCGATTTGAATGCCCCGGCATCGATCAGCCGGGCCCGGTTGACGTAAAGGCCGGGAATCCCGGTGAAAATGCAGTCCTTCTCTTCGATCGGGTTCTCCTCGGTCAGCTTCTCCCCGGGCCGGAGTCCTGTATAGACGATTTCCAGGTTCAGCCCGGATTCGCGAATCATTTCGGAGGCCAGGTCGGCAATCCTGACGGGCTCGCCCATGTCGAGCGTGAATATGTCGCCGTGCGCCCCGGTCGTTGCAGCGACAAGAACCAGCCTGGCAGCGTCCGGAATGTCGATGAAGTAACGAGTGGCTTCGGGATGCGTTACCGTCAGCGGAACCCTCCGCTCTATCTGCCGCCTGAATGTCGGAATGACCGAACCGCGGGAATCGCGGACGTTTCCGAAGCGGACGCTGGAATAGCTGGTATCGGGATACTCGTCGGCACAAATCCGGACAGCCAGTTCAGCCACGCGCTTGGTCGCACCCATAATCGAACACGGCCGGAAGGCCTTGTCGGTCGAAAGGTTCACGAATGCGGCGGCCCCGTGCCTGCCGGCCTCGGATGCGACGCACATGGTTCCGCGTACGTTGTTTCCGACGGCCTCCCAGGCGTTGTCTTCCATCATCGGGACGTGCTTGTAGGCGGCCGCATGGATTACCACGTCTGGCCTCAAAGTCTCGAAGATGCGGCCAATCCGTGAGTTGTCGCGCACGTCACCAACAATACAGGTGGTCGGAACCTCGGGGAAGAGCCAGGAAATTTCGTCGGCAAGCAGGAAGATCTCGGTTTCGTCGATGTCAAGGAGTACCAGCCTGGACGGGCCCATCGCGGCGACCTGCCGGCAAAGCTCGGATCCAATCGAACCCCCGGCGCCCGTCACCAGAGTCACCCTGCCTGGAAACCTGGTGGCTTGCGTTGGATTTGGAAGATTCACCTGATATGTGCCCCCGGAAGATCAAAGCCGAACCGTCATCCCCGTCCGCGCCGACTCGTAGATCGCCAGTATCAGTCGAACCGACCTGCGCCCCTCGAGGCCGTCCGGAATAGTACAGTCCCCGCCCCGCAGCCCGGCGATCACCTGTCTGTAAAAGCCGGCGTGTCCGTGGCCATAGACGGTCGGCGGAGCATATCCGGCCGAGGCGGCCGGCATGTCGGACGGGAGCTCCCGGTCGAATTTCCAGTCGGCTATCGTGTTAAGCGCAACCCCACCAAGCCTGGCCGTGCCCGTTTCCCCCATCAGGGTGAAAGAGCCTTCCAGATTGGCCGGATGGACGAGCATGGTCACGTTTATTGACCCGATGGCGCCGCTTCTGAAGCGGATGACGGCCGAACCGGTGTCCTCGGCCTCGATGTTTCTGCCCAGGGTTCCCGTGATTGCGGTCACCTGTTCCGGATCCCCCATCATCCACTGCATCAAATCGACGTAGTGGCAGGCCTGGTTCATGAAGGCGCCACCGTCCATCTCCAGGGTGCCGCGCCACGGTGCCTCGTCGTAATAGGCCTGGGGCCTTGTCCAGAAGACGTTTGCCTGTCCCATGAAAAGGCGTCCGAAGCGGCCGTCTTCAAGGGCCTGTCGCATCAGCAGGACGGTGGGGTTCAAGCGGTTCTGCAGCATCACGAAAAGCCTGCGCCGCAGCCTCGAACAAGTCTCGATCATGCGATCGACCGAAAGGACGTCGATTCCGGCAGGCTTCTCGGTCAGTACGTGGAATCCGTGTTCGGCGGCAAGTATTCCGTGCCGCGGGTGCAGGCCGGAGGGAGTACATATGGACACGCAATCGAATCCGCCATCCCTCAGCATCGCCTCGTAATCCGTGTATGCCCTGGCGCCCTCCGTCATTCCGGCGGTGGCCCGGGCCCTCTCGGGGACGATGTCGCACACAGCCGCAATCGTGGCTTCCTGCTCGGCCGACCGAAGGGCCTCTACGTGGAACCTGGATATGCGTCCGCACCCGACCAGCGCGAAACCAATCCGCTTTTCCCGCATCGGCGATCCCCCGGTTTCAGTTTCCGCGTCCGTCCCCGTCGTCCGGCGCCCTGTCCGGTTCCTCGCCTTTCAGGCCCTTCCTGAAGGCGTGAATTCCCTTTCCCAGTCCGCCAAGCGCCTTCGGGATTCTGGATGCACCGAAAACCAGCACTGCCACGAGCAGGATCAGCAGAATCTCCTTAAGCCCGATTCCCATGGATATCTCCTGTCAGGGCTGACCGACAAGTGCGTCGATCTGATCCAGTGTCGCGGCGAACAGGTCGAAAGTGGCCTGCATCGCGTCGCTCTTCGTCAGGTCGACGCCGGCCTTCTTAAGGGTTTCAACCGGGAAGTCCGAGTTCGCGTCGCCCAGGAACTTCAGGTAGCGATCCAGTTCTGCCTGCCCGCCTTCCCGGACTGCCCGCGAAAGGGCGATCGCCGACATCAGGCCGGTCGCGTACTGGAATACGTAGTAGTTGTAATAGAAGTGCGGGATGTAGGCCCATTCCCAGTGATCGTCCGGGCCAATCTGGAAGTCCGGTCCGTAGTATTCGCGTATCAGTCCGCCGTAGATCTCGCCCAGCCTTTCCGCCGTCAGGGCACCGCCCTTTTCGACTTCCTGGTGAATCAGCAGTTCGAATTCGGCGAACATGACCTGCCGGAATACGGTCGTCCTGATGTTCTCCATGCGCTTGTTCAGAAGGTAGAGCTTCTCTTCCTTAGTCGAAGCGTTTTTCAGGAGGTAGTCGAGCAGCATTTCCTCGTTGAAGGTGCTCGCGATTTCGGCCAGGAAAATCGGCGTGTCGGCGTTGACGAACTCCTGGCTGGCCCCCGCCAGGTGGAAGTGAAGCGCGTGGCCGAATTCATGTGCAAGGGTGAAGACGTCGTCAAGTTCGTTCTGGAAGTTCAGGAAAACCATCGGCGGCTGGCGCCAGGCGCCGTTGCAGAACGCGCCGGATCTCTTGCCTTCGCACGGATAGACGTCAACCCGCCTGTTGTTCAGGTCGAGTCCCTCGGCCAGAACCTTGTTGTACTCCGGCCCCATCGATTCAAGGGCGGCCTTCGTCATCGCGACCCCTTCCTCGTAGCTGACGCTGCGGTCGCTGGTCGGGAAAAGCGGAACGTAAAGGTCGTAGTAGTTCACTTCCTGGATTCCAAGGATCCTGCGGCGCAGTTCGACGTACCTGTGAAGCGTCCTGGGAAGGTTGTCGTGCGTCGTCTTCAGCAGGGTCATATACACATCGACCGGTACCGCGTTTGCGTCCAGGGCCGATTCGACCGTCGAGCCGTAGTTACGTGCCCTGGCGTTAAGAATGTTGGTCTTGACCTGGATGTCGAGCGACGCGGCGAAAGACCTGGAGTACGACTTCAGCGTGGAGAAGAACTTCGCAACCGCCTCGCGCCGGACGTTGCGATCCCTGGAACCCCTGAATTTGGGAAAGCTGGCCATTGTCAGGGACTGGGGCTTGCCGTCCTCGCCGACGGTATCGGGGAACTTCACGTCCGACTCAAGCGCGCCGTGCATGAACGAAGGGGTCGCCTGCAGGTCCCCGGTCAGCGCGAGCAGCCTTTCCTGCTCCGGGGGGAGCACGTGGGGCTTGCGCCTTATCAGGTCGTCGATCCAGTGCGTGTACTTCTGGAGTCCCGGAAGCGTCCCGACCATTGCCTTCAATGCCGTCGGGTCGATTGAAAGAAGCATCGGCTCGACGAACGACGAAGCCTCGGCGAATTTCGTTTCCAGACCCTGGATTCGATCCAGCCTGGCCTTGTGTGCCGCCGACTCCCGTCCGGTCGAATAGAACGCGTAGGCATAGACTCCCATCGATTCAAGCTGGCGCTTCACGTCAAAAACGATTTCGAGGCATGCAAGGAGTGATGCCGGGTCGGTGGTAATCGTCTGCCGGCACGGCTCGATGGTCTTCAGCGCCGCGGATGCCTTGACGAAAGCTGCCTCCCAGGCTTCATCGTTTTCGTACATGTACGAAAGATCCCACGTGAATTCCTTCGGAATCCGGCTGCGCGGCATGTTTCCGGCCGGAGTGAACCCGCCGTTTGCCTTGTCCGTTGTCTTCATTTCCTTCTCCACCGGTTCGGTTGCCGGCTGCTGTTCGGCGCCCGTCCCTTCGGCAGGCTTGCCGGAAGAGCATCCGACCGCAAATGAAAGTGTCGTGGCCGCGATGGCGGCGGCAATCATCTTTTCCGGACGCATCGGTTCCTCCCTTCTGCTTCGCGTGGCCACGGAATGGTATCACGTCGGCGACCGGCCGGTTTTGATTTTGTGTCGCGCTCATCGGTATTTGACGTCGCGCCCAAGCTGTCGCAACATCGGCATGTCCCGGAGATTGCCCGCCGGAGCGGGCTGGAGGTTCCGGCATCATGCAGTTCGCCCCCGTACCCGAAAAGCTGTTTTCGCCCGCATCGCGCGTGATGGTGATTCTGGCCCACCAGGACGACGAGGTTACCTTCGCCGGGCTGGTTCAGAGGCTGCCGCCCGGCTCCAGGTTCATGTGGGTTACGAACGGGGACGGCCTTTCCGACCAGCTCGGCATGGCCGATGCGGATTATGCCGAGATGAGGCGCAAGGAGACCGTTCGAGCCATGGCGCTTGCCGGTTTCGGCGAAGACCGCCTCCGCTTTCTTGGACACGGAGAGAAGTCCATCTACGCCAGGCTGGCGTCGCTCGACGATGCCCAGGCCATCACGGGGCGCGCGGAAACGCTTTCCTTCTTCAAGGATATTGCTGCCCAGGTCAACGCGGAGGTCGCGACCTTCCGTCCAGAATTCATCATCACTCACGCATGGCAGGGCGGTCAGCCGGAACACGATCTTTCGCACCTGATGGCAGTGCTTGCGGCAAGAAGGATTCCCGGCTGCCAGGTTTTCGAGGTTCCCGAGTACGAACTGGCATATACGGTGTTCCTGCGCTTCGGTCCGTGGCGAACCGGCCCAGTTCACGAGATATGTCTTTCGGCGGCCGAGATGCAGGTCAAGAAGGCCATGCTTGCCTGTTATGTATCCCAGAGGCGCGGACTATTCCTTTCAAGGCTGCTGGCGATGGCCGGTGACGTCCTTGAGCGCGGGCGCGAGCTTGTGCTGAGGCGGCGCCTGAGGATGCCTTCCTTCCAGGCGCGGGAACATTTCGCCCCGGTACCCGTTTCAAGGGATTACCGAGTCCCCCCGCACGGGATAGATCATCTGGAATACATCGGCGACGACTGGCAGAAAAAGCCCATGTCTTTCAGGAAGATGGTGCTTCCCGTCGTATGTGCTCTTGAACAGTGATAAAATGCCGCGAACCGCGTTTGGAGGATTGTCGATGCGGAAATCAACCAGTTTAATCGCGTGCGCCCTTGTTCTGACCGCCGGCCTGATGACCTCGTCATGCAGGAAGGATTCGGTGCCCGCCCCGGGCGGCCCCGAACTTGAGGAGGTTGGCGCAATCAAGCTTCCGGACGGCGTAGTCGCGTTCGGCAGCGTGAAATCGCTTACCGACATTACCACCGCCGCCACCGACATCGGCTCCGCGTTCAACAAGGGGCTCGGTCCACTGGTGGGCGGCCAGGTTTCGGCCCTTGTTCAGGCCAGGCTTATCGGAACCAGGAACCTGACCTGGATGGATCCGACCGCACCGATGAGGGTCGTGGTGATGGATCCCGCGCGATTCCCGGCGCCTTTCGTGTTCATCGGGACGGTCGCTTACGAAGACGGCTTGAAGGAAGCAATCGAGGAGCCGTCTTCCGGCGTCGAGGGAAACAAGACCGCATACAAGGGAAAGAACGGCCGGACGATGTACCTGAACCGCATCGGAAAGCTGGCCATCTTCTCGATGGAGCCGTCCGCGTTTGGCGCGGTCGAGGATTTCCTTCGCAGTGATCTGCTTCGGCATCCGGCAACGAAGCTGGTTGACTGCCAGGCTTCCGCCGCCGGATTCAAGTCAGTGGTGAAGCCGCTGGTGGATGCAAGGCTGGCCGCCGCGAACACGGAGACCCCGACGGCGATGGATCTTGTCGCCTCGGAGCTTTCCGATCTGCTTGAATTCGTGGATCAGACATCGGCGCTGAGGCTGACCATGTCCTTTGTCGATGGCGATTTGAAGCTGGAGGGCTCGGCGCTTCCGATTGAAGGTTCGACGGCTGCCCGCTTCGCGGCCGACGCGGCTGGAAGAAAGCTCGTGACTTTCAGGAAGTTCATGACCGAGGGATGGCTGGAGTTCACCAGCAATGTCAACCCGGAACTGTTCAAGGGCCTTTCAATCAAGGGGCTTGAATCGGCCTCCGCCTTCCTGCCGTTCAATCAGCAGGAGAAGGACGAATTCGAGGCCCTGGTTGCCCGGAATCTTGCCACGCAGTCCGGGGACATGGCATTCCAGATTGGTTACGAAAAGCAGTTTCCGTTCAGGATCGCGGAAGTGGTCGAATTGAGCGATGCCGTGGCGGCCAGGGAAGCGGTCGGCAAGCTGAACGCGATTCTTCTGGCGAAATTCGGCGTGCTCGTGAATGCGGCACTTCCAGGCGCGGCGGGCGGCGCGGCACCAGGCGCGGTCAAGCCGGCGACCATAGATTTTTCATCCGTTCAGGCGGCGATTGATACGTCTAAGGAAATGCTTGGCGCACAAGGCGTCGTCGCAAGTCTCAGAACCGTCTCGGCCGACGGGCTTGACGTGGACTCCCTTGAATTTACCCTTGACCCGGCCCGGCTGAATCCGGCGGATGCTGAACTGGCCCGCTTCAGGGAGGTTCTGGGCGACAGGCTGTCGGGAGGAATCGGTTTTGACAAGGGCGCGATGTACCTTGCATTCGGCCTGAATTCCGTCGATGACATCAGCAGGATGCGTGCATCCGATGGAAAGGGTTCAACGAAGCTTGCCAGGGTTATTGAGGCGGCCGGATTCGACGTTTCGATGGCCGGCCGCGTTTCGCTTGTGGATGCGGCGAAGATTGCCGCCAACGTGGCCAAGGGGGTTCTGTCGCGGCTTCCGTCGTTGAACACCATCAGCCAGCGCCCCGACCTGAGCATGGCCGTTGGCTCCCGCGGCAATCGGATCGTGGCCGGTTACCTGACGATTCCGGTCGCCGGAATCGCGGCATTGATGCAGCCCCCGTCCGCCACCCCGAACGACAACCCGTCCACCCCGTAGGGGCAATAAAACTCACCTCCGTGATCAATCGCCCGTCCCGGTCCGGCAAAATGCCTCGGTGTGCTCCCGCCTGCCGCCTCCCTGTACGGGCGGATTACATCCGCCCGCTGCGATCCAGCAGAATGCTGCCCATCGCGTCCGCCGGTGTCCCCCGCTGGCCCGTACGGGCGAATGAAAATTCGCCCGCCCGCGTTCACGCCGAACCTTTCGCCAGGCAGGACGGGCCGCCGTTGACACATGTATCCCGGCGCATCATAATCCGACGGTACCGCGTTTGGAGACTTGCGATATATGCAGTTCGACTGGATGTGCCCGAAGGTTAACAAGGCGTTTCTGAAGAAGATCGAGGGTCGGCCGAATGAACTTGGCCGTCAGGAGATCGAGCAGCGTGCCGCACTTCTCATGAGGTTGAATTATCCGTTGGCCCGCGCGGTGCGCCGGATTTCGGACAACATCGCGTGGGAGTACGAACTGTCGGCAAGGCCGGGCTTCATGAAGGACGTCAAGGAAATCGTCGAGTGCGTCTATCGCGGCGCGAACCGTTGCGTCTGATCGGTTCCTGTCCTGCGCGGCACCGTCTGTTCCGGTTTCCGGGGTGATGGAATATATGCGCGGAACCGGTCATTTTGACCTTATAATACCGACGCCCGAGCATCAACCGGAGGCCCGGTGAATAATTCCGTCAAATCCGCGTTGCTGTCCATTGCCATAATCCTGGCCTGTACTTCCCTGCCGGCACTCGGGCAGGAGGCGGAACCGGCCCTGGCCCCGGAACCGGCCATGGCTTCGGAACCGGCCCTGGCCCCGGAACCGGCCATGGCCTCGGAACCGGCACTAGCCCCGGAACCGACCCTGGCCCCGGAACAGGCCCTGGCCCCGGCCGCTGTGGCAGATTCCGATGCCGGCGATGTGCCGGAGCCCGATGGCGCAAAGAAGTCCGAGAGCGCCGACGGCGCGCTCGATCGCCTGGTCAAGTCGAAAAAGATCAAGTTTGAAGGTTCCTACGGCCTTCATTACACCTATATGCCGACGTTCGGCCTGGACGAAACCGGCGCTGACGACGGGTTGAGGCATTATCTGGATCACAGGCTGAAGCTGCGTCCATCGATCAAGATCAGGAAGGATCTCGAACTCCTGATTGACGTCGACCTGCTTGCGGGACAGCTTGCCGGGAGCACAACCGACGTCGCCGAATCCAGGGCGCTTTATCCCCGTTCCCGAAACGACTGGACCGGTCGGTCGATGCTGCGGGAACTGACCCTCACCTGGAACAGCCGGCACGGCAGGCTTCAGGTCGGGCAGGTGGCGGCGCAGTGGGGCATGGGCCTGGTTTACAACTCGGGAAGATCGACTGACAGGGACTGGACCGATAACCTGGGCTCGGACATGATCGAGCGGATTTCGTTTGATTTCGCGCCCCTGGCCTTCAAGTGGAAGAACTCGGATTTCGCCAGGGCCTTCCGCATCATGCTGGCCGGTGATGTGGTTTTCAAGGATCAGCTTGCCGATCTGATGGACGAGGATCACGCTTACGGGTTTTCCGGAGCGGTCTATTTCGACTGGAACCCCGAAAAGGCATTGTGGCGCACGTTCACCGGCATTCATGTCAATTACCGATGGCAGGATTTCCACGACGGATTCAACCTGCGCCAGACAACGGTGGATTTTTTCACCGAACATGAATTCAGGTTCAGATCCGGCGATTCCGTCAAGCTTGAACTCGAGGCCGCGGTCACCGCGGGGGAATCCGATAGGCAGCTTCACCTGGCTCCATCCGGTTTCGACATTGCCGGATGGGGAATGGCGCTGCGCGGAACCTACGACTACCACCGGGGCGTAAGATCCAGCCTCGAGTTCGGTCTCGCATCTGGCGACGGCAACCCGATGGACGGTAAGGCGACCGGGTTCTCGTTCGATCCTTCCTATCAGGTCGGGATGATTCTCTTTCAGGACGTTCTTGCCAGGTCGGCTGCCTGGGGTGCCGACAGGGCAGCCCGACACGCCGAGGACTGGTTGAACCCGCCGGGGTGGCAGATGGCCCTTACCGACGGGGCGGTCACAAACGCACTGTATATACATCCCCAGTTCAAGTTCTATCCCGCGAAGGGATTGGATATGAGGCTGGGCTTTCTGTGGGCAAGGGCTTTAGTTCCGGTGACTTCATACTATAATCTCTACTGGCTCGGTTCCTCGGAAAAGGAAGGAAACCCGGTTTCGTTCAAGCGCGCCGAGCCATCGAAGGATCTGGGAATAGAGCTGGATGCCGGCATCTGGTACACGACCCCCCCGATCTGGAAGACGCTGGCCGTCAGGATCGGCGTGGCCGGGGGATGGTGCCTGCCCGGTGAAGTGTTCAGTGATTCCAAGGGAAAAGGCCCCGGAAACCTCTTCAAGGTCAGGGTGGGCATTGATATTGTGATTTGAAAGTGGAGGGCCCCATGAGCGATGACTTCAACAAGACCGATGAAACTGCGGGCGCGGGTTCAAAACCGGCGGGTGGACACGAGGACCTGAAGGCCAAACTGGGCCTTCGCATTCCGGAGCGGAAGCCTGCGGCGGAACAGTCTTCGGCGCCGGCACAGGACGCCGGGAAGGTTGAAACGGCCCAGCCGGTCGAGCGCAGGGCCGTTCCGGTCGAAGACATCGATTTTGACGAAGAGCCGGCCGGCAAGGGCGGCGTCTCGGGTGGCGTCATCGGTGTCATCATAGCGATCGCCCTGGTCATGGCGGTGATCGGTCTGTTCGTGGGCGGCGTTTTCAAGGGGCGGGCAATCGAGAACCACAAGATCAACGAAGCCCAGCACCTGCTGGAATACTTCACGACGGCGACCGTGGCCGCGACCGGCGGCGCGACAATCCTGGACACCGTCAAGGCCCACATCGAGGACACGAAGCGCGTGTTCGAGGCCATGAACAAGGCCCAGTCCCCGGAAGAGGTCGACAAGGCACGCGCCGAACTGGAGGCGTACATCGTGCGTTGCCAGAAGTACCGGGACATACAGCCTTTCTTCACGGTCAAGAACGCGTTCTACGATGTTCTGTTCAACAGCGAGATGGCCAACGAGACCGTCGTGTTCATCGATGCCGTCAGGCGTCTTTACGGCGAGACCGTTCTTTTTGCCCTGGAGGCGGACACCAGGAAGCAGGTTGCCACGCTCGAGGACACGTCCGCGGCGAAGCCGTCGATCATGTTCATCGAGCCGTTTTCAAAGGAGAATGGCGAGCGGTGGAACAAGGGCGTCTGGATTTCGCAGCTTGACGCAGAAAATCCGATCAAGACCGCTTCCGGCACAGACTATGCGATGATTGCGATGGTTTCCGGTGAAGCGTTCAGGGCATCGACGACGTCGCTGGTTGAATTCGACATGGCGCCTGTCGCGCTGCAGAAGTCCCTGATCCATAACAACGCCATCGTTGCCAGAGTCCAGGGAAGGCTTGGGCAGATGATTGCCGTCATCAATGACATCGACTTCGATTCCCTTGAGGCAAAATTGAAGGAAGTCGCGGCCCGCACGCCTTACTTCACATTCTTCTAGGCCGGCATGCTTCATTTCGGTGAACAGTCCGGTTTTCGTGCCACGCGGCTTCAGGCTTCTCAAAGGCAGGTGCATCATGGATAAGAGACTTATTCCCGTTGTCATCCTGGTCATTGCGTCCATCAGCGCGTGTACTCCATGGAGGGCGGTCAAGCCGACCGACTGGGTAAGATCCGCCTCGGACAGGGACGACTCCAGATGCAGGCTGGCGGCTGCCTCGTCCTCGGTGATTTCCATCAGGAATTTCGACGACGCCGAGTATGCCTTCCAGGACCCCGATGTCGCCGTCGTCGATTTCATCGGTGGCGACAATGAGTGCGGCGACGTTTCGGCGCTTCAGATGGAAAGGTTCAGGGCCCGTTCCGACAAGTCCAAGCCGGCCAGGATCGTTCTTGCATGGCTGAATGTCGGCAGGGCCGAGAACCTGCGCATCAACTGGTTCGCAGATACCCCGGAAGGCAAGTGCACCCCGTCCGTGATGTCGAAGATTGATCTTGAAATCGGGGACGACGCGTCCATCGATTTCACCCATCCAGGTTGGCTGGTGACCATGGCGGAAGGTGACAAATCCTACATCAGGCGGATAGTCGATCTGGGCTTCGACGGCGTCGTTCTTGGCGGAATTGACGCGGTTCGCGGCGAGGACGGCCAGGTTGTTCCCGAAAAGGCCCAGGCGATGTTCGATCTGGTGAAGGCTATTTCGGTCGCGGCCAGGGAGAAGGATCCGGATTTCATGGTTGTCGCCACCGACCCGCTCGCGCTGTCCGAAATCGAGGGCTCGATGGATGTTCTTTCGGGCGTGCTCACGACCGACTTGATAATGCAGGAAGGGTATTTCAAGCCCGAGCCCGAGCTGACCCCCGTTCTTGAGACGCTCAACACCTTCCGCGATGCCGGGATTCCCGTAATTTCTGCGGAGTTCATCATTGACCCGATCCAGCAGACCCTTTACCAGAACCTGTGCGCCAGGATGGGATACCTGTGCTTCATCACCAATCCCGACTTCAGCGGGCCTGGACTTGCCGTTCAGGCCGGAAACGGCGGTTCCTGCGAGTGACGTCCGGCCTTCCTTGCACGACGGATGCGCGTGCGTGATACAATTCCCGCCTGAATACTGAAGGGGTTCAGACATGCCGGCCTTTCATCGCCACCGCGTAGCGGTGTTCATCGCGTGCCTTGTCGCCAGCACGCATGCCTATTCCGCGGACTCCGAGTACGCGGGGATGCTCGATACCGCAAGCGTCGGCGTGGCCGATTTCCTGAAGGGCAATCCCGTGGCGGACGGCAGGGGGGTCGTGATTGCGATCCTTGATTCGGGCGTCGATGTGGATACCCCCGGCCTGAAGGTCACCAGCACGAACGAGAACAAGATTCTGGTTGCCCGGGATTTCACCGACGAGGGCCTTGTTCGGTGCGGTCCGATCGATGTTGCGCCGGAAGGCACGGCAAAGACCCCCCGGGGGGTCGTTAACGGGTTGAAGGTGCGCGACGGGGTGAAGTTCTTTGCGGGATTCCTCGACGAGGTTCGCTTTCGAGGAACCGCAATCCAGGATCTGAACCGCAACGGGCGAAACGATGATTCGTTTGCGGTCGTGGTCGTCAAGGCTGCCGATGGCGCCTTCCAGGTACTTGTTGATACGGTCGGCGACTGGAACATGTCCGACGCGGTCGAGGTCGGTCCATGGGAGGTCACATTCAAGCCGCTGAAGTTCATCGCAAGGCAGGCCCCGGACATCAACGCGGCTGTCAATGTCGGCGACGGCCCTGGCGGGACGGTCGATGTCGGATTCCATATCGCGGCGGGGTCTCACGGCACGCACGTCGCCGGCATAGCGGCGGGCTTCGGCATTGGCGGCCGTCCTGGTTTTGACGGAATCGCGCCGGGCGCGAAGATTCTGTCGCTGAAGATTGGTCACGGCGGGCTTTCCGGTGGCGCCACCGTCAGCAGCAGCATGATGCGGGCGCTTGATTTCGCAGCCGACTGGGGAAAGCGAAACAAGGCGAAGGTGGTTGCGAACGTCAGTTATGGCGTCGGATCAGTCCTGGAAGGCCATTCGGCCATGGATTCCTTCTGCAGGGCTTTCTCGGAAAGGAATCCGGACGTTCTGATTGTGGCTTCGGCCGGCAATAACGGGCCCGGTCTTTCAACGGTCGGCTCCCCTGCCGCATCGCCAGGGGTTCTGACGATCGGGGCCGTGCTCTCTCCTTCGATCGGTTCCGAGCAGCTCGGCGCCGAATCGATGTCCGTTCCGACTGCATATGCGGCATCCTCCAGGGGCGGGGAAGCGGCCAAGCCAGACGTGGCCGCACCCGGGCTTGCGGTGTCAACGATCCCGGGCTGGGTCAGGGGCGACACGATGAGCGGGACTTCGATGGCGGCGCCGCAGGTGGCCGGCGTTGCCGCCGTCGTCATGTCGGGGATCCTCGGGCAGAATCCGCAGGCGGACTTTCACTCCGGGATGGTTCTGCGGGCGTTGAAGGCTTCCGCAAGGCCGGTAAACGGATTCGGTCCGCTTGATGTCGGTTCAGGAATCGTCGATGCCGTCGGCGCGTTCAAGGCTTTGAGGAAATCCCTTTCAAACAGCATGGCGCTTGCGGTAAGCCGGCTTGATGTCGAAACAGAGGTGCCGACCCTGGGGGGGCGCAAGGGCCAGGCCCTTTTCTGGAGGGCTTCAGGTTGGGCTCCGGGAAGGGCGGACGCGGCCACCGTGACGGTGCGGCCGGTGTTCTCGCGGTCGTGCGGGGCCGATTGCCGCAAGGGATTTTTCGGGCGCTTCAAGGTTTTTGCGGACAGCAGGTGGATTGGCGTTTCGAAGCGTGGCTTTCATGTCTCCGGGGATGGATCGGCCTCCTTTCAGTCCTGGGTCGAGAAGCCGGAAGTCCTGGGTCCCGGCGTTCATACCGGCCTGATCAGGGTGGTATCCGAAGGCGGCGTCGAGGCGGCAATTCCGGTCACCGTTGTGGTTCCCCACCCGGATTCGCCGGTCGATGGCGTAAGAAGGATTCTGATGCGCTCGCTGAGGATCCCAAAGTCCTCGGTGATGCGGATTCCTTTCGACATTCCCGATGGAGCGTCGTCCGTTGCCATACGGGCTGTGGCTGCCGACGGCGCCAGGGCAACGGCGTCGGTCAGCCTGCATGACGGCCAGGGTAACACGGTACACAGGCTTTCCGGCATGATCCACTCGGAAGATGGCCGGCGCGTGGAAGCTTCCATGAGTCCGTCCGGCATGTTGGAAAAGGGTACCTGCGAACTGGTCATTTCGGGTGGGCACAGCATTGACTCGGTAGTCGATCTCGAAATCAGCTTCGGGATGATCAGTGTTACCGGCCCGGCCACTTTCGAACTGAAACCAGGAAAGACGCCGGTTGCCTTCATCGAGGCGGTCAACAGGATGCCCGGCGCTTTCACCGGGTCGGTCAAGGCTTCGATTGACGGCTTTGAGACGGTGCGGAGCGTGCGGTTGAACACGGGAGCCTTCGAAGAAGGGTTTTCGATTGGGCGCGACTTTGACCAGGTTCTGGTTGATATTGAGTTCGATTCCCGTGACTTCGCGAAGTTCACCGATGTATCCGTCAATGTTGTTGACCGCGACGGAGAACGGGTTGTTCAAAGGGCGATGAACGGTCGGAGGCTGGCCTTTTCCGTCAAGGGCGGTGAAGGCCACCAGTCCGATTTCAGGCTTCAGGTCACGCCCGCTTTCGCCAATGGGGGCGAGGCTGTGATGAAGGTCACGATGACGTACATCTGGAAGGAACAGATACAACTCTCTGCAACGCTGGAAGGGGCGGGCGTCATAAGGCTTTATCCCGGGATTCCGGCAACTTTGCGTCTTGAGGCGTCATCGACGCCGCCGGCGGCGCCATCGGGCGCGGCCTGGTTCGGCAGGATGGATTTTGTTGACCGAAAGGATTCGCGATCAAGGGCAATGCTGGAATTCAGGGCGGTTCCGCGTTGATCCGGTTCTTCCGGCGGCGGGGAGGGGTTTGCGGTTGGGCACAAGGCTGGTTCTGGCATCCTTCAACAAGGGCAAGCGGCGTGAGGTGTCGCGAATACTTCACGATATCGACGTGCTTTCGCCGCCGGACTTCGGCATTGCCGGGCTGCCGCCCGAGGATGGCTCCACCTTCCTTGAGAATGCCGTTATAAAAGCCGCCTTTGTGGCATTCCAGACGCGCATGATGGCCGTCGGCGACGACTCGGGCCTTGAGGTTGAGGCGCTTGAGGGACGCCCCGGCGTTCATTCCGCAAGATTTGCCGGTCCGGAAGCCGACGATGCCGCGAATATCGACAAACTCCTTGCGGAACTTGAGTCGGTCGGGAACCGCAAGGCACGATTCGCATGCACGGCCGTCCTGGTTGTTCCATTCCAGGTCGAGCCCGCTGTTCTCGCGGACGTGCAGCCGGTGCAGGGGATCAAGGTTATTCAGGTATCAGCGGCAGGGCGCCTGCCCGATGGGTTCAGCGCGTTCGCGGCATGCGGCACCGTCGAGGGCGAGATCATCGATGACCGTCGTGGGCACGATGGTTTCGGATACGATCCAGTATTCCTGGTTCCGTCGCTGGGCCTGACGTTTGCCGAGATTCCCCCCGACCTGAAGAACGACATGTCGCATCGCGGCAAGGCATTCCGGGCGCTTGCCCCGCTGATTGCCCGTATTTCGGACAGGGGTTGGGCGGGATGAGTCGGGAACTGCTGCTTTCAACCGAGGCCGACAGGCGCGTTCAAGCCCTGTACGCCATGCTTTCCCCATGCCGCCTCTGTCCCAGGCGATGCGGAGTTGACAGGCTTGCCGGGGAAGTCGGTTTCTGTGGAACCGCCGGGGCCGTGGTCTCCGCCGCTACCGCGCATTTCGGCGAGGAGCCTGGAATTTCAGGAACGGGCGGATCGGGAACGGTCTTCTTCTCGGGATGCAATCTTCGGTGCATCTATTGCCAGAATCATCAGATAAGCCAGGGTGTCGCAAGCTCCACCCCGTGGTCCAGGTCGGATGATACGCCACGACTGGCCGCGACCATGCTCTCGCTTCAGGCCCGCGGTTGCGGCAACATCAATCTGGTCACCCCGTCGCACGTGGTGCCGATGGCCGTCGATGCGCTGGTTCTGGCGGCAAGGTCGGGTCTTCGGATACCGGTCGTCTGGAACTCGTCCGGATACGACTGCGTCGAAGTTCTGCGGCTGCTCGAGGGCGTCGTGGATGTCTGGCTTCCGGATCTCAGGTACTCGGACGGGTGGGCTGCGTCCGAGTGTTCCTCCGCGCCTGACTACGTCGATGTGGCGCACGCGGCCCTGCTCGAAATGGCGCGTCAGGTCGGAACTGAACCGATCATGGGTCCGGAAGGTTATCTTCTGCGTGGAATGATTATCAGGCTTCTTGTTCTCCCGAACGACATGGCGGGGGTCAGGGAATCACTGGACTTCATCCTTGAACACATCGGGTCGGATGCCCGTGTCGCACTGATGTCGCAGTACTTCCCGTCGCACCTTGCCCCGGGAAACGATCTGCTTTCCCGGCGACCGACCCCGGCCGAGTATCTCCGGGCGGTGAATCATGCAGAGCGCCTTGGATTCAGGCACGCGCTTGTCCAGGAGATGGAGGCCGCCGATTTCTATCGTCCGGATTTCAACCTCAAGGCCGAACCGTTCGCCGACGCCGACCGGTTCACGAAGTAAACAGCCCGTCGGCCGTTTTCTTATTCGCCCCCTTTCCCGATGAAAGTAGTATCCTCGCACGTTGCCGGAAACGGACCGGGAGCTTCATGCACGGACTTCCTTCAGATCTGGCCGGCCTCCAGGCGCGAGCGGCCGACATTTCCCGCAGGCATCCGGGCATGGGCTCGGTGCGCGTTCTCGATGTATTCGAGCCGTCCGGCGGCGGTCAGGTCGTCAGGTTCCAGCTCGACAACGGACTGCAGGTGATCCTGTGGCCGGATCATTCAGCGCCCCTGGTGTCGTTCCAGACATGGTTCAAGGTCGGAACCGTCAACGAATGCGGGTTCAAGAACGGCATTGCCCACCTTTTCGAACACCTGATGTTCAAGGGAACCGAGCGATACCCCCACCGGTGTTTCGATAAACTGCTTGAAGAGGCGGGGGCCCAGAACAACGCCGCAACCTGGCTCGACTGGACGTTCTATTACGAGAATCTGCCATCGGAAGCCCTTGATCTTGCTTTTGATCTTGAATCCGATCGGATGGTCAACGTCGTAATTGATTCGAAGGAACTCGATTCCGAGCGCGACGTCGTGCTGAGTGAAAGAAGATACCGGGTCGACAATGACCCGGACGGGGAAATGGAGGAAGCGCTTTTTGCTTCGCTTTTCCCGAATCATCCTTATGGCACGCCGACCCTTGGCACCGCCGACGCAATAGAGTCCATCAACCTGTCCGACTGCCGTGGTTTCTATCGCAGCTTCTACCAGCCGTCGAACGCGATTCTCGTGATCGTCGGCGACTGCACGTACGAGCGCGCGGTGGAACTCAGCCTGACAAGGTACGGCATGATCCCCGGCTCCCCGGCCATCGAGTCGCCGGTTCCCCCGTTTCTTCCACCTCGCGCAGGCACCAGTGAACTCGCGCTGGATGTCAACTCCGAGCGCATGAGGATTGGCTGGGTAACCGTTCCGGCCGGAGATCGGGTGGCGGTCGCGCTGGACGTGGCAAACGAGATTCTCTTTGCCAACGAATCCTCGCGTGTTTTCAAGCGCCTGATTGACGATCTTCCCCTTGCGTCCGACGTGGACGGCACTTCCGAGCCGATGCGGCTTGCGGGAACCTTCATCGTGGATGTGATCATCAACGAGGGCGAAAAGGCCGAGGATGCCCTGTCGCTTGTTCTTGAAGAGATCGACAGGTTCGGCAGGGACGGCCCATCGGCCGCCGAGCTTGCCAGGGCCTGCAATCACCTCGAGGCGTCCTTCCTGAGATCGATGATCACGGTCGGCTCCCGGGCGACCCAGCTTGGCATCTGGCATGTCACCACCGGGGATTACAGGCAACTGTTCACCTTCGTGGATGATGTCAGGGCCGTGGATGCCGAGTCGGTCAGGAAGGCCGTCGCCGATTACCTGGTGCCTGGTCTTGCCGTGACGATACTGGGGCGTCCCTCGACCTGGCCTCACGGCGTCGTTCCCCTTGAAGCCGCAGGGGCGGAAACGGAGGTCGGCCGATGACCAGAGGGTACGTGCCGGCCTCGGATGCGCCGTGCCTGATTCACATGGAAGACAACCGCTTCCCGCTGGTGTTTTTTGAAGTACTGGTGTTTGGCGGTTCATACGACGATCCGCCGGGACTTGAAGGGCTTGCCGATCTGACAGCCCTGAACCTGCTCCGGGGCACCACCAGGCGATCCCACGCGGAAGTCATGGATGGTTTCAACGACCTTGGCGCCTCCGTGGATGTCACTTCGCATCGCGAGTACATCTCGATTTCGGGTGATTTCATGCCCCGGTGCATGGAACCCTTCACGTCGCTTCTGTGCGAGGTTCTTTCCCGACCGGCCTTCCCGGTTCAGGAATTCAGGAAGGAACGGGCCCTGGCGCTGGAGGACATCAGGAATCTGGTCAATGACGACGCCGAACTGGCAAGGCAGCATTTTCACAGGTACATCTATGGGGATCGTCTTGACGGGCGCCCTTCCAGCGGATGGTTCAGGACGGTGTCCAAAATATCCGTCCAGGACTGTCGGGATTTTTATCAGGGGCACTTTGTTTCGGGAAATGTCGCCGTTGTCCTGGCGGGGGCGATTTCCAGGGAACTCGCCGACGATTTCGCATCCAGGGTTGTCGGCTCCCTTCGAACCGGCCCTTCGGCGGTTCCGCCGGAGGTCGACGATTCACCGGTCAACGGTGGAAGGATCCTTATAGTCGACAAACCAGGCCGCAACCAGGCTCAGGTCGTGATGGGGCACCCCTCGGCCGGCTGGAACTGCCCCGATCTTTTTGCCCTTCTGGTCGGCAACACGGCCTTCGGGGGGACGTTCACATCCCGGCTGGTCGACGAGATTCGCGAGAAGAGGGGCTGGAGCTATGGTGTTTCGTCCAGCATCTTCGCGGGAAGAACCAGTGGAACCCTGATGATGCGCTTCTTCCCGGAAAACAGGGATCTGGCACCGGCTATCGAACTGGTAGAAAAGTTGTTTTCTTCAACAGCTTTCGGCGGTCTTTCCGCGGACGAGGTGGATGCGGCGCGCAAGTACCTGATAAGGCAGTATCCTTTCCGGATCGAGACGGTCAGGAAGCGTGCGGACGAACTGGTCGCGGATCTGGTTTTCGGTCGTCCTGCGGGCGTCATGTCAAGGTTTGTGGAACTGGTGTCGAGTCAGGACGGGCAAGCCGTGAACCAGTCGCTCGGGCGCCACTTCAGGCCGGCCGACCTTTCTACGGTTCTTGTCGGGACGGCGGCGGAAATCAGGCGGGATCTGGTCGCGCTGGCCGGTGCCGGTTCCGTTGACACCGTTGATTACAGGAGCGAATGAAGCCCCGGCCGACGGCGGGGGTCCGATTCCGTTGCAGATGGAAGATTTTTCGGTTGCAGGCGTAAGGCTCCCTTCAGACCTGTCGGAACTCCTGGCGGGGCGGACTCGGGCCGCCGCGGTCGCCAGCCATGAACATGCCGCCGTCATCGCCGCGCTTGTCGGCTCGGCCGCGCGGCGCCCCGTCTTTCTCGTTGCCCCCGATCAGGCCGCGGTGGAACGGATTTCCGGCCTTGCAAGATACCTTGTCGAGTTCGGTCCCGAGCCATTCGATTTTCCGCGATGGCCATCCGGACTTCAGTCTCCGTATGAGCAGGTGGTCGAAAGTCCTTTTGTCGCCGCGGCAAGGCTTGGCGCGCTCGCCACTTGTTCCCTGGCCGAGACGCCCTTCCTGCTTGCGCTTGACGCCGCAAGGGCGTCTGCCAGGGTCATTCCATTCGCCTCCTTTTCCGATGGGCTCTTTCAGGTTCAGGTCGGTCGTCCCCTCAACGTGGAGGAAGTCGTCGGGCTGCTTGCCAGGGCCGGCTACCGTCGAGTGTCCTCGGTGGTGGAGCCGGGGGAGTTCTCGATCAGGAATGCCGTGCTTGACGTCTTTTCGCCATTTCACGACGAGCCGTTCAGGGCCGAGGTTGATTACGACGAAGTCGAGACCCTTCGCTTCTTTGACCCGGCTTCCCAGAGAACGCGTCGGACGGTGGATCACGTCTGGATTGTGCCGGCATGGGATGTTCCATGTTCCGAGGCGGCGTTCAGGGATGCGGCGATTTCACTTCGGGACGCCGCCGCCGCAGGCGGAGTATCGACGACGGTGGCCGGCGCAATCGAGTTCCAGCTTTCCCAGGGCCGCACCCCGCCGGGATTTCCCGGCATGCTGCCATTCCTGTATCCGGAGATGGAACTTCCGGTCGATTATGTCGGCGACGACGTCGCCGTCATTGTCGTCGATCCCGAAGGATGCAGGCGCAGCGCGAACGAGGCCCTCGATGCGCTGGCGGAAGCGAGGAACGCGGCGCTTGAGGGCAGCACCGCCTTGCTGGAGCCGGGTGAAAGGCCCGGAATGATGCGCCCGCTGGCAGCCGAACCGGATCGGCTTGCGGTCGGCGGGGATGCATTGCTTCAAAGACTTCTTTCGCATCCGTCCGCGATGATCCTGGAGGTTTCCCCGGAAGGTGGCATCCTGGGGCCTTCCCACAGGCTTGGTTCATCGGTCGATCTTGTTGTATGCACGGCCGCGGACGTCCCGGTGGCCGAGCGTGTTGCCGCGCTGCGGAAGATTGCATCCGAACTGGTCGAGACCGGCGACTCCCTTCTGCTGGTCGCCCCTTCCGAAGGCGAGGCGCGCCGCGTCTCCCAGATTCTTGAGACCGGCGGCCTGGCAACCGAGGAGGCTTCAAGCTTCGGCCTTGCCGCCCTTCTTGCGGCCAGGGCGGGTATCAGGGTCGGCAGTGGAAGGATCAGGCTTCCATTCGGCCTGGAGTCGTGGGGCGTATTCGTGATGCCTTCCGAGGCCGTGTTCGGCGTCAAGGATGTCTTGACACGACGTCAGCAGGAACGCCGCAATATTAAGAAAATTCAGGAGTTCCGTGAGCTTTCCCGCGGGGATATGGTCATTCACCGTGATCACGGAATGGGTGTGTTCGAAGGGATGATGGACGTCACCGTCGATGGCGTCGTTTCCGAATGCCTGCTCCTGAGCTACAGGGGGGGGGATCGCCTTTATGTACCTGTTGACCGGGCGAACCTGCTGGAAAAGTATACCCCGCCTTCCGAAGGTCAGTCCAGGCAGCTTGATCGTCTTGGAACCCAGGCATGGGCCGCCAGAAAGAAGCAGGCGCGCAGCGCCGCCCGGGACATCGCGGACAATCTTCGCAAGCTGTACGCAAGGAGGATGGCATCGACCGCTCCATCCATGTCGGCCCCGGATGCCGAGTTCCGCGAGTTCGAGGCGACTTTCCAGTGGGAGACCACGCCGGATCAGGACAAGGCGATCGCGGAAATCCTTGAGGATCTGCAGAACCGTACGCCCATGGATCGGCTTGTCTGCGGCGATGTCGGTTTCGGCAAGACCGAGGTAGCCATCAGGGCCGCTTTCAAGGCCATTTCGGACGGATACCAGGTTGCGGTTCTTGTGCCGACGACGATTCTTGCCGAACAGCACAGGCTGACGTTCGCCGCCAGGTTCCGGAATACCCCGGCAGTCATTGAATCGATAAGCCGCTTCAAGAGCCCGCGCGAGATCAGGCAGACACTTCAGGCGCTTCGAACCGGCGGAATCGACGTTATTGTTGGTACGCACCGTCTGCTGTCGGCCGACGTGCAGTTCATGAATCTTGGCCTGCTGATAATCGATGAAGAGCAGAGATTTGGCGTTGCCCACAAGGAACGGCTTCGGGAGATGGCCGCCGGAGTCCACACGATGTCGCTTACCGCCACGCCGATTCCCAGGACGCTCCACATGGCCCTTTCGGGAATTCGCGAGCTCTCGCTGATCACGACTCCCCCCAGGGATCGCCTGGCCGTGAGGACGTTCGTCGCACGGTCGGGAATGGGACTGATACGGTCCGCGATTCTGCGGGAGACGGCGCGCGGCGGCCAGGTGTTTGTCGTGCACAACCGGGTCGAGGACATACACGAACTTGCCGCCTCGATATCGGTGGCAGTGCCCGAGGCCAGGATCTGCGTCGGCCACGGGCAGATGTCGGGCCAGGAACTTGAGGCCGTGATGTCCGGTTTCGTCAGGGGCGATTTCGACGTGCTCGTCGCGACAACCATCGTCGAGTCAGGCCTGGACATCGGAACCGCCAACACGATTATCATCCACGATGCCGACAGGCTTGGCCTTGCCCAGCTTTATCAACTTCGTGGACGGGTCGGCCGATCCAGCGAGCAGGCATGGTGTTACCTGCTTGTCCGGGATCCCGGTCGATTGAGCGGCGAGGCGCGGATGCGGATCGAGGCAATCGAGAGGTTCAGCGAGCTGGCAAGCGGATTCAACGTTGCCAGCATGGATCTGGCGATTCGAGGAAGCGGGGAGATCCTCGGCGCCGAGCAGTCCGGCCATCTGGAGTCGGTTGGCGAGGAGATGTTCCTGGAAATGGTTCGCGAGGCTATGGATGAGCTTTCAGGTGAGGACTCAGGTGAGAAGCCCGAAGTCGACATGAAGGTCGATGTCGAGGCAAGGCTTCCGGCCCAGTACCTGCCGGACGAGAAGTTGAGGCTTCGCTTTTACAGGAGGCTCTCATCAGCGTCCGAGCCATCCGACGTCGATGCAATTGCCGCAGAACTGGCCGATCGATTCGGGCCGCTTCCCGACCAGGCCCGGAATCTTGTCGCAATCCTCAGGTTGAAGATCGTTGCCGCCGCGGTCGGCCTGGTCGCGCTCGCAATCAGAGGGGACGACCTGAACATGGCGGTCGGCGGCGGAGGTGCCGGGACACTGGCATCGATTGCCGCCGCATTCGAGTCGGCAGGTTTCGTCAGGGAACCGGGCAGAATCGTCGAGCGTGTCCGATTCGTCTTCCCGGGGGCTGCCGGCGCACGCATGGCCGGCATATCGCGTGTCGAGATGGTTGAAATGGTTCTTGGCCGGCTGGTTTGATTGGGTGCTCGTTGTGGGTTAACATTCGGCCTGGCCGGTGGTCTGGCGGGAACCTGGACATCATGAATATCAACTGGAACAAGTCAATCGCGGTTATCGGGCCGGTGGTCTGCATCATCGCGGCTTCCGGATGCAGGCCCGAGCGGAATCTTTCAGAGTCGGTTGAGGCCGTGAGAAGCAAGGTTTCGACGCGCTCCGGGGAACGTGTCGATTCACCGGTGGTGGCCACGATCGGGGATCGGGAGATCCGGTTCGACGAGGTTGTCGCGAACCTCGACTCGTTGCCGGTATTCGTCAGGATGAGGTACAAGTCGCCGGAACGTCGCCTGGAATTCCTGGAAGCCTTTGTCGAGTTCCAGGTTCTGGCCCTTGCTGCGGCCGCCGAAGGCCTTGGATCCGATCCGAAGGTGGTCGATGTCCTGAAAAGGGATCTGGCGTCGCGCTATCTGATCGAGAATTTCGATCTGAAGCAGAGGACCACAGACATTTCCGAAGACGTCATAAGGGAGTTCTACGACTCCCATCCGTGGCTTTTTTCGCACCCTGCCCAGAATCATGTTTTCAGGATTCTGTGCAGTGACCGGGCCCAGGCCGCCAAAGTGGCCTACAGGGTTCGATCTCTTGTGGAATCGGCAACCGGCGACCCGCTTGACGTGTTCAGGGAACATGTCGCCAGGTCTTCCGTTGATCCCGCGGCGTTCAGGACGTCGGGCGACATCGGCATTTATCCGTCCGCGGGCGGATCTTCCGCGTCCGTTCCGGTTCAGGTCGCGGCGGCCGCCGAGGCGCTTGACACGCTTCATCAGGTGTCCGACCCCGTCGAGGCGCCCGATGGCTGGTCGGTTCTGTTTCTGGCGCGCCAGATACCGCCGGTATCGAAGGACATCGACCAGGCCAGGGCCGAGATCGCAGGAATGATTCTTGACGCCCGCAGGCTGGAGGCAAGGCGCGCCCTGGCCGATTCACTGATTCGTCCGCTGAAGGAGTCCGGTTCGCTGGTGGTGAACCACGAACTGTTGTCCGATCTGGCTGCGGCCGATATTGCTGCCCGGAAGAGTCCGGGTCCGGAGAAGTCCAGGTGAGTATCAACAAGAGTGCCGTTCTGCTGTTTGCCGCCGCCCTGGCCATTTCCTTTTCGGCTGTCGGCCTTGAGCAGGCGGCCGAAGGTTCGAAGGCCGCGTCCCAGGGCTTCGTTGTCGATACCGTCGTTGCCACTGTGGGAACCGACGTGATCACGCAGTATGACGTCAAGAAGCGGATGCAGATTACATCGACGCCTCTGGCCTCCATCATGGCCGGCGGCACCGGGATGGAGGACGAGTCGGCCCAGTTCAAGCAGGCCCTTGACGACCTGATTTCCGACATGCTCGTGCTGAAGGAGGCGCGCAAGTCCGGTATCACTGTTCCCAGGGAAGAGGTCGATGCCCATGTCGATCAGTTGAAGAAGAGGAACAACTGGACCGATTCCGATTTTGCCGTCGCCGTGGGGATGCTTGGTTTCGAGGGAGTCGATGCGTATCGTGCCCATGCGTCCAACGAGCTGCTGAAGTCAAAGGTGCTGCGCATGAAGATTGGCGGAAGGATTTCGGTCTCAGACCGCGAGGTGCAGGAAATCTTCGACGCCAGGTATGAGGGCGGCAAGACCGAGGAGGAGATCCACCTTGCGCACATCGCAATCCCCATTCCGGACGATGTGACGGACGACGGTATCAAGGATTTGCTGCGGCAGGCATCCGAAATCCGGAAGATTGCCGCCCGGGGCGACAAGCCGTTCGATGAACTTGCACGGACATTCGGGCGCGATTCAACTGCGGCCAGGGGCGGCGATGTCGGCTGGTTCCCGGTCGGGCGCCTTCAGCCCTCCCTGGAGGAGGCGGCTTTCGGGCTGCGCGACGGCGAGATTTCGGATGTGGTTCAGTCCAGCTTCGGCTTTCACATCCTGACGGTGCTCGAGCGCAGGAGGGTGCCGCTTCGTGACGCCGACGAGGCACGGCGGCGCATCAAATGGGAGCTTTCCGAAGTCGCGTTCCAGAAAGGATACAAGGATTTCGTGATGGAACTCAGGCGCAGCGCGCGGATCAACGTGATGAGCGCAGTCGCCAGGCCGGCCGCGACGGACGGGAAGGCTTCGCCGGACAGGCAGTGACGTCACCGCAATTCGATCAGATTCTGATACTCTTCCAGGTTCCCGAGCGGAACTTCAGCGTCATGAAAAGAGCCAGCAGGACAACGTAAACGATGGCGGCGATGAAAATGCCGTTGAGCTTAAGGCCGAGCGGGATTGCCAGTACATAGGAAAGCGGAACCAGAACGCCCACGTGCAGGGCGATTTCGACCTTCATGACGAAGCGCGAAGCCCCGGCGCCGAACAGCGCCTGGGCCAGCACAAGCCCGAATCCGATTGCGAATTCGCCGGCGGCAACGATGCGCAGCGGGGTGCGGCCGACCTCGACGACTTCGGGATCCTGGGTGAAGATGCCCATTGCGGCATCTGGCCAGATCAGCGCGGCGACACCCAGGATGCCGGCGAACCAGGCGCCGATCCTGACGGCGGTCCATCCGTATTTTTCAGCCTCTTCCGGCTGGCGCCTGCCCATGTTCTGGCTGACCAGCGTCGCCGTTGCGATTCCGAGTCCCATGCACGCCATGATCGACAGGAACAGTATGTCGATAATGACCTTGGTCGCCGCTTCATTCACCGGCGCGTGGATGTTGACCAGGGACTCGAAGGTGGTTGAATCGACCGGAAGGCCGGAGAACGAGCCGAGCCAGGCGATCGAAGCCGTGTCCATCGGATCCAGCGGCCCCGACATCACGGCCTCGTCAAGCATGCCGACCCATTTGAAGAACAGCAGGAAGCCGGTCATCACGAACACTGTGGCGATTCCCGACGGAACCGACAACCTGGCGATGCCGCCAATCGTCTTCCAGCGGAAGTTGGACGCCCGGAAGATGTTGAAATCCTTGCGGTGGGATGTCTTCAGCGCGAATGCCAGCATGCCGAAAAGACCGAAATAGCTTGCAACCGTCGCGGCGATGCCGGCGCCGACGACGTTCATGCCGGGGATGCCCCAGAATCCAAAGACCAGCATGTACGCGAGCACGGCGTTGACGACGTTCATCCCGACAGCCACCATCAAATGGTAGTGTGTCTTGCCGAGTCCATCGAAGAACGCCTTGAAAGACAGCGTTCCGACCATCGACAGGATGCCCGCGAAGCGAGCCTGGGTGTACGGAACCCCCAGCGCGAGTACCTGCTCGTTGCTGGTGAACAGCGCGAAAAGAGGGCGCGTGAACACAATGGCGAGAACCGTTACAAAGGTTCCGGCCATCAGCGCGAGCATTATTGAATTGAACAGGACGCCTCCGGCACCGGGGCGATTGTCCTCCCCGAGGCGCCTTGCCGTCATGGCCTGGGTTCCAACCGAGATGGCGCCGACAAAGCCACCCACCATCCAGTGCAGGAGCACGCTGTATCCCAGGGCTGCCTGACCGGCTATTGAATATTCCTTGGGCAGGTGCCCGACCAGGATTGTGTCGAACTGGTTGATGAGCGTCTGGGTAAGGTTGGCGGCCATTACCGGCCCCGCCAGCTTCAGGACGGTCTTCGTCCTGGCGGCATCGGGAACGAAAGGTTTGAAGTATGGCAAGCCCATGGCGTGTGGAGCCTAATCTGACCGGGTACTCGAACGCAAGCAAAATCGACCCGTAACGTCCGCCATGGCTTGACCTGTCGGATGCTTTGGATCAAAATATCGCCCGTTCGCCCGGAATTCCGGTCGAAAAGACATCCGAGGTTCCTTGCGGCGTCAATTTTTGTATTGACAGCCGAGGGAGTCTCCCAGATAATAAGTGGCCTTTTTGACGGGCACGTTCTTTTCAGCGCTGGCGTAGCTCAACAGGTAGAGCAGCTGACTTGTAATCAGCAGGTCGCGGGTTCGAGTCCCATCGCCAGCTCCGACCTTTGAGCCGACTTTTTTTAAGGTGGGGTTCCCGAGTGGTCAAAGGGGGCAGACTGTAAATCTGTTGTCAAACGGCTTCGGAGGTTCAAATCCTCCCCCCACCACTGAACTGGTTCGAGTCGTTATTTGAAGCGTGGCAGAGATCATGCTGCCTGGCGATTTGCGGGAATAGCTCAGTTGGTAGAGCAGGAGCCTTCCAAGCTTCAGGTCACGGGTTCGAGTCCCGCTTCCCGCTCCAGCCGGCTCGTGACGGTTGACTTTGAAATTTTGATTTAAGCCATCGTAGCTCAGGGGTAGAGCACCTCCTTGGTAAGGAGGGGGTCGGCAGTTCGATTCTGCTCGATGGCTCTGGTACGCCCCGGTTTGGTTGATGCGACTGGGGTGGCACGGTCGCAGTTTATTGTTTGACGCACCCTGGGAGGGACGGACATGGCAAAAGAAAAATTCGTTCGTAACAAGCCTCACCTGAACGTGGGCACAATCGGCCACATCGACCACGGCAAGACGACTCTGACCGCGGCGATCACGAAGGTTCTGGCGGCAAGGGGTGGCGCGAAGTTCATCCCGTTCGACTCCATCGACAAGGCCCCGGAAGAGAAGGCCCGCGGCATCACCATCGCCACGGCGCACGTTGAGTACGAGACTGCCAACAGGCACTACGCTCACGTCGACTGCCCCGGCCACGCCGACTACATCAAGAACATGATCACCGGCGCGGCGCAGATGGACGGCGCCATCGTCGTTGTCGCGGCCACGGACGGCGTCATGCCGCAGACCCGTGAGCACATCCTCCTGGCCCGCCAGGTCGGCGTGCCCGCGATCGTCATCTTCCTGAATAAGTGCGATCAGCAGCCCGACGAGGAACTGCTTGAAATCACCGAGGAAGAAGTTCGTGACGTTCTGAAGAAGTACGAGTACCCGGGCGACGAGATTCCGATCGTTCGCGGCTCGGCTCTTGAAGCGCTGCATGGCGATCCGATGACGGACGCCGCCAACAGCGTCCTGAACCTGATGAAGGCCGTCGATGAATACATTCCGACCCCGGAACGCATGATCGACAAGCCCCTTCTGATGCCGGTCGAAGACGTCTTCACGATTTCCGGCCGCGGCACCGTTGCGACCGGTCGTATCGAACGCGGTATCTGCAAGGTTGGCCAGGAAGTCGAAATCGTCGGTTTCGGCCCGACCCGCAAGACGGTCTGCACGGGCGTTGAAATGTTCCGCAAGACCATGGATGAAGGCCAGGCCGGTGACAACGTCGGCGTCCTCCTCCGCGGCATCAAGCGCGACGAAGTCGAGCGCGGAATGGTTCTGGCGGCCCCCGGATCGATTAAGCCGCACACGAAGTTCAAGGGCTCCATCTACATCCTTACGAAGGATGAAGGTGGCCGCCACACGCCGTTCTTCAGCGGTTACCGTCCGCAGTTCTACATTCGTACGACTGACGTCACCGGTACACTCAGGCTGAACGAAGGCGTTGAAATGTGCATGCCCGGCGACCGCACCGACATCATGGTTGAACTGCTGGCGCCGGTCGCGATCGAGCCCGGACTCCGCTTCGCAATGCGCGAAGGCGGCCGCACGGTCGGTCAGGGCGTCGTCGGCGAGATCATCGAGTGATGTGAGAATACGCACCGGCTTCCGGGACGGATTTCCGTCCCGGGGGTCGATGTCGATTTGGGACGTGCCCCATGGCAAAGAAAGAAAACCGGATCAATATCCAGCTTGAATGCCAGTCTTGCAGGAAGAGCGGTCTGCCGGGAGTGGCCCGATACGCCACGACCAAGAACAAGAAGACCACGACCGCCCGCCTGGAACTGAGCAAGTACTGCAAGTTCGAGCGGAAGCACACGACGTTCAAAGAGGTCAAGTAAGACCTTTTTCGAACGGATCTTTGAAATGGGCTCCTGCGCGGGAATGCGGGCGTCATCCTTCAGGATTGACGCGGGCAACCGTGCCGGCGCCCGGAAAGGGCAGTAGCTCTAATGGTAGAGCGGCGGTCTCCAAAACCGCATGCTGGGGGTTCGAATCCCTCCTGCCCTGCCGTTTCCGACCTGAGTGGTCGCGCCGGAGGCGCGGCTTGTCGAAGGTCTTGAATGTTAGGAGACCAGGCGTGGAAAAGATCGTCCGCATGTCCTATGTGATTGCCGGCGTCCTGGTGTGGATCGTTCTGGCGAGCTTCTTCGGCTTCATGTTCGAATGGCTGATTCCGAACCTCGACAAGAACATTATCGGGGCCCAGTTCACCGTCAGCGACCTTATGGGGCTGCTGTGCGGTGGCGTCCTGGCCGTCTGGCTCTGGCGCAACGAACTGGTCTTCAAGTACGGGATGGAGATCGTCGCCGAACTCCGCAACGTGACCTGGCCGAAGTGGCCCGAGACCAGGACATCGACCATCGTCGTCATCGTGACGACTGTCGTCGTATCCCTTGTCCTCGGCTTCTTCGACTTCGTTGTCGGCGCCATTACGAAGGCGATCTACGGACTGTAATGAATCTGGCTTGAATCAGGAAAGGGCTTCTGATGAAGTGGTACGTCGTACATACATTTTCGGGCCATGAGCAGAAGGTCAAGGCCGATATCATCGAGACCCTTCGTCACGAAGACGAATCCCTGAGGGAAAAGATCGGTGAGATCATCGTCCCGATGGAACCGCCTCCTCCTCCGGGTGAACCGAAGAAGAAGGGTGGAAGGCGCAAGTTCTTCCCGGGATATATCCTCGTCCAGCTCGAGCTGACCGAGGATACCCACCATTTCATCCGCCACCGGCCGTCGGTGTCGGGTTTTGTGGGTAATGACAAGGGACCACGGCCGCTTTCACAGCGCGAGGTCGATGCCATCGTCCGGCAGATGGACGAAGGTCCAGTCCAGCAGACCGTAGAAGTCCAGTTCGAAGAGGGCGTCTCGGTTCGCATCAAGGAAGGGCCCTTCGTCAACTTCACCGGCATGGTGGAAGAGGTCAAGGCTGAAAAGCGGAAGCTCCGGGTGCTGGTCACGATTTTCGGCAGGGCGACTCCTGTCGAACTCGATTTTGACCAGGTGGAACGGGCATAACTTTTGTGGGAGGCGCCTTCCGGGCGCCGCATCAGGAGAACGGACATGGGCAAGAAGGTTGTCGGCCAGATCAAGCTGCACATCCCGGGGGGCAAAGCCACCCCGCAGCCCCCGGTGGGTCCTGCTCTCGGCCAGGCCGGTGCGAACATCATGGAGTTCTGCAAGGCCTTTAACGCCAGGACCCAGAAGATGGAGGGATCAACGGTCCCCGTGGTAATCACGGTGTTTTCGGACCGTTCGTTCACCTTCGTCACCAAGACCCCCCCGACATCCGAGCAGATCCTCAAGGCTGCCGGACTGAAGAAGGGTTCGGGTCGCGCGAACCGGGACAAAGTTGGGAAGATTACCATGGCGCAGATCGCGGAGATCGCAAAGAACAAGATGCCTGACCTCAACGCAAAGGACGAGGCCGGGGCCATCGCGATCGTTGCCGGTACCGCGCGCAGCATGGGAGTCGATGTCATCGAAAGTTGACGTTAACAAGGCGAGGTCGAGAGATGCCAAAGCATGGAAAACAGTATCGGGCGCTTGCCGCTAACGTTGACAAGACCATCAAGCTGTCGGTTGACATGGCGATGGACACTGTCCTGAAGAGCGGTTTCGCGAAGTTCAACGAGTCCGTTGATATAGCCGTAAGGTTGAATGTCAATCCGCGCCACGCCGACCAGATGGTTCGCGGCGCCGTCGTCCTGCCGGCAGGTTCCGGCAAGGAAACCAGGATCGTCGTTTTCGCCAAGGGCGAGAAGGAAGCCGAGGCCCGCGAAGCCGGTGCCGATTTTGTCGGAGCCGAGGACCTGGCCGAGAAGATTCTTGGTGGCTGGACCGATTTCGACAAGGCGATCGCCACCCCGAACATGATGGGAATCGTCGGTAAGCTCGGTAAGGTGCTCGGTCCCCGCGGCCTGATGCCCAACCCGAAGGTCGGAACCGTCACGATGGATGTTGCGAATGCCGTTCGTGAAGGCAAGGCCGGCAAGGTCGAGTACAAGGTTGACAAGAACGGCGTCGTCCACACGTTCGTGGGTCGTCGCAGTTTCAACGCCGACCAGCTCCGCCAGAACTTCCTGGCGGTCATGGAAAACGTGATCAAGGCGAAGCCTTCGACCGTGAAGGGTGTCTACATCAAGTCGATTACGATTTCGACGACGATGGGACCCGGCCTGAGGATTGATCCCCAGGACGTCGAGGCGACCCTGAAGAAGTGATCTTTCCGGTCTTCGGACCGGTTGGTGTCCGCTGCCCGAGAAGTCGGTTCCGGGGTCACCCGGGTAATTCCGACGGAGGCATGCTCGTTATAAGGACGGTGTCAATCGTTCCTCTAACCTGCCTCGGGTAGCTGCAGAACCGGAGTCAAAAGGGAGTAATCAGATGAACCTTGAGCAGAAGAAAGGAAGTGTTTCGGAACTCAAGGACCTCATGGACTCCGCGAAGGCTACGGTGATGCTCTCCCAGAACGGCCTGACGGTCGGAGAGGTAACTGAGTTCAGGCGCGCCCTCCGGGCGAATGGCGCCCAGCTCAAAGTCTTTAAGAATACCCTGTTGCGGAGGGCCATCGAAGGCTCGTCGTACGAAGGTATTTTTGATGACGTCCTCAAGGGACCGCTGGCGGTGGCATACACGACGGGCGACGCGGCCGGAATGGCCAAGGCGATCGTCGAGTTCACCAAGAACCGGAAGAACATCACCGTGCTCGTCGGAAGTCTTGGCGACAGGAAGATGGAACAGAGCCAGTTGAAGGCCCTGTCCGAACTGCCGCCGGTCGAGGTCCTGCGGGCGTCCCTGCTTGGTGCCCTGGTCGCGGTACCCCAGAAGCTTCTGGGCGTGTTCCAGGCTCCCGGACGGGACATGGTTGGCGTGCTTGCGGCGCGCGAGCGGCAGCTCGGCGGTCAGGCAGACGCGTAGGCTGGTTGAAGGAATTTGTGCCGCGAACGCCTGAATGGCCGCGGCCGGAAGGAACAAGGAGATTTGAAAATGGCGGACATCACGAAGGAACAGGTTGTTGAATTTCTCAGCGGTATGACGGTTCTCGAACTGGCCGAACTGACCAAGGAACTGGAAGCGAAGTGGGGCGTTACCGCCGCCGCTCCGGTTGCCATGGCCGCGATGCCGATGGGCGGCGCTGCCGCTGCCGAGGAAAAGCCCGAGGAGAAGACCGAGTTTGACGTCATCCTCAAGGGTTTCGATGCCGACAAGAAGATCGGCGTCATCAAGGAAATCCGCACCGTCGTCGCCGGTCTGGGCCTGAAGGAAGCGAAGGAATTCGTCGAAGCGGCCCCGAAGACGATCAAGGAAGGCGCCACGAAGGAAGAGGCCGAGGATATCAAGAAGAAGCTTGAAGCGGCCGGCGGTCAGGTCGAGATTAAGTAAGTCGTTTCGTTTTGCACGAGTGAAACGGTCGGCACTCCTTTGGGGGTTACCCAAAGGAGTGTCCGGCCTTTTGCCGTATGACCGTAAGGCTGTGCGGCATGCGGTGCGACACCCGGTCGTGTCCGCGTTGATCGTTAAATCTTCACAAGGTGGAAGGCCAGGATGAGTGTAACCACGAAACCGAAAGGGCTGAAAACCCGCTGCAGCTTCGCCAGGATTCCGGAGGCAACGCAGGTTCCGGATCTGATCAGGGTCCAGAAGGAGTCTTACGAGCGCTTCCTGCAGACGGACACGCCGAACGACAAGCGCGGTGATTTCGGACTGCACGGCATCTTCAAGAGCATTTTTCCGATAACGGACTACAACAAGACGTCTTCCCTTGAATACAAGGGCTACGTCCTGGATGAGCCGAAGTACGATGTCGAGGAATGCCGCCAGCGCGGGATAACGTTCGCCTCTCCGATGCGCGTGACGGTTCAGCTTGTGATGTACGACGTTGACCCGGACACAGGCGTCCGCGACGTTCGTGACATCAAGGAGCAGGAAGTCTATTTCGGCGAAATTCCGCTGATGACTGATCAGGGTACCTTCATCATCAACGGGGCTGAACGTGTCGTGGTCAGCCAGCTCCACCGTTCGCCCGGCGTTTTCTTCGAGAACGACAAGGGCCGCACGCACGCATCCGGCAAGCTGCTGTATTCTGCCCGAATCATCCCGAACCGTGGCTCCTGGGTCGATTTCGAATTCGACCACAAGGACGTCCTCTGGGTCAGGATCGACAGGCGTCGCAAGATTCACGCAACCGTCCTGCTGAAGGCCCTCGGCTTCTCGTCCTGGGAGATCCTCGATCGGTTCTACAGCACGTTCGTCCTCAGGATGACGGCCGACGGCAAGTTCTTCCGGAAGGTCGATCCGGCCCAGATGGAAGGACAGCTTTCGAAGGTCGATATCGTCGATCCCGCCACAGGCAAGGTGATCGTCCGCAAGGGTGAAAAGCTTGGCCGCATGCGCCTGAAGAAGGTCGTGGAAGCCGGCGTGACCGAGCTTCTGTGGTCGGACGACGCCATTGTCGGATCCGTCTTCGGCGACGACATCGTCGATGAGGAAACCGGCGAGATCATTTTCGAGTGCAACGAGGAAGTGACTGAAAAGGCCATTTCCAAGCTTCGCGACTCGGCGATTGAGCGGGAAATCCGGATCCTCCACATTGATGGAGTCACCGCGGGACCGTATCTTCGCAACACGCTGCTGCTGGACAAGGTCGAATCCCCGCTCGAGGCGTGCGTCGAAATCTACCGCCGCCAGCGCCCGGGCGACCCGACAAGCCCGGAACAGGCCCGCGCGTACTTCAACAGCCTGTTCTTCAGCAGCGCCAGGTACGACCTTTCATCGGTCGGCCGCCTCAAGATGAATTTCAAGTTCGGGCAGAACGTGCCCCTGGATCAGACGACGCTTCTGAAGGATGACTTCTTCAACGTTGTCCAGTATCTGCTCGATCTTCGCATGAGCAAGCCCGGCGTCAGGGTTGACGACATCGACCAGCTTTCCAACCGGCGCGTCCGTGCGGTCGGCGAACTGATGGAAAATCAGTTCCGTATCGGAATGGTCCGCATGGAAAGGGCCATCCGCGAAAAGATGACGATGTCTCCCGACCTGGCGACGATGATGCCGCACGACCTGGTCAACGCGAAGCCGGTTTCGGCGGTCCTGAAGGAATACTTCGGCGCCTCCCAGCTTTCGCAGTTCATGGATCAGACGAATCCACTTTCCGAAATCACGAACAAGCGCCGGCTTTCCGCACTTGGACCTGGCGGTCTCACCCGCGACAGGGCCGGCTTCGAGGTTCGCGACGTTCACGCGACCCACTACGGCCGCGTATGCCCGATCGAGACACCGGAAGGTCCGAACATCGGCCTTATCTCGTCGCTTTCGACTTACGCCCGCGTAAACGATTTCGGTTTCATCGAAACCCCTTACCGCAGGGTCGTTGACCGCAAGGTGACCGACGAGGTCATCTACATGACGGCGATGGAAGAGGAAGAGCAGACGATCGCCCAGGCGGACGTTGAGGTCGATGCCGACGGATACCTGATTGGCGACCTGGTTCAGGCCCGCCGCAACGAGGAGTATCCGGCGGTTCCGCCGTCCGAGGTGACGCTGATTGACGTTTCGCCGGCACAGCTGGTGTCGGTCGCGGCCGCCCTGGTTCCGTTCCTTGAGCACGACGACGCCAACCGCGCGTTGATGGGCGCGAACATGATGCGCCAGGGCGTTCCGCTTGTTCGCGCGGAAGCCCCGATTGTCGGCACCGGCCTGGAATGGGTGGTTGCCAGGGATTCCGGCGTCCTTACGTACGCCAGGCATGAAGGCGTGGTCGAGTCTGTTGACGCGAACCGCATAGTTGTCCGCCGCACCGGCGATGACATCGACGGCGAGACGCTGACACCGGATATCTACTCGCTCACCAAGTACCGCCGCAGCAACCAGAACACCTGCATCAACCAGAAGCCGCTGGTCCGCAAGGGCCAGAAGATCGCGAAGGGGCAGGTGCTTGGCGATGGCGCGGCCACCCAGCAGGGCGAACTTGCCCTGGGCCAGAACGTCGTCGTGGCGTTCATGCCGTGGGGCGGATACAACTTTGAAGACTCCATCCTGATGTCCGAAAGGATGGTTCAGCAGGACTTCTTCACGTCGATCCACATCGAGGAATTCGAGTGCGTTTCGCGCGATACCAAGCTTGGTCGCGAGGAAATCACGCAGGATATCCCGAATGTTTCCGAAGAGGCTCTTTCAAACCTGGACGCCAGCGGCATCGTCCGCATCGGCGCCGAGGTCACGACAGGCGACCTCCTTGTCGGAAAGATCACCCCGAAGGGCGAAACCCAGCTCTCCCCTGAAGAGAAGCTGCTTCGCGCAATCTTCGGCGAAAAGGCCGCCGACGTTAAGGATTCTTCCCTCCGCGTTCCGCCGGGAGTCACAGGCATCGTGGTCGGGGCAAAGGTTTTCTCGCGCAAGGGCGCCGAGAAGGACGACCGAACCCGCGAGATGGAAGACCTGGAAGAAGCCGTCATGCTGAAGGATCGGGACGATGAACTTCGCGTGATGACGCGTGCCATGCGCGAACGCCTTGTCGCCATTCTGGAAGGCCGCACGGTCGCGGCTCCGGTGTCGAACTCCGCCGGCGACGTGATCATCAAGAAGAACTCGAAGTTGAAGGCCGCCGACATGGCCAACCTTTCCATCGACGTGCTCGGCCACATCAGGCTCGAGGACGAGGCGACCGAAAGGCGGGTGGCCCAGCTCATCGAAGTGATGAACCGCCAGAAGGAAATCATCAGCGTCAAGTTCGCCGAGAAGATTTCCAGGATGAAGCGCGGCGACGAACTGCCCCCGGGCGTCATCAAGACCATCAAGGTTTATGTCGCCATCAAGCGTAAGCTCCAGCCCGGCGACAAGCTGGCCGGTCGCCATGGTAACAAGGGCGTCCTGTCCCGCATCCTGCCGGCCGAGGATATGCCTTACCTGGCCGACGGCCGTCCGGTCGATGTCGTGCTGAATCCGCTCGGCGTTCCTTCGCGAATGAACGTCGGCCAGATCCTGGAGTCGCATCTGGGATGGGCCGCGCGCGAGATGAGCTCGAAGATTGGCGAACTGGTGGAGAAGGGTGGCGTGAAGGGCCTGCGCGAAAAGTTCGGCAAGCTGTTCACCACATCCACGATGAAGAAGATCCTGGACGAAATCGACGATTCCGAAATGATCGACTTCGCCAGGCAGTTCACCACCACCGGAATCCCGGTCGGTTCGCCGGTATTCGACGGCGCCGAGGAAAGGGAAATCAAGCTCTGGCTCGAAGAGGCCGGGCTTGCAACGCACGGCAAGACGACGCTGTTCGATGGCCGCACCGGCGAGCCCTTCGATTCGGACGTCACGGTCGGCGTCATGTACATGATGAAGCTGCATCACCTGGTTGATGAAAAGATGCACGCCCGTTCCACCGGACCGTACTCGCTGGTCACGCAGCAGCCCCTGGGCGGCAAGGCCCAGTTCGGCGGCCAGCGTATCGGCGAAATGGAAGTGTGGGCGTTTGAGGCGTACGGCGCGGCATACGCGCTTCAGGAAGTGCTTACGGTCAAGTCCGACGACGTGGCCGGCCGCACGGCAACCTACGACTCAATCGTCAAGGGCGAGTACAACGTTCATGCCGGTCTGCCCGAGGTCTTCAACGTCCTGCTGAAGGAATTGAAGTCCCTGGCGATCGATGCCCAGCTTATCGAGGCTGACCAGGCGCAGGCGTGATTCATACGCGCCGGGATTCCGGCGCGAGCAATTTGGGGGTCACCGTGAAGGATATGTTCACCGGTTTCGAAAGGCCAAGGGACCCGCTTTCAATCGAGGGCATGCGTCTAGCCCTCGCATCGCCGAAAACCATCCTTGGATGGTCTTACGGCGAAGTGAAAAAGCCGGAAACCATCAATTACCGTACTTTCAAGCCTGAACGGGACGGGCTCTTCTGCGCGAAGATCTTCGGGCCGGTCAAGGATTACGAGTGCAACTGCGGCCGTTACAAGAGACTCAAGCACCGTGGCGTCGTCTGCGAAAAGTGCGGCGTCGAGGTTATCCAGTCCAAGGTTCGCCGCGAAAGGATGGGGCACATCACGCTGGCTTCGCCGGTCGCCCACATCTGGTTCCTGAAGTCGATTCCCAGCCGCATCGGAAACGTGCTCGACATCACGCTGAAGGATCTCGAGAAGGTTCTTTACTGCGTGGCATATGTCGTTATCGATCCGGGCATCGTCGATGAACTCAGCGTGACCGAGGTCATCTCGGAGGAACGCTACGAGGAACTTCTGGAGAAGTACGGCGAGGGCGCCTTCACCGCCGGCATGGGCGCCGAGGCCATCCGCACCCTGCTTGAAGGAATCGACGTCGAGACCGAGGCCGGAAAAATCCGCGCCGAGATCAAGGAGTCGAACTCCGATGCGAAGCTGAAGAAGCTGTCCAAGCGCCTGAAGGTCGTCGAGGCCCTGCGCGATTCCGGAAACAGGCCCGAGTGGATGATCCTGAAGAATCTGCCGGTGCTGCCCCCGGATCTGCGCCCCCTGGTTCCGCTTGACGGTGGCCGTTTCGCCACCTCCGATCTGAATGACCTGTACCGTCGCGTAATCAACAGGAACAACCGCCTGAAGAAGCTGATGGAGCTGAACGCCCCGGAAATCATCATCCGGAACGAGAAGCGCATGCTTCAGGAGGCGGTTGACGCCCTGTTAGACAACGGTCGTCGCGGCAAGGTCATCACCGGCACCAACCGGCGCCCGCTGAAGTCCCTTTCGGACATGCTGAAGGGAAAGCAGGGTCGCTTCCGTCAGAATCTGCTGGGTAAGCGCGTTGACTATTCCGGTCGTTCGGTTATTACCGTCGGTCCGGAACTGAAGCTGCACCAGTGCGGCCTGCCCAAGAAGATGGCCCTGGAACTGTTCAAGCCGTTCATCTTCAACAAGCTGGAAGAGCGCGGATACGCACAGACGATCAAGACCGCCAAGAAGATGGTCGAGGAAGAAAACCCCGTCGTCTGGGACATCCTCGAGGAAGTCTCCAGGGAACACCCGGTTCTGCTCAACCGCGCCCCGACGCTGCACCGCCTGGGCATGCAGGCGTTCGAGCCGGTTCTGGTCGAAGGCAAGGCAATTCAGCTTCACCCGCTGGTCTGCGCGGCCTACAACGCCGACTTCGACGGCGACCAGATGGCGGTCCACCTCCCGCTTTCGCTGGAATCCCAGATGGAAGCGCGCGTCCTGATGATGTCTTCGAACAACATCCTGAAGCCGGCGGACGGCCGTTCGGTCATCACGCCCTCGCAGGATATCGTCCTTGGCATGTACTACACCACCCGGGAACGTCCCGGCGCCCGCGGCGAGGGTCGGCGCTTCAGCAGTCCCGAGGAAGTGCGCGTGGCCTATGACGCGAACGACATCGACATCCAGGCGAAGATCAAGGTCCGCATCGACGGCAAGCTGCTCGACACGACCGTTGGTCGTACCCTGCTGCGCGAGATCGTCCCGACGTCGATTCCGTTCAACCTTTACAACCGCGTCATGGACAAGAAGGCGCTGTCGAACCTGATCGACGAAACCTACCGCAACTGCGGATCGAAGGACACCGTCATCCTGGCCGACCAGATCAGGACCTGGGGATACACCCAGGCGACCCGCGCCGGCATTTCGATCGGTGCCGACGACATGGTCATCCCGGCTGAAAAGGACGACATCATTAACAAGGCCAGGGCCAAGATTTCCGACATCGAGAACCAGTACCAGGAAGGTTCGATCACCGACGGCGAGAAGACGAACAAGGTCATCGACTGCTGGTCCGGCGCGGCCGACGAAGTCGCGAAGAAGATGATGGACGGTATCGCCAACGACTACGTCGAGATCAACGGCGAAGTGAAGAAGGTTCCGTCGATGAACCCGATCTTCATCATGGCCGATTCCGGCGCCAGAGGTTCGGCAATGCAGATGCGCCAGCTCGCCGGCATGCGCGGCCTGATGGCCAAGCCGTCCGGCGAAATCATGGAAACGCCGATTATCGCGAACTTCCGTGAAGGCCTGTCCGTTCTCGAGTATTTCATTTCCACGCACGGCGCCCGCAAGGGTTTGGCCGACACCGCGCTCAAGACCGCGAACGCCGGTTACCTGACCCGTCGTCTGGTTGACGTCGCCCAGGATCTGGTCGTTTCGGAATACGATTGCGGCACGCTCGACTCGGTCGAGGTCTCCGCGCTGGTTCACGGTGGCGAAATCCGCGAACCGCTGTACGACCGTATCATCGGCCGCGTCGCCATCGACGATATCGTCGATCCGTACAACCCGGATCACGTCCTGGTAAAAGCAAACCAGGAAATCCAGGAAGAGGAAGCCAAGGAAATAATCGACGCAGGTATCGAGAAGGTTAAGGTCCGGTCGGTTCTTACCTGCCGTACCAAGGTCGGTTGCTGCGTTCTGTGCTACGGTCGCGATCTGGCCCGTGGCCGCCTGGTCAACATCGGTGAGGCGGTCGGCATCATGGCCGCCCAGTCGATCGGCGAGCCCGGCACTCAGCTTACGATGCGTACCTTCCATATCGGTGGTACCGCCCGCGTTTCCGAGCAGAGTTCGCTTGAATCGCGCAAGCCGGGTACGGTCAAGTTCAACGACCTTACGGTGGCCGAGCGCAGGAACGGCGAACTGGTGGTCATGAACCGCAACGGCGAAATCGCCATCATGGACGAACAGGGCCGCGAGCGCGAGAAGTACCCGGTTCCTTACGGGTCAGTGCTTCGAGTCAAGGACGCCCAGGCGGTTGACGGCGGCGCCACGCTGGCGTCGTGGGATCCCTGGTCGAACCCGATACTGACCGAAGTTGACGGTATCGTTCGCTTCGAGGACATCATTGATGGCGTCACGGTCAAGGAATTGACCGACGAAGTCACCGGTATGTCCCGCAAGGTCATCATCGAGTCCAAGGAAGGCGACAAGCGCCCCTGCATCATGATCAAGGATCGCAAGGGCAAGACGCGCGTCATTCCGGGAAAGAGCTTCGATGCCAGCTACCTGCTTCCGGTCGGCGCCAACATCACCGTGTCGGAAGGCGACGAGATCTTCCCCGGCGACGTCATCGCCCGTGTCCCGAAGGAAACCACCAAGATGAAGGACATCACCGGTGGTCTGCCCCGCGTCGCCGAACTGTTCGAGGCGCGCAAGCCCAAGGAACACGCGATCATCTCCGAAATCGACGGCGTCGTGTCGTTCGGCAAAGCCACGAAGGGCAAGCGCAAGATCGTCATCACCCCGGAAGTCGGTGAGAAGATCGAGTACCTTATCCCGAAGGGAAAGTACGTCAGCCTTCGCGAAGGCGACGTCGTCAGGGCCGGCGATCCGTTGATGGACGGAGCTTCGAACCCGCACGACATCCTGCGCGTCCTTTCCATCAAGGAACTGGCGCGCTACCTGGTCGACGAAGTCCAGGAAGTCTATCGCCTGCAGTCCGTCCGCATCCACGATAAACACATCGAGGTCATCGTTCGACAGATGCTTCGGTGGGTAAAGATCACGGAAGCCGGCGATTCCCGGTTCCTGGTGGACGAGCATGTTGACCGGTGGGCATTCGAAGAGGAAAACAACCGTCTTTACGTCGAGGACAAGGCCCCGGCGGTCGGCGAGCCGATCCTGCTTGGTATCACCAAGGCTTCGCTGCACGTCGAGTCATTCCTGTCGTCGGCGTCCTTCCAGGAAACCACCCGTGTCCTCACCGAGGCGGCCATCTGTGGGAAGGAAGACAGACTTCGCGGCCTTAAGGAAAACATCATCATGGGTCGTCTCATCCCGGCGGGCACCGGATACCCGGCACTTGTCAACAAGGTCGAAATCCAGATGCTCGACGCTCCGGCCGTCCAGGAATAATCAATCCAACATAACCAGCCCGATGGTGCCCCGATGAACGGGGAACGTCATCGGCTCATCGTCGGCAGGCTTGCCGTCCTCGCCGCCGCATGCGTGCTTGCGGCATTGCTCAGGCTGGCGGGCAGCGGGTTCGATTCGTCCAGCCGAATCACAGGGGACACCGTGATCGAGACGGTCCGCCGGGATGGCGCCAGCAGCTTCATTCTTCTGGAAGGACCGGCGACCGTATGCGGGGTGCTTGACCAGGCCGGCATAAGAACGCGGTGTCGAAGCGATCGGCAGTTGAAATCCGGGGACGCCATATTCGAGGTCGGGCTTGATTCCTGGCGGGTCGGCATCATGGATGGCCGAAGCCTGATTCTCTTTGGACTGCCGATCCCGGTCAACAGGGCCGGTGCCGACGACCTGGTCGCCATCGACGGCATCGGTCCGGCCAGGGCCGCGGCAATCGTAACCGATCGCAATGTCCGGGGTCCCTTTCTGTGTCCGGGCGACCTGTCCAGAATCAAAGGCATCGGGCAGGCCACGGCGGCAAGGATATCGGCATGGATGTCATTTGAAGTCGATTGACGACCGGCGTCTGAGATCCCTCGACCCCATCTGCGCCATGGCGATCGCCGAATCGATCCCGAACAGCTCACACTTGCCGTCACGGACGACGAAGACGCCTTTTGACAGAACGTGCCTGACGTTTTCGCGGCCCATCGAATACACGATTGCCGGCACCGGATCATCGAAGGGTGTCGAATGAGCAAGATGAGGATTAAGAATCAGGATGTCCGCGCGTTTTCCCGGTTCAATCGAACCGGTTTCATGCTGAAGGCCGAGCGCAGCCGCTCCGTTGATGGTCGCCATGCGCAGGATCTGCCAGGCCGGCATGCAGTCCGGCCCATGTTCCGGCTTCTGGATGAGAGACGCAATCCTCATTTCATTGAACATGTCCAGGTTGTTGTTGGCCGGTGCGCCGTCGGCCCCAATCGATACCGGAATTCCGGCTTCAAGCATCCGTGGAATCGGCGCGATCCCTGAACCCAGCTTCAGGTTGGTCGACGGGCAATGCATAACCTTCGTTCCGGTGCGTGCAATCAGCTCGATTTCGTCGTTATCGACCTTGACGCAATGAGCCAGCCGAAGCGCCGGGCCAAGCATCCCGAGCTTTTCATAAAGGCGGATCGGCCTGGCGCCGAATCTGGCGACCGTCAGTTCGTTCTCCTGTTCGTTTTCGGAAGCGTGCGTGTGGATTGCCATTCGCGTCTGTCCGGCCGCCTCCCGCACCATTTCCAGCAGCCGCATCGAACTCGAAACGGCGAAACGCGGGTTGATCGAGCACCCCACGATATCGGGCAGGCCTGTGATTTCACGTTGCGTGGCGATTGCATCCGCAATCGAAGCGGAAGCATCCTGCCGGAGCTGTGGCGGCCCGTCGTGCAGATCCATCAGTATCCGTCCGGTCACCGCCCGCAATCCGGTGCCGGAAACCGCCCGGGCAATGTCGGGCACCAGGCCGGCAAGTCCGAAATCGTTCACCAGCAGCGTCCCGGAAAGCAGGAGTTCCGCGGCGGAAAGAAGAACCGATGAACGGACTGTCGATGCTGTCATGGCCGCTTCAAGAGGGAGCGTCCTTTCCTTAAGCCACTGAATCAGGCTCATGTCGTCCGCCATGTTCCGCCACAGCGTCTGGCAAAGGTGAACATGTGTCTGGACGAATGGGGGCATGGCCAGCATGCCTTCCATGTCAAGGACGGTGTCTTCCGGATCAGCCGGCAGCGACGGGCCGACGGCTTGGATCATTCCGTCCATGATTGCGATGTCGCCGGACAGAACCTGGTTCGTCCCGTTGACGGTGACGATTGTCAGCCCCTTCAGGAGCTGCCGGGCGCGGTCATTGTGCGCCATCATGCTCTCCCTTCCAGCTTGTCGGCACCAAAGGCAAAAGGAAGCAACTCACTCACGGAATATTCGACGCGGTCGTCGCCTCGGCCGACGCAGACGACGCGCACATCAGGGCCGAATTCGGCGATTGCCTGCCTGCACATTCCGCAAGGAGTGACGGGATCCTTGTGATCGGCACATACCATCACGGCGACGATCCGCCTTTCGCCGGCCGAGATCGCGGCCCCGATTGCGTTTCGCTCGGCACACGTGGTGACCGGATAGGACGCGTTTTCGACGTTGCAACCCGGATAAATGCGTCCCGATGCCCCAAGCACGGCGGCACCAACCCGGAAACCCGAGTACGGCGCCCATGCGTTTTCCCTGGCCTGACGGGCAGCTTCAAGCATGGCGTCTTCATCGCGTTGCAGCATGATTCACCTTTTACCGGGGAGCCTGAAGCGACTCGATTACGGCCTTGAAAAGGTCGCCAAGCCTGGCGGCCGATGCCGCCCCGACGGCCTTCACTTCCTCGTGGGAAAGGCGTCCATTGGTCAT
This sequence comes from Deltaproteobacteria bacterium, assembly GCA_029555025.1. Taxonomy (GTDB): domain Bacteria; phylum Myxococcota_A; class UBA9042; order DTJE01; family DTJE01; genus JAGOFO01. The sequence goes on from JAKPTZ010000030.1 coordinate 115,908, forward strand.
TCCCGCAGCCATGTTCGTGATGAGCGAGACACCCCCGACATCCATCCCGGCATGCCTGGCGGCAACGGCCTCGGGCACGGTGGACATGCCGACGGCGTCGGCCCCGAGGACGCGGGCCATCCGTACCTCGGCCGGCGTCTCGTATGCCGGCCCGCTGTTGGCAAGATAAATTCCCTGCCTGAGGTCGATCCCAAGCGCCTCGGCCTGGCGCGTGAAAGATTCGCGAATCGATGGTGTCCACGTATCGGTCATGTCCGGGAATCTCGGGCCCAGGTTCCCCGGGTTGGGACCGCGAAGAGGGCTGTCCCCCATCATGTTGATGTGATCCGTAATCAGCATCAGATCCCCGGTTCTGAAATCCGGGTTCACGCCACCGGCCGCATTCGAAAGCAGCAGAGTCCGCGTGCCCAGCAGGGCCATCATCCGCACCGCGCGGCAGACGGCCTCGAAGGAATGGCCTTCATAGTAATGGATGCGTCCTGCCAGGACGGCGACCTTCCGCGTTCCGATTGAACCGATGACCAGCTTCCCGCTGTGACCCTGGATCCCCGGGGCCGGAAGGCCGATGTCGCGGTAAGGAACCTCGAAATCGGCGTCAACGCGTTCCTCGAATCCGCCAAGTCCGGATCCGAGCACCACGGCGATAGACGGAACTTCGTCAATTGACTGCCATTCGGTCAGTCCCAGAAGTCGCTTGACCGCCCAGAGCGTGTCGGCCAGCGGTGCTGCCGACATGGAGAATTCAGATGCCCCGAGACGCTCCAGGGCATTTGCAACAATTGGATTCTTCGTTGTCATCTGTGTCCTTCCCGAGTTGCAGGGGTTACTTTACAAACCCTGGCCATTCTAACCCGGATCGGAACCGCGGGCACAAAATGGCGAAGCAGGTGCTTGAAATCATGGTATCCTTCGCACCGCCCGCCGCAGGGCTTTCCTTGTCACGGGACGCTTTCCGGCGGCGTTCGACAACGACGGTTGACGACATGATTTACAGACACATCCTGCGCCCGATATTGTTCAAGTTCAACGGTGAAACCGCACATCACCTGGCGATGATCGGTCTTGGCATTGCATCCGTCGTTCCCGGCTGCCCGCGCATCATGAGATCCCTGATGGCCCCGCGCAGCGCGGTTCCGGTCAAGGCCTGCGGCGTCACGTTCCCGAACCGGCTGGGCGTGGCGGCCGGCTGGGTGAAGAACGGCGACGCACTTCCGGCGGTCTGGGGGCTCGGCTTCGGCTTTGTCGAGGTCGGGACGGTGACCGCCGGTGCCTGGGGGGGCAATCCCAAGCCACGCGTGCACCGCCTGGTGCGCGACGAAGGAATGATTAACAGGATGGGGCTGCCCTCACAGGGCTGGGAACCTGTCCGACACAGGCTGGAAGGAAGGCGTCCGTCCATGCCGGTAATAGTCAACGTCGGCAAGACGGCATCTCCCGATATTCACGGTGACGCGGCGGTCGCCGACATCGTGACGACGGTTCGCGGCATGGCTCCGGTCGCCGACATGCTCGTGCTGAACCTTTCATGTCCGAACGTAACCGACGGGCGGAATTTCGAAAACGACGCCGACGCGCTGACCGGGCTGCTGACGGCGGTCAGAGCAGCCCTTGCCGGGGCGAAGGTTCCGCTTCTGGTCAAGCTTTCCCCCGACATGGCGGCCCCCGATCTGCAACGTATCGTTGACGTGTCGATGGCCTGCGGTGTTGACGGGTTCGTTGCCTCGAACACTACGAAGTCGCGTGACGGGCTGGTTCAGTCGGAACTTGCGGCCGGGCTCGCCGGCGGACTCTCTGGAAGGCCCCTTCGGGACAGGGCCGTGGCCACGGTCTCGGCGGTTCGGAACCGGGTTGGCCCGGCCCCCCTCATAATCGGGTGCGGCGGCATTTTCGACGGGCGTGACGCGGACATGTTCATGGACGCCGGCGCCAACCTGCTGGAAGGCTTCACCGGATTCATCTTCCAGGGGCCGCTTTACTGCCGACAGGTGATTGACACCATGCGGGCCGGCTGACGGAGATGTCCTTCACCTGATCAATGCTATTGCGCCGAGCCTTCGTTCCAGAGTGAATTGAAGTAAGTGGTCGCCGCGTCGGAAACCTGTCTGACGCCGGTCACTATGGCGCCGGCCTCGTGATTGTTCCTCAGCCCGCTGTTGTTCCAGTTTCCGGAATACACGACGACCGCGTCGTCGATCACCAGCAGCTTCGTGTGCGTGACGACGCGATCGGTTTCGCCCGAAGGCTCGTCGAACCTGACATCGACTCCGGCATCCCGGAGAATGTCGGCCGATTCCAGATTGTCTTCAGTCACGTAATAGGCCCAGCTTTCGTTGCACCTTTCCAGCACGACGCGGACGTCAACCCCCCGCCGGGCGGCGTCGCCGAGCTTGTCGGTCAAGCGGGAGGCCGCCGCCGAATCCTGGTTGAGATCGTACATGGCAAGAAGGACTCGGGTGCCGGCGGAATCGATCAGCGGGGATACTTCGTCCTCGTACTCGTCGTCCCCGATTGGCAGAACGCCGTTCGACCAGTCCGCGTACATCGAAGCCTGACTGCCGGGATCGTTAAAAAGGCTGTCGAAGTATCGGGCAAATTCCCCGACCGCAGCCGGATCCGAAATCCACAGGTTTGCTTCATTGTTGTGGTAAAGCGCTGACTTCGACAGGTTGGTGGAACCGACGAGCACCTGAGCGTCGTCAACGACAATCAGCTTCACGTGTGTCGTTCCGGACCAGTCGTCAACCTTCGCGTCGATATTCCGGCTGGCGGAGTTCAGATCGTTCACCCTGGCGGCCGAAGAATCCACGTCGTCGTCAAGAAGCACCCTGACTTTGACCCCGCGGGCCGCGGCTGCCTTAATCGAATCCGCGATGCTGATGTCGTCGGGCGAGTACATCAGGAACTGGAGGTGGGCCAGGTCGATGCTGTTCCTGGCCCCGCCGATCAAAGCCTTCGCCCTGGTTTCCCAGTTGTTGAGGCTGCCAGACCCCAGATCGGCCACGAACACTGCCGGAGGATCGTCGGTTCCAGTGTCAACGCCACCCTGGTCGGTCGGCGTGTTCGAATCAGTCCCTTCGCCCTGGTCGCGGGATGCGTCATCCTGGCCCCCGTGTTCGTCCCTGACGGCGTCCCGGGAGGAGCCGCCGTCATCGCCAGGATCCGCATCCCCGTCGCTCACGTTGTCCTGGGTCATTCCGTCGTCAGTCACTCCGGTATCCCGTGACCCGTCGTCCCGGGTTCCGGCATCCGGAGTGCCGCCGAAGTCGTAAAAAGCGTTATGGTCGTGGCCGCCAATGAAAGACGGCCCGCCACCGCAGCCGGCAATTGCAATCGCGAAAAGCGCCGCGACCGCCAGAGTCATCTGACCGGTTCGAATTCGTCCCATCCGAACTCCTGTACGTATGCCTTCCATACACCCCTGCATTGCGGATCATGCCGACACAGGGCGCATTCGGGTCGCTTGGTCTTGACCCAGGATTCCTGGTAGGTTCTCGTGACCCGGTTGATTACGCGGCTCGACCCGTCCATTGCGTTTCGAACGAACAATTCCGGACTTTCGTCGATGGAATCATTTCGGTGGACCCCGGCCAGGGCAGCCTTCCTTTCGAATTCACCGTCCGCCTCGAAGTGGAAGTACCGTTCGACGTATCCTCGAATGGAATCCGGAAGACCGACGGTAGCGCAGTACGGAATATCGACCAGCGCCATCCTGCCGGCCACCCTGGTGTCGATTTCATCAATGATTCCAGCAAAGTACGCGGCGACGTCACGGTACCTCGGCATCAGCCTGGCCATGTGCTTCCGACCCCCGCCGTCCGGCATCATGACGTTCATGGCGTGAGCGTCGATGTCGAAGTCGGCCATCAGGTCACAGAAGGCCCGCATGCTGGAAAGATTCCTCGTGGTGACGACGGTGCTTGTCTGGAGCTTCAGGGGAAAAGCGGCCTTCAGGGTCGAAAGGTTGCGAAGTCCCGCCAGAGTCTGTTCGAAGCTCCCCTTTGTCCTGGTGAGAGCGTCGTGGGTCTTCGCGTCCGGGCCGTGGATTGACACGATGATGTTGTTCAGGCCGGCCTTCAGAAGGCTTACCGCGTAAGGCGCGTACGAGAAGAGCCTGCCGTTGGAGATGACGCCGATTACCCGATAACCGGCCCTGGCCGCGGCTGCAATATATTCAGGAAGGTCTCGGTTGGTTGTCGGCTCACCGCTGGTGAAAAGGATTTCGTTCCTGTCGGCGTTTGCGGCGATGACGTCGAGAACGTCCGCCTTTGACCAGGCCTCGACGGCATCCCTTCGTGCCTGGCGGTCGTCTTCCATGCAGAATATGCAGTTGTTATTGCAGATCGCGCCGATGCAGATGTGCACCCGCTGGCCCACGTCGTCGGCTTCCTGCCGTAATATCCCGACGCCTTCGTGTTCCCGTTCGCGATTCATGGCTTCAACTTCCCGTCCCGCCGGTGTTCCAGCGGTGCCTTCGGCGGGGAAGCCGCCTTCCCGGTCGTCGTTGGCGGAGGCTGGCCAGGTTTATCGCCCCGCGCGTTGCCGGGGCTGTTCCTTTCGAGCCACAGCATGAACTTCGCGCCCTTTCGTCTCATTTCACGGCCCTTGAAAGGCATGTCGTCGATCAGGTTGCGCTCCTCGAAAGGGTCTTCCAGATACTGGTACAGATGTTCCACCGACGTCTCGAATTCCTTGAACCAGTTGTATTCCCTGGTTCTTACCCCGATCATGATATCCGGATTCAGGTCGTGGTAAATGTTCTCGGGCAGGTAGAACATCGAATAGATCGTTCGATCGGGATCGTCTTTTCCTTCCACAAGTTGAGGCACCAGGCTGGTTCCGGCCAGCTTGTGGCGACCTTTGATGCCTTCGATATTCAGCAGGGTCGGCAGGATGTCCAGCGCGGAAACCGGACCGTCAAAAACACCGGGCTTGACGAACGGAGCCCTTATCAGCAGCGGGATGTGGAGGATGGAGGAATGCAGGTCGTGGCCGTGATGCTTTGTCGCGTGATTTGCGTCGAACGATTCCCCGTGATCGGCTGAAATGATGATGACAGTCCTTTCAGGTTCGAACCGGCTGTCGATTTCCTTTATCACCTTTTCGATCTGGGAATCGACGAATGCAAGTTCGGCATCGTACAGGTCAGGCCGGGCCGCGCCGAAATCGGCACCGCCCCTGACCCTGGTGTACGGCGAATGCGGGTCGTAGTAGTGCGCCCACATGAAGACGGGTCGAACCTTGTCCTTCGATGCCTTCTCCATCCCGGCAATGAATGCCTCGGTCACCTTGTCTCCGGTGTGGTTCTGGCGGTCGCGACGATCAAAGGCGACCGCCGACTTGTCCACCGTGTCGAAACCCTGTGTCATCCCCTTCCAGTTCGAAAAGTATGAAGTGGGAAGAAAGGCATACGTCCTGAACCCCGCCCGCTTCAGGAACTCGGCCATCGTCGTGTTGCCCTGGCGGATTTCAAGAGGGACCCTGAAGCCGGTGGCCCGATCTACCTGAGGCCCGTATTTCGACGTCATCATTTCCGGGATGGCCAGCCTGGTGCTTGGGCCGGCGGACCAGGCGCTTCGGAACCATGCGGCGGTCGAGGCAAACTCCTGAAGGAAGGGCGTTGTCGGGCGGTCGTAACCGTAAAGCGACATCCTGGCCGGCGCGGCCGCGTCTATTGTGATAAGGAAAATGTTGTACTTTCGTCCCCTGATTGCCGGCGGCACTTCAAAATCCCACCTGCCCCAGAAGGTGTCCCGCTCCTCGTCGAAGGTCAGGTCTTCGCCGTCGCAGTCTTCGTCCCTTCCGTTGTTCGGCCGTTCCGGAACGCCGGGTCCGATGTTGGGATCCAGCGGGGCACAGTCACCGTCGGCCATCAGCCCCATGAAGCCGTCGCGATCGAAGTCGAGCAGCAGCCGGGCGGCCCTGTAGGAATGTGGCGCGATGACGGCGTCGGACATGATTGAACGCTTCACTTCGTGGTTGATTCCGGTGCCGGTAAGGCATACGCCGATGGCCGAGGTGACGGTGACCGGAATCCCGATGAAAACCGCAATCAGCGCGGCACGCGGAATGCGTTCGAACCTGGCCGCGATCCCCGTCGCGACGGAAACGCCGACGTAAGTCATCCCGATCGCGATCAGTGGAATCGGCAGAGCCTTGAAAATGTCGATCAGCCTGTCCCGGAAAAGAATCGCCGGAACCGTGGCCACGAGACAGAAAAGGACGATCATGCCCGCCGGCGAGACCAGAATTGCAGCCGGGCCGGCCTTTCCGGGGGGTGGAAGCCTGAGGCAGGCCGCCCCGATACGGCCCTGGATGCCGATCAGCACCACGCCGGCCACCAGTGCGGTTCCGGCCGTGGCGACCGCCGCGAAGCCCCCCGTCCGCATGGATTCAAAGAACGAGATGGACGCAAGAGTCACGGCAACCATGAACACGCCGGCAAGAATCGCGGCCGAAAGCATCGACAGCGCCTTGCATTTCCTGGCTCCGGGATCCTCGGGATAAAGCATCCTCCCGATGCGGCGGGGCAGCCCGGGCATATCCCCTGGATCCTGAATCAGCGACATCGAGAGAAGCGCCATGATTGGAGCGGCCAGAACAAGGATGAAGCCCGTCAGCGCATAGACGCTTGAAAGCACGGGCAATCTGGAGCCGGTCGATGTAACGGCGGCCAGCACGCCATCCACGAGCCCGGCCGCCGCCGCGCCCGTCAGCCATTGGAAAAGATAGGCCCTGTATCTGTTGGGGAATCCGTTCATCGCTCGCGATTATAGGCGTTAACCCGTGGATTTGCATCCGTCAAGCTGTCCGCAGGCCGCCCCGATGTCCTGTCCGCGACTGATCCTGACCGTAACGGTGTGATGCTTCCTTTCCAGGATTTCCCTGAAGGCCTCGATCGTTGCGTCATCCGGGCGCTCGAAGTGGCAGCCGGGCCAGGGATTGAACGGGATCAAGTTGATTTTGCTCGGGAATCTGGCGGCCATCGCCGACAGCCTTCTGGCGTCCGCCGGGCTGTCCCCCACACCCTTTATCAACGAGTATTCGATTGTGAAAACATGGCCATGCGCCAGGCGGATACCTGCCAGTCCGGATACGATTTCATCGATGCCGAATCGTCTTCCCTGTGGCACGACCCGGTTCCGGGCCTCGTCCGTTGTCGCGCAAAGCGAAATGGCGATGCTGGCGCCCGTGTTTTCGTTCACGAACGCGGCAACCCGGTCGATCAGCCCAACGGTCGAAATGGTCGTTCGCCTGGGGGCAACCTTCAGTCCTTCCCGGTGCGTGGCCAGCCTGACCGCGCGCAGAACGTTGTCATAGTTGTCCAGTGGCTCGCCCATTCCCATGAAGACGACGTTTGAAACCCGTGAAGGAGGCACAAGCAGTGTCGCCGCGGCATGAATCTGTCCCACGATTTCCGCCGCGGACAGGTTGCGCTTGAATCCGAGCGTGGCCGTCATGCAGAAGGCGCAGTTCATCCGGCATCCCACCTGGCTGGAAATGCACAGGGTGTTCCGCTCCAGGCCAGGCATCAGCACCGCCGAATAGCTGAAGCCTTCATCCGTCAGGAATATCAGCTTCTTCGATCCGTCAACAGATTCCTGTATCTGGACCGGATCGCGTCGGAACACGGAACACGTTTCCTTCAGTCTCGTTCGCATGGCCAGCGAAAGGTTGGTCATGCCATCGAAATCCCTGACCTTTGCGTCGTGTATCCACGAAAACACCTGCCGGGCGCGATAGGGCTGTTCGTCCACGAAAGCAGGCAACCCGCCGATCTCTTCCGGAAGAAGGTCAATAAGTTCGATCCTGGGCGACTCGTTCGAATTCACGGTCAACCTCCCGATCAGGTCGTCGTCTCAGATCCCTGGAACGTGGACCGTGACCCTTGCGCGGCAGTCGCGTCCCTCGAGGACATCGACTTCCACCGCGGTGAATCCGGCCGCGCGCGCGCGCATCGACTCCGCCATCTTGCGGGCAATGTGGGCGGCAATCAGTTCGGTGGTTGAATTTGCCGTGTCGTCAAGCGTGAAACAGTCTTCCTGCGGAAGGACGATTAATCTGCCGTCCCCCTCGATTCTCACGGAGCCTTCCGCCACGGTCATGCATCCGGTTGCAGGCCTCGAGGCCAGCAGGACTCTGTGTTCCATGGGCGCGATTGCCTCGCGGGCCAGCAGGTGCAGCGTTTCCCGGGCGCCGGGCGCTGGGGATGAAGAAATGCCCGTGACGGTGACCAGATAGTCGTGTCCGTGGATCGGCTCCCTTCCGGAGGGCGGAAAGAAAAGCAGGTGCGCGGCGGAAAAAACGATCTCGGTTGCCGTGATCCTGAAGTCGCCGGAATGCTCGGCGGCCGTCCGGCCGGTTGGGCGGTAGGTGCACCTTGAGTAAGGGCTTTCATGAACCGTGATTGCCGACACACCTGGAATGCTGCGGCTGATCAGGTCGTAAAGGTACCTGGAAATGTTTTCGGAAGTCGGGTTCGCAAGTCCCTCGATGTCGTTAAGCACCTTGTGATCAAGGCTCGAAATGATCCGGCCGGCTTCCCGCGCAAGATCGCCGAAGTCCATCACCCATCCGAGTTCGGGATCGACCTCGCCGAAGATTGCCACCTCAATCTTGAACAGGTGTCCGTGAAGCCTGGAGCATTTGTGATCCTGCCCGACTTCCGGAAGCCGATGCGCCGCTTCAAAACTGAATTCCTTAACGATTTCTGCTTTCAAGTCAAATCCCCGGGGTTTCGGTCGGAATCCGGTTTCGCGTTCCCGGAACGGAAAGGGGATTCTCCACATAAACGGTTAAAAGTCAAAGAGATAACGGTTTCCATGTGATACGTCTGGGGAAACATGTCCACAAGCGTGATCTCGTCGATGCCGTATCCCGCCAGAAGGAATGGTCCCAGATCCCTTGCCAGCGCCGAAGGTTCGCATGAACACAGAACAACCCTGTCCGCCTTGAGTCCGGCGACAGCCGCCGCCTGCCTTCCAAGCCCCGATCTCGGCGGATCCGCAAGAATCGCCTGGGGTCGGCCGAACCCAGCCACCATACGGGACAGGACGTCTTCGATATCGCCGGACTCGTGATCGACATGAAGCCCCCGCGATTCGAATCCGTCCGCCGCGGCCCGAACGGCAGCCGCGTTGATGTCCGTCGCCACGACACTGGCGCCACGCATGGCGAGTCCGAGCGTGAAATTTCCGGAACCGGCGAAAAGCTCCAGAACCTTCATTCCCTGGATGCCGTCCCCGAGGGCCCCGATAACGGTTTCGACCAGTGTCGGGTTCATCTCGATGTGGGACTGCGTGAATCCCCGGGGGTCAACATCGATGTACTCGACCTGTCCTGGAAGGCCGGCCGTCGGCCATCGCACCGAACCGGCCCCGATCTTCCGCCAGCCGGGCCGGCCACCCCGGAAAAGTACCCCCGAGACTCCGGGCAGGCCGGCGATTGCCTCGCAAAGGGCGGTCGGATCCCCCGATTCCTGGTTGACCACGACCACGACCTTGCCGTCGGCGCCGCAGACCGGCTCGATGGTCGCATCGCCGGCACCCCCGCCATTCCTGACGAGTTGCCTTATCGGTTCAAGAAGCCGCGCAACCGGTTCGACCGCCACCGGGCATTGCCCTGGCCGGACAATCCGGTGCGAACCGGCCTGGAAGAAGCCGGCATCCCTTGTGCCCCTGCCGCCCCCCGCATGCATCAGGACACGGCATCGGCAGGAGCGATCACTCCCGGCCAGGTACCGTACGGGCCCCGGCTCGATTCGCGCAATCCTTTCAAGTACGTCCCGGAGCACGGTGGTCTTCCACTGCCGTTCGGCCTGTGCGTCGATATGCTGCAGATGACAGCCGCCGCACATGCCGTAGACGGGACAGAACGGCTCCACTCGACCAGGTCCCGGTTGCGCGATTGACACCAGGCGTCCGGCAATCCAGCTTCCATGATCCTTTTCCGGAACGGCCATGACGGTATCGCCAACCGCGGAAAAGGGAATCATCCAGACCTTGCCGTCAAGACGTCCTACGCCCTGTCCCAGGTGGGCCGGGCCGTCGATCCGAAGTACGGTTGCCGCCTGATTCCGAGCGTCTCCGGAGCGTTCGGGTGCGTTGCTTCCGGTCGAATATCGTTTATGGGGCCTGTTGGGCATCACTTTGCCAGGAACTCCGCGCCAAGGCTGTAGGTCGGCTTGATATCCACGGGGACATCGCCCAGCCTGTCGAGCGCCCTTTTCACTTCGGGCCTGACGTTGACGTATTTGTCCATCATGGCGCGTGCCGATAGCAGATCGCCGACGGCTTCGATTTCAAGGACTTCCGCGGCAAGCTCCCTTACCGCTCCGGGGAATCGATCCCTGTCGAGCCCGAACCGGCCGGTCGCCTGGTCGAAGGTGATTGCGCCCTTGTCCATCAGGTAGTTCAACTGCATGACGTTGGCCCCGCCGTGCGCTTCACCTATCCCGAACCGGATAGACCTGAAAATTCCGGCCAGGTAGGACGCCTCGGTTTTATCCATGAAGGGTCGGTCAAAGATCCCTTTGGATGCCATGTAGAGCGTGTTATGGACGCTCAGGATGTCGGCCTTGCACTCCTCGATTATCGAGTAGGTGTCCTTCAACGCCAGGTTGACCGTCGTCTTCGATCCGTCCGGCATGCTGATGACTCCCGGCCCGAGTCCGTGGGATACCTCGTGCATCAGGATGAAATTGAAGTATGCGTCGAAGTCAATCAGGTCGAGCAGCGCCGGATCCAGAACAGCCCTGGAAATCGGAATCAGGGCCTTGTCGAACTTTGCCCTGGTAACGTTCCTGAGCATCACCTTCTTGGAACCCTTCAGGCTTCGAACCCTTTCGTCATTGGGAAGATTGAACGCCGCGGTCTGAACCCCGGCCTTGGTGTCGCCTGCGGTATAGACAACGTTTACCACCTTGATCGGTGACATCTTTCCGCGCGAGAAATTCTTGTGGTGGTCCGCCACCGGCAGGTTTGACTCGAGTTCGTCAAGCATCCCGGCAACCATGGAAAGCTTCCTGCTTTCAGCCTCGTCAACGACCGTGACAAATGCCTCGAACGCGGCCTTCAGCCCCAGAAGCGAGTCCTCGTAAACCTCGTACGGCCCGATGACGACCTCGATTCCAGACGCGCCTTCGCCGCTTGACTGGCCAAGATCCATCCAGTCCATGTCGCTTTGAAGATAGTCGTTCGTTTCGAATGCGTCGGCCCTGCCGTTCAGGTAACGCGCAAGCACCTCGTCACCGGTCGCCTTCGCGGCGGCACGCAGGTGGGTCGCGGCTTCTGCCAGATCCGCGGCGTAGGCGACGCTGTACGGAACGGCCTTCAGCGAGCCGTCCTCCCGCACGATCACGGTCAGCCACGACTGGAACGCCGCGGCTTCGTCCGGATGTTTGGCGATGAAGGATTCGAATTCGGCGGCGGTCATGTCCGCGGGGTAGAATGTGACGCCTTCCGGCCTTGGCCTGTCACCGTGAAACGCTTTGAAATGATCCAGGCGATTCCACGGCCCGAAGTTGATGTCCATGAGCTGGACTGTCAGTCGCGACAGTTCGTCGCCCCTTGAAGCGAGGGCGTCCCTGATCGCCAGTCCGTCGCTGGAAGCCTGGTGCCAGAAAATGCGATCCATGATCGCCGCGGCCTTGACCAGGTGGGGGAGAACCTTCAAATCGCCCGGACGGATCTGTTCCCTGTTTACGGATATCTCGACATTGGCGAACTGGGACCGCATCTGGCGCAGCATATCCATCCTGCTTCCCTCCGAAGCGGGATCGAGCGGACCGCCGCCGGTCTTTTTCTGTGGCCCGGCGCAGGTCATCATCAGCGGAGCCGCACATGCCACGAGAATGATTGCAAAAGTCTTTTTCATCAAGTATCTCCAGGGCCACGGAGTGTCGTCGGAACAATCCTGCGAAGGCGCGCCGGGCCCATAAAACGGCGCAGGGCATATATTTTGCCACCCCGTGGCCAAAAAAAACACACAAACCGGACAACTTGCCCCTAAAATCCCCCTGTCCGCCGGCAGGTGGAAATCATTAAGACCCGGGAACCGGGTGATGCGGGGTACTGAAGGAATGCGTTGCGGCAAAAAGGGGCCTGGACGATTCGGACAGGCGCTGGTTTCATTTGTTCCACGTTTCGGCTGTCCCGAGGCCGTGATGGCAGCCGCCGTCCTTCTGCTGAACGTCATCTTCCTGTCGATCGTGACCGTCAAGAACGAGTTCGATCTGTCCGACCCGTTCGTTCTGTCCTCGTTTTCGGTCAAGGTTGTCTTCGACCTTGCGCTGATGTTCCTGATTGTCAACGCGCTTCGTGGCCTGTTGAAGTCGGCATGGCCATCGGCCGTGTTCATGGCCTTCTACCTGCTTCTTTCCCTGGCCAATATCTTTCTTTATCACTTCGGGAACACGATGCTCGAAAGGCATCACTTCGCGTTGATTACGCCGTACAGCGTGACGGCATACATACCCGGCTGGGGCTTCCTGGTAATCTTTGTCGGCGTCGCGGCTTCAATCCTGCTCTTCGGGCTCCTGTTTCGGCGCTTCAGGTCGGGCAGGGTCCTTCGCGAATCGGCATTTCTGCTTCTGGTGCTCTTCCTTCTTGTCGCTTACAACAGGCAGGGTTTCTTTTCCCGGACGGATGACGAAAAACTGGATCGGGTGATCATGGGCTTTCGCAACGCCCAGGTTCATTATGCATGTCGGAATCAGTTCCTGAGCCTGGTTAAGGACGTGACTTTCCCGGCGCTCGGTTCGCGCCTGAAGGCACTTGCGCCCCGCACCGAAAGCTTTGTTGACGACTATGACCTGACTTCGAGCCGGTTCAAGGTGATTTCGGAGCTTGATCCGCATCGGCGGGCGATTGACGCCTTCAACGTTCCGATCGGCCGCGGGGCCTTAAAATCAGCGGGGCTGAAGCCATTTTCACGCATCATACTGGTCGCGGCCGAGTCGATGTCGCTCGATGCCCTTCAGTGTTTCAACCCGCAAATCAAGGCCGAATACGCGACCCGGTTCTTCTGCCGGCCCGACATCGTCGCCGCCACGTTTTCCAACATATTCACGACGGGATCCCCGACGCTCCAGGGGCTTACCGTCATCTTCAACGGCCACCCGAATTTCATGATCCAGGAGCAGACGGGGCATCCGGGATCCTTCCCCAAGCTGCTTGCGGACAACGGATTCCGGTCCGTCTTCATCCGCAGCGCTTCCAAGTATTTCGCCAATGAAAACCTTGTCTTCAGGAACATGGGCTTCGGGACAATCATCGGGCGCGAGGATTTCTTCGAGGACGAGTCGCTGCGCAAGTACATTTACGGCTGGGGACTTGAAGACAGGATCCTGTACCGCAAGGCGCTGGAGTACATCGAACAGCATCGAGACGAAAAGCTGTTCGTGACGGTCTTCGGCACCGACACGCATCCCCCGTACGGCCAGATGCACTTCAAGCACCTGAAGTATCCCCCGAGGCCCGAACTTCGCGGATCGGTGCCCCCGGACACTTATGAATGGCTGCGTGCGGTTGACGCGATGGATCACGACATCGACCAGTTCATCAGGGATCTGGACGCGAAGGGCCTCTTCGACGAACGGACGCTGATAGTCGTCATGGCGGATCATTCGTGTCCGGTCAACAACGTCACGGCAAAGATTCCCGGTCATCCCAGAACCAACCTGGCGCGCATACCGGTCGTCTTTCTGTCCCGCCAGCCTCTTCCGGAGGCCGATTTCGCGACTCTTGGAAGCCAGGTCGATATCGCCCCGACCATATTTCACCTGGCCGGCCTTAACGGATCCGAAGGATGGTGGGGTGACAGCCTTTTTAATCCCGACCGCCGTTCATGGTCGATCGGTTTTGACAAGGGATTCGTCAGCATTTCGGACAACGGCAAGGAAGTCCTGATGAATGTTGACAAGCCGTCCGACGATTCGCAGAGGTCATTCCTGGATCTGTTCTATTCGGTGATGGCGCCGGATCGCGATTGACCTGCGCGTCAGGCGGCTCTCGCCAGCGTGATGCGAACAGTGGTTCCCTTTCCCTGGCCCGACTCGATTCGCACCTTTCCGCCCGATTCCGTCACGACCTGCTGCACGAAGGCCAGTCCCAGCCCGGTGCCGTTGCGCTTCGTCGTGGCAAACGGCTCGAATAGCCTGGCCATCTGTGAATCCGGAATTCCCTGGCCTGTGTCCGCAATGGTCAGTTCGATCCCATCGGCAACCGCCGACAGCCGGATCGATATGGTTCCGCCCTCCGGCATTGCCTCGACGGAGTTGCGCAGGATGTTGACGAGCGCCTGTCGAAGCTGACCTTCATCCGACAGGACTCTGGCCGTGTTGTCGAAAGCATCGATTGTCACGGCAACATTTCCTTCCCGCATTTCACGGGCCATGAAATCGCAGGTTTCCTTCACGACGGCGGTGACGTTGCATGGTCCGATTACCGCCTTCGGCATCCGGCCGAACTGCAGGTAGTCTTCGGTGATTTCGTTGAGCCTGTCGATTTCGCGCTGAACCGTGGCGATTACTTCCCGCCCGCGTCCTTCCCTGTGTTCCGGCGATTCCATGAAGTCGGCCAGAAGATCGATGTTCAGCGAAATCGAGTTGAGCGGATTCCTGATTTCGTGGGCGACGGCCGAGGCCATGCGACCGACGACGGCCAGCCTTTCCGTCCTGACCTCGCGTTCCCGCTCGACCGCCCCCGCCTCGCGCTGGGCCCTGAACGTTGACGCCAGGTGGTTGATAGCGTCGGCAGTCTCTTCCAGTTCCCGTGAAGCCCGTATCTTAACGTGGGAAAGATCCCCCGCCGCGAGCCTGCGCACCGCCAGCGTGATATCGCCGATGGGCCTTGTGGATCTTATGGCGGCAATCAGAAACACAATCGAAAGTATCAAGGATCCGATCGAGACCGCCAGAATCGAAGTCCAGAGTGTCGATCGCCGCGAAACAAGTTCGTGTCTGGCATCCGTGGTCACCTGGGCCGTATGGCGCGAGGCGTTCCGAACCGATGTTCTTATGGCCTGCAGCCGCGCGGCAAGCTCAAGAGCCACGATTCTGGCCTTCGGGGGATCCTGCATCGCCCCCGTCAACTTGATCCGCAGGCCGTCGATCTCGACCTCGGAATCCATGGCGGCCGCCGTTCCCGGGGCTGGAGCGGTCCTGAAGAAATCGGCTGCCGAAAGGAGGCGGGCCGCCGTTTCGCGGTCAATGTCGGGTGAAGCGGCAAGTGCCGGGAATTCCTGTGTCGCCAGCGTCCTGATGTGGCGGATCGGCCGATTCCTGACCAGCATCCTGTCCGCGCGCCGCAGGTCTTCCTGTCTGGCGCTTTCCAGAAGGGCCGTCGCGGAGGAAAGCTGTTCATCGATCCGGTTCAGCTTTTCGACGGCCGGCTCAAGTCTTTCCGACAGGAACGCGGTCTTGTCGAACAGCCGCGAAGTGCTTCCGAGAATGAATATGATGGCCGCGAAAAAGACGATCATCTGCGCAAGCTGCGCGAACGCGATTCTTGCCGACAGCGAAAGCCGGAACACGACTCCTCCGCATTCCCAGAACAGGTTGCGCCGCCACGCCGGGTCGGCGTCCCCGGGAAAGATGTACGCGACACTTTACCGCGCCCTCCGGCCGCTGTCGATGTTTAGCCAATCCGCGCATTTTGGCGTTATCCTTGCCGGCAGGTCAGTGTTGAACCGAAAAGGGGCCTTTTCATGAGAAACAGCAGTCCAGTCCTTGAGGCCGCCGCGTCAAGGGTCGTCGTGATCGATGGCGCGATGGGCACAGAAATCCAGAAGGTGCCGTTGACGTCCGCTGATTTCGGAGGCACTGACGGCCTGAACGAGATGCTTGTCCTTTCGCGGCCGGATGTCATCACTCGAATTCACGAGTCGTTCCTTGAGGCCGGTGCGGATATCATCGAGACCGATTCTTTTTCGGCAAATCGCATCGTTCTGGCCGAATACGGCATTCCCGAGATGGCGGCGTCGATTTCCCAGGCCGCTGCCTCGCTTGCCCGGGCTGCCGCGGACAGGTGGTCGGTTCCGGGAAGGCCCCGGTTTGTTTCAGGTTCTGTCGGTCCCGGATCCCGCCTCCCGTCCCTTGGCCAGGTCGAGCCGGAGGAGATGCAGGATGCCTATCGCGAACAGGCGGTCGGACTTCTGGACGGCGGGGTTGACCTTTTCCAGGTGGAAACGTGCCAGGATCCGTTGCAGTGCAGGCTGGCGCTGATGGGGCTGGCCCAGGCCATGGAACTTCGCGGCCGCCACGTCCCGATTTTCTGCCAGGTGACGGTTGACCGTGCCGGGCGGATGCTCGGCGGAACAGACGTGACGGCCGCATTTGCAACCGTGTCGGCCATGCCCGGCGTGTCCGTTTTCGGATTGAACTGTTCAACCGGCCCCGACGCGATGCTTCCGGTGCTTTCCAGGCTTTCAAGGACTGCCTGGCTTCCGCTTGCGGCACTCCCTAACGCCGGCCTTCCGGAAAACGATGGAGGAAGGCTTGTATATCGACTGTCTCCGGCGGATTTCGCGGCTCAGGCCAGGGCCTTCGTCATCGATTGCGGGGTCGCGTTCGTTGGCGGATGCTGCGGCACCACGCCGGATCACATCCGCGAGCTTGCCAGCGCGGTCGATGGCCTTGTTCCGCGCATGCCGACCGAATCGGATCTGTCCAATGGGCCGGGGGTCGTATCATCCCTTTTTTCCGCCGTGCCGCTGATCCAGGAACCAGGCCCCCTGATAATCGGCGAGGCGACGAACGCAAACGGCAGCAAGGCCTTCAGGGATTACCTTGTAAGCGGGGATCTGGAGGGAATGCTTGCCGTCGGGCGCGGACAGGTGGAAGAGGGTGCCCACATTCTTGACGTCTGTCTTGCGGTTGCCGGGCGGGATGAGGCCGCGGACGTCAGGGCGTTCGTTCCACTGGCCGGAAGGCTGCTGGATGCCCCCTTGATGATTGACTCGACCGAGCCGGCGGTCATCCAGGCCGCATTGATGCGTTGTCCCGGCCGTGCCGTCGTCAATTCGGTCAATCTCGAGGACGGCGGGGCCAGGCTCGACGAGATTGCCCGGATTGCCAGGCGTCATGGCGCGGCGGTCGTTGGCCTGACGATTGATGAATCGGGCATGGCCATGACCGCGGCGGGGAAGTTCGATGTCGCCTGCCGCATCGTCGAACGATTGCGTTTCCATGGCATCCAGGATCGCGACATCCTCCTGGATCCGTTGACCTTCACGATGGCCTCCGGCGATGCCTCGCTGCGATCGTCCGCGGTCGAGACAATAGAGGCCGTCCGGATGATCAAGTCCGGAATCCCAAAGGTGCTTACAAGCCTTGGCGTCAGCAACTGCTCATACGGTTTGAAGCCCCCGGCGAGACGCGTTCTTAACAGCGTGATGCTTCACCATTGCATGCAGGCCGGGCTGGATGCCGCGATCATCAATTCGCGCAAGATTCTTCCGTTGTCCTCGATTCCGGTCGAGATGCGGCAGGCCGCATCCGACCTGATCCTGGATCGCCGGACATCCGGTCGGGATCCTCTCCAGGCGTTCATCGAGATGTTCGAGGACGGGATATCCATGTTTTCTGCGGAAACGACCGCGGGCGAGGCGTGCCGGGATCCCGTCGAGCGCTGCCGCAGGGCGGTCATCAGGGGCGAGCGCGCCGGGCTGGACGAGGTGATCCTTGAACTTGCCGGCCGGATGGGGCCGCTGGATGTCATCAACGGCGTGCTGCTGGACGCCATGCGCCAGGTCGGGGATCTGTTCGGCCGCGGTGAAATGCAGCTTCCTTTCGTGCTGCGTTCGGCGGCGGTCATGAAGGACGCGGTTCAGATCCTTGAACCACTGCTCGCAACCGATTCGCGTTCCGTCCGGGGAACCCTGGTGCTGGCGACGGTGGCCGGGGACGTCCACGACATAGGCAAGAATCTTGTCGACATAATCATTTCGAACAACGGGTATCGGGTGGTAAACCTGGGAATCCGGCAGACGGCGGACGAGATCATGCAGGCGGCCGTCCGCGAGAAGGCCGACGCGGTCGGCATGAGCGGTCTGCTGGTCCGTTCAACGCTTGCGATGAAGGATAATCTTGTAGCCATGGACAGGGCCGGCTTCAGCATCCCGGTGCTTGTCGGCGGCGCCGCGCTCGATATCGGTTTCGTCCGCGAACAGTTGAAGCCGTCATATCGCGGACATGTCGAGTACTGCCGAGACGCCTTCGAAGGCTTGAAGGCGCTTGACGCCCTGCTCGGTTGACGTTGCCCGGACTGCGGGGAAGTAATGATTCCGACAAGGCTGATTGAAGACATCGAACCGAAACTGATTGCGCGCTTCATCGATCGCAAGGCGCTTTTTCTTCAGCACTGGCGTTTCAGGAAGGGCGGGGCAGGTCAGCCCCAGTGGAACCACCGCATCCGTGTCGAACTGGAGCCGATGCTGGCGGCGAGGATGGAAGCGGGGGCCGGTGCGGGTGTCTGGCGCCCGAGGGCCGTCCTTGCAGTCCTGCCGACATGGCGGGTCGGCGATTCGCTGATTCTGGGCGATGGGGAGGGGGGCCGGGGAAATGAGGTCATGCGAGTCAGGTTTGTCCGAAACGATCGCGGAAGCTGCATCGCCGATGTGGTGCCGACCATGGAAGAGTCAGGCGGCGACGTTCACCGGACGGCATGGTTCGCCTGCACGCTTGGACCGGGGGCCGCGAATCACGAAGCCAGGCTCAGGGCCGCGGGTGAATTCGAGGAATACCATCTTTTTCACGGGCTGTCGGTTGCGCTGGCCGAGGCCCTGGCCGAGGAAGTGCACAGAATGGCCCGGATCGAGCTTGGAATACCGGATCCGCCCGAACTGACCGCCGCGGACGTCGTCGCGGGCAAGTATCGTGGCAGACGCTTTTCGTTCGGTTACCCATGTTGTCCGGATCTTGAGCTTCAGGTCAGGCTGCTGGAAATTCTTGGTGCCGCGCGCATCGGGATAGCCGTCAACGAAACTTTTCAGATGGAGCCCGAACTGTCGGTCACGGCCGGGGTCATTTCCGGTTGCGTCGAGTTTTAGCATTCCTTTACAACTCTGTTATACTGTGCGCGACCGGTTCGGCAGGTGCTTCTGCATTGCGCGGATCGGGACGTTTCTTGTTCCCGCGCCTTCGGATCGGTTCGGGACTGACAGGAGATGCCGTGGACAGGTCGCTTCCAGCCTGGGGAATTTACCGGCTTCTGAAGGCCCTCGGTGACAAGAAGGCCACCGGGCTTTTGAACGTGCAGTTCGAGGGCGGCAGAACCCGGTTCATCTTCAAGCAGGGCTTCGTGACCGATTGTCACACGGACATCGTCACACTCTCGTTCGGCACCTATCTTAACGAATCCGGCCTTGTGCCCGACCGCGACAGGGCCCTTTCCATGACCGGCGTCGAACAGCTCGTGTCGGAAAGGGTCGTCAGGGCCGAAGACAGCGTCAGGCTTCACACCAACTATGTTCGCAGCGTTCTGGGCGTGTTGATGCCGGAGCCCGTCCTGGGATGGTCCTTTGCCCCGTCGCTTTCCCCGGAGTCTGCCGGCACCGAGGAGGCCGTCGATGTCTGTGCCGAGCTTTTTACGGTTGTTCAGACATATCACGACACATCGATGATGCGTCAGGTCGTCGAGAGGTTCGGGCCTGCCGTCAGGGTGACCCAGTCCGTCAGCCCTGCGTGCGTCATGCACGCCAGGGCTCATTTCAAGAGTTCGCTGCTGGTTTCCCAGCTTCTTGCTGGCACGTGCACGGTAATCAATCCCGATATCCTGGACGATGATAGAAGTCTGCGGATATTGTTTGCCTTTGCCGTCGCCGGCTGTCTTGGCGCATGTACTCCCGAGGACGCCGTTTTCGCGCCACCTGCTTCCGGTTCCAGGCCGGGCAGACGGAACACGCGGGAGGCCAGGGCCCATGCCGCCGCCGCTGCCGGTCAGGTGTCCCCGGCCAGGCCGTCGCCTGCCGCCGATGCCAGGCCGGAGTTCGCGTGGCCCGAGTTCCAGGAGGTTTCCAGGCGGCTTTCCGAGGATGCCGGGGGCGGACATCTTTCGCCGCCAGGGGGTGCCAGGGTTCCGCAGCAGGTCTCGCCGGTTGCACCACCACCTCCTTCAGCAGTCTCCCCTGCTGTTGCGTCTTCGGTATCCAATGGCCTTGATTTCGTTACTTCAGGTGATGCCGACGAGCCCCCGGCAGTCGACCCGCAGTCCCCGACCCTTGACGTTGATGGCGATGTCCCCGATGTTGTCGATACCGCTTTTGACGGGTTCGGGGACGCCCCTCGAAAGGCGCCTGTCAAGGTAAGAAAGAAGATCGACGGCAAGCCGAACCCGATTGATCCGTATCTCGAGGACGCCCTGAACGCCGAAACCCAGCGCGCGGCCGGCCTTAATCATTACGAACTGCTTGAAATCAACGCGGATGCCAGGCTGTCCTCGGTTCGGATGGCCGTTCTTCGCGCGCGTCGCCGTTTCTCGGTGTCCAGGTACGAGGGTTCCGTAAGTGCCGATGCGCTCCTGCGTCTTCACGGGCTGCTCGACAGGATCGAGAAGGCGAACGATGTTCTTAACAATCTCGACGCGCGCGTGGCCTATAACCGTTCGCTGGGCATATCCAGCCCGGCGCTGGAATCGGTTCTGGTCGCGATGTTTGATGCGAGGGAGATGTGGCGACAGGGCACCGCGCTTCTTGACGGCCGAAAAATCAACGAGGCGCTCGAGAAGTTCGAAAACGCCGAAAGTTACGATGCCGAGGAGCCGCTTTACCTCTGTTCCCAGGGGATGGCGATGCTGGCCCTGCCGCCGGCCGACGACACCAACGAAACCATCGAGGGGCTGATCGACGTGGCCTTCAGTTTTGACCAGGATCTTGTCGAGGCCCACATCCTGGCAGCCCACTACATGGTCAGGCGAAACGATCACGAGGCGGCCAGAACCCACATCAGGAAGGTTCTGGCGATCGATCCCGACAACAGGGATGCCAGGTCGTTCAAGCAGAAGTCGCGGGTAAGCCAGGTCGGCGCCCAGGTAAGCTTCAAGAAGAAGCAGGAGTCGCTTCTGGACAAGGCGCTGAAGCTGATCAAGCGTTGATGCCCGATTGACACTTCACTGAAAAAAGGCGAAATTCCCGTCTGATTTCCGGTTTCCGGAGGAAGCCATGTTCATGGCCAGGGTTGTTGGTTGCGTCTGGTCTTCGGTCAAGTGGAAGGGGCTGTCAGGGCTGAGGATGCTTCTGGTCAGGCCATACACGTTGACGGACCTGAAGGCGGCCGGCGGCCTTGTCGCCGACCAGGGGGTTGCTCCCTCCGGGCTTTCCGACGGGGTCGTGGTCGCTGATCTGCTGGGCGCGGGACCCGGCGAGGACGTGATTGTCGCGTACGGGCACGCCGGAAGGGTCGGACTTGAGCCGGACCTGCCACCGGGCGTCGCCCCGGGCTTCCCGATCGACGCATCCGTCGTCGCAATAGTTGACCGGTTCCGCGTCGATGAGTCGGCGACGGCCGCCGGGTGA
Organism: Deltaproteobacteria bacterium; assembly: GCA_029555025.1. Lineage (GTDB taxonomy): Bacteria > Myxococcota_A > UBA9042 > DTJE01 > DTJE01 > JAGOFO01. The sequence continues at coordinate 137,415 of JAKPTZ010000030.1, forward strand.
TCCCATTTCAAGAGGTTGCCGTGGGAAAAAGAATTGTCACCGAAAAGGATGTCGAGGGCCTTGCCTCCAGGGGCGTCATTGAGGTCGATTCCGGCATGATCGTAACCCCCCTTGCGCGTGAATTCGCGATGAGGCAGGGTATCCGGCTTGTTTATGCCGAAGGCTCCGTTCCGTCGGCCGAGTCGGTTCCGGGGGATCCCGGAAGCGGGAGCCGCGGGCCGAACGACGATCGGCTGCGCAAGGTGATTGCCGAGGAAGTCGTCCGTGCCCTGGGATCTTCCTCCGATGCGGGTCGCAGGTTCATTCCTTCGTATTCACCCCTGGCCGAGGATGACGCGGCACAGAAGATTGCCGCCCATCGCGCCGGTGAGCCGAACCGGGCCATCGTGGTGGCGACCGGCCGCAACCAGCCCGGCGTGGCCGCGGCCCTGACGTCGGCAATATCCGACTGCGGCACCGACATCCAGGACATCAGCCAGACGATCGTCTCGAATTTCTTTTCGATGATTTTTGTCGTCAACCTGGACACCTTGAAGGGCGGAATGAACTTCAAGGAGTTCAAGGCGAGTGTCGAGCAGGCCGGTCGCGGCGTCGGCGCTGAAATCATGGTAATGCACGAAGCTATCCTTAAGGCGATGCACAGGATCTGATGTTCGTGGCGGAGCACGCGTCCGCGGCGGCCGCGATCCGGAGGTTCAGTTGATTTACAGGCCGGAAGAGATATCGGAAACGATAAGGATGGTCGAGGCGGAGCATCTCGACATTCGGACGGTCACGATGGGAATCTGCATGCTGGGCTGTCCCGGCAAGGATCCCGAGACCGTCTATAAGTACATTTACAACATGGTGACCTCGAACGCCGGTCGGCTTGTCGATTGCGCGGCCGAGGTCGAGAACATGTACGGCATCCCCATCGTCAACAAGCGCGTTTCGGTCACGCCGATGGCCCTGGTGCTCGAGGGGGCTCCCCGGGAATCGTTCCTGGCGGCGGCCCAGGCACTTGAGCGGGCTGCCGTGGAGTGCAGGATCGACTACATCGCCGGATTTTCGGCCCTGGTCCAGAAGGGTGCCACGTCCGGTTCGGCGATGTTGATGCGCAGCCTTCCGGAAGTGCTGGCCGCGACCACCAGGGTCTGCTGCAGCGTCAACCTTGCGTCCTCGAGAACCGGCATCAACCTGGAAGCGACGGCCATCATGGGCGAGGTCATGAGCGAGACGGCCCATCGGACGAAGCATGGCGCCGGTTGCGCCAGGCTGGTCGTATTCGCCAACGCGCCCGAGGATAACCCCTTCATCGCCGGTGCCATGCACGGCGTCGGCGAGCCCGACGTCGTCATCAATGTCGGCGTTTCGGGGCCGGGGGTCGTTCTCGCCGCCATTGAACGGCAGAAGCGTCTTGAGTCGTCCCTGATGGACTGCCAGACGCTTTCGGAAATCATCAAGCGTACAGCCTTCAAGATCACCAGGGCCGGCGAACTGATCGGTCGCGAGGTGGTCGCGAGGCTTGGACCGCCAGTCCGATTCGGCGTGCTCGATCTGTCACTTGCGCCGACTCCGGCCGAAGGGGATTCGGTTGCGGCCATCATCGAGGCCATGGGCATCGAAAGGGTTGGAGCCCACGGGACGACCGCCGCGCTTTATCTGCTTACCGAAGCGGTCAAGAAGGGCGGCGTGATGGCGTCGTCCTCGGTCGGCGGCCTTTCAGGCGCCTTTATCCCGATCAGCGAGGACGCCGGGATGGTCGATGCGACCAGGCTCGGAATCATGACACTGGACAAGCTGGAGGCCATGACCGCGATCTGTTCGGTCGGCATGGACATGGTCGCGCTGCCGGGCGACACCCCGCCATCGACCATTGCGGCCATCATCGCGGACGAACTGGCGATTGGCGTGATCAACCACAAGACCACCGCCTGCCGCCTGATTCCGATACCGGGCGCCAAGCCCGGCGACACGGTCGATCTGGGTGGACTGCTTGGCGAACTGATCGTCATGGACACCAAGAAATGTGACGTCAGCACTTTCATCGCGCGCGGCGGTCGAATTCCCGCGCCGATGAATTCCTTGCGCAACTGAACATCGCCGGGGGGTGTATGGATCCTCTGCCGCAGCCGGTTCTCGTCAGGGAAGCGTTCACCGTTCCCGGGTTGTTCGAACCTGGAAGCCACAGGTTTGTCGATGGCGGCATCGAGGTGTTCGGGCGCCTGCAGGTCGATGGAGTCCGGATCCCGATCGGCATCCAGGCCGGCCACCCCGATTCTTCCGGCGGTTGGCCTTTTTCCGGAGAGTCGGCATCCCTGTGCTGGTGGCCCCTGAGGTCGGCGGCCCCGTTGCCATCGGGCGCTGGAGGCGCCGTCGAATCGCTGATGCGGCGGTTGATCCCGGCGCTTCCGCAGAACGGCTGGCTGGAAGGTACGCTGAGTCATCGCAGGCTTCCTTCGCGAACCTGGGCTTTCGAACTGCCCGGTGGCACAAGGACGATCGAGCCGGATCTTCTCGAAGCCGTTCATGGCGGCAACCACATCGATCTTTATGTGCAGCTTCATTCCAACTGCGTTCAGGACTGTGTATTCTGTCCGACGTGCAGCCCGGATTTCACGCCGGATCAGCAGGATGCCGACGTTGATTTCATCCGCGATCTGGCCGAGCGGGTCGTCATCCCGGCTGCCCGGTTCGGCGTCACATCCTCGTTCAGGTTCGACGCGGACGACGTGTCGGCGCATCGGCGTCTTCCCGCCTTGATGAAGATTGTTTCCGAGTCGTGCGGTTGTCCGATGCACCTGGTGATCCCGGCCAACCGGCTGTCGGTGCCCGCGGTGGCGGACGCCGTTTGTGGTCTTCCCGGACTGATGAAGCTTTCAACAACCCTGTTCGGGGCCACGCCGGAAACGCACGACAGGGTGGCCGGCCGCGCGGGGGCTTTTTCCGAAACGATCCGGGCAATCAGGAACCTTTCCGGCAGGCCGCTCTGGGTTCAGGGCCATTTCATCCTTTCGTCCGCCGCCTGTGCGGAGATTGGCGCCGTTGCCGATACCCTGGCCCATTTCGGCGTCGATCTCATGATTCAGTCGCTTATTGCGGACTGCGACGCTCACGAAGTCGTGCTGCGCCCCATCATGCCGGACCTCGCCGAGGTAAGGCGCCAGTTTGCGGCCTCTGCCCCGCGCATTCTTGCCGCGAGCAGCATCATAAACGTCGCCATTACCGATTTTCCGGCGTGCGTCGTGCCCGTGGAACTCGGTCATCTTGCCCAGACCGATCATCGACGGGAAACGCTTTACAGGTACGCGATTCCCCCGGCATGCCAAGGCTGCGCCTGCATCGATCAGTGTATCGGCGTGTCCCCGATGTATCTTGAACTTTTCGGTGACGCGGCATTTTCGCCGCTGACGGAAGATGGCTGCACGCGGGCTACCAGAACCTGACCCCGACGCGTACGGAACCGCCGACCCTTACTGACTGGAAATCAAGCATCATCGTCCCGCCGAACATGAAGTTCTCGACCACGACGTTCATGCCAGCCTCCAGGCGGTGGCGCAGGATGTATTCGGGGCCGACGGCGAATGGCTCGCCATATCCCGAGGGATCCCATCCGGGCACAAGGTGCGTCCCGGCAGACACGAACATCAGGTTGTAGCCGGCGTAAGGCTCGATGGAAAACAGGCCCGCGATCGCAATCGATTTGGAAATGATCAGCGCCGCGTTCAAGTTCACGTTGAGCAGGTCAGCCGCGCCCAGAACCGTGCCGACCGAAACCGCCAGCGAGACGTCGGGCGCCTTGCGGTAACCTTCGACGAAGGCCCAGGAAACGTCCAGGCCGATTCCCCACAGGGAACTCTCGAACATGTGGGTTACAGAACCGCCAAGCTGGATGCTGTAGGGAAGGCCCTTCCGGATCCTCAACTGGTTGGTGAAGTAATGGTTGCCGGGATTGTCCTCGAGGCCGGGCTGCCCGTCCTGCCGGTCGCTCCAGTAAGCCCCGCCGGATCCCACGGGCGTGAAGCCGACGGAATAGGTGATTTCAAATCCGCGGTACCCGAGGGTCTTGGCCGGCCCCATATACGCGGGCGAAAGGGCTTCGTTCAACTGCGTGACATAGTCCCTGAAGCCGGCGACGTCGGTGCATTTCTTGCCTTCGTCGCAGCCGTACTGGAAAACGGAAAGATCCGGGGTGTAGCTTCGGGCAAGGGCAAAGCCCGCCGGGAGAACCGCTATCATGGCGGCAACGGCCGCGGCGGCAATGGGCCCCGTTCTGTTGATGGTCATCTTTCCAATCCCCGCAGATTCGGACGACCGGACGCCGATGCACATTCTAGCCGATATTCGCCGCGAATTCAGAAAAAGTCAGCGGTCGGGGGAGTCGGGGCCAATCATTTCCACGCGTCGGCCGTGAAGCAGAGCTGTCTTGACTGGGGGTCGTCCGCCTGCACCCGGAAAGCCACGGAAGACGTACCATCGCCGGGAAGCTTGAATTCGCGCCTGAACCAGCCATGCCTGTCGTTCTTCAGGGTGTCGGAAAAGACCTGCTTGCCGTCGATCAGCACCGAAAATACCGTCTCCGATCCTTCCCTGGCCTCGGCGGCGCGCTGGGTCAGGCCGTAATGGACGACAAGCGTGGTTCCCCGGGGTACCTCGCGCCAGAGCGCCTCGACCACCGCCCGGTCAACGGCATGGGCCCAGATGATGTCCCGAACCCTTCCGGCGATATCCCTGGATTCCTGGCCGACGTACAGCCATGGGTGTTCCTGGCCGCAGAACCAGCGGTTTTTCTTGAAATTCGAGCAGAACTGGGTTGTCTTTCCCCGGGTGCGGGATACGACGGCCTTGTCGATGCCGCCCCTGAAGTCGAACGCCAGAGTCCTGTCCCGCGGGGGGCTCCATGTGCTGACATCGACTTTGTCCATCAGGCGTGAATCGATCATCGTCCAGCCTTCCGGCGGCAGGTCGCCCCTTCCGTTCATCGAGGAGATCAGCCAGACCCTTGCAGCCTTGGATAATTCGTACCAGTCGTGATTCTCGCCGGTATCGACGCGAAGGCCCCGCAACCAGGGGGAGGCGCCTTGAGCCCACTGGGGCATGAACGCCACCACATCGCCGTCCTGCCAGCCCTGGCGCACGATGGCGGCCGCCGCCTCCCAGTCGGCCGGGGACGGAACCCGCGCGGTCTGCCGCAGCGATACCCCGAAGAAAAGAATCGAAAGCAGGGGGATTGCAAATCCCGCGATCATGGTCTTCCGGGGAGTCTTCATTCGTCACCCCCCGGGTCGCCGACCGGACGCACAACCGGAAGGCTTGTGATCGGCTTCCTTTCCGTCCGCTGATAAACGTTCAGAAGAGGAACGCCGTCCTGTTCCACCACGTGAACCGGAACTTCATCCCCCATGGCCTTCCTTGAGCGATCTTCAAGATCCAGGAATTCCTTGTGCCAGTGGAAAAGGAAATAGTCGGCACGCTCGCTGTCCCACAATGGCTTGATATCACGGCGGAGCAGCCCGTCCCGCCAGTACATCCGAACCGAGTCCCATGCCGTGTCGTGGAAGTCGATCTGCGCGTTCTTCCGAGCATTCTCGTTCAGCCACGGCAGGGCCGAAAAAGCGGTGTTGCCCCAGAATTCGCGTTGCATCCCCAGGCGCCCCATTGCCCCGAATCCGCCGAAAGCCGCATTGTAGTAGGTGCTTCCGTTGGTGTGGCCGTGGAATGTGTCCCGCGCCGCCGGAATCATGATGACGGCCAGGCAGGCGAGCGCCACCGCGAACCGCACCGTCCGGCGATTAAAGGCCGCGAACCTTTCCCCGAGCCCGCGGATTGCGTCGAGTACCGTCTCGAATCCCAGGCCGGCAAAAATCGCCAGGAACGCGACGCCGGGCATCCAGTGCTTGGTTCCCCCGAAAATCGGCGTGTTCGGCGCCGCGATGATCAGGAACGGAAAGAGGAAGTTCAGGAAAACGAAAAGGATGGTGTCGTTGCCCCGAACCGGAAGCGGACGCCTGATGAGTTGGAACCTGTCGGCCCTGCGACGGATCCATTCCCGGAAGGCTCTTGCCAGACCCGTCAGGGAAAGCAGGATGACGGGAACCGGTATCGTCATTGCCGACATGACGAACGGGAACGAAATCGGGAACGGCGGCTTCACGTGAAGGAAGCCGAAGAAATACGCCCAGTAGAATTCGTGCTTCGCGTGCCTGGCTATATAGAATTTCAGGTGTTCGATGGGATCGAACCAGAGCTTGGGCCATGTAAGGAAAAGGACAAGCGGGCCAAGCACGAGCATCGCCCAGAAAGCGGGAGGGATGTTCCCGAAGGCAAGTCTTCTGCGACCGATCCCGTTTCTCGGCAGCACTTCGTCGTACCTGGCGATCATGTACCACGCAAGGAAAACGGCCGGTATGAACCAGGCATTGTGCTTTGTTGACATCGCCAGCCCCCAGGCGACGCCGGCCAGGATCGCCCTGAACCAGGTTTGACGCCGGTTCCTGAGACGTTCTTCAAGGGGCGGCGTTGCCCGAAGGAACAGCCACGCAACCAGGAACCACATCGCCACGACCGGCATGTCGAAGCACGCCAGGTGGGAATGCCAGAAGGCGTGCGGGAGGAACATCCAGGAAAGGGATGCGACAAGGGCCGTGCGACGGCTGAAGTATTCGGCCGCGAAAAGCCAGATGAACATGACGAGCAGGGAGTTGATCAGCAGCGCGGGCAGCCGCATCGCCGTCGATTCCTTCATGATGCCGAGGATCGGCTTCGGCGGGCTTGAATTGTGATACCAGACCCGGGCCCAGGGTTCCGTTTTCGGGTCATGCATCTTTCCGAAAAGGCGCCAGGAGAGGCCGTAGAGCATCTTTGGAAGGGCCGGGTGCTCCGGGTTGTATGCGAAGTGACGATCGATTGACTTCTTCGTGAAGGCACTGGACGGGTCGTCAAGCAGTTCGTCGTACCACCAGGAGTATTCCTCGGCCGCCTTGAAATAGAACCCTTCGTCGCGGGAGAAGCCGATGTCGGTCGTGCCGACAAGCATCGCGAAGTAACAGCCCGCAAGGAAAAGGCCAGCCACGAAGTCGAATGTTCTGAGTCTGTTTGTCACGGTCAGCCCCTGTGCCGGCCGGTTGTCATTCCGCAAACCTGAAGAGGGAAGCCACGAAATCCTTCATAGGAACCTGGATCATGCACAGGTAGGGCTGGCCGTTCGGGGCGCGCTTCTCCCCGCCGTACTGGGCGAAGCCGGCAACGGCCTTCTTGTAAAGATCCTGGAACACCAGGTTCAGCCCGGCGTTGTCGATCCCTTTCAATCCGAGCATCGGCGCGGACAGGGATACGGCCTCCGAAACCATCGCGTGCAACGGGAGGCATGCCCCCTTTCGCAGCGCGGCCGAGAACCCCGGAGAATCCGGGTTGAATTCGGGATCCTCCGCCTTCGAGGGGATCACGAACTGGTTTCGGAAAATGATATTTGACGTCTCGCTGTCGAACCAGCCCTTTTCTGCGAAGGCCGTCGCAAGGGTTTCCTGGAACTTTTTCGTCGCCCTGTTGATGAAGGCAGACTGAAGAGCCAGCGTCGCATCCGTGGCGAAACCGTTCTTCATCTCTGCCGGAAGGGCCAGACCCATGCAGAAGTCGGCGATCTTCCTGACCTCGGCCTCGTCACCCTTCTCGGCGGCGGCCTTCATGTCAGCCAGATACTTATCGACAAGGAACATCGAAGCCCATGGTCTCGCGACCTTCAGCGCCTTTTCGAGCTCGGCCGCCTTCCGGGCGATCGCAAGCTTTTCCGTTGCATCCCCCGCCTTGCCATGGGCGGTTTCGTAAAGTCCAAGGAGCCTTTCCGCAACCGGCTCCGGCCTGGCAGCGGCATCCGGCATCTGCATCGCCCGCTCGTACGAAGTCAGAGCATGGGCTGCGCTACCCATCCTCTCGTACGCCAGTCCGGTGTAAATCAGGCAGTCGAAGCATTCTCCGCGTTCCTTTTCAGCCTCCTGAAAAAGCGCGATCGCCTTCTCGGGTTCCGAATCGATAAGGCGGCGTCCCTTTTCAACCTTGTCACTGCTGCATCCAGCCGCTGTCAGGATCGCCAGGAGAAGCACCGCGAAAAAAGCGCGAGAAGTCATCGAATCCCTCCGGGTTTTCGAAAGGTTCCAGCTTTGGTCGGGGCCGGAATCGACCGTCCGCCCCGCGCTGGAATAACGCCGCAGAAAGATAGCACAAGGCGGTGTCCAGTCAACCCGTTCGGTGAATATCTGCACCGACAGGAAGAAGAAGCAGCGCGCGGGTGTCCCGATCAGCCGGCATTCCTTGCGGCAAGTTCCTCGATATGCTTGCGGTAAGCCGTCAGGTGGCCGGGGTTGTTGCCCAGCGACAACTGGATATCGAACCGGCTTTCCTGGCCCTCGCCCGCCTTCTTGACGTTTCCGACCGTCCCGGCCAGTTCCAGCAGATCCTCGCCGATTTTAATCCCGATTTTGATGCGGTTGTAAGGATCCGGCGGCGTGGCTTTGGTGGCGATCCGCATCGCGTGCGTCATCACCTTGATGGCAAACCCCGTTCCCTTCAACTTGTCGGTCTGGAAGATGGTCGGAAACGTGACCTGGAAGGCACCGGGGGCAGAGTTCTGCTGCGGCTGCTGGCCGGGCGAAACGGGAACTTCCCCGGCAATCGGCAATGCCGATCGGGAAAATACGTATTCGTTCACATCGGGCAATTCGGATGCCTGGATGAATCCGCTTTCGATGCACAGGATGCCGCGCAGGAAGTCCCGGAACGCGGCATGCGGGCCGCGCGCGACGGCGCTGAGCCATGCGATTCCCATCCCGACGGGCGAGTCGCTTTCGGTGTAGATATGGCGAACCACCTCGACGGTGGCGAGCACTTCGAGCTTGCTCCCCGGCCTTTCCAGGAAGGGGGCTGAAAGCTGAACCTCGAGCATCGCCCCTTCCGGAATGATCGTGTCGCCAATCAGGGCTGCCCCGCCGGGGCTGACGTCAATGACCTTCCACGGTTTGGCGCCGGCTATCTTCGGCACCGCCCACATCGGGAAAGGAATCCTCGGCTCGCTTCGCCTGTCGATGATGCTTTCGGCCATTATCACGACCCCGCACGTCCCGGATACTGTATAACTGTTAGTCAAGGTTCACACAAGTTCCGAAATGGGTATCATTGGCCGGACACCGATTTCACGGAAAATTCCTCCGTGGCCGGTTTACTCTGCCCGGAGGCGTTACTTCGATGGATCTGTTCGACCCGGCCGGTTCAATCGAAATCGTCATCGCCGCCGGACTTCGCGTCAGGTGGGCCGGTTCCGACGTCCTTCCGGCGGAACTTGAGGCGTTGCGCGAGGCCTTTCAGGCCAGGTTCGTCAGGGACAACCCGGTCTATGGCGACGCAAGGCGCTATCGCAGGCCTTGTCGCCACATTCCCAGGCAGATTGCGCTTTTTGAGGTCGATCCCGCGACTGGCGACTGGATTCTTCCCCGCGGGGCGATCCGCGATGTCGTTTCAATCATTGAAAAAAATCTTCCCGGCAGGTGCATCGACATCATAGACCGCACCGTTGCGCCCGCGCGACTGGGATTATCGCTGGCCTGCGGGCTTCGGGACTACCAGTCCCGCGCGGTCGAGTCGGCGCTGCGGGCCGGGCAGGGCGTCATCCAGTCGCCGACCGGCAGCGGCAAGACCGTAATGGCATGCGGGTTGATTGCCGAGACCGGCGTCAGCACCCTGATTGTGGTTCACACTTCGGTTCTTCTTGAACAGACCGCCGCCGCAGTAAGGCAGTTTCTCGGTGTCGATCCCGGCATCATCGGCGGCGGCGTCGATGCGCCGGGGTCGGTCACCGTCGCGATGGTGCAGACGCTGGCCAGGCGTGACGCGGCCGCGCTTCACGGCAGGTTCGGGATGGTGATACTGGACGAAGCCCACCACTGTCCTGCGGAATCCTTCAAGACAATCGTCGCGGGGTTTCCGGCCAGGTACCGGTTCGGGCTGACCGCCACGCCGGCCAGGAAGGACAGGCTTCATCCGGTTCTGTACGACGTGCTCGGGCCGATAGTTGCCCGCGTCGATGCAAGGAACCTGATGGCCTCTGGAAATATAACCCCGGTTGAAATGGTCAGGATCGATACCGGATTCAAGACCAGGTACGTCAAGGATTACCCGCGCCTGGTCACCAGAATCGCAAAGAATCCGGCGAGGAACGCCGTCGTCGTGGATGCTGTCCGACGGCACCGGGGCGATCGGACCCTGGTTCTTTCCGAACGCGTCGATCACTGTTCGGTCCTGGCTGCCGGCCTGACCTCGGCGGGGGTCGATTGCAGGGTTATGACCGGGGCGGCCGGGCGTGACGAAAGGTCGGCCCTCCTCCAGGGATTCGCGCGTGGAGACTTCACCGTCCTGGTCTCGACAAGTTCCCTTGTTGGCGAAGGTTTCGACCTGCCGGCCATCGACACCGTGGTGATTACGATACCGAACGGAAACGTCGCCCGAACCACCCAGTTCCTGGGCCGCGCGCTGCGTCCATCGGCCGGAAAGACGGCCGGTCGGATAGTGGACTTCTGCGACATCCAGGTTTCGCTGCTTTTCAACCAGTTCCAGAAGCGGGCGGCCGTCTATCGGAAGTTCGCCATCCGTGAGATCGTCGAGAATCTGCCCGACGGCGTCACCGATTAAATATGTCAAAAGACCGGTACCAAAAAGGATTCGTTCGGATATAATACCGGCGGTTTTTTGTAATCCGATTCTGCCCCGGCGGGGTTGTTTGGTTGCGGAGGCGCGAGATGAAGGTCGTTTGTACGAACTGCAAGAATTCCTGGGAACTCGCAAAGGAAGAAATTCCGGCGGGAACGGCCGATTTCGACGTTGCGTGCGGCAAATGCGGAAGCAAGGTGACCGTGTCCCGTCAGGATTCGCAGTCCGCCGGTTCGAAGGCGCAGTGGTTCGTCGCGTTCGGTCGAGATCGCAAGGGACCCTTTGACGAGGCGACCGTGCGGAAGATGATCGCCGACGGCGAGATCGCCCCGAACGGTTTCGTCTGGAAGCAGGGCTTCGACAACTGGAAGAAGGCTTCGGAAGTTCCCGAATTCGCATCATCTTTCCAGCAGGGTGCTGGTTCCGGCGACGCCGGGATGGTCTGGCAGCGCAGGGAGACTTCGGTACTTTTCTCGCTTGACGACTACAAGCAGCGCAAGGCCACCAGAAGTCAGGGGGCGATCAAAGAGTCCGATGTGGTCGATGTGCGGCCGCTGGAAGACGATCCGTCAAAGGCCCGAAAGGCGACCCCGGTAACCGGCGCGGGCATGATCTCGTTCGATGAAGCGGAAGTTCAGCGTGTTGCCGACGCGATCGCCAGGAAGAAGAAGACCAAGCGCAGCGTGATGGTGATGGTCATCGTCGGCGGCGTGCTCCTGCTTGCGGTGGCGGCCGGTCTTGTCGTCGTGAAGTACATGCTCGACAAGGATCTTCAGATGAAACTGCAGGTTCCGCCGCCGGTCGTGGTCGTGCAGCAGCAGGCCCCGGCCCCCGCCCCGGCTCCCGAGCCCGGGCAGCCGACCCAGGCGGTTCCTGCCCCGGCGGTCGCCGAAAAGCAGGCCCCGGCTCCCGTGGAACCGGTCGCGACCCAGGCGGTCGAAGACGGCAGGCCTGCCGGTGAAGATGCCGACGCGCGCCGCGAAGACGCAAGGAAGGCCGCGGCCGCCCGCAAGGGTCGTCCGGAAAAGGCGGCAGAGAAGGCCCCAGCCCAGCCGGAAAGGCAGGAGAAGGTGGCCGAGAAGCAGGCCGAGAAACCGGTCGAGAAGGCGAAGCCGGCCCCCGTCAATACCGCCAACGATGCGAACGCCCTGCTTGCCCAGCTTCACAAGGGCAAGTCCGACGACGGCGACAAGAAGAAGGGTTCGGGAACTGCCGAGGGGTCTTCCGGCCTTCCGGATCGTCTGACCGTTTCCCAGGTCAGCCGCGGTTTCGGTGCGAAGAAGGCCGCTCTTGACGCCTGTGTCAGGGATGCCGGCGAACCGCTGCCATACAAGGCGCAGGCCAAGGTTGAAATCGAGGGATCCGGCCGCGTCGTCAGCGCGAAGCTGGTTGGCGGCGGGAACGCGAAGGGCTGCCTCGAGGGAGTGCTTCGTTCAGTGACCTTCGACCGATTCGGCGGCGAAAACATGAAGGTTCCATACACAATCTCGGTCAAGTGACGTGTTCCAGGCGGCGGCGTCCGATTGAATTTCGCCGCGTTACCAGCCCATTTCCATACCTTTGATATTGACGTTGCACATAATGACGGTTAAATTGCATGGCATCGGACCTTGCGGCGTGCCGTGCCCTGCGGATATCGATTGATGCATCCGCGGCAGCGGTTGGGGCTTTGTGTCCATTGGGGGCCCAATGAAGACAAGGGTTATCGCAATCATTGCATGTGCGTTCACCGTCCTGGCTGCGGGCGGCGTTCTGGCTGCCGAGGCTGCGCCGGAAGCCGGTGCCGGCATCCAGGTAATCCAGCAGAAGCCGTTCATCAAGGCGATGAGGTTCGAAATCGAGCCCACCTTCAATCTGCCGATGAACGAGACCGCGACCCAGCACCTTGGCGTCGGGGTTCAGCTTCGCTTCCACATCAAGGACTGGGTTGCCATCGGCGCCGAGTACATCAAGTACTTTGGCTGGACCAGGGAAGATTCGGACGGCGGCCGCGACAATTATATGGTCGAGTCCCGCCTGATGGATTTCTATGTCGGCGCGAACGTTTCGTTCGTCCCGCTTACCGGCAAGTTCCTGTGGCTTGGCCGGTATGGCCGTCCGGTCTATTGGGACCTGTATGTCACCGCGGGCGTCGGGGCCCAGAAGACACTCTATTTCGACTATCATGCTTCGGGGAATATCGGGGTCGGATTCCGACTGGCCGCGACTCAGTGGCTGACGGTAAACTTCGAGGTCAGGGATTACATGTTCATGGAGAACTTCGGCCCGGACCAGGACAAGTTCATGAACAACGCCGTATTTATGGTCGGCCTTGGCTTCTTCCTGCCGTTTACCCATAAGTACGTTCACCCGAAGTGATTGGGGGCCGAGTAATGAAGCGTATTGCAATACTACTGGCAGTCGTTCTTCTCCCGGTCGCGGTGTCCGCCCAGGAGGCCTCTCTTGCCGATGCGCCCTCCGTCAGGCACCAGAAGCTGATTCGTGGTGGTCGCCACGAACTTACACCGGCTTTCGGCGTCACCATCAACCAGAAGTACAACACGGATCTGCTTTTCCAGCTTTCGTACGAATACCATTTCTATGACTTCTTCTCGGCCGGACTCGAGATCGGCTACGCAGGCGTTGGTTTCCGGACGGGCCAGGGAAAGATCATCGGGAAGATGGTCGATGAGTACGCCCAGTCCAGCCAGAATCCGACGGATGCCAAGTTCGGGCGCTCGGGGCTTGGCCTTCTGGCGCTGGCCAAAGTATCGTTCGTGCCGCTTGCGGGAAAGATCGTCCTTGGCGGAAAGCACCTTGGCTATGCCGATATACACCTGACCGCCGGCGTCGGTTTCGGAACGGTTTCCTACTACGATTGGGACAATCCTCCCGGATCGTCTTCGGTGGCGGCCATGGTCGGCGGTGGCGTCCGGTTCTTCCCGATCGAGCTTATCGGGCTGACGTTCGACGTCCGCGACTACATGGTTCTGCGCAAGCTTTCGTCAACGGACAAGAAGGCCGAACTGTCCCAGAACCCCACTTTCATTTTCGGGGTGTCCTTCTTCCTTCCCGAAGTCAAGCGCGGTCGGTGACGGTCGGGATTTTCCGTTTCCCCGTTCAAGAGGTTTGAATTTCATGAAAAGGCATTTCGCCATCCTGGTGCTCGCCTGTGCGGGCCTTGTTCCGGTTTCGGCCTCGGCCGGGCACTACGGGGTCGAGTCGATCGGCCTTTTCGACGATCAGATGATCCAGAAGATGGTCGGCCTGGGGCTTGAAGATACTTCAAGGTTGTGGTCCGCCACCACGACCCCCGCGAAGAGGCGAGAGGTGGCCCGCAAGTTGTCGGTGCGGCCCGCGACGGTCCTGGAGTGGCATCAGTTCTGCGACCTTCTCAGGGTTGACGGGGTTGGCCCGAAGATTGCGCGGCTGATGACGCATGCCGGGGTTCGAGACTTGAAGTCCCTTGCAAAGCAGAATCCGTCTGCCCTTGTACCAAAGCTGAAGGCGGTTCGGTCAAAGGTTCCCGAGCTTGGTAAGTTTCCCGACGAGGGCAATCTCCAGGACTGGGTCGCCCAGGCAGTTGAAATGGTCAGGAAGGACAGGAACCGCAAGCCGGGCCGTTAGTCGGCAGGTGGTGTTCAGTGGGCGCGCCAGATTCAATTCTTGTAAGCGGCATCGGAACGTTGCTGCCGATGGACGGCACCACCGACAGGGTGGAGTCGGCGGCGCTGATCATCAAAGATGGCAGGGTCGCGTGGCGTGGGCCGGCTTCGGAGATCCCTCGGGAGCTCGAGGCCGGGGCCGCCAGGTTCGATGCGGGCGGCGGGCTTGTGACACCCGGCCTGATTGAGTGTCACACGCATCTTCTGCACTGCGGCTCACGCGCCGCGGAATATGAGGCAAGGGCGCGGGGCAGCACCTATGAACAGATTGCCCGCGAGGGCGGCGGGATTGCCCGCACTGTCGAGGCCGTCCTAGGGTGCGATGCGTCTTCGCTTGCCGCCATCGCGGTTCCCCGCCTGTTGAACATGCTTTCGATGGGCGTGACGACCATCGAAATCAAGACCGGCTATGCCCTGAATCTTCCGGGCGAACTGAGGATGCTTCAGGCCATCGACGCGCTTTCCCGGTTGACGCCGGTTTCGGTG
>JAKPTZ010000037.1 GCA_029555025.1 Deltaproteobacteria bacterium
GCGGCCAGGTAGTGCCCGAGTTCGTGAATGAATATCAGGACGCCAAGGAGCAATATGAAATACAGGACGCTCATAATCAAAATCCCGCGAAAAACCGGACGCAGGATAGCAGACCATGAACGTGGGCGCCATTTCCGGGCAGTCGATTCGCGAAATTACGGAGTCTTGCAACGCGCCGTTGAAGGGCGTGCCGGGATCCGGGCGTGCCGCCGCGCGCAGGTCTATCTGGGAAATGATCCCACGCGTTCGATGCGTCCGAAAGGCCCGTTGCCGGCAGACCACAGGACGAACAGCGGCTGGCCCGCGATGTTTGAGGTGAATACGGGCCCGATGAACCTGGAATCGGTCGAATGCGTGGTGCCTCGGTTGTCGGCCAGCACATACACGGTGCCTTCGGGAACGACAACGTCCGGCCGGTTGATCACGGCGTTTTTCCGGATGAAAACCTGGGCCGGATTGATCCCTTCGCCATTGAATTCCGAAAAAACCATCAAGCCGCGGGCTTCCGTGGATTCGGCTTCGGTAAGCACGAAATCGTCAAACGAAATTGATTCCGGGGAAGTGGACGGCACCGGAACGCCGTCGATGACAACGCCGTCCTCGGATACCGAAACGGTCTTTCCCGCCGTTGCAACCACGCGTCCGATCGAGGTTCCGTGCTCGGAATTGAATACCACAAGCTCCCCGGCTTTCGCGGGTCGTGTCCCCGACTTAAGCACCAGCAGGCTTTCACCGGGAAGAATCGATGGAAAGGTTCCGAAATCGTTCACCGTAAGGATGGAAAGACGCTTTTCGGCCCTGCCGATGAATACCGTCGGGGTTACGACATATACCAGCAGGATCAACAGTATGGAGAGTTTGCGACCGGAGAACCTGCGCTCGAAATCGGCCAGTTCGCCGGGGCACGGCCCGCGAATAATCGATTCGATGTTCCTGGACTGAAGGTGGATCTGCACGGTGGCCCAGATTGCCGCGGCCACAAGAAGTGCCTGCAGGGCGTTGATCATCATCGATATGGTCCACATCGACAGGATGACCAGGAATCCCATCCACCAGATCATTCCCCATCGTCCGGCAGGCGGCCGGTGAAGCAATGCCCGTCCGGCACATGGCCAGGCCAGGTCGATGAAAGCGCATGCAGCGACCCAGAGCCGGAATCTGGACTTGCCCGGTGTTTCCAATCAAGCCTCCGCCATTCCGGTCCGGCACGATTGCCGCAGGACGCATTTGTCGCAAATCGGACGCTTTCGGCAGCATTCCTTCGCGCATCGCACAATCTGTGCGTGAAAGTCGTTGTAAACCGCAGCGTCACACGGCAGGGACTTCTCGAAGAAGGTTCGCAGAACGTCGTAATCGGAGTCCGCCTGGACAAGTCCCATCCTTGAAAAAATCCGTCTTGTATAGGCGTCGATGACGAAAATCGGGCGGTTCGTGGCATACAGGATGATCGAGTCGGCCGTCTCGCGTCCGACGCCATGAACGCCAAGCAGCATCCGTCGCAGCAGTGGCACCGGGAATCTGGCAAGACTGGCGGGATCCGCCGCGTCGTTTTCAAGAAGGAAGCGGCACAGGGCCTTCAGCCTGGCCGTTTTGATGTTGAAATACCCGGATGGCCTGATCGCCAGGCCGACGACGTCGTCCGGGGCCGCGACGATTGCCGCGGGGCTCATCAGTCCGGCCGCCTTCATCCGGTCGATTGCCCTGGTCACGCCGGAAAACGACGTGTTCTGGGTAAGAACCGCGCCGACGGCGACCTCGAAGGCGGTTTCGCCGGGCCACCAGTGCTGGTGCCCGCCGTCTTCAAGAAGCAATCCGTATATATCCATCATGTTGCAAGTCATTGAACCTGCCCTTCCGTGCCTCGGCAGCTCGTCGTCGTCTCGCTCACCAGCGCAGACATGAATTCTGCCACCAGCCGCGAGTCAGTCAACATCATTGCCAGGACTCGGCCACCAGATGCCGTCCACTGCCTTTCCTGGTTGACGAATTCCCCGACAGCCCCGCGGGCGCCCTTGAATGAAAATGTCGCCTTTTCGGAAGGCAGGTCGAACGCCACGCCGGCCATCTGCCGATCGCCGGCGGTCGAGGTCACAAGAACCGGGCCTTTTACTTGCAGCCCGCTGATCGTGAAGAAGCAGTCGGAATCGATTTCAACCGTCGTGACCGCCGTCCCCGCGACATCCCTTTCCGCCCCGCCGGTCAAGGCGTCGCCAGCGTCATGCCTTCCGGCAAGAAGTACAGCCGCACCGACGATTCCGGCCGTGAAAAGCACTATCGCAGATGTAACGACGACGGCGGAACGCCGGGACGCCCCGTCGCCAAGTTTCCATCCGGCCCAGGCAAGCAGAACCCCGAGAAAGTACAGCAGGCAGATTGGCACGGCCATCAGCGTCTGGGAAACCGGTTCCGGCGGCGTGAAGATGGCGCCGATGATGAAGGCGGCGACGATGAAGTACCTTGACCTGGCAAGCATCCAGCGCGGTCGGATCAGGTGCAGCGCCCCCAGGGCCATCATCACGAGAGGCAGTTCGAAGATGATTCCGAAAGCCACCAGGAATACCATCGCCGTCCCGAATGTGTTCGAGATGGTTGGCGCCAGCACCAGGGTTCCGTCGGACGTTCCGAATCCTGCAAGGAATTCGACCACAAGCGGAAGAAAAACGGTGTAACAGAAAGTCGTTCCGAGGATGAAAAAGAGCGCGGTCAGCATTCCCGAAATGATGACGGCCCGCTTTTCGTGAATGTGAAGCGCCGGGGCGACGAAGCGCCATAACCGCCAGATGATGAAAGGGAAAGTGACCAGCAGCGCCGCGACCCCGGACGCCTTCATATGGATGACGATGCCTTCGGTGACGTCCAGTGCCTGCAGGCGGTCGATGCCGTGTCTTGCAAGTCCGTCAAGAACCGGGGCTGCCAGGAAGTAAAAGACCTGTTGATGGAATGCCCAGGATGCGGCGAATGCCACAAGCAGGGCGATGAAGATCTGGATCAGAACCCCTTGAAGTTCCGCCAGGTGGCCTGCAAGCGGCATCTCCGCGTCGGCCGGTTCAGTCGCTTCCGCTTTCATCCGAACCCCTGCCGTCAGCCTTCTTCGCGGGATCCGTCGGCGCGTTCCGTCCTTCCAGGTCGTCCTCGAGCGCGGCAAACGACGACCTGAATTCCCGTACGGCCCTGCCGAGCGTCCTTGCCAGCGATGGGAGCCTGGTCGGGCCGAGCACCACCAGGGCGACCCCGAGGATCAGCAAGATTTCCGTCCATCCGATTCCCATCATGCCCCCCGGCGTACCAATCACGGGAATTCATAACTAGCAGACCGTCCAGGCCATGTCAAAGGGCGTGCCGGCCGCCGCGCATGACATTCCGCCGACAGGGTGAAACAGAATCCAGTCGCCAATCGAATCTGATGCCACGGACAGCTTCAGGACGGGGTAAATCATGAAGGACGGATGGATTGTCTGCGGCAGTGGCCCGGAAGGCTTCGCGTCATGGGAATTCGGCCTGTCGGGCGGCCGCTTCATCGGCGACGGCAGGTATGCGGCTCCCGGAACCGACGGCGTCTCCGTGGGCGGGATCCTGATCGGCCCGGGACGGGCGGCCCGCGTCGGGGCGGCTGTCTATTCCTGCCTTCCGGCAAGGTTCGGGACTGGTGGCATCCGGGAAGCAAGGCTTGGACGGATGGCCGGGGCATCGGACGCGATGCTCCAGGTGATGCATTCGGCGGCGGCGGCCGCGCTTTCAAACGCTTCGGTTCTGATCCTGGGCGAGTCGGGAACCGGCAAGGAACTTGTTGCCGAGTACCTGGGGAGCATCGCCGGATCCATGCATGGGATCAACATGGGTGCGGTTCCGGGCGACCTGGCGGAAGCAGAGCTTTTCGGATGGATGCGCGGATCCTTCACGGGTGCGGTCGATTCCCGGGCCGGCGCGCTTGAAGCCGCCGGCTGCGGCGTGCTGTTCCTTGATGAAATCGGCGAGGCGCCGGCATGGGTTCAGGTCAAACTGCTGCGCGCCCTGGATACAAGGAAGTTCAGGCGCCTCGGTGGCGGTCGGGACGTGGAACTGAAGGCCAGGGTCGTCGCGGCCACCAACCTTGATCCGATCGAGGGGATTGCTTCCGGCCGGTTGCGCCTGGATCTGTTGGAGCGTCTTGCCTGTCACGTGATTCGAATGCCGCCCCTGCGGTCGCGCCCGGCCGACATCCCGTGCCTTCTGCGACTTTTCTCCGCGGCCGCCGTCCAGGGCGTGCGCGATCAGGTTCCCCAGCCATCCCCCCAGGTGATCGACCTGCTTCGTCGCTGGCCATGGCACGGAAACGTGCGTGAATTCAGGAACGTGGTTGAACGGGTGATGCTTGCCAGCCTGGATGGAATGTCCAGCGAACGCCTGGTCAACGCGGCCCTGGAGCAGGGGCGGGTGTTTCACGCTCCCGGCTGTGATGAAGCGTCCGTGCCGGCCAGTTCAAGAGCCGATGAAATTAGCGCGAGCGGTCTTCCAAGATCGACCTATTACTACCGTCTGAAAAGGGGAAGGATCCCGTCCGACCAGGGTCCGAGGCGGTCGGTCACAGCCTCCGCATCGAGAACCTGACCGGGATCAGGATCCTCAACGGGCGTCCGCCGGGTGGCGGCGGCAGTCCGGAAACGTCCCTGGCCGATGCGAGGGCCGCCTGATCCAACTCGCGGAACCCGGATGAACGTTCAATTTCCGTGTCCAGGATCGAACCGTCCGCGTCAACGGTGACAGTCATTCTTACCAGGCCCTCCAGTCCAAGCCTCCTGGCGGTTCCGGGGTAAGCACCCCTGCGCTCAAGCAGCTTTCTGACCATCAGGGCGTACCGTCCGGTTCCATCGTCACCACCTGCTGAGCCGGGAGATGGATTCCGGGCCGTGTCCGCAGAACCGCCCCCTTGAACGCCGCGACCACCGCACGCGCCGACGCAGCGACCTTCGTCCGGGTCATCGCTTGAGGCGATGCCGGCCAAACCGACACCGTGAGACGTCATGGATTCGGCACCCTGGCCCGGCGCGGGTGGTTCCGGTGCAACGGCCCCCGACCCCCCGACATCAGCGGGCACCGGTTCTTCCTGCTTCAATGCGGCATTTACGGGGCCGGACTCCCTTCCCTGGTCGGCCTGCGGAACCGGTTCCTGGCTATCGACCTTGACCACAGGCCCGGCCGTCGCCGCCAGCCTGGCCTTTCGACGGCCGCCCGCTTCCCGGTCGCTTCCGGCCACCGCCGGCCCGCTTTCAGCCTGAACCATTGCCGCAGCTTCCTTTTCGGCGGCCTTCTTATCGACAACCTTCAGGCCGATCGGCACCTTCCTGGACGAATCGGATGGGTTCACGGTTACCAGCAGGGCAAGGGACACTATGACTGCGATGTGGAATGCGACGCTGACGCCAAGGCCGGCAATGCCCTGCCACTTCATGATGCGGTTCCGTCGGCAAGGACCGGCAGCTTTGATTACCTGCAGGTCTTCTTAAGCTTCTTGATGCGGGTTTCGGCGGTTTTTTCCTCTGCCGCCCGGCTCTTCTGGTCAACCAGGAATTGGTAGATCTCGATTGCCTTGGCGCAGCTTCCCTGCTTTTCCAGTGCTTCGCCGATTCGCAGCAGGGCCTGGTTGCCGTTAATTTCCTTCAGGGTTTTCGAGTAGTTGTGAACACGCTGGAATTCGCGCACCGCGGTTGCCCAGTTCTGAGCCCTGAAAGCGATTTCCCCAAGCAGGTTCGTCGCCCTTGCCGCCGTCACCCCGTCGGGATACCGGGCAATGGCGATGCCGCAAAGCTCGATTGCGCGTCTGTCGTCAGATGAATCGAACGCGTCCTGAGCGGCCGCAAGGAGCTTTTCCGGGTTCTTCAGCACGTCCTCGGGGATGTCCAGCGTCTGGACGCCGAGCCTTTCCGATAGTGCCCGCTTAATCAGGCCAACCTCGGACGCCGTCCGGGAAAGGCTGAAACGAAGCTCCTCGTCCGCGCTCTTCAACCTCGCGGCCTCGAGCTTCATCGCATCCATGTCGTCGCCAAGGTGAGCGCCGCTTCTGCGAAGGGTCTCCTCGGCCTCGACCATGTCCTTGTGCAGCCGATCCAGTCTCTGCTGGTCGTCGGCCTGCAATTTCTTCATTTCGGCGATATCGCTTTCAACCCTGGCCACACGCGTCACCACGTCTTCCAGGTGCCAGACCGACGCGCAACCCGACTGGGTCAGAACCAATGCGACCGCAATGAAGATTCTATGAATGGCAAGATGATCGAAGCCCATGTTGAAGCTTCCAGGGAAATGGCCCGGGCTGGCCGGACAAGTCAGGTCACTTCTCGACGATTTCGGCGCGGCGGTTCCTGCTCCAGCAGCTTTCCGTCGCATCCATGCACGTCGGGCGCTCCTCGCCGTAGCTGATGGTCGAGAGGCTCTTGTCCTTGACGCCCATCTTCTTCAGGTACTTCTTCGCGGCTGCCGCGCGCCTGTTGCCAAGGGCCAGGTTGTATTCGTCGGAACCGCGATCGTCGCAGTGACCTTCGATGGAAACGTTTTCGATGCCGCGTTCCTTCATGCAGGACAGGCTCTTGTCCAGGGCCTCGCGCGAATCGGTGCGCAGTTCGTATTCGTCGAAATCGAAGTAGGCCGGCTTCATCTTGCAGAGATCGACGACGCACTTGCCGCCGTCGCACTTGCGACCCTGGCCGCAGTCCGTGTCGGACGAACATTCGACGTCCGGGACGCAACTGTTGTTGACGCACTTCATGCCGGTGCCGCAGTCCGGGTTTTCCTTGCACTGGACGCACTTTCCGGTTTCGGCGCCGCCGGCAACCAGGCAGTGCCTGCTCTTGCAGTCGCCGTCGAGCGAGCAGCAGTCGCCGATTTCGCCAAGCGGCAGCTTGCATTCGTGGTTCGCGCTGCACTTGCCGCACGGCCCCATCTGGGCGCAGTGCGAATCGTCGATGCACTTCACGCACTTTTTGTCATAGCAGTATTCGCCCTTTTCCTTGCACTGCTTGTCGCTGTCGCAGTTCGGGTACTTGGGCCCGCAGGCGACAAGGGTCAGAAGGGACGTAATTGCGAAAACGATGGTCAACACTCTGGCCAGTTTCATGAAAACCTCCTGAAATATGCGGGGAAAGTACTTTCCTGCGCACGGAACAAAGACCATGCGCAAGATTATTACCGGAAGCCTGCCCGTGTCAAGAACTACGGCAGCCTGCGGGCCGTTCCGCAGGCTTTGATTTGAGAAATTCGTCCGGCACTCGTCGGTCGTCTTCTTGGCTGCACCGCGATATCGGCAATACAATCCATGCAGGGAAGTGGTGCCGGGATGCCGGACTGTCCCTTCGTTTCGGGAAAATGCAGTGTTCAAGGTGGGTTGAAGATGAAGTTCGCGCCAGCCGTCATCGTATGTCTCCTGCTGTCGGCCATGCCTGGCTGCGCCGGCAATATCGATAAGATGACGGTTCGTTTCGACGAGATGGATATGAGGGTTCAGACCCTTTCACGAACGAACAACGCGCTTCGGGGAAGGATTGACGAACTGGAAAACAGGATTCTGCTGCTTCAGGACGAAGTCGAGACCCAGCGCCTTGCCGGCATGCGCGGCGGCTCACAGCCATACGTGACGCCATCCTATTCGGCACCTGCCGCGCCAGCTTCCAGCCTGCCCGTTATGAAACTTGAACCTGGCGACGCGGCGCCGGAACCGGTCGATTTCGTCGCGGGGTCGGACACTTCCGAGCCTTACCCGACCGATTATGCATTCGAGGATTACGACCGCGCTGTTCAGGCTGCCGAGCCTTCGGCCGAGCCCATTGATGGCGGGTCGCTTGATATCGCCGATTCCTATCAGGGAATTGACGACATGGGCCGGGTGGTGCCGTCAAAGTCGAAGGGTTCGTCAAAGGTGGCGAAGAGTACTGCCAGGACGGAGAAGAAGGCGCCTCCACCGCCGCCGGCAAGGAAGGAAAAGCCTGCGGATGTCGCCAAGAAGGCGGCGGCCATGGCGCTTGAACAGTACAAGGCCGCCTACAGCTTGTACGGCGAGGGTCGGCTTGACGATGCCCGCGAGGCGTTCAACCAGTTCGTCATCGACAATCCGCGTCACGCCTATGCGGACAACGCCCGTTACTGGGTGGGCGAATGCTGGTACGACCGGCGCGAATACGAAAAGGCCAGGGTGGAGTTCATGCGCGTCGTGACCGAATATCCGGACGGCAACAAGGTTCCGGACGCGATGGTGAAGGTCGGTCTTTCGGATCAGAACCTTGGAAGGATGTCTGACGCAAGGCGCATGTACGACGCTGTCATCCTGACTTATCCGGACAGCGAGGCTGCCGCCGTGGCGACCAGGCTGATCGGCAAGATGCAGTAGCGACCGGCGTCCCGGATCACTGGCCGGGCCGCTTGAAAACGGTTTCCAGGGAGGAATTCATGAACGCAGGATTTCTTGACCGCGTGACCAGGGCAATCCTAGTAGTCTCCGTCGGGCTCCTGTCCGCGATTCGGGTTTCAGGCGCAGTGGCCCAGGAAATCCAGGTCAGCGGCAGCATCGACGACGTCAACGTCTATGTCGCGGAAGGCGGTGACTCGCTGTGGGACATCGCGGATCGGTTCTTTTCCGACCCGTGGTACTGGCCGACCTTGTGGTCGTTCAACCCGCACATCACGAATCCGAACTGGATCTTCCCGGGTGACAGGGTATATCTGGTCCCGCCGAAGCCGGTGAAGGATGACAAGGGCGGGTATGCAATGTCCGAATCCAGGTTCGATCCAGGCGTCAGGGACGAACTGGCGCTTGGCCGACGAGTCGGATACATGTCGGAGGACGAGGTCAAGGCGTCCGGCGTCATCAGCCATTCCCGCGAGGAAAAGGAAATGCTCGGGGAACGCGACGACATCTATATCAAGTTCGACACTGCACGTCGCATCAACCGCGGCGACCTGGTTCTTATCTATCGCCAGGGCAAGAGGGTTAAGCATCCGGTCACGAAGAAGAAGCTTGGGTTCGAAATCAAGTATCTGGGAATGGCCAAGGTCACCGACACGGAAAAGGACATGAACAAGGCCGTCATCATGAAGTCGTTCGAGGAGATCTATCGAAACGACAAGGTGATGGCGTTCGCGCCTGTTCAGAAGATGGTTCCGCCGGTTTCCAACTCGAAGGAAGTGGTCGGATCAATCATCGCCTCGATTGAGGGTGTAAGGTTCCTTGGCGAGTATCATTACGTGATGATCGATAAGGGTTCGAAGGACGAGGTCATGGCCGGCAACCGTTTCATGGTTGTGACGACCGGGGACGGCGTCGATCGGCACAACAAGAAAATCAAGAAGAAGGCCCGCAAGGAATTCCCGGAAGAGAAGTATGGCGAGCTTCTGGTAATCGAAGCCCGCGACAGCTCGTCACTCTGCATCGTGACGTACGCCAACCGTGAATTCGAAGTCGGGGCCAAGGTCCTGATGCCTGAAGGCTATTGAAAACAATCCCGTTTCCCAGTCTTTACTTTCGCCAAATCAATGCAAATGGTAGTTTCCCTGGTCGTTCAGGATTCGGATCGAGGGGTTCGCTGATAATACTCGCGAAGACGCAAGGGGTTCCCGATGCAAAGGAAAGTGGTCATCATCGGTTCCGGTCCGGCGGGCCTTACAGCCGCCATCTATGCTTCAAGGGCGGGTCTTTCGCCATTGGTTCTGGAAGGGCCGGCTCCTGGCGGGCAGCTTCTGACAACCACCGAAGTCGAAAATTTTCCCGGTTTTGAGAACGGCGTTTCCGGTCCGGAGTTGATGGACGCGATGAGGCGCCAGGCGACCAGGTTCGGCGCCGAATGCCGCTTTTCATCGGCGACCGCGGTCGATTTTGCGTCCCGCCCCTTCATGGTTGAGCTTGACGGTTCCGAGACGGTTCAGGCCGACTCGGTGATCATCGCGACAGGGGCCACGGCCAGGTATCTGGGGCTCCCGAGCGAGACGGCCCTGCGCGGTCATGGTGTCAGCGCGTGCGCGGTCTGTGACGGTTTCTTCTTCCGTGGAAAGGACGTGGCGGTGATTGGCGGCGGGGATACGGCGCTGGAAGAGGCCTGTTATCTGACCAGGTTTGCCAACCGCGTTTTCCTGGTGCACCGAAGGGATCAGCTTCGCGCGTCGAAGGCCATGCAGCAGCGGATAATGGCCAATCCGAAGGTTTCGTTCGTCTGGAATTCCGTGGTCGATGAAGTCATTTCGGACGACGAAGGCAAGTCGGTCGCCGGCTTGCTGCTGCGCGATGTGAAATCCGGTTCATCCAGTGTTCTTGCGGTTCAGGGGATGTTCCTGGGGATCGGTCACGCACCGGCTACGGAGATATTCAAGGGTCAGATTGATCTGGACGAGCAGGGCTATATAAGGCTGTCTCATCACACCAGCACTTCGATTGAAGGCGTTTTTGCGTGCGGTGACGTGGCAGATTCCCGTTACAGGCAGGCGACGACGGCGGCCGGGTCGGGCGCGGCGGCCGCGATTGATTGCGAACGATGGCTGGCGGATCAGGGCGAATGAAAGACGCGGGCCGATGGGATTGGTTCATGGATGGGGTAAGGGCCGCGATCGCGGACGTTCCCGGTCCGGCCGTCTCGATGAACGGTGCGATTACGTCAAGCCCGTTCAAGGTGCTTGTGGCGACCCTGATAAGCCTTCGAACCAGGGATCAGGTGACCGGCCCGGCGTCTGAACGCCTGTTCGCCCTGGCGGACTCGCCCGAGGCCATGATTGCCCTTGGGGCCCCGGCCGTTTCCGCCGCCATCTTCCCAGCGAACTTCCATCCGACAAAGGCCGAACGGATCGTCGAGGTCTCACGCCTGCTGATCGAAAGGCACGCCGGGCAGGTTCCCGCGGACATGGACGCCCTGCTGGCTCTTCCAGGCGTCGGCCCCAAGACGGCCAACCTGGTTCTTGCGGAAGGTTTCGGCATCGACGCCATCTGCGTCGATACCCATGTCCACCGGATTCCCAACCGGGTTGGCCTGATTGACACCCGGGATCCCGTTCAGACCGAAGAAGTCCTGAGAAGCCGGCTTCCACTGAAGTACTGGAAGGAAATCAACCGGATTCTGGTTCCTTTCGGTCAGTCGGTGTGTACCCCGGTTTCACCGAAGTGTTCAATCTGCCCGCTGATTGAAGGGTGCGCCCGCAGGTTCAAGGGGCCATCGCGTTAAGGCCGCCACAATCGGCGCCGTCCCCCCTTTACTTTAAGTAGTCAGTCGATAAAATGACGCACGCCCCCGGGGGCATGTTTGACTCATAACGGAACACTGGGAGGTTTCAGATGGCTGGTCATCCGAGGAAGGTCGTAATCGTGGGAGCCGCTGGTCGCGATTTCCATAACTTCAACTGTCTTTACCGGGATAACGACGCGTTCAGGGTTGTCGCTTTCACGGCGGCGCAGATTCCCGATATCGCTGGCAGGAAGTACCCTGCAGTCCTGGCGGGCAACCTTTACCCGGATGGCATCCCGATCGTCGAGGAATGCGAACTCGAAAGCCTTATTCGCGAACACCAGATTGACGACGTCGTTTTCTCTTACTCCGACGTGTCCCACCAGACCGTGATGGAAATCGGTGAAAGGGCGATTGCCGCCGGCGCCAACTATGTGCTGGCCGGTTCCCGTGACACCGAACTGGTTTCGAAGAAGCCGGTCATCGCCGTCTGCGCAATCCGCACCGGTTGCGGCAAGAGCCAGACGTCGCGCTATATCACCGACATCCTTCACAAGATGGGCCTGAAGGTCGCGGTCATCCGCCACCCGATGCCGTACGGCGACCTGGCGGTTCAGGCCGTCCAGCGATTCGCCAGCTATGACGACCTTGCGAAGCACAAGTGCACGATCGAGGAACGCGAGGAATACGAACCCCACATCGAAGCCGGGTCGATCGTTTACGCCGGCGTCGATTACCACGCGATCCTGAAGGCGGCCGAGGCCGAAGCCGACGTCATCCTGTGGGACGGCGGAAACAACGACATGCCGTTCTACAAGCCGAACCTTTTCGTGACGGTGCTCGATCCGCTGCGCCCCGGACACGAAGTCGGTTACTACCCGGGAATGGCGAACCTGCTGATGGCGGACGTCCTCGTGATCAACAAGATCGACTCCGCGACCGCGGAAGATCTTGAAGTCGTCAAGGCATCGGTGGCCAAGTGGAACCCGAAGGCCCCGATCGTCGAAGCGGAATCGGTCGTATCCCTTGATGAGCAGGTCGAACTGAAGGGCACGAAGGTTCTGGTCGTCGAGGACGGCCCGACCCTTACCCACGGCGGCATGAAGATCGGCGCCGGCTGGGTCGTCGCGAAGCGTGGCGGCGCGGAAATCGTCGAGCCGCTGAAGTATGCGGTCGGTTCGATCAAGGCCACGTACGAGAAGTACCCGCACTGCGCCGGCATCCTTCCCGCGATGGGATACTCGGAATCCCAGCTTGCCGACCTTAACGCCACCGTCAACAAGATCCCGGCCGACCTGATCATCGTCGGAACGCCGATCGATCTTCGCAAGCTGCTTAAGGACGACCGCAAGATGGTTCGCGTCCGTTACGACCTGAAGCCGGTTCGCGGTCCGGAGCTTGCCGACTTCGTGAAGAAGGTCGTCGCCTGACCAGACTAACCGAAAGGAGCCCAAATGACTTCAATTGATGCCATCGGCAAGCTTGAGTCCAGGTTCGACAAGCTGGTTAAGCCGCTGGACCTGTTCATGCTGATCGAGCATGTCCGTCGCCTGGATCCGATGGCCTTCGCAAGGCATTTCAAGGGATACAGGCCGCAGATGCTTGGTCGCAAGCGCGTGGTCACGGCGCTGGCGTTCGAAATTTTTACCAGGAAGAACGAGGTGATCGGGGACATCATCACCCTTCTGTGGAACCAGACCAGGCGAGACGTCTATGACGCCATGCACGAACTGGTTTCGACAATCAGCGAGGATGTCGAGTCGATCACCGAGATTCCCGACGAAAGGGCCCACGCGTTCATCGATGTCCTGCTCGAAGAGTTCGACCGCGACGAAATCCTTTTCTGCGTCCGGATGAACGATGTCCGCTTCAACGAGCCGGTCATCGTTGCCAGACTGGAAAATGGTGAACCCGCGCCCGCAGAGGCGGCCGCGCCGGAAGCGGCGAATCCCGCGGTTGTCGAAGCGACGGCCGAGCCCGTCGCAATCGACTCTTCCAACCAGGCCCCGAACCCTGAATAATCGCTTGCACAACATCACGCAAACCCTGTAGAATCCTTTATTCCCGGTCATCGGGGGGCTTTTGCGGATTCCCGCAAAAAGATTTGACATTGGGGGCTGCGGTATCTGATAATCGTAAAGCGGTTTTCCGGAGGATTAATTATGGCCTCGAAACGAGTGCCCACCTTCAAGAAGCGGATTCAGGACTTCCTCTCGAGCGAAGAGGGAAAGATCACCCGTGGACAGGCTGCTGCTATCGGCTCATTTATGCTGATGGCCGGCACCAGTGGCCAGGCCCTGGCCGCAGGCGATGCTGATCAGGCTGCCGCTGCATCCGATTTCGGAACGCAGACGCACTGCTCGCACGCGTCGCACGGCTCGCACGGCTCGCACGGCTCGCACGGCTCCCATGCTTCCCATGGGTCGCACGGCTCGCACGGCTCGCACGGCTCGCACGGCTCCCACGGTTCGCATGGTTCCCACGGCTCGCACGGCTCCTGGTAAGCGACGAAACGGGGTTCGTCGAACGGAACCGCAGCTCGGGGGGGCTTGCCGGATCAACGGTCCGTATTGATTCCTGTTCGCGGGATCACGTCTTTTCTTTACCCTGAATTTTGAATCCATCACAAGACGCGTCGCGCCGTTTCATTCTTGTCCTCCGGCCTGCGTCCAGGGCCAGGTCGTGTGGATCACCTGTCTGTTGCTCTGTGACCTTGTCTCCAGCCTGCGCCCGGGGCCAGGGGCGAAAAAAATTTTGTTGATTTTTCCGATGGCGGGTATGTTTTTGTGCGCGAACGCGTACGTTAAGGAGTTTTCGTGGGCAAACCGCTGATAATCGTCGAGTCGCCGGCAAAGGCGACCACCATAAAGAAGTATCTTTCCGGCAAGTACGAGGTCGAGGCATCGGCCGGTCACATCAAGGACCTGCCGCAGAGCTCGCTGGGCATCGACATCCAGAAGGGCTTCGCGCCGAAGCTGGAAGTCGTGCGTGGAAAGAAGAAGATTGTCGATCGCCTGAAGAAGGCGGCATCGACGGCCGATGAAGTATTTATCGCAACCGACCCCGACCGTGAGGGAGAGGCCATAGCGTGGCATATCGCCGAGGAACTGAAGAAGGTGGTTCCATCGGCCCGCCGAGTCCTTTTTCACGAAATCACCAGAGACGCCGTCAGGAAGGCGCTGGAGCACCCAAGGGATCTGGACGTGCTGATGTACGAATCCCAGCTTGCCAGAAGGACGCTGGATCGGCTGGTCGGTTATCAGATTTCTCCCATTCTGTGGAAGAAGGTGCAGGGCGGGCTTTCGGCCGGGCGGGTTCAGTCGGTCGCGGTCAGGCTGGTGGTCGAACGTGAACGGGAAATCGAGGCGTTCGACTCGAAGGAGTACTGGCTGGTCCACGCGGTTGTTCACAAGGACGAGGCCCAGTCAAAACCGTTCAAGGCTCTTCTGCGCAAGATTGACGGGCGCAAGGCCGAACTGTCCGGCAAGGCCGTTACGTTCGAACTTGTTGAAAGGCTTCGCGAGGCCAGTTTCAGGATTGCCAGCCTGGTCAGGAAGGATCGCCCAAGGGCGCCATCGCCGCCATATATAACAAGCAGCCTGCAGCAGGACGCGTCGCGCCTTCTGCACTTCTCGCCGTCGCACACGATGTCGGTGGCGCAGCGGCTTTATGAAGGCGTCGACCTTGGCGACGAAGGCCGCGTGGGCCTGATTACGTACATGAGAACGGACTCGGTGCGACTGTCCGCGGATTCGGTGACAGAGGCGCGCTCGGTGATCGCGTCACAGTTCGGTCCCGACTACGTTCCGGCCCGGCAGGTTGAGTACAGGAACCGCCGCAGCGCACAGGATGCGCACGAGGCGATCCGGCCTACTTCCGCCGAAAGAACTCCGGCATCCTTGAAGGGAGTGCTGGAACGCGACGAACAGAAACTTTATGCACTGATTTACAACCGCTTCCTGGCGTGCCAGATGCGTCCGGCCATATTTGACCAGACAACGGTCGATATCGAGGCGGCCGGGGCCGAGTTCAGGGCCGCCGGCTCGGTGATGAAGTTCGACGGCTGGCTGGCGGTCTGGAGGCTGGACAAGTCGGCGAGGCTCGAGGATGTCGAGACCTCGGAACCGGAAGATGAGGGCGATGGCGGACAGCGGCTGCCCAGTTCGCTGGTGGAAGGCGATGCGCTGCTGCTTGACGACCTTCTGACCGAGCAGAAGTTCACCGAGCCGCCCCCGAGGTTCACCGAAGCCACGCTGGTGCGGGAACTCGAGGAACGCGGTATCGGCCGTCCGTCAACGTACGCGTCCATCGTTTCGACAATCCAGGACAAGTCGTACGTCTACAAGCATGAGGGCAGGCTTCGTCCGTCCGAGCTTGGAAGGATCGTCAACGATCTTCTCTCCGGGCATTTCCGCGGAGTCGTCGATTACGATTTCACGGCCAGGATGGAGCAGGATCTGGATTTGATTGAGGAAGGGCGCCTGGACAGGCTTGAACTGCTTGAAAAGTTCTATCTTGAGTTCAGCAGGACTCTTGAGCAGGCCCAGGGCGAGATGCGGTCGGTCAAGGTCGATGCGGTTCCGTCCGGGGTTCGGTGTCCCGAGTGCTCAAAGGAACTGCTGATAAGGCTTGGCAAGAACGGCGCCTTCCTTGGTTGCGAAGGCTATCCCGAATGCAGGGTGACCCGCGAGTTCGACCGGGACGTGAAGGGCCACGTGGTCGTCCGGGAAAGCCCCGACGTGGGAACCTGTCCGACATGCCAGGCGCCGCTGCAGATCAGGTCCGGCAAGTTCGGGAAGTTCGTGGCGTGCAGCCGCTATCCGGACTGCCGTTTCACCATGCCGTATTCCCGCGGGGAACGCTGTCCGGTCGATGGATGTGCCGGCAGGCTTGTTGAGCGACAGTCGAAGAAGGGAAAGAAGTTTTTCTCGTGCAGCGCGTATCCCGGCTGCCGTTTCATCACAAGCTACGAGCCGCTTGAGGAGACCTGTCCCGAGTGCGGCGCGCCGGTGCTTTTCGTGCGCAGCTTCCGCGGCACGAGGACGGTGATGTGCCAGCGCGAAGGCTGCGGATTCACCAGGCGGGTTCTTGCAAGAAAGGCCGCCGGTTCGGGGCAGGGCTGATGGAGAATCCGCGGCAAAGGTCGGGTGATTCGGGCATGACCAGCCTTGGCGACGGAACCATGGTCTCGAAAGGTTCCGACCGGGTGTCCGCCTACGGTGCGATTGACGAACTTGACTGCTTCGCCGGCCTTGCCAGGGTCGAGGTGCTTGAGTCGCTGCCGCCCGGGCCCGACCGTGATCTGGCGGTTCGTTCGCTTGAGACCGTCCAGAACGCATGCTGGCTTCTTGCCGCATCTCTCGCCGCGCCGGGACGGGAATGTCCTGAAGCCCCGCAGATCCAGGCCGGCATCGAGCAGCTTGCCGTTGAAATGGAAC
>JAKPTZ010000065.1 GCA_029555025.1 Deltaproteobacteria bacterium
GACCACCCCATCCCCGTCAAACAGTACTGTACCCGGAAGCAGGGTGCCAGGTGCAAGAAACAGCTTTTCAAGGGGCGGGCCGGCGGACTCAATCACCGCAGTGTCGGCAAGGACCATCAGTCCGGCGCCCGCCGGCGTCACACACCAGAACACCCTTGCCCGATCCGGCTTCAGCGGCCCGCCCGGGGGAAGTGGCTTGAATTTCAGCAGCCGTCCCACATCATCCGGCAGCGCGAGAAGGGCAAGGCCCGCATCCGGAATCAGCTTCAGAACCGTCGTTGGGACGGTATCGCTGGAAAATCCGGTGGTTGAAAGTTCCGTGATCGGTCGGATGCTCCCATCCCGCGTCTCGGCGCCCGGCCTGACAATCAGGATCTCACGCGCGCGATCGACAAGAAATGAAGATGTGACGACAACCGGGCGCCCTTCAATCATGACGACGGCACCCTGGCCGTTGCGTGAAGGTGTCAGGGACGCGTCCTGATACGGAGCCGGTTCTGGACGGACTTCAATCTGAAGGACCCGTTCGGCGAGCAGCGCCTTGAATTCCTGGGCCTTCGCGTAGTCGGTGATCGTCCCGGCCGGGGTGTCACTGGCGACGGCCGGCACCGGTGCCGCCAGGATCGGGCAGCCAAGACCGATCGCCAACAAAGTTGTGCATAACCGGTTCATGCGTGATCCGGCCGAAGTTAACTGGGAAAAAACGGCTCTGCCGCCAACGTGCTGGAAGCGCTTCATGGGCGAAGTCTAGCAGACGGTTTCCGGTGTCAGCAGAAGTATTTAATTCCCGCTATTTTTGCCTTGACACGAAAACGCGTTGGCCTACAATAGTGTGCCCTTTGATGGGCGACTGTGTCTGCCTCGAGGGAGCCCGAGGGGCGGTGAATTTGGGTCGGAGTCTTACGGGAGACGGTGATGCCGACAATTAATCAGTTGATCAGGAAGGGTCGTTCGGACAAGTCAAAGAAGACCAGTTCGCCGGCCCTGCAGTCTTGCCCGCAGAA
>JAKPTZ010000076.1 GCA_029555025.1 Deltaproteobacteria bacterium
GTCTCGTCCTGTCCGGAAGGGACGGCCATGGACCCGGGATCGGGTAACTGCCTCGCGGACCCTTCCTGCCAGGTCGGAAATTTCGACGCGGACCTCGGTGAATGCGTCCTTTCGGCGGCGTCCCTCGCCCAGGCGGGATACATCTTCAATCCCGGCCTTGACCGGTTCGAACGGCCACCGTCCTGCCCCGACGGGAGTTCGTACTCGGATGCGGCGGATCTCTGCACGACTCCCGCCGGTCACGCGTGTCCTTCCCCCGGCGTTTACAACGCTTCATCGGGAAAATGCGAGGCCACGGGCGTACCGGTATGCTCGGCCGTGGGCATGACTTACGACGACGCGGCCGGAGCCTGTTACGCCCCCGCCGCCTGTCTCGGCGCCGGAGCGATCCTGAACGGCGTGACGGACCTGTGCGAGGCGGCTTTCACGCCCGCGTGCGCGGGAGGATATTCATGGAACCCGGCAAGGTTGCTATGCGAGATGGATCCTTCCTGTTCCCCGGGGACGTATAATCCCGCGAGAGACAGGTGCGAATCGGCCCCGTCCGGGACGTCCTGCCCGGCGTCTTACGCCTGGAACGGCTCGGCCGGTAAATGCCAGGCATCGCCATCCTGTTCCGCCGGCGCCTACAATCCCATCACCGATCGGTGTGAACAGTCCGCGACGGCCAGCTACGCGTGTTCACTCGGACGGAGTTATCCGAGCCTTGCGGCATGTTCTTCCTCGTGCGCACAATCGGCCGCCTGCAGCACCGTTACCCCGAACGTGACGCTGTCGGGACCGCAGGCCTGGTGTCAGCCCAGCCGCATTGTCTGTTCCGGCGGCACTCTTACCTTCTATTGCAGCCAGGGCGGTTCCCTGTCTTACAACGTGACGGGCATGAACTGTTCATCGGACGTAACCCTTCCCGGCAGTTACTATATTTCCTACCTCGTGGGATCGGGACAGGGATTCACCATTCACGGATGTCAAAACGTGTACGATCCGGAATTCGGATACTACCCCAACGGGATTTGCGACTTCACCGGTTACGTGAGCACGCAGGGCGTCAACGTCACGGGTTCGACTTATCCCGGCACGCCGGGTTACTGGAACGCCTTGGA
>JAKPTZ010000120.1 GCA_029555025.1 Deltaproteobacteria bacterium
TTAACGGATCCATTATTCTTGGTGGAAAGACCGTCCTGATCGAACCCCAGGCCCGCTTCGATTCCGTTCCAACCGCGGACGCGATGTACCCGGATTCCGAATCCCCCACGTATGCATCCAGCGCCGCCTGCCGCACCCACAACCTGAACTGGTCGGCCTGGGCACCCCACAGGGCGGAATCCTCGGGCCTGCCGGCCTCGGCGGCCAGCCACGCGGCCTCGTCAAGCCCGAGTACGCCCCAGTAATTGTGAAGAAGCACGTAATTCCAGGTGTCAAGCGTCTCGCCATATCCGGAAGGCAGCAGGTTGTGACCGCTCGGCCTGCGTTCGATGTTGTCAATCATCCAGTCCATGGCCAGCGCGATCGCGGGATAGGCATCTTCAAGGAAACCGGAATCCCTGGTGAACCTGTAATGGCTTACAAGTGCCCATGTCACCTGGCCCTGCCCGTCCCACTCGTGGTTCGGGCATTCCCAGCGGCCGTCCGACTTCTGCTCGATCGTAGCGCCCCAGGTTCCCTGGCTGTTCACGACATCCGGAAGGGGTCGCCGCCAGAAGACGCGCATGCTCTCTTCCGCCCTTTCGTGAAGCCCCAGAAGATCCATCGTCCTTGTGATGAAAGCGGCGTCGCGGTTCCAGAACGAGTTGTATTCAAAGGCGCCTGGCTTGACCAGGAAGAGGTCGTCGAAGCTGTCGCGAAAGATATTGATCAGCCACGCGGAAGAGTAGAAGGCGAACACATGCCACTGATCCGGAAGCGAAAGATTCGGCAACCGATCCATGAACGCCTTAAGCGCCGCCTGTTCGCCGGCAAGCGCGGCGTCCCTGTCGAAGGTGACGCGATCCTGCTGATCACGGGGAAGATCCTCCTCGGTACCCGGAACGATCTGCAGATCAAACGCCACGGACTGATCCGGCCCGATCTGGAACCGGCATTCAAGAACACCCCCCAACAGTTCGCAGTCCTGCGCCGCGGCCGACGCAGGGACGATGAACGCACCTTTGGCTGCCTGAAAAGCCGCGGGGTTTTCTGGTGGAACAATCAGCCGGGCGGACCGGGCCGACAGATCGGCCAACAGATCGACCGGCTCGCCGTCAACCTTGTTCATGACGTGAAATCGGCCGACGGCACCGTCGTCGCCAAGAACCGAGACCCGCACCATCTGGGCGCGCTGGGCGACATCGCTTCGTTCGACGGTCGAAAACGTTTCGACCACGTATTCGATGCCGCCTTCCGAAAACGTCATGACCTTGCGGACATCGAACGGATCCGAACACGAAAACTCCCACTTCGCGACCCGGCCGTCCGGCCGGATCTGGAAAAGATTCCTGTCGGCATCGGTAAGCGTGAACCGGTTAAGAAGCACTATTGAACCGTCTTCGATGACGGTCGTCTTCATCAGATCCATCACGCCGGTGACGGCCCTGTGCCTGGTCTGGCGATCCATGGCCGAATCGGTCACGCACCAGGTCTGCCGGTGAACCGGTTCTTCCGTATCCGGCGCGCAGCCGAACAGGGCCACCATGGTCAGACAAATCCCCGACAGGGCAATCGACTGGTGATGCACGGGCAACCTCCTGATTTCAGGCGGGAAAGCGACGGCGGAACGAAACCAGGGCAAGCATCAGGGTCGCCAGCAGCAGCGCAAGGCCGGACGACGCTCCAGCCCCGCCGGAAGCCCCGCTGCACCCGGCGATCGGCATGGGAACGTCACCCTGACAGGTGCCGTCCTTTCCACATTGGTCATCGACGGTTTCCGGATTGCCGTCGCTGCACGTCGTGCCGGACTCGGCAAACAGGTCTTCGGGACACTGCACGCTGGTGCCGGAACACTTTTCCTCGCGGTCGCACTGGCCGGCCGCCGCGCGACATACAAAACCGGCACCGCGAATCAGGTCAACGGGGCAATCCACGCCGGTTCCGGCGCACCTTTCAGCAACGTCGCATCCACCGGCCGCCTCGCGGCAGACGAATCCCTTGCCCTGGATGTAGTCCGGCGGACATGTCGCCGACAACCCGTCACAAATTTCTTCCCGATCGCATCCACCGGAGGCCTCGCGGCAAACAGAACCGCTTCGCTTCAACTGATCCGCGGGACAGGACATCGAGCTTCCGTCGCAATACTCTTCCTGATCGCAGCCGCCCGCCGCCTTGCGACAGACTGTTGAGGCTGAAGCCGCCTTATCCGGCGGGCAGTCGGTTCCCTTGCCGTCACACGTTTCGGCCGCGTCGCAAAGGTCCGTCGATTCACGACAGACGTGGTTCTGATCGGAAAGCTTATCCGACGGACAATCGGCACCCTTGCCGGTGCAGAATTCGGCGGG
>JAKPTZ010000130.1 GCA_029555025.1 Deltaproteobacteria bacterium
GAGGCGGAGAACAACGGCATCTCTCTCGACGGGAACCCGGACCCCACCGCGGCCGACGTGGCCGTTCAGGTCTACCTGCAGAACAAGGACCTTCTCGAGCGCAAGCACGCCGAGCAGTACCTCTTGAAGCCCCGGTCCTTCGAGTATTTTCAGACCGATACACATCCGATCCCCAAGTTCAAACCGCCGACAGCGAAAGCGCTCGTGGCTCTGGAAAAGGACCTCGACGATTGGTTCGAGAAGAAGAAGCGCGGACGGGGATCGAAGGTCTTCGTTTACCCCAAGAAGGATTCCGTGTGGTTTCTGGTGCGTCACGGTGATCCGTTGCGGCGTGAGGGCAGCCTCGACGGCGGTCAGGCTTCGAGCGTCTTCTACCGTCCCGAAAAGTACGACGTGCTGGTTTACGAACCGACCATCGGCGAGATCCGAATGCATGCTTGCGGAAAAGGGGAAAAGGACCTCTTCCGCCGGCAGTTCGGCCGCCATGTGTTCAACAAGGAGGATTTCTTCCCTGAGACCGGCAAGTACACTCTCGAGCCGCTTCGAAACGGCGGAGACACATCCATCGTCTGCACCGACGTGGACGGCATGGAATGGGTACGCCTAAAGGAGATTCAGTTCTTCTGGGGCGGCTCCGAAAAGGAGATCGAGATACGTAAGGCCAACGACGTGTTCGCCGCCTATGCCGGCCGCGGCCGCGCTATGCCCCAGAAGGCACGGATCATCCGGGCGAGCTTTCAGGTGAGATTCACCGACTCCAAAACGGCCAGGACCGTGACCATCCGGCCCTCGAACATCGCGCAGTACACCAGGGACAGTGACGCCGCCGTGGTCGAGGACTGGCTCACGAAGCGAGGATTCATCCTTGCCGAGCAGGAAGACGATGACGAATAGGTCGACCGGATTCTGGCAGGCTCTCGAAGCCGTTCCGGGTGCGGCGGCGGTTGATGCCGAGTGGAAAGTCCGGTTCGGAAGCGATTATGGGACGGCTAAGGCCTTCCTTCGTCCGAACGGCAAGCTGGCGTCTTCGCATCCCTGCTTGGTTCAACGCGGCTGCGGCTGTGAGCACGAAGTGGTCGTGCACGATCCGGAGGACATTGTCGCCGTCTGCAGGTGCGAGCGTGGATGCGAGACCTTTGCCCTACAGCGATCCGACATAGTGGTCTATGAGCTGGATCGTCCGGCCCTCGACACGGCGCTCGCCAAGGTCTTCGGCCTGATCGAAGAAACCGACGCGGGAACCGACCTTCCCGGAACGACGCGCATCGGCGTTTACTCTCCATACGCCGGATACCGTTTCCCGGTCTACCTGACTATCCAGATCGAGCCCGACGATTTCAGCGAGGTACTCGACGGTCTCCTCGGCCGAAACGAAGCGCCGTTTCTTCTCTTGGCCCCTACGCGCGGGCTTTGCACTGCGAAAGCGGAAAAGCGATTGACGGACAAACGGTCGGGCATGGTGTCCTTGTCTGAAAATGTGGGCATCGAAGCCAAACGACAGTTCCAGCTTTTTCATCCCATGGACGACATTCTGGCCCAATTCCGCGGGGTCAATCTTCCGCCGCCGAAGGAAGACGGTGCCACAGCCTTTTTCCCCACACCTCCAGACGCGTCGTGGGGCGACGTGTCGATCCGCTTCAAGGACGGGCATACCGTCTCGGTCAAAGCGAAGACGGCCGGAGGCGTGTTCAATTACACGCAGATGGGCATGGCCAATAAGAAAAATGGAAACCCCACCGTTCAATGGGAGCTGCTCAAGACCTTCGCTGATGAGCGAGGAATTCTGGACTGGAGCAGCAACAAGGCACATAGGCACAATCAGAAACGCCGCGAACTCCTCGCTGCCAACCTGCGCGATTTCTTCCGCATCGAAGGCGATCCCTTCCGCCTGACGGATGACGGAAAGGGTTGGCAGGCACGATTCATCATCTCCCCCGACGAATAGCCTATCTTCCGGCCCAGCGAAATTTCGCGGGGCATCCGGAAAAAAAGTTAAAAAAAGTTTCCCCTCCGTAGCTCAGGTATCCGCCTGATTTTTCTTCATTTTCACGTCGCTCACCATCGACGCGCCGGGCCGTCCCGCCCCTCCCATCGAAATTTCGCCAAAGAGGGGTGACGGTCCGGCGAGACCCTCACCCTGGAAGAAACGCCCGGATGATCCGGGTGAACGCCCCCTGGGAGGTCCATTCGCCGGACCCGCCTCCCAGGGGGCTTTTCGTTGATGCGCCCA
>JAKPTZ010000137.1 GCA_029555025.1 Deltaproteobacteria bacterium
GGCCCGCATGGCAGGCTATTCCAGCGAACAGATGGCGGCGTTGCCGCCTGAAGCGGTCGTCAGTTCGTTCGGGTGCGGCAATCCCCTGGCGCTGGCGGCGATCCGGCCCGGTGACACGGTGCTCGACCTCGGGTCCGGCGCCGGCATGGATCTTCTTCTGGCCGCCAAGATGACCGGGCCGTCCGGACGGGTGATCGGCGTGGACATGACAGCCGAGATGATCGAACGCGCCAGGGCGAACGCGGCGGCGGCCGGTCTGGAAAACGTCGAGTTGCGGCAGGGCATCATCGAGAATCTCCCCGTTGAGGACGGTTCCGTCGACCTGGTGATCTCGAACTGCGTCATCAATTTGTCACCCGAGAAGAACCGGGTTTTTCGCGAACTGGTTCGCGTGTTGCGACCGAACGGCAGAATCTCGATCTCGGATATCGTATCGGAGCCTTTGCCGGAATGGATTCAGGCAGAGGCCGAACTCTACACCGCATGCATCTCGGGTGCGATCCCCGAGGTCGATTATCTGGACGGGCTGCGGCAGGCCGGCCTGAGCGACGTGGCGGTCTCGGATCGGCTTGTCTATTCGTCCGAGCAGCTTCAGGGCCTTCTGGGCGCGGTCGATACAGGCGGATGTTGCGGAACCGGCGGACTGACGGGCGAGAAGTCCGTCAGATTTTCCACGGAACTGGCGGGCAAGGTATCCAGTGTCAGGGTGGTCGGTCGAAAGTCCGACGTGCAGGGATAGACTGAATCATGAAGGAGACTACAAAGCTGGCGTTGATTCTGGTCGCCTTCCTGGCGATCTGGTTCATGCCGATCGACAGCGCGCGTTTTACCGGAGCGGTTCTTGAAAGCCTTTCGCTGGTTCGATGGTACGCGCGGGAACACGTGCTGCTGTGCCTTATTCCGGCGTTCTTCATCGCTGGCGCGATAAGCGTGTTCGTAAGCCAGGGTTCCGTGATGAAGTATCTGGGACCCCAGGCGAAAAAGATCGTCGCCTATCCGGTGGCGGCCGTGTCGGGCACCATCCTGGCCGTTTGCTCCTGTACGGTGCTGCCATTGTTCGCCAGCATTCACAAGCGTGGCGCCGGTCTGGGGCCGGCAACGGCTTTCCTTTACTCGGGGCCGGCCATCAACGTGCTGGCGATCATCATGACGGCCAGAATCCTGGGGCCGAAGCTGGGCATTGCCCGGGCTGTCGGGGCGGTGTTTTTCGCTGTCGTCATCGGATTGCTGATGCAGTTGATCTTCAGGAAGGAAGAGAAGGCCAGGGAGGCCGCCGGGGTGGTGATCCCGGACGAAGGCGTCCGTGGGCGCGCCCTGTGGCAGGACGCGTTGTACTTCGCCGCGATGATGGGAATCCTTGTGTTCGCCAACTGGGGCAAGCCCCAGGAGGGCGCAACCGGGTGGTGGGCGGCGATCCATTCGGCGAAATGGATCATCACCGGTGTGATGGCTGCAGGTCTTGTCGCCGCGATAATCGCGTGGTTCCGGAAGGATGAATTGAAGGACTGGGTCGATTCGAGCTGGACATTCGCCAAGCAGATTCTTCCGCTGCTTCTGGCCGGTGTCGTGGTCGCCGGGCTGCTGCTTGGAGGACCAGGAGGCAGCGAACGCGGTTTGATTCCGAACCAGTGGATTGCCGGTCTGGTTGGCGGAAACTCGCTTCTTGCGAACTTTTTTGCCTCGTTGGTCGGAGCGTTCATGTACTTCGCAACGCTGACCGAGGTGCCGATCGTCGAGGGCCTGTTGAATTCCGGGATGGGCCAGGGGCCGGCGTTGTCGCTTCTGCTGGCCGGACCAGCGCTCTCGCTGCCTTCGATGCTCGTGATCGCGAGCGTGCTCGGGACGAAGAAAACGGTTGTGTTCGTTTCATTGGTGGTTGTCTTGTCCACGCTGGCAGGATGGCTGTTCGGGGGCCTGGTCGCTTGATCGGGGCCGTGGGGGAGGTTGAGAATGAAGGTGAAAGTTTTAGGTACGGGATGTCCCAAGTGCAAGAAGCTGTATGCCGAGACCGAAAAGGCGATCGCTGCCTCCGGTGTCGAAGCGGAATTGTCCAAGGTTGAGAAACTGAATGAAATCATGGATTACGGCGTGATGATGACGCCGGCGCTCGTGGTCGACGGCAAGGTCGTCTCCTGCGGCCGGCTGCCTTCATCCGACGAGATCGTCAGGTGGCTCAGATCCGCCGGAGGCAACGGTGACGTGAATGCTTGACCAACTTGTCGGGAACGCTGGCGGTTACATCCAGACGAATCCGTGGATGGCGCTGCTTGCTGTGTTTGCGGGGGGAGTTCTTACCGCCTCGAACCCGTGCGTGCTGGCAATGATTCCGCTGATGATGGGGTACGTCGCCGGCCAGCGTCAGACCGGGGTCGTTCGTTCCCTTCTATTCTCCCTGACTTTCGTCGCGGGACTGGCGCTGACCTTTACGGCGATGGGGATGCTTGCCGCCCTGGCCGGGCGAATGTACGGCGATGTTTCCGGCATCTGGAACCTGGTGGTCGCCGTGGTCTGCGTGCTGATGGGGCTTCATCTGACCGGGCTGGTGACGATTCCGATTCCGTCGCTCGGTGATCGCCTGCGGCCCCGCAGTCGCGGTTTTCTTGGTGCATTCCTGCTGGGCCTGCTGTTCGGAGTGGTTTCCGCGCCTTGTGCGGCCCCGATACTGGTGGTACTTCTGACATATCTGGCCGGTTCGGGTGCGTCCGTCGCGTGGGGCGGAACACTGTTGCTCGTGTACGCGCTCGGTCACAGTGTGCTGATTCTTATAGCGGGGACGTCGATGGGCGCGGCGGCCGCGTTGATCGAGAACACCAGGGCCACGCACGTGTTGAGGATACTCAGGATTGTGGCCGGTGTGGCCATCATCCTGGTCGGTCTGTACTTCGGTTACAAGGGGTTGAAATGAAAGCTGTTCTTTCACGAGGCGCTTGTGTCATCGATGCTCTTCCGGGCTTTCTGACGGTTCTTGTGCTGTTGCTGTCGGTCACAGTCGGTTGTGGTGGTCGCGGCCGCGATGCCGCGCTCTCGTCGAACGCGACGTCACCGGTCAGTGCTTCCAGCCTGGCCCGGATAATACTGGTCGACGAGGAGGAATGCTGCAACTGCACGCGTGACCGGATCAACGCCACGGTCGGCGCGCTGAACGAGGCGCTGGGACAGCCGCCCGCGTTCCCGGTGGAACGTCTTCACAAGGACACGCAGCCGGAGATGGTCGCCGCATATTCCACGTTCAGGCCCATCATGGTCATTCCCGCGGTTTATTTCGTGGACGCGAACGATGCGATTCTGGACATGCTGCAGGGCGAGTTGAAGTCCGAACAGATCACGGCGGTTATCAATCGCCTGAAGTGATTCCTCTTTTCCGATTGCTGCTGACGGGGCGCGTCCTGTTCCGGGCGCTGACCGCAAGCAGCGTCATCAACGCCACGAACAGCAGTGCCAGCGAAACGCCCCGGCCGCCTGCAGCGGTCATCGTCGCGCATCCCCCGCCTTCGCCGCCGCCGTCCGCTTCGATCACATCGATTTCGACAGTGTCAGCGATCTCTTCGGTTTCCGGCTGCGCTGGATTCTCGTCATTTTCGTCGGTACCGATGTCTGGCACGGTGGTCTGTGTGTCTTCATCGGCGATGTCATCGCAGATTTGTTCGGCATCGCTGATATCTTCCTGAATCACGTCCGGTTGGATGGGAGTGTCACACGCGTCGCCGATATCATCGG
Organism: Deltaproteobacteria bacterium; assembly: GCA_029555025.1. GTDB lineage: Bacteria > Myxococcota_A > UBA9042 > DTJE01 > DTJE01 > JAGOFO01. The sequence goes on from JAKPTZ010000137.1 coordinate 3,718, forward strand.
TGTCAACGTCTTCCTGCAACGGATTGTAGTCGACCGGGCAGTTGTCTTCGCCGTCCGCTATCTCGTCGTTGTCGTCGTCGTCGTCGCACGCATCCCCAAGAGTGTCGTCGTCAAGGTCGGATTGATCCTGGTTCGCGACCTGGGGGCAGTTGTCGTCGGCGTTTGGCAGTCCGTCCTCGTCGGCGTCCGGGTCGCACGCGTCGCCCAGACCATCGTCGTCTGTGTCGAGTTGATCCATGTTCTTGTCGCGCGGGCAGTTGTCCTGGTCGTTCAGGATCAAGTCGCCGTCGACGTCCGGGTCGCACGCGTCGCCCCACTTGTCCAGATCCAGGTCCTCCTGCAGCGGGTTGGGGTCGGTCGGGCAGTTGTCGTTCTGGTTGATCAGATCGTCCCCGTCGATGTCGGGATCGCACTGGTCGCCAAGTCCGTCAACGTCCATGTCCGCCTGGTCCGAATTCGGTATCGTCGGGCAGTTATCCATCTCGTTGTCCAGTTCGTCTCCATCGATGTTGTTATCGACGCAGTCCGCCAGACCGTCGTGATCCCTGTCGTCAAAACCCTCGTCCACGTTCGTGTCGCAGTCGTCGTCCACACCGTTGCAGATCTCGGATTGCAGGGGGTAGATTTCCGGGTTCATCGGTTGACAGTCGAGGTGGTTCGAGGACCCGTCTCCGTCCATGTCCAAGTCGCAGGCGTCTCCGATGTTATCCGTATCAAAGTCGGCCTGGTCCGGGTTCGCCAACGTCGGGCAGTTGTCCTGACCGTTGGCGATGTCGTCACCGTCGGAGTCCGGGTCGCACGGGTCGCCGAGCCCGTCCGTGTCGGCGTCCGCCTGGTCGTCGTTGCGCAGCCCGGGACAGTTGTCCGTCGCATCGTCCGTTCCGTCGCCGTCCGCGTCCGTGTCGCACGCGTCTCCGATACCGTCCGAATCGGCGTCCGCCTGGTCGTCGTTTCGCAGGTACTGGCAGTTGTCGAACGCGTCGTTGATTCCGTCACCATCGGCGTCCGTGTCCACGCAGTCCGCGATGCCGTCGGTGTCCAGATCGGGGAATCCCTCGTCGGTCGAGGCGTCGCAGTCGTCGTCGATGGCGTTGCAGACCTCGGTAGCGCCCGGGTACACGGAATCGTTCCGGGGCGCGCAGTCATCCACGTCGAAGGAACCGTCCCCGTCGTCATCCTTGTCGCATACGTCTCCAAGCATGTCCCCGTCCAGGTTGGCCTGATCGGGATTCGGGACTAACGGGCAGTTGTCCTGGTCGTCGATGACTCCGTCGCCATCGGTGTCGAGGGGAATGGCCAACGCCATCGATGCGGCGCCACCGGTGACAACCAGCAGGGCCGCTGCCGCGATCAATAACGGGAACACGTTGCCTGTGAATGACCGGCGCATGGCAAAACTCCAGTTAGTTCCGGCTTGAACGGATCACGCGCCGGAAACTGTAAAGGGGCGCGATCCGTGAATCGGACATTTATGGGTCAAATGTCGTGGTTAACGAGTGGAAAGTCAATCTCGACGGCGCTGATTCCTAGATTGGGGGAGCCTTGAAACCCTGGCCGAATACTTCTGTAACGTCCTGAATGTACGTAAAGGCGTGCGGGTCGACATCCTTCACGACCTTGGTTGCCAGCGCAACCTGCCTGGTCCGCAGGATGCACATCAGGACTGGTCGCGGTTCGCCGGTGTAGGCGCCGGACGCGTTCAGGATCGTCACTCCTCGGTCAAGGCGGTCCATAAGGGCCTCGGACACCTCGGCCGGCTTTGTCGTGGTTGTCATCAGAACCTTGTTCGCGTCGATGCCGATGATGGTCTTTTCGACCACTACCGACTCGATGGCGATTACGATGATCGTGGAAAGAGCGGGCTCCAGTCCGTACATGCCGGCGAGGACGACGACGACCGATGCGTTCAGGGAAAACATCAGGTAGCCGATGCTGATGGAACTAACCTTCCTTACGGCTGCGGCGATTACGTCGGTTCCTCCCTGCGAGGCGCGGGCCCTGATGACCAGGCCGGTG
>JAKPTZ010000145.1 GCA_029555025.1 Deltaproteobacteria bacterium
TGGCCATAGAATATGCCGGTATGGTCGTCACCCGGGGGAACTTCTGATGACAACTTCAAAACTCCGTGGATTCACGCTTGTCGAACTGATGTTTGTCGTCGCCATCCTTGGCGTTCTTTCCGTGGTTGCCGTCGCAAGTTACCGCGGGTACATGAAGAAGGCGTACTCCCAGGAAGCGATTGCATTCCTGCTCGACATCAAGATGAAGCAGGAAACGTATTTCATGACCTATTCGCAGTACGTCGATACCGGGGCGACGCCGGAAGACATGTTCCCGGCGCTTAACACCATTCCCGATTTCTGGCTGCAGGGCGGTCTTCAGTGGGACTGCGCGAACCCGCCGAACCCGGCAATCACCGGTTTCTGCGCCCTGGGAATTGTCCCGAAACAGGAAATGACCCATTACCAGTTTGTTACGATGGGTTGGGCTCCCGGTGACCTGGTTCCGGCGGCCGACGCCCGCGGGCCGTGGATCCAGAACCCTGCCAGGCGTTGGTGGTTCGCCCGCGCCAGAAGCTGGACCGACCTTACCAAGACGCTTACCCTGGAAATCCGGGTCAACAGCGAAGTCAACGAAGTCATCGAGCTTACGTACTGACCTTCCGGCCTTCGGATCTCTGCGTTCCGGCATTCAAATTCACACGATTATGTTCCGACGTGTTGTCCAGGGATGACGCATGTCTCACGTAACGCGGACTTCGTGCGGGTCAACGGAACCAGTCCTGCCAGATCTTGATGTCGCGCGTCGTGAATTCACCAATGATTCGCGCAACAGTCTTATCTGGCGACTTTACCGCGCTTCCCCAGGCGGCGACCACGCGATCGCCGGAAACCTTGACGGCGGCCGGTCTCGCGGGAGTTTCCCTGAATGCCTGGGCCGCCTGGGCGGCGTCTTCCGCGGAATCCCACACGGATGCAATCACAAGCCCGAATCGTCCTGCCTTGTCCCGCCAGACAACGAAACGATCGCCGTCCCAGCCGGATGCGGCTTCGGCCGCCGCGCCCGGGTTGGAACCATGACGAAACAACGCGACCAGGTTGCCTTCCCCGGCAATGTCACTTCCGTGAAAGGCCGCCCCGGTGACAAGTTCGGCCGCGCCGGGAATCACGACGTTGCGCGGGAAATCGGGGCTGGACTTGGCGTCGGGGCGGTGCATCTTTTCCGGGTGCATCAACTGCTCGGTCGAAAGCGGGGGATTCATGAACATCCAGTCGATGTCCGCCCACTTCCCGTTAGCCTGGCTGACGAAATGCACCGCGAATCGGAACCCGGCAAGATACGGGAACATCAGCAGTTCACCAATCACGGGCGGAACCTTCAGTTCCTTCATCCGCCCATCCATGTCCAGGACGGAAAACAGGCTTTTGACCAGCAGT
>JAKPTZ010000001.1 GCA_029555025.1 Deltaproteobacteria bacterium
GCGTGTGCCTTCAGGTAGCTTATCGGCTTGATCTGGTTCGAATACTTCATGGCAGCACCGAAGAATGTGACAGGTCTTAATTTAGTCTGCAAATAGGTCATGAGTCAACCTCTGATCTCGGGTGGCGGGTTACTGCGAAGTATCGGCATGCGTAAAGAAAGTGTTTCACCGTGTTGATGCCTGAAGTCTTGTAACCTTCCGGACGAAAATCGATAATGGCGCATCGTTTGGATGCGGGCGTGGCATGACCAACAGACTTCGTGTGGCCTTTTCCGCGGTGCTTCTTGTGGCCGGATGTGACGAAGGCATCGTCGAGCCGGTGGCCCCGTACTGCGAGGACGACGTGCGCGTCGAAGTTGTGGACGGTCAGGTCCAGCGAACCCAGTGCGGCGACGGATCATTCTGCAACGCGGGTGAATGCGTCCCGACCGACGTGAAGTTCCCGGACGACGCCGGGTTCCATGATGACCGCTGCGAGTGGTGGTACTACACCGGGCACGTTGCCGGTTCCGACCGTGAATTCGGCTTTGAGGTCACGATTTTTCAATACGACTACGAAGTGTTTTTCGGTGTTCCGGGCGTCGGGTACATGTGCCATGTTGCGGTGCTGGATGCAACGGCGGGCGTCCACTTCCACAACGATGCCATCGGCCTGAGTACAAACGAATGGACGAACGAGCCGACCGTGCTGGATGTCGATAACTGCCGGTTCGAGATGGACGGTTTCGGCAACGACCATATCGTCGGCGTGATTCCGGAAGGCATGGAAAAGAACGGCCTGGCCTCGCCATGGGTGATCGACCTGATCGTGACGCCGAAGAAGCGCGCGACGCTGCACGGCGGGGACGGTTTCATACCGATGGCCGACACCGGCGGAACCAGCTATTACTACAGCTACACTCGGATGGCGGCCGAAGGCACGATTTCGACACCGGACGGCGACGTGGAAGTGACCGGACAGGCATGGATGGACCACCAGTGGGGCCAGTTCGACATGGTGGATTTCAAGGGTTGGGACTGGTGGAGCATCCAACTCGACGACAACCGCGAAATCATGCTTTTCCAGTTCACGGACTGGGACGGCGTCCTGTGCGAGCAGGCCGGCACCATCATCGAGGCCGACGGGACGGCGACCGAACTCCACGGCTTTGACGATTTCCACATTACACCGAAGCGCACTTGGACAAGCCCGTGGACAAATGGCGTCTATCCCCTGGACTGGGACATCACCATTGCCAAGGGCGACTGGAACCTTCAGGTCCTGACGCACGTCGATGACCAGGAGATGTTCAACATCGCCCAGAACTACTGGGAAGGCGCCACGACCATCACGGGAACAAACGGTGGGCTTCCGGTTACCGGCGTCGGCTATACCGAGCTGACCGGCTACGCCAAGGACGACCTGGATCCGGTCAGGTAATCAGATCTCAAGCACGTGATCATGGTGCGGTCGCCTTGCAGCAAAGCTAAGTAACATCTCCCTGACTTGACTTCAAGTACCGTTGTTGGTAATAATATTACAAGTTGAAGCGCGTAACACAAAGTCGGTTATCATGTGGGTACGAGATTTTCTGGCAACACACCCGGTGTTCACCGTGGGTGATTTTCAGCAAGCCCATCGGGAACAAGGCTCCGCCAACGTGCAGACCTTCAATTCTTTGCTGGCCTATCACGTTCGGCAGGGCAATATTGTTCGCATAAGGCGGGGATTGCTGGCTGCGGTTCCTTATGGATACACGCCAGAAACCGTGCCCGTTGATCCCTTTCTGGTCACTATGGGCCTTTCTGACGACGCTGTTGTGGCCTTTCACGCGGCGCTGCAGTTTCATGGGCGTGCCCATACGATTCACAACCGATACCAGTATCTGACCGCAGCCAGGCGGCGTCCATTCACCTTTCGTGGCCAGGATTTCGTGCCCGTGACCGGAGGCGTTCCAGGCTGGCATACGGGAATCGACCACGGCGTCGTCGAAGAACGAAATGCTGGGGGCACCGTTCGAGTCACTACCTTGGAAAGGACTCTGGTGGATGTGATATCCCTGCCCCAATTCGGAGGCGGATGGGAAGAAGTTTTTATGTCCCTGGACTCGATCGAATTCCTGGATGTCGATCGGGTTGTCGAGGATGCCGTGCGGCGTGATTCCCTGACAGTGGCGCGTACCGGATTTTATCTGGAAACCCGCAAAGGGGATCTTCCGATTGAAGAAATTCATCTGGCGGCTCTTCAGGAACGTTCGCCCAGACAACCCAGCTATATGGGGCCCGGTCGTCAACGTGGCGGCAGGCTGGTGAAGAGGTGGAATCTTGTGGTGCCTGGGGCAATCCTTGATCGAACCTGGGAGGAACCGGGTTGAATCTGACGCGCGAAGACGTTCGGAAGGTTGCCGGGACAACCGGATTCCCCGAGGAAGCCCTTGAGAAGTCCCTTCGTCTGCTTGGTGTGCTCAAGGCGTTGTCAGGGTATCGGGGACTCGAGGGACGCCTTGTATTGAAGTGTGGCACGGCGCTGAATCTTTTCCTGCTGCGAATTCCACGGCTTTCGGTTGATATTGACCTGAATTACATCGGATCGGCCAACCGGGATGCGATGATGATTGAACGGCCTCTGGTTGAGCGGGCCATTGAGGGGATATGTCAGCGCGAGGGCTTCGTGCCGCGACGTGTTCCCGGCGCCCATGCTGGCGGAAAGTGGCGGATGGCATACAGGGATGTCAACGGTCGAAACAGTCATCTGTCCATTGATTTGAACTTCATGCTTCGGATTCCATTGTGGTCCCCCGAGCGACTTGATTCGCAGGTGCTTGGCGACACACAGGTCACCAACATTGCTGTCGTCGATCGGCACGAACTTGTTGGCGCCAAACTGGTGGCCTTGCTGGCGCGTCATGCAAGCCGGGACTTGTTCGATGCGGTGCAGATGCTTCGACGGGATGATTGGGATTTGGAACGGCTGCGGCTTGCCTTCATTGTCTATGGGGCATGGAATCGCAGGGACTGGCGCAAGGTGTCGGTTGACGACATCCAGTTCGAAATGCAGGAAATACATTCCAGCTTGCTGCCGGTTCTGTCCCGCGGAATGGCGCCCGATAAGTCCAACATTCAGGTGTGGTTACAGGGGTTGGTTGATGAGTGTCGGGAACGGATGACCCAATTGCTTCCGCTTCCGGGTGAACATATGGAATTCCTGACCAGGTTGAATGAACGTGGCGAGATTGCGCCGGAACTGGTGACATCCGATGCCAGGATGCTCGCCTTGCTGGTGGATCATCCAATGATGAAGTGGAAGGCTTCAAATGTCCGGGAGCATCGCAGGATACGTGATGGCGTCGGGATCCGTCCGTGATATTCGCTCAATTTGACTGTTCGACTGGATGCCTTTGCTTCCCTCTTCACATTTCAAGAACAGCCATGATCGCGCGGTGATCCGACGGGAACTTCGGTCTTTTGCACCGATGTGGGCCGCGTCCATCCCGGCCATCACGCTCCAGTCGGGCGGCGACCTTGTGATCGTAAACGCCCAGAAAACCCCGCTTGATCCGTGGGCGACGCTCCGCTATTCCGATCTCCGCGAATTCGCCGCCGCCGTCCTTGACGTTTGGGGATTCCCCGGTCAATTTGGATTAAAATCAGGGATTTGTTGTTGACAATCCCAAACATGATTCGCCGCCACCCGGTAGTGTTTGCCACATTTCCGTACAGGCCGTGTGATGCGTCGGCACCAACGACGGGCAATCCGTTCGGTCAGGCTGGAATGGCGTCGGCCAGCAGGAAGTCGGGAAGGTAAAGGCGCTGGATGCCGTTGTGGTCCCGGCCGCCAATCTGATCCATTGACAGCACGAATTTTGGATAGTTGTCCCGCAAAGCCTCAAGCGGGCCGAATTCGCGCGCGGACACGGTTTCGTCCGCCAGCAGATAGCAAACCTGGATGTACATCCGTTCGCCCGAGCGCTCGGCGATGAAGTCGATTTCGGCATCGCCCAGGCGCCCGACGCTGACGGTGTACCCGCGCCGCTTCAGTTCAAGGAAGACGACCAGCTCCAGTGCCGCATTGATGTCGGAATGCCTGTACCCGATAAGGGCGTTCTTCAGTCCCATGTCCGCGAAGTAGTACTTTTCACTGACTTCAAGGAAGCGTTTGCCCTTCAGGTCGAAGCGTGGCAGGCGATGGATCAGGAATGCCGAAATCAGGTATGAGATGTAGTTGTAAACGGTTTCGACGCCGACGCTGCGTCGTTCGTTTTTCATGAAGTCGGCGATGCGCTTGGCCGAGAATACGTTGCCCGAGTTGTCGGCAAGAAAGGCTGTCAGTCGTTGAAGCAGATCGACGTCCCTGACCGAGTACCGGCCGACCACGTCCTTAAGGACCACGCTGTCGATCAGGGAGCCAAGGTACTGCCTTATGACCTCCTCGTCATTCGTCATCATGTGAAGGCCGGGCATGCCGCCCCGGATCAGGAACTCCTGGAACAGGGCCGTGTCGGCAGGTACGCCCCTGAATGTGGCGTATTCTGCAAAGGACAGGGGATAGACGGGAATTTCAACATAGCGCCCGGTGAGCAGCGAGGCGAGTTCGGACGACAGCAGACTCGCGTTGGAGCCGGTCAGGTAAATGTCGATGCCGCCTTCATTCAGAAGTGAATTGATTGCACGCTCCCATCCCGCGATTTGCTGGACTTCGTCAATGAACAGAAACCGTGGCCTTCCGTTGTGGGCCAGGCGGGATGCCGCAAGCTGATGCAGTGCAGCCGCATCGAGGATATTTGCGAATTCCATCCGCTCCATGTCCAGATAAAGAATATCGTCCGGCGGCGTTCCGTCCTGAAGCAGACGGTCACGGAACATTCGAAGGATCGTGCTCTTTCCAACCCTTCGAATGCCGGTCAGGACTTTAACCAGTGGCAGCCCCTTCAGTTTGGAAAGTTGGGTGTCGTAGATTTTTCGGTTATACATGAAACATTCTCCGAAACTGGCAAAAGTTTACGATATAACCCAAAATTTGCAAGCGGAAGGCCGCGCCAGGGCGTCAGGCCAGCGGGGCAAGGATGTCGATGGCGGCGTCCAGGGTTGACATGTCGGGCCGGGGTAAAGGTTACGGCAGAATCATATGCACGCGTTGAACTCGTCGAGGGATGTGGCTGCAATCCTGCAGAGCGCTGTGGATTCTTTAGTCCTGGAAATTATGCACTCATCGGTGCATACGGCGAGTTCCGCGTCTCTGTGCGCTGCCTTTTCATCTCGCAGCTTCATGGCGGCGTTGACGGCCTTTTCCCTGTTAACCCTGAGTTCCTCAAAAATCGGGGCCATCTCCTCTGCCTTTGCTGCCTTGTGTACGTCGCATATTGCGGCAGCAGCCTCAATTTCCTTTTTATCTACTAATGCTTCGAACGCCTCATCACATTCAGTCTGGATTGCCGCAATTGCGTTTCCCAGAATCATCTCCTGTTTCTGAACTTCCTTATCGAACGCCTCGTTCACCTTGTCAACCGGATCAACAGAGCCATTGCCGTTCTGTTCCGCTGCAACAAGCCCAAGCTTCCTGTCGCAGGCTTCCTTGCATTGTTCCGGCGTCGCAATTACTGGCTTCAGCGCGAAGTACATCCAGATGGACGCCACGGACAGGACTGCTGCAACAACTATTAACACAGCAACACGAGCTTTCTTTCCCGGGCGAAACCGGTTTTCATCAAAGACGGTATCCGCAAGGTCAGCAATCGGTTTTCGGTCAATTCTGTCCTCGTGGGTTGCCTTTTCGATCGATTTGCCACGGCCACGATCTGAAGACGACAGGAGATCCAGACGACCGGGCAGGTTCAAAAGGGAATGATCGGCATCCATGTGTTCCCGTTGCACCGGGACTGGCCTTGAAGTCCTTACGTCAAGGTTTTCAATGTCGATTCCAAGCCTTGTGGCGTCCTTGCCCTGGCTGATGACGCGAGGGCGCCCGGTTGCGTCCGACCCTGGTTTCGTTTCGATTGATGGCGGCGTGGTTGTTATTGATTCATCCGCGGTTACCCCGCCACAGGATTCTATAAGCAGGCTGGCGAACTCTGCACCGTCCAGGGGGCGGGATTCCGGCACGACGGAAAGTGCCCGCATGGTCAGCCTGGCCAGCCTTGGTGGTATGTCCAGGGCGAATTCGCGTACATCGGGAATGCCCTTGTCAATACCGCGGAAAACTGCGGCGAATACCGCGTGGATGGAAGAATCCTCCTCCGGCATGTCATACGGAAGGCGTCCGCACAGCAATCGGTAAAGGACGATCCCAAGGCTGAAGACATCGGACTGCGGGGTGGCCTTGCGTCCACTGAGAGACTCCGGGGCCATGTAAGCCGGAGTGCCGACCGCCTTGCCGGTTGCCGTGATGGACTTTTCGCCAATGGTTCTGGCCAGGCCGAAGTCCAGTATTTTCACGCGTCCATCTTCCATGACCTGGATATTGCTTGGTTTGATATCCCGATGAAGCACCGGCGGCACCTGCCTGTGCGCATGGCCAAGTCCCCGGGCCGCCTGTGCAATAACGTCAATGGCGCGAAGATGCGGCCACCTGGAACCATCCGCTTTCAGCATCTGCTCCAGCGAGTTTCCGGTCAGATACTCCATGGGAAGGTAGAGATGGCCATCCTCTTCGAAGGGGGCCTGAATCTCAATGATGTTTTCATGTCTAAGTCGAGACAGAACCATCACTTCGGACAGGAATCGCTGGCGGGATTCTTCATCCTCGCAAAGCTCGGGACGCATGACCTTGACGGCCCAGACATCAGGAAGAAACCGGTGAGTCGCCTTGAAAACGACGCCCATGCCGCCTCGCCCGATCTCCTGATGAAGTGTCCATTCACGAACAGTTTTTGTCATTTGCCCGGATTCTCGCCAATACACGAAGATGCGACTCGGACTCCATCATCAAGGACGATTCCCGGAATCATGAGTCGGCGCGTCGATTCTATACTCTGCAGGGTGGATGTAAAACCGAATAATCGATTACGGACTGCGCTTCGTGAGTGCAGAAGCGTGTCCGCCAGGGTACTGCTTCTGAATCTCGGAACAATCCCGTTTTCAAAGAAGAACCTTTTAAGCCGGGTCCGTTGAATGAAGCATTCGGTCAGGCCAGCGGGGCAAGGATGTCGATGGCGGCGTCCAGGGTGGACATGTCGGGCGGATTGCCGTGATAGGCGACGTTGTGGGCGCCGCAGTTGCGGTACGACGGGCGGTTCTGGGACACCGGCGAAAATTCAAGTTCGATGCGGTAGTCGGCGTGGGCCAGGCGGAACATCGTGCGGCCTTCGCCCTCGAGTTCGCGCCAAAGGTACTTGAACCCCAGATCAGCCAGCTTGTGCCCTGCCGTGACTGAAATCCAGGTGGTCAACGATGGCGCCGCCGGAGTTCGGCCCGCGAAAGCGGTCAGATCAACAAAGTCGATGTCGTGACTGTCAAAACCTTTGTTAAGGAATGCCTCGACAAGGCCGGCCAGGCGGCATTCGGCGTCGTGGTCGGGCTTTGCGTGGCGCAGCAGAACCAGGTTGCGGCCAGTGACGGCCGACTTGTGCTGCCATACGAAGGCCAGCGAATCGACAAACAGGATCTTCAGTTCGTCCAGGTCTTCGTCTGCCGCCGAAGTGAGGTACAGCCCGCCATCGGCCAGGGATTCGACGACCCGGCGCGCGGCCGCCGGCCTGTCGGGGCTGTCGTTGAGGAAACCCGGATCCAGCACCAGGTCGAACGGGCCGCCGGCGATGTCGGCCGCCGTTCCGCAAATGCGCTTCGCCGAAGGGACGCGGCGCCTGACAATGTCCAGCGCGGTCATCGAAGCATCGATCCCGGTCAGCTTTTTCGCCATGCGGTCAAGGACTTCCAGGTGCGCGCCAAAGCCGCAGCCGATGTGGCACACCGACTTGAACTCGTCGGTCAGGGCCTGCATGACGATACGCTCGACCGGGTCGTTTACCGCGACCTCGCCACCCGACTGCAGGCGCGGCATCTCGACTTCGTCCCAGGCGGGGTGCGAAAGCTCGTCCACAAGCCAGCCCAGGCCTTCAGGCCCGGTGACGTGTACAAGGCGGTCGATCCCGGCCATTTCGCGCGGCATGCCCGCGTTGAACCAGAACGTGCATGTACCGTCGGCGATGATCGGCACGCCCTCGACAAACGTCCTGGTCGCGAAGCAGGGCTTGCCGGGGCAGTGGGCCGCATAGGCGGATCCGCAGAACCTGGAAACCGATATCAGCGTCCACGGGGTGTACAGGCTGGCTGGCAGTCCGTCGTCGGGCATGAGCGCCAGGCCCTGGCGGACGTTGTCGAGTTCGAGGCGGGCGATGCCGCGGCCCTTGATGAATTCGCGGACCATCGGAAGGTGCGCCTGCGACGTCTGAAGGAATTCAATCTGTTGCGGTGTGCGTCCGTCCGATCCGATCCTTGGATCGCGCACGAGCCGGTTCAGGGCGCGACCCATCACCGGCACGCATCCGGCCGCAAGGGCCGGTTCCAACATCGCCCAGTCGTTGATGACTATCTCGGTGCCGGGCCGCATCATCGCGACAATCCGATCCACCTTCGAAAACGACGTGTCATGGACGGGTGGCAGGACAAGGGTGAACTTCAGGCCGCTGTCGCCGCACATGGCCGCGACCGCCGCCGTCATCGCCGCTGAAGGCAGGCGGTTGACGCAGAACTCGGCGCCGCCGTATATCCTTGTGAACCTGGGCCGGCCGTCCGGGCCGCCGCGCCCCTGATCGAGCAGGCGGCAGTACTTCTGGAAGTCGCCGAAGTCGCGGGTCATGTCGGGGAACAGGGCGCGTTCGATTACCATGTTCCACCCCCGCAGCCGTCGCAGCCTTCGCAACTGCTGCAGCCCTCGTCGCCGGCCGACGCCGTGAATGCGTCGCCGCCCCCCGGGAATCCTTCGTCGGGATAGTGGCAGTTCCGTTCGCATGGCCGGCCGTAAACATCGCGATAGGCCGCCATCGAGAATTCCCTGAATTCGGGCGCGGACATGCCCGAAAAGAGCGCAGCCCTGACCTTGAAAGTCAGTTCGGTCGCCTTTGTCACCGATTCCACGTCGAAGTCGCGTCCGATGATCTTGGCCGCGGCGAAGTTCGGCCTGGTCCCGAAGTCCGAAAGGGCGCAGGCGCCGCACGCGTATCGCCGGTACCTGGTGACGTTCCGGTCGGCGACGAACACGCACCCGGTGAAATTGGCCATCGCGCCGGCCGGGTCGTAATAGTCGTACCCGCACATCGAGTCGAAATTGCCGCATTTGCCGTTCATCAGGAATGCCTCGACCTCGACGTCGGGCGCGCCGTCGCAGACCATCGCAATTTCGCGCGGCGTCAGGTGCCGCGACACGATAACCCGGTAAACGCCCAGGTCGGCCCAGAACCTGGCCGACCGCGAATTCAGGACGCCAAGTCCGACGCTGCCGGCAAGCTTCATTTCAGGGTGCCTTTCGCGCGCGATCATCAGGCCGTTCATGGATCCGACGATTACCGCATCCAGGCCAAGGTCGGCGGCGATGTCGAGCTGGCGCGTGAACCGGTCAACATAGGTGTCAGTAAGCAGGCGCGTGTTGATAGCGATGAAGACCTCGCGGCCAAGTTTGTGGGCCAGGGTTACGGCCCGCTGCAGGTCGGCGATGCCTGAAAAGCTGGAACGGTCGCTCTGCCGCTGGTTCAGGCCCCCGCCGCCGCTTGTCCCGGCCGCGTCGTTCAGCCCGCAGTAAAAGGAATCCGCCCCGGCCAAAACCAGCCGTTCGACGTCCTCGTGGCTGCGCAGCGGGGCGTTGATTGCGAACATCGGGAAGCTACCCGCGGATAAAGACCTTGCGATTGTATCCGAATCGGGCGCACCGGTGTTACGTCAAGGGGGTTAAGGTCAGCGGTTTCGGTCAGAAGGCGGTCATGCACTCGATTTCGACGTCGGCCAGCCTGGCGCGTCCGTTCAGTTCGGACGGAAGCTCGACCATGAACGCCGCGACCGCCACCTCGGCGCCCATCTCGCGGACCAGCCGCACCGCGGCAGACATGGTGCCGCCGGTCGCAAGCAGGTCGTCGATAATCATGACGCGGTCGCCGGGTTGAATCGAGTTCTCGTGAACCTCGATGGTGTCCGTTCCGTATTCAAGTGTGTACTTCACGCTGCGGGTTTTGAAGGGAAGCTTGCCCGGCTTGCGGAACAGCACCAGCGGCAGGCCAAGGTCGGCCGCGACCGGCGCCGCGAACACGAAGCCGCGCGACTCGATGCCGGCGATCTTGGTCGCGCCGTGCTTTTCGGCCGCTTCGGCAAAGAATCCCAGCGCGGCCTGGAACGCCTCGGGCTGTTCCAGGACGGTCGTGATGTCGCGGAAAAGGATGCCCGGCTTCGGGAAGTCGGGAATGCAGCGGATGTTGTCGCGGACAAGCTGCTCAATCGGGTCATCGACGCGTCTGTCTTCGTGCATCTTCAGCCTCCCTGAAAAGTCATTCCTGATCGTCCGGGACATTTGCCCAGGCCAGGTGCTTGACTGCGTGATGGGCCATCAAATCCGGGCTGACCGGGCTGATCGACCCCCAGCCTTCGGCGACCGCGCCGGTATCCGAATCCGGGGAAAGCTCGTTCGTGACGCGCGTCCCACCCACCCACAGGTACTTGCCGCCCCGCGGATCCTCGCGCGTAAGAACCTCGTTTGAATACTGGCGGTTGCCGAGCCTGGTGACCTTGAACCCCTTGAATTCGCCAATCGTCCGATCCGGTATGTTGACGTTCAGCGTGACCCCGTCCGGGACACCATTCAAGACAATCCTGGCGACCATTGAATCCACGGCGGCCCCGATCTCATTGAAGTCGAATGAACCCCTTGAAACCATTGAGAATGCCGCCGATGGAACCTTCTGTATGGTTCCTTCCATGGCGGCCCCGACCGTGCCCGAATAAAGCACGTCGAAACCAAGATTGGGCCCGCGATTCACGCCGGAAAAGACGAAGTCCGGCCGTCGCGGCAGAATGTGGTTCAAGCCGATGAACACGCAGTCAACCGGTGTTCCGTTAAGCGCGAAGCGCCTTTGGCCGACCTGGGTGTATCGCAGCGGCTCGGTCAGGGTGATCGCATGGGAAACGCCGCTCTTCTCGGAGTCCGGCGCCACGACCCAGACCTCTCCGTGGGCTTCGGCGGCCCTGATAAGCGGATCAAGTCCGGTGGAAAGGATTCCATCATCGTTCGTGACAAGGATAAGTGGCTTGCTCATAACTGGTCGATTCCGTATTAAGTGTCGCCCGCATACGTCAGAAGGCGCCGATATTGAACTCGAACACGACCGGCGGGTCTCCCTCGCGCGGATTGATCGGGAAACCCCACTCGAAACGCAGCGGTCCGATCGGCGACCACCACCGGATGCCAAGGCCGGCCGCAAGCTGGAAGTTCAGCGGATTCGGCCATTCCGTATCGTCGAAAGCGTTGCCGGCGTCGAAGAACACGACACCCTTGATTCCCATCGCCTTCAGGATCGGGAATTCGACTTCGAAGTTGACGATCAGTTCCTTGTTGCCGCCAATCGTGAAGTACGACAGCGAGGATGCCGGGTCGCGGCTGGCCCCGACGGGGATCGATGGGCCCAGGGATGCCTGCTCGTATCCGCGGATCGTGAAGATGCCGCCGCACTGGAAGCGCTGGAAGATCGGAACCGGTCCGCCCTTCGGGTTGAAAATGTAACCGTACCGAAGCGCGATCTTTCCAACGGCGCCCAGGAAAAGCGGGAAGTACTGCTTGGTACTTGCGCGGAACCGAAGGTAATCAAAGCTGGATCCGATCTCCGAACCTGCCCATTCCATGCTCAGGCTGGTGACGTTGCCCTTCGTCGGGAACATGCGGTCGTCGCGGTTGTCGAACGCGGCCGTCAGCGTGATTGAACTGGTCAATCCGTTCAGGTTCATGTTGGCGACGGGAACGTCGAAGAAGTCCTCCTGTCCGCCGGCCTTGACATCCACCATTTCGAGGTTGTAGGTGGCCGCGACCGAGAAATAGTCGGCAAAGCGCCGGCCGATTGTCAGGCTCATGCCGGTCGAGTTTTCGTCGTACGTGTAATTGATGTAGTCGCGGTTGTACGCGGAAAATCCGAACGTCCATTCGGAGTCGAAGAAGTTCGGATCCTCGAACGAGAAGACGAAGTACTTCCTGATGCTGGACAGGCTTGCTTCCAGTCGCAGCGACTGTCCGCGTCCCAGGAAGTTCTGCTTGCTGATCTGGGCCTGGAACAGGAAGTTCTCGACCGAACTGAAGCCCGCGCCGATCGAGAACGCGCCGGTCTGGCGCTCCTTGACCCGCACCGTCAGGATTACCTGATCCGGTCCGTCGCCCTGCCTGGGAACAATCTCGACTTCCTCGAAGAAGCCCAGGCGGCGAATCCTGGCCTCGGAACGTTTCATCTGCGTCTCGTTGAACATGTCGCCTTCATAGACGCGCAGTTCACGGCGGATTGTCCAGTCCCTGGTGCCTTCGTTGCCGGTGATGTCGATTCGCGTAATCCTGGCCTTGACGCCCTTCTGGATGATGTACGTGAAATCCAGGATCAGGTTCTTCTGATCCATGTTGGTCGTATTTCCGACATTGCAGAAGGCGTAACCTTCGTCCTTGTACTTCGTCAGGAGTCCCATAGCGTCCTTCTGGACGTTTTCCGCGTTGAAGATGTCGCCTTCCTTCAACGCCAGCTTCTTCATCAGGTCTTCCTTCGGGAAGATGATGTCGCCGCCGATGTCAACCTTGCCGACCTTGTACTGCGGCCCTTCATGAATCGTTATCGCGATGGCGATGTGCTTGCGGTCGCGGGACAGCATCACGACCGGCTCCTCGATCTTGACCTCGGCGTAACCCTTCGTGTTATAGAAGAATTCCAGCCGCCGAACGTCCATTTCAAGGTTTTCCTTGGCGAAAAGTCCCTTGCTGGAAACGATTGAAAGCAGGTCGCCTTCCTGGGTCTGCATGAATTTCTTAAGGTCCTGATCCGGGATGTTGTGGTTCCCCAGGAATTCAATCGACCTGACTTTGACCTTCGAGTGTTCGCGGATGACAAAAACGACATCGACGACATTGTCGGGCTTCGGATCCAGCCGATAGGAAACCTCGGCCAGATAGTACCCTTCCTCGACGTAGTGCGCCTTGATGGCCTCGACCGACCGCTCGACCTTCCTCATGTCGAGGATCGTCGATTCCCGCACGACGATCTTCTCCTTAAGCTTGTCGTTGTCGATCTTCTTGTTGCCTTCCGTCCTGACGACCGCAACGGCCGGGTATTCCTTCACCTCGAACACCAGAACGACACCATCTTCTTCCGGAATCGCGCGAGCCTGGATCGTTTCGAAGGCACCGGTCTTGTAAAGTGCCTTGATATCGCGTGAAACCCGGGCCGGATCCAGTTCCGAAAGCACGCCTGACTTGACGCGGCGAAGCACTGTGTCGCGATCGGTTCTCAGCAGGCCGGTGAAGCGAACCTCGCGGATAATCTTCGCGTCCGGGGTCGCGCTCGCGGCGGCCGCCTGGGCGGGGGCTTCTTCCTCGGGCTCTTCAGGCTCCGCATCCTCGATCGGGTCGATTTCAGCGGCGCCCGGTGCCCTGGCCTGGAGTGGTTCGGCAGCGGCCGGACAGGCCACGGCGACGAACAACAGCAGGGCAGCAACCGTAAGGGTTCGTTTCAAGCGTCGCCCCCCACGGGATGAACTTTTCCGTCTTCCAGCTTCAAAATCCTGTGCATCCTTCCAGCCAGCTTCATGTTGTGGGTCGCCACAAGGAAGGCGACCCCGAACCGTTCGTTCACTTCCAGGAAAAGGTTGTGAACCTCCTCGCTGGTGGCGTCATCCAGATTTCCTGTCGGCTCATCGGCGATGATGAGCATCGGGCGCATTACAAGGGCCCGGGCAAGCGCCACGCGCTGCTGTTCGCCGCCTGACAGTTCCGAAGGGCGGTGCGTCATGCGGTGTTCAAGACCGACTGTCGTCAGCAGGTCGGTCGCGCGTTCGTCGGCTTCCCTGCGCGACAGTCCGCCGATTATCGCCGGAATCATCACGTTTTCCAACGCCGAGAATTCAGGAAGAAGATGGTGGAACTGAAAAATGAATCCGATGCGCTTGTTGCGGAATGCCGCAAGCCCCGGTTCGTCCAGCTTGAAAACATCGATGCCGTCGAATCGTATGGTACCGCCGTCCGGCTTGTCGATTGTCCCCAGGATATGCAGCAGCGTGCTCTTCCCGACACCGGACTTCCCGAGTATCGCCGTCATTTCACGCGGTTCCATAACGAGATCCAGGCCGCGCAGGACGTTGATTTCACGGCCGCCGTGGGAAAACATCCTTGTAAGACCGGATGCCTCAAGAAGCGGAGCCTGTCTGTTTTCGTTTTCCAAGTCGCCACCTAGTCGTTTCGAAGACCGTCGGCCGGGCTCATCGATGCAACCGCCGAAGTCGGGTAAATCGTCGCGATCAGGGCAGCCCCGAGAGCGGCCAGGGCGACGAGAGCCACGTCAAGCGCGCTGACGCTGACGGGCAGCCGTTCGATGTAGTATTCCTGGGGCAGGGCGATGCCGGCCGTCTTGATGTACAGGCAGGTCAGCAGCCCGAGCGCCAGGCCGGAAACGGTGCCGGTAAGGCCTATCACCCAACCGATGGTGAAATAGACCGACCTGATTCCGGATGCGGTCACGCCCATGCTCCGCAGCACGGCGATGTCCCGCGTTTTTTCCATCGTCACCAGCAGCAGCGACCCGAAGACATTGAATGCCGCAACCAGTATCACCAGTCCAAGCACCAGGAACATCGCTATTCTCTCGACCATCAGGGCGGAAAACAGGGATCTGTTGGTCTGCGTGACCGTCCTGACCCGGGAGCCTGGGACGCCGTCGGCGACCCCCTGAACTTCGGCGGCGATTCCCTCCAGTTTCTGGATGTCGGACACCATGATTGCCATCTGTTCGCGGGATGCGCCGGAAAAAAGCCGGCGGCCGCTGTCCGCGAGCACGAAGGCCGTCTTCAGGTCGAACTCGTAAAGGCCGCTCTTGATGGTTCCCACGACCCTGAAGACCGAAGTCGATGGCTGGAGTCCAAGGGGACCGACATCCCCGTCCGGGATCACCACCGTGACTTCGTCTCCTTCAGTGACGCCAAGTCCCAGCGCAAGCTCGGAACCAAGAATGATGCCGTCCCTTACCCTGACCCCGTCGTCCGGTTCCGCAATCGGCGGAACGTCGATCTCGTCGGGCGCCGCAATTGGGGGAACGTTGAGTTCGGCGGTCTCAACGCCAACGGTGGCGGCATCTTCGGCCTTCCT
Source organism: Deltaproteobacteria bacterium (assembly GCA_029555025.1). GTDB lineage: Bacteria > Myxococcota_A > UBA9042 > DTJE01 > DTJE01 > JAGOFO01. Next base: position 15,281 of record JAKPTZ010000001.1, read on the forward strand.
GCCTTCAGACGGTTGCGATGGAGCAATCCCGTCCCTGGCCGGCGGCTGAACCGCCGCTTCACCCGGTTCCGCCGCCTGGCGCGTGGCCGGATCCGGGAACACGAAGCCAAGGTCCCTGTCGGAAATGGTTGTTTCCGGTCTTACAAGTCCCTCAAGCGCACCCCTTGAAACGGAATTCCGAAGCCAGCGGGCCTCAAGCGCACCGCCCGGGGTGATTCCACGGATGGTTGTTCCCGGGCCCATGTTTGAGCTCGACGCCAGCAGCGCATCGCCCTGAACGAAAGATTCGGCCATCACCACGTCGGGAATGCGCCCGATCCGGTCGGCCATCGGCTGGCAGGTCTGTCCTCCGTCGAAGTCGTCGGCCGAAGCCGCGCACCGCTCGACGGTTATGTGTGGATTGTTGCGGATGATCTTGTCCTTGAGGTCAAGCTCGAACCCGCTCATCACGGAAAGAACAACGATAAGCGCCCATACGCCGATTGCGGTTCCGGTCATCGCGATGAAGTTCTGCGTGGCGACCGGCACCAGGCGGCGGAACCAGGATCGCTTTTCCTCGCGGAAGCCAAGCAGGAAGCGCAGTGCCAGCAGCAGCTTCCAGGAGCCGGCGCCGCCCCTTTCGGAAAAGCGCTTCAGTGCCCGGACAATCATGCCGACAAGCACGGCGGTCATGATCAGGGAAGCAAGGATAACGCCGGTAAGTTGCACCGCGGGCAGCATGTATCCAATCGCCGCCCCGGCCCTTTCCAGCAGTCCTTCCAGCATTTTGCCCCGGAGGCCGTTTCCGGCCGCTTCCATCCCGTCAAAGGGACGGGGTCAACGACAAGGTCATTTTTCCGGGCGGAGCATCGGGAACAGTATTACGTCCCTGATGCTGTCCGAACCTGTCATCAGCATCGCAAGCCTGTCGATGCCGATGCCTTCGCCCGCGGTCGGGGGAAGCGCGTACTGAAGTGCGCGGATGTAGTCCTCGTCGTATTCCATCGTTTCCTGGTCGCCGGCCGCCTTTGCGACCATCTGCGCCCGGAAGCGTTCTTCCTGATCCTGCGGATCGTTCAGTTCCGAGAACGCATTCCCGAATTCGTTCGTCGCGACATACAGTTCGAACCGATCGACCAGGGTCGGATCGGAATCCTTGCGGCGCGAAAGCGGGGAAATGGCCGCCGGGAAGTCGGTCACGAACGTCGGCTGGATCAGGTGCTGCTCCACGGTCTCCTCGAACACCATCATGCAGATTTCCAGGGCGCAGTTGCGCTGGGCGTTTGGATCCCGGGAATCCTGGTACTTCTTCATCACGATGTCGGCGGCCTTGCGGTCGATTCGGTGTTTCAGGCCCCATTCATAGGCCGCCCGTCCGTCATGGAACGCCTGTTCCGGAGCGTCGGCATATTCACGCAGACCCTCGCACACGGGAAGCCGGCGGAACGGCTTTCCCAGGTCGATATCGTGGCCGCGGAACTGCACGACGGTCTTTCCCAGGATGTCCCTGGCCATGGACTGGAAGAGATCCTCGGTCATGTCCATCAGGTCAAGATACGTCGCATAAGCCTGATACAGTTCGATCATGGTGAATTCCGGATTGTGACGGTTGGAAAATCCCTCGTTCCGGAAGTTGCGGTTCATTTCATAGACGCGGTCGAAACCACCGACGACAAGACGCTTCAGATAAAGCTCGGGTGCGATTCGCAGGTAAAGATCGACATCCAGCGTGTTGTGGTGTGTGACGAACGGCCTGGCGTTTGCCCCGCCCAGGATCGGATGCATCATCGGGGTTTCGACCTCGATGAAGTCCCTCTGATCCAGATAGTCGCGGATGTACTTGATTATCCTGGTTCTGGTCCGGAAAACCTCGCGGGAGTCGTCGTTGACGATCATATCGACGTATCTCATCCGCTGACGCATCTCGGCGTCCTGCAGGCCGTGGAACTTCTCGGGCAGAGGTCTCTGGGACTTGGAAAGAATCCTGAAAGACTTCGCCTTGACGCTCAGTTCACCGGTTCTTGTAACGAAAAGCTCGCCCTCGACGCCGACGATATCGCCGATATCGAGCAACTTGAACCTTGTGAACGACATCTCGTCAACTTCGTCCTTCTTGACGTAAACCTGCATCGTGTCCGAGCGATCCCTGACCCGGATGAAGGCCGCCTTGCCGAAAGAGTTGACCGCCATGGCGCGGCCGGCCACGCTGACCTGGATTGCCGCGGCCTCAAGTGCTTCGTTGGAAAGCTGTTCGCCGTCGGGGCCGATGCCACGGGCGCGTACGGTCGCAATGGATTCCGTAACGCGAAAATCGTTGGGATACGCCGCACCATCGACTTCGCGCAGTTTCTGAAGCTTTTCGAGCCTCTGATCAATCAATGTATTTTCACTGGTTTCAATCACTTTGAATTCTCCCGCGGGAAAGCGCGCCGTACCCTACCGGTAGAAGGTATAAATGTCAATCCCGGTGCGTGTGCGCCGCGAGCGTCCGGACACGCGTCCGCGTGCGTAAGGCGTTGCCTGGTTCGCTCCATTCCCTTGAATTCGCAGAACCGGGGTTTCAAATGAACCGGTGCCCGTTCAATTTGTTTTTGAGCCGGGCACCGGCTGAAGGGGCAATAAGATATTCAAACCCGGGCAGGCAGTCCGTAAACCGTGGAATCAGGCATCCACCAGGAAACTGCCCATGTCACGTCCCGCGGCCGGGGCACGAAGCTTCTCAAGCGCCTTGACCTCGATCTGGCGCACTCGTTCCCGGGTGAGTCCGACGGCCTCGCCGACTTCCTCCAGGGTGTGTTCGCGCTTGCAACCGATGCCGAAGCGAAGGCGGACGACCGCCTCTTCCTTCGGGGACAGGCCGGCAAGGAGCCTTCTGACGCATGCGCTGAGGTTTTCGTCGCACGTCTCCTCGAAGGGCTGGCGTGAATTTGTGTCCTCGACAACGTCCATCAGCTTGTTGTCGTCGTCGCCGATCGGTGTTTCCAGGGAAATTGCCGACAGGATCGTCTTTTCGGCCCTGAATACCTGTTCAGCCGTGTATCCGGTCTCGGCGGCGATTTCTTCCATCGTCGGCTCGGCCCCGTTCTGTACCCGCAGCCTGGCCCTTGCGCGTCGAACCTTGTTGACGCATTCGACGAGGTGTATCGGAACCCTGATCGTCTTGCCGTGTTCGGCCAGCGTTCGGGATATCGACTGCCGGATCCACCACGTCGCGTACGTGGAAAATTTGTGGCCAAGGCGCCAGTCGAAACGGCTGACCGCCTTCATCAGGCCGATGTTGCCTTCCTGAATCAGATCCAGCAGGGGGATCCCGCGGTTGACGTACTTCTTGGCAATCGACACGACCAGGCGCAGGTTGGCGCGGATCATCCGTGAACGTGCCTTCTCGGCGCGGGCCTGGGCCCTTGTAAGGCCGGTCACCGCCTCCCGCAGTGCGTCGCCGCGCACGCCGAGTACCATTCCGGCGGCCTTGGCCGAGGCAGCGCCCGAGATCACGCCCGCATTCAGGTCGAGTGCCCCGAAGGCGCTGGCGTCGGCCTCGTCCATCGTGTTGATGCCCCGCGCGTCGTCTGAGAGCCGGCGAAGCTGATCCTGAAGGCTGCGGAGCACAAGCCGGACGATTCCGGCGCCGAACTTGAATTCGTGATACGCGTTGTAAAGGTTCAGGGAAAGAACATATTCGTCATGAACCTCGCCACCGCGCACCGAACCGGAAATCCCGTCAATTCTGTCAGCGAAATCCTGGAGTTCCTTTGAAAGCGACGGAGTCCAGTCCTCGTGGCTGCTTTCGTCAAGCAACGAAACGTCCAGAAGGCTTACTTCGCCGGATGTCAGCCTGTGCGGGAACCCGGTAAGGTGGTTCAGGCAGAAGGGAATCCGCACCATCCACAGGAAGCTTTCCTTCTCGCCGTCCTCGATCGTTCTTGCCAGCGACTGCTCCTGCTCGCGGGAGAGCAGAGCCGTGTCGCCAATGCGGCTGAGGTAGGCCATGATCGAATTCGACGTGATTTCGGAAACCGCGTCGTCGTCCATCAGAAGGGTACGCTGTTCGCCATCCTCGATGGCCTCTTCCAGGTCAAAAACCTTGTCTTCGCTGGCGTACATGGAACACCTCCACGGGGAAGTCCACGCCGGTTTGTATTGCATATTGCGGGCCACCTTCGGGACGAATTCTGAAGTTAAGGAAATAAAAGGTATTTCGAGCCAAACGCGAAAGTGTTTCAGGCGAGGGGCTTCGGCAGGGCCCGCCGAAGCGCACCGGATCGTGACAAAAATGTCGCGATGATTCGTCCGATGTCGCGGTTCTCGGAAGGGCTGAAATCGCGACTGTTGAAAGTGCGGTGTAACTCCTCGAAACACAATCATTTGGGGGATACCTGTCGAATAACCCCAACATATAGTGGTTTTTTCTTGACGTCCCACAAGGCGGGGTTACGATCGCCATTCGTCGCGGTGACGTTTGTCTGGACCAATCTGGCGGATCGGTATGGCTGGAAACTGGAACGAAGATGACTTGTTTGGAGCCGGGGGCGGGGAATCCGTACCTGATTCTGTCCCCGATGTGGTGCCGGTGCCGGTTATTCCCGGGCCGCTGCCCGTCGAGCCCGGCGTTGCGGATGCGCATATTCAGGATCTCGGATCGGTGGAGCCGGATTCTGTGGAGCCGGAACCGGTGGAGCCGGATTTCGCGGAGCATGCGTTTTCAGGCGACGGCTCCCCGGTTGATGTTTCAGAGGGTGAGTCAGTCTGCGATTTTCCCGATGAAGGTGTCGAGCCCGTCGTGTGCCAGGGTGCGGGTGTCGATGGTGAAGGGCTGGTTGAAGAAGGGATTGAAAAGATGAGCAGCAAAGGCGGGTTGGATTCTTCCATGGGCAAGGTCATGCCATACGGCAGGTATTTCACCAGGGAAGGCCAGGACATTTTTTCGACGGTGACGTGGGAAAAGCGCGACGCGAAGATCGTCGCGCACGATGGTGCCGTTGTCTTCTGCCAGACCGGGATGGAGTTCCCGGATTTTTATTCCCTTACCGCCTCAAACGTGGTCGCTTCAAAGTATTTCCGTGGAACCGAGGGCGGTCCGGATCGCGAATCCAGTCTTAAGGCAATGATCACCCGCGTGGTGGAAACGATCGCCGGCTGGGCGCTTCAGGGCGGATATTTCGCGGATCAGGACGCCGTCGATGTCTTCGCGGACGAGCTTGCATGGCTGATTCTGCACCAGTACGGTTCGTTCAACAGTCCAGTCTGGTTCAATGTCGGCGTCGAGGATCATCCGCAGTGTTCGGCCTGTTTCATCAATTCGGTTGAAGACACCATGGAAAGCATCCTGGGTCTGGCGGTGACCGAGGGCCTGCTTTTCAAGTTCGGATCGGGAACCGGCACCAATTTTTCGACAATCCGTTCTTCCCGGGAACGACTGAAGGGTGGCGGCATTCCCTCCGGCCCGGTTTCGTTCATGCGGGGATACGATGCGTTCGCCGGCGTCATCAAGAGCGGCGGCAAGACCAGGCGGGCCGCCAAGATGGTCGTGCTGAACGCGGATCACCCCGATATCGTCGATTTCATCGAATGCAAGGTTCGCGAGGAAGACAAGGCACTTGCCCTGATTCGCGAAGGTTATGACGGTTCGTTCGGCGGTGAGGCGTACGACTCTATCTTCTTCCAGAATGCCAACAATTCGGTTCGCGTGACCGACGAATTCATGAATGCCGTCGTTTCAAACGGTTCCTGGCAGACAAAGGCCATCACGACCGGCCAGGTGGTCGAGACGATGAAGGCCGGCGACCTGATGGACAGGATGGCGAAGGCGGCCCATCGCTGCGGCGACCCGGGAATCCAGTTCGACACGATCGTAAACGACTGGCACACGTGTTCCGTGTCGGGCAGGATCAACGCTTCCAACCCTTGTTCCGAGTTCATGTTCCTGGACAATTCCGCGTGCAACCTGGCCTCGCTGAACCTGATGCGATTCGTTGACGACGACGGGGAATTCAACACGGCGGCTTTCCGTCACGCGGTCAGGACTTTCATCATCGCCCAGGAAGTCATCGTGTCCAACGCGAAGTATCCGACCGAGGCCATCGGACGCAACAGCGAAAGCTATCGGCCGCTTGGTCTGGGATACGCCAATCTCGGCGCGTTGCTGATGAACCGGGGGCTGGCGTATGACAGTGATGCCGGCCGTGCCTACGCGGCGGCGGTGACCGCGTTGATGACCGGCGAGGCTTATGTCCAGAGCGCCATCCTGGCCGGCCGCGTCGGCCCGTTCGCGGAATACACGCGGAATTCATCCTCGATGCTGCGGGTCATCCGCAAGCATCGCGCCGCGCTCGAGACCGTGAGCGACAGGCTTGTTCCCGACGTCCTGATGGAAGCAGCCCGAGAAAGTTGGGACAACGCGGTTGCTCTGGGGGGTGAACATGGGTTCAGGAATGCCCAGGTGACGCTTCTTGCGCCGACCGGCACGATCGGGTTCATGATGGACTGCGATACTACCGGCATCGAGCCCGAGATGGCCATCGTCAAGTACAAGAACCTTGTCGGCGGCGGCCGCATGAAGATCGTCAACCGAACCGTTCCGTCCGCGTTGAGGAAACTGGGTTACACCGATTCCCAGATCAAGGCGATTTCCGACTACGTTGACAGGAACAACACGATTGAAGGGGCTCCCGGCCTGAAGGATGAACATCTTTCCGTCTTTGATTGCGCGTTCAGGGCCACCAACGGCGTGCGTTCAATCGCCGTTGACGGGCACATTCACATGATGGGCGCGGTTCAGCCGTTCCTTTCGGGCGCGATTTCGAAGACCGTCAACATGCCGGCCGACGCCACTGTCGAGGACGTCAGGAAGGCGTATATCGATGCGTGGAAGTACGGCCTTAAGGCGGTGGCAATATACAGGGACGGTTCGAAGGGAACCCAGCCGGTCGAGACGTCGGCCAGGAAGGAACCGGAAAAGCCCGCCGCCCCGGCCGCCGCGGTTCCGGTCAGGTCGAAGCTGCCCGACGAACGTCAGTCGCTTACGCACAAGTTCACAATCAGCGGGCTGGACGGATATATCACGGTCGGAATGCACGAGGATGGACGCCCGGGCGAGATCTTCATCACGATGGCCAAGCAGGGGTCGGCGATCCGCGGCCTGATGGACAGCTTCGCGACGTCGGTTTCCATCGCGTTGCAGTACGGCGTGCCCCTGGAAGTCCTGGTGTCGAAGTTTGCTCACGTAAGGTTCGAGCCGAACGGCTTCAGCTCCAATCCGGCAATCGGTTACGCGAAATCAATCGTGGACTACGTCTTCCGCTGGCTGGAACTGAAATTCATCAGCAACACCGCATGGCAGAGAAGAACCGAGGTTCCGCTTGATCTGGAGGCGATGGCCGGGGACGACGCGCCGCCTCCCGAGGTCGAAAAGCAGAACGACCTGTTCCAGGGCCAGGAGGACGCGCCCCCCTGCTCCAATTGCGGCTGGATAATGGTGCGCAACGGAAAGTGCTACAAGTGCGTCAACTGCGGCTCGACTTCCGGCTGTTCATAGGCGGCTTCCCGTCCTTCCACACCCCCCTTTCCCGGACGCTGTTTCTGGATAAAAATCCTGTCATTCTGGTAACAACCGTTGTCGTGCTTGATTTCCTTATTCCTGCGTGATTTCATTGACAGGTTGTGCCTTTATAGCCGGTTCTGTTCACAAACCTGAATGTGGAGGAGTCCTATGTCTTTTCGCATCCGCAAGGCCGCTGTCCTTGGCGGTGGCGTAATGGGTTCGGGCATCGCAGCCCACCTGGCCAACGCCGGAATCAAGACGTATCTGCTTGACATGGTTCCACCTGGCGTTGGCCCGGACGCGTCGCATGACGAGCGTTCGGCTTTCGCCCTGAAGGGAATCGAGAATGCCCTGAAGTTCAAGCCAGCGCCGCTGTTTTATGACAAGGGCGGGGCGGAACTCGTGTTTGCGGGCAACTTCGACGACGACATTGAGAAGATCGCCGAGTGCGATATCGTTGTCGAAGCGATCGTCGAAAACCTGGAAATCAAGCGGCAGCTTTTCGCGAAGGTCGTTCCGCACATGAAGCAGGATGCGATCCTTTCGTCGAACACCTCCGGTCTTTCGATCGCCTCGATGGCCGAGGCACTTCCGTTTTTCATGCGCGACCGCTTCCTGGTGACGCACTTCTTCAATCCGGTTCGTTTCATGAAGCTTCTGGAACTGGTTCCCGGACCGGACACCAGCGCCGAGACGCTTCAGATCTGGGCCGATTTCGGTCGCAAGAAGCTGGGAAAGGGCGTTGTTTTTGGAAAGGACACCCCCAATTTCGTCGGTAACCGCATCGGCATCTACGCGATCGCCAAGACCGTTGAAGCCATGATGGCGGACGGCTTCTCGGTCGAGGAAATCGACTCCATCTTCGGCAAGCCGATGGGACGCCCGAAGACGGCCGCGTTCAAGACCCTCGACCTTGTCGGCCTTGATGTCTACGCGCATGTTTCGACAACTTGCCTCGAGAAGCTTGAAAACGATCCCGAAAAGGGCTCTTTCAAGGTTCCGGATTTCATCAATGCCATGATTGCCAAGGGCCTTCTGGGTGCCAAGAAGAAGGCGGGCTTCTATACCAAGGGGCCGAACGGCGAACGCATGGTCATCGATCCCGCGACGCTTGAATACAAGCCGATCGAGAAGCCGCGGCTTGAGCTTATCGGCATCGTGAAGGGCATGGCCTTGAACGATCGCGTCAAGACGATGGTCAAGTCCGACGACCGGGTCGGGAAGCTTGCATGGAAGATCACGGCGCAGACCTTGATTTACGCGGCCAATCGTGTCGGCGAGATCGCGGATGACGTCGTCAACATCGACAACGCGATGAAGTGGGGCTTCGGCTGGGAACAGGGCCCGTTCGAGACGTGGGACGCGATTGGCGTCGAGGAAAGCGTCGCGAGGATGCAGGCTGAAGGCTACCAGGTTCCCGAGACCGTGCTGAAGATGCTGGCTTCGGGTGCGAAGTCGTTCTATGGACGCCAGGGCGTCGATAAGACGTTCTTCGACTTCGCGACCGGACAGTACAAGGTTCTCGAGACACCGCCGTGGCAGTTGACCATCAAGGGATTCAAGGATCAGGGCAAGGTCATCAAGAAGAACATGGGTGCCAGCCTGATTGATATCGGCGACGGCATCGCCTGCCTTGAATTCCACACGAAGATGAACGCTCTGGACGAGGACATCATGTCGATGATTCTTGCGTCCTGCGACATCGTCGAGGATCGGTTCGAAGGTCTGGTCGTGACAAACGACGGCGATCACTTCAGCGCCGGCGCCAACATCGCGATGATCCTGATGGCGGCGAAGACCGGGAACTGGGAACTTCTGGAACAGAGCATCCGCGTCCTGCAGAGCTGCGGTTCCCGCCTGAAGTACTGCGCGAAGCCGACAGTTGTCGCCCCGTTCGGGATGGCGCTTGGCGGCGGCTGCGAAGTTTCCATCCAGGGCGCCGCCCTGCGTCCGCACGCCGAACTCTACATGGGTCTGGTCGAAGTCGGCGTCGGCGTGATTCCCGCCGGCGGCGGCTGCAAGGAAATGACTTGCCGCGCCCTGTCCCACATTCCTGGCGACAACGCGGATCTTTCCAGGCTTCCTTACATCGCCAAGGTGTTCGAGAACATCGCGACCGCGAAGGTCTCGACAAGTGCTTTCGACGCCAGGAGATACGGGTACGTCCGCAAGTATGATCAGATAACCATTTCCAGGGATTCATTGCTGCACGACGCGAAGCAGACCGCGCTTGGCATGGCCCGTGCCGGCTATACGCCGCCCGCGGCGCCTGACTGGCTGATCATGCCCGGTCGCGACGGCATCGCGTACCTTGAAGCCGGACTGGCCCAGTTCCTGGCCGGCGGAATGATGACGCAGCACGACTACGTGGTCAGCAGCAAGCTTGCCAACGTCCTTTGCGGCGGCGATGTAAGGCCGGGCACAAGGGTCGATGAGCAGCACCTGCTCGATCTCGAGTGCGAGGCATTCCTGTCGCTGTGCGGCGAGGAAAAAACCCAGGACCGTATCCAGTACATGCTGGAAAACGGAAAACCCCTGAGAAACTAGGAGGCTGCGATGAGAGATGTCTATATCGTGACTGCCGTCAGGACGGCTGTTGGCAAGGCGAAGAAGGGAACCCTGCGCAACGTCAGGCCCGAAACCCTGATCGGCACGGTCGTGAAGGCCGCGGTCGAAAGGGCGGCGGGGCTTGATCCCCACACCATCGACGACGTGATTGTCGGATGCGCGATGCCGGAAGGTCCGCAGGGAATGAACATCGGCCGCATCGCGGTGTTTGCGGCCGGGCTGCCCGAGACCGTCACCGGCATGACTGTCAACCGTTTCTGCTCTTCCGGTCTTCAGACGATCGCAATCGGTGCCCAGGCGATTTCCGCCGGCGTTGCCGATGTCATCGTGGCCGGTGGCGTCGAGAGCATGTCCTCGGTTCCGATGGGCGGATTCAACCTGATGCCCGATCCGGATCTGATGAAGAACATGCCGCAGGTTTATTCCTCGATGGGGATCACGGCCGAAAATCTGGTGGACAAGTATCAGATCAGTCGCCAGCGCCAGGACGAATTTTCCGTCGCTTCGCACCAGAAGGCAGGCGTGGCTCTTGCCGACGGCCGCATGAAGGAACAGATTGTCCCGCTGCTGGTTAACAACTTCGATGGAAAGGACCCTGTGGTCTTCGATGTCGATGAAGGACCACGGCCAGGTTCGACGGTCGAGGCACTCGGGGCTCTCCGGGCATCGTTCAAGACGGGCGGCAGCGTGACCCCCGGCAACTCGTCACAGGTCAGCGACGGCGCCGCGGCGGTTCTTCTGATGAGCGAGGACGCTCTGAAGAAGTCCGGCCTGACGCCGATGGCCCGCTTTGTCGATTTCAGGGTCGCCGGCTGTGGCCCGGAAATCATGGGCATTGGTCCGGCGTACGCCATTCCGAAGCTGTTCGCGGCCACCGGCAAGTCGGATGCCGACATCGGTTTCTATGAACTGAACGAGGCGTTCGCGGCCCAGTCGCTGGCCGTGCTCGACCAGCTCAAGGGCGTTGTCGATCCTGCCAAGGTGAATCCGAACGGCGGTGCCATTGCCTTTGGTCACCCGCTGGGATGCACTGGCGCGAAGCTGACGGTCCAGTCCGTTTATGAAATGAAGCGGATTGGGGCGAAGTACAGCATCGTGTCGATGTGCATCGGTGGCGGAATGGGCGCGGCCGGACTTCTTGAAAACCTCTGATCCCCTGCATTCATCTATTGTTTAAGCTCTGATTTTTCCCTAAAATTCGCACGATGTGATCCGTCCTGCGGGCGCGGCCATTCTGGTCCTTCCCGATTTCGGCGCGGTCGCGATTGCCCGATCTTGAAAATTCAGGAGGTTTCTGGTGAGAACTGGAACCGCATTTGTCATTGCAGTCATTTTCGCGTTGCTTTCCGGTTGCGGCGGCTCGAACCCCGCGTCCGACAACGGACTTCCGGAAGATACCGCATCGGATTACATCATCGGGTCGGATCTGAACGGACAGGATGTCCGCCTGGACACGATTTCGCCCGACGGCACCGGTCTGGACGGGGAAGAATCTGATTCTTCACGGGATCAGGGTCTGCCGCCGGAACCTTGTCGGCCCGGCGAATCGTGCGACGACCATGATCCGTGCACGATCGACGACCTGTGCGACGACGACGAGGAGTGCGCCGGGACGCCGGTCGAGGACTGCGACGACGGAATCGAATGCACTTTCGACGAATGCACGACCGAAACCGACTGTTCGCATGAATTGAAGCCGGGATGGTGTTTCGTGGCGGGCAAGTGCATCGAGGACGGTCAGTCCGATCCTGCCGTGATTTGCAGATCCTGCCAGACGGCACTGAAGACCGATGAACTCCTTCCCGACGACAACATGACCTGTGACGACGGCGATGCCTGCACCGTCAACGACAGGTGTCATGAAGGTTTCTGCATTGCCGACGCCCGCGACTGCGGCGATCGCAACTCATGCACGGCCGACATGTGCGTTAACGGTTCCTGCGTCAACGAGGCCGTCGAAGGCATGTGCAACGACGAAGACCTTTGTACTGAAAACGACCTCTGTGTCGATGGTCAGTGCGTCGGTTCACCCATCGGTTGCTGGGATCAGAATCCCTGCACCCAGGATGCCTGTCATCCCGATTTCGGATGTGTCCACGAGTTCCTGGACATACCGTGCGACGACGGGAACATCTGCAGCGTCGGGGATCGCTGCTGGCTTGGCAATTGCCTTTCCGGCGACGGAATGAAGGATTGCGACGACGGCAATCAGTGCACCGACGACGGCTGCGTGCCGGTTCGTGAAGGCGGTTGCGTCCACATCCCGAATACCGCGCCGTGCGACGATGGCGACCCGTGCACGCTGGAAGACAAGTGCAAGGCCAGCTCGTGCGATCCAGGCAAGGGCGTCCTTGACTGCGACGATGGGAATCCCTGCACGACGGACAGGTGCGAGAAGGGTACCGGATGTGTTCATGACAACAACACCGTGCCTTGCGATGACGAGGATCCGTGCACCCTTGACGACGTCTGCGGCGGTGGCGTCTGCAATCCCGGCGTGACGCAGCTTGCCTGCGATGACGGCAACGAGTGCACCAGCGACTTCTGTGAGGCCGGGATTGGCTGCGTGTATGAAAACAACCTGAATATCTGCGACGACGACAACGTGTGCACGAACGTATCGACGTGCATGGACGGCGTGTGCATCGGCGAGTCCGCGGTCGATTGCGGCGATGATGATTCCTGCACCCTTGATTACTGCCTGCCGACCGGTGACGCGCCCGGCTGCTATCACAAGCCGCTTCCCGAATGCAGGCCGCAGATTGTCATCGACTATCCACCCCGCGCATCCACTCTGAGCAAGAAGACCGGCGACCAGATTGTGGTTCGCGGGCATATCGAGTATCCGCCGAACGCAATCCAGGAAGACGGTTATCCGAGCCCGGAAATGGCCATGAGCAAGGTCGTCGTCAACGGCCTTGACGTCTGGGTCGATCCCAGGACGAAGCCGTGGTCATTCCAGAGCACGATGACGCTGCAGCAGGGGATGAATCCCATTGTTGCGTACGGCCAGGCCAATGCGGTGCCGGCATACAAGGATTACGTCGTCCAGTCTCTTTACTACTCGGACTCGTGGTTCCCGGTCAGTCACGCCAATCCGGCCGCCGGGATGGTCAGCGACGGCGTGAAGATATTCCTGGGCAAGACGGTCTGGGACGACAACAACACGGCGACCGCCGACGACATCGCGACCCTGTTGACCAACATCCTGAAAACACTCAGCCTTTCCACGCTTATCAAGAATCCGGTCACCAAGGGCGAGTTCGGCTGGTGCGATTACAAGGTCAACCTGAAGAACATGAAATACGGGACGCCGTCGATTGACCTGATTCCCGACTGGGGAAAGATAAAGGTCAAGGTCGTGATCCCCAGGTTCAGCGTGGATATCGACGTCCCGATAAGCGGTTTCGCGTGTCCCGATTTCAGCGGGGATGCCTCGGCGACTTCGATAACGATTAATGCCGACTTGAACCTTGCAATCGATCCGCAGGGAAAGCCGCTTGCCACCATTTCCAATCCGGATGTCGTGGTTTCCGGGCTTGATGTCGATGTCGATGGCATCTGGGGCTTCCTTTTCAACTGGATCATCGACTTCTTCGAAGACAACTTTGCCGACATGATCGAGGACGAGTTCGAGACCCAGCTAGCCGGCCAGCTTTCCGAACTGGTCAGGGGCGCCGTGGCCGATCTGGCCCTTGACCCGGAATTCCCGGTTCCCGAACTTCTGCCGGGAATGACGCCGGTCACGCTCCAGATGAAGAGCAAGTTTTCCACGATATCCATCACGCCCGAAGGCAGCGATATCGGTCTTGCCGCGGTCGTCCTGCCGGATGCCGCCCAGACGCCGCCGGCGGTGCTGCTCGGTTCTATCGGTCGCGGCGCCTGCCTGGGAACCGATCCCGGGATTCCCGCGTTCCCCCACACATACGAAATGGGGCTGATGGCCAAGGATGATTTCCTTAACGAGGCCCTTTACGCAATCTGGGCGTCGAATGGACTGAAGATTCCGGTCGGGCCCGAAATGCTCGGCGATTTTGACCTTTCCGAGTTCGGGATTTCCAATCTCAGCCTGAATGTCGATTTCCAGTTGCCGCCGTTGATATCGGACTGCAATCTGGAACACAAGATGTTCTTCGAGGCCGGGGATATCAGGGTGAACGCGGGCATGAAGCTGCTCGGCTCCCAGGTTGACATGGTGATGTACGCCAGCCTGATCGCCGAGGCCCGCATTGTCCTGGTGCCGGGCGCGACCGGAACAGAGGTCGGCATTCAGATCGAGACGCCGCTTTTCATCGATATTGAAGTCGCCCAGATTGCCGGGGGGCTTGTCGGTGCCGAAGACACGATCAGCTCGCTGATCCGGACGGTCGCCCTTCCGATGGTTCTTGATCTTCTGTCCGGGGACACGCTGGCTTCGTTCCAGCTTCCAAGCATCGACTTGAGCTCGCTGGCCGAGGGATTCCCGGCCGGGTCGGTGATCGAAATCGACATGAAGGAAGTCAATCGTTCCAGGGGCGCGACCATAGTTCTTGGCAATGTGAAGTAACGGCTTCGACGTCCGAAGTCCTGCCGAATGGAGAAACGACCGATGAGAAGAGTGCCGTTTGGTTCAATGCTGGCCGCGATGATCCTTGCGATTCCGGCAATCACGGGTTGTGGCGGAACCGTCGATCCCGGACAGGATCTGGTTCAGCCGGAAGACGTGTCCGGGAACGACGTCATTTCGCCCGAGGATGTTGAAGACATTTTCGATGCAGGGCGTGACGCGGCCGTGCCGGATGTCGGAACGGATCAGGGCCAGGAAACAGGTGGGCCCGATATCGCGCTGCCCGATTGTCCTTCCGGCCAGGCGTGCGATGACGGCGATTCGTGCACCATCAACGATCAGTGCCAGTCCGACGGCGAGACGTGCGTCGGAATCGTCGTGGAATCTTGCAGCGACAACCTGGCCTGCACTTATGATTCGTGTGTTTCCGAAACCGAGTGCACCAACGAGCTGAAGCCGGGATGGTGCCTGGTTGAAGGCGAATGCATCGAGGATGGCGAGTTCTCGGCGGCACAACCCTGCATGTCCTGCATCACCGCCCTGGGAACCGATCGTCTTTTCCCGGACGACGCCGGCGTCTGCGACGACGGGAACGCCTGCACGACCGGCGACGCATGTCATGCGGGCGCCTGTGTCGGGGTCGCCATGGACTGCGACGACGGCAATCCGTGCACGACGGATGTGTGTGACAACGGAACCTGTCTTAACAACGCGACGGACGGTGCCGCGTGCGACGACGGCAATCGCTGCACTTTCGACGACATCTGCACGATGAACGTCTGCGGCGGAACTGCGGTCGAGTGCGATGACGGTAATCTTTGCACCGACGATTCATGCGACCCGGAGTTCGGATGCATGAATATCAACAACGAAGCCGGTTGCGACGACGGCAACCTGTGCACCGTCGGCGATACCTGTTTCCTTGGCGAGTGCGCGTCGGGAACGGAACCGCTTTTCTGCGACGATTCAAACATCTGTACCGATGACGGTTGCGTGCCGTCGAAGGGTTGCGTGGCGATACCGAATACGAGCCCGTGCGACGACGGTGATCCCTGTACCGTCAACGACTTCTGCCAGGCTTCGGAATGCCTGGCCGGCAAGTTGCCCCTGGATTGCGACGACAACAACCTTTGCACCGATGAGGTCTGCACGAAAGGCATCGGCTGCGAGTACACGAACAACGAACTCGAGTGTGACGACAACAACGAGTGCACGGTTGGCGACACGTGCGGCGGCGGAACCTGCCGGCCCGGCGTCGGCGAACTCTTCTGCGATGACGGCAACGTCTGCACCGACGACGCCTGCGTGATTGGCGAAGGCTGCGTCAACGTCCCGAACAATGACGAGTGCGAAGACAACAACGTCTGCACCGGCATGGGAACATGCGTTGACGGCTCGTGTCAGCGGGGATCTTACAACTACGACTGCGACGATGGTTTGCAGTGCACCGCCGATTCCTGCCACCCGGTTGACGGATGCCAGCACAGCCTGGTCAACAGCGCCGACTGCCGTCCACAGGCCGTCATCGACTTCCCGGAAAGGGCCGCCACGCTCAACGGCGCCAGGGACATCACGGTAACCGGCCATGTCGATCTGGGACTTGACGGAATCCCGGTTCCGTTCGTGACCATTAACGGTAACCAGTACGCCCTTGGACTCGATGGAAGGTTTTCAGCTCCCAGAACTTCCGACCAGGGATTCAACGGCCTGGTAGTCGAGGTCGAAGACATCAACGGCATGAAGGATCGCGTGGTTCAGTCGTACTACTACTCGACCGAATGGTTCCCGTTCAGTGAAACCGACCCGTCGGTTTCGAATGTAAACGACGGTCTTGTGCTTTTCATTGGCCCCGAGGTCTGGGACGACAACGACACCTCCACTTACGACGACGTCGCAACGATTATCTCGACTTTCGTCGATGACATCGATCTGATGTCGATGATTTCGAACCCGGTCGAGGAGGGTGACGACGGCTTCGTGTGCGGCGATCATCGAATCAACATCAACAGCATCACCTTCGGAACGATTGCGGTTGATCTGACGCCGGTAAACGGCGGGCTTTACATGAAGGTGACAATCCCGAACATCAAGATCGGCATCAGTGGAAAGTACTGCCACGTCAACTTCTCGGGCACCGCGAACGCAAGCAGCATCGTGGTCAACTCGACCCTGAACATCTCGATCGATCCGGCCACCGGCAAGCCGGTAATCGCCATGACTGGAACCAATTCCAGCGTCAACGGGTTGTCAATCAATATCAATAACTTCCCGGGCTTCCTTGAAGACATCCTGATGTTCTTCCTTGAAGACACGCTGACCGGCATGATCGAGGACACCATCGAGGATCAGATTGCTGGGCTGATTCCGGATCTTCAGGAAGCACTCGAGGGGCTGGCGATCGACCAGACCTTCGAGATTCCAGCGCTTTTCGACGGCGGTTCGCCGATGACGGTTACCCTTGATTCCGGTCTTTCGTCCATCGTCTTCACGCCGGCCGGCGGCACGCTGGGAATGAAGGCCGCCTTCAGTGCCCCGAAGGGAACCACGCACGAGAAGCTGGGCTCGTTGGGGCGTGCCAATTGCCTGCTTGGCGGTCTTGAGGCGAAGCCGGTGTTCCCGGTCGGTCCCAGTTCGCCCCAGCTTGAGCTTGGATTGAAGGACGATCTGCTGAACGAACTGGTATTCGCCCTTTACTGGGGTGGCGCACTCAATCTGCCGATTCCGGCGGAAATGCTTGGCGATTCCCTGGGTGACTACGGCATCACCGACATGGTCGCGAACATCGATTTCCTGTTGCCGCCCGTCCTTTCGGCCTGCAATTCGCAGGGCATCCTGAAGGTTGCCGTCGGCGACGTGATGCTGGACGCGACCTTGAAACTGTTCGGAGCTCCGCTGACCATGAAGATTTATGTCAGCCTGATGGCCGGGGCCAACATCATAGCCCGTCAGACCGAGACCGGTTCGACGATGCTCGGCGTTGCGGTCAACTATCCGGACTTCATCGACATGGAGATCGCGAGTCTGGTCGGGAACCTTTCCGGGGCCGAGGACACGATCAAGGGGCTGGTCATGGACACGCTGCTGCCAAGCCTGCTCGGCACGCTTGACGGCGTCACGCCGCTGGTCGAATTCGAGATCCCGGCAATCGACATGTCTTCGTTCATCGACGGCGTGCCGGCCGGTTCCGAGTTGAGCATCATGGTAAGGGAAGTTCTGCGCGCCGGGGCGTACACCGTCGCGTCGGGCACGGTTCAGTAGTTTTCGGGGCCTTTCCGGGCCCTTGCGGAGGATATAGATGCGCAAGCTGCTTTTTGCTTCAATGATCGGATTCGGGATGCTCGTGGCCTGTGGACCCGGTGAATCGGGAACCGACGAGGGCACCGGCGTTGACGTCGGCTACGAGGATGTCAATCAGCCTGTCGATAACGGCCAGGATGTCCAGCCGGACACGGCTCGTCCCGACCTGAACCAGCCGGATGATGGTCCGGTCGATGTCGGCCAGGATCACGGGATTGATACGAATCCCGGCGATTCTGTGGTTCTTCCGGACAACGGCGACTGCCTGGCCGGCGATCCCTGTGACGACGGCAATCCGTGCACCTGGGGCGAGACATGCGGCGAGTCAGGCGAATGTGGCGGCGGCACGCACTACACCTGCGACGATGGCCGGGCCTGCACCGATGACACATGTGACGGACTTGGAAACTGCCTGTTCGTCATGAAGGCCGGAACCTGCCTGATCAACGGAATCTGCCGCGACAAAGACGCCGCGGATCCCGAGGATCCCTGTTTCGTCTGCAAGCCGGGCACAAGTGTCAGCGAATGGTCAAAGGCACCCGACGAAACCGCGTGCGACCCGACGGTAACTCTGGGACGTTGCGAGGATTCGCCCGGCGGCACCTGCGTGGACGGCGTATGCGTTGCTTCGACGATTGTGCCGAAGGGGTGCGATGACAGTGATCCGTGCACCGAGGATTCCTGCAATCCGGCGGTCGGCTGCATCAATACGCCTGTCAGCAGCGGGGAATGCGTTCTTGAAGACAAGTGCAAGCCAGGCTACTGCTTCCAGGGCGTGTGCATCGTTCCCGAAGACAGTTCATGCGATGACGGCAACTCATGCACCCTGGATTCCTGTGACGACGTCAAGGGATGCCAGCACAGCCCGATCGAGGAAGCCGCCTGCGACGACGGCGACGAGTGCACGTTCCAGGATTCCTGTTTCGAGGGCGTGTGCAACGGCCGGCCCCAGAACTGCGACGATGGCAACGTGTGTACCGAGGACGGTTGCGACAGCATCACCGGATGCTGGCACGACCTGGCAACCAATCCCTGCTGCATCGGCGGCGTTTCCGTTTGCGACGACAATAATCCGTGCACCAATGACGATTGCGACCCCGATACGTTCGAGTGCTTCCACAACGACAACACGGCCGCGTGCAGCGACGGGAATCCGTGCACCGTCGGCGATTCCTGCGACGAAGGTGATTGCTTCGGCTCGGCGAAGAACTGTTCGGACGGAAATCAGTGCACTTCCGATTACTGTGACGGCGGTCTCTGCCTGCATGACATCCTTTCCGGGACTGCCTGTGATGATGGTCGCGATTGCTCGGTCAACGATCACTGCGAGGCCGGCCTCTGCGTCGCCGACGAGTCCGGCTGTGTCTGTCAGCCGACCTTCTATCCGGCGGTGTCCAAGTTCGTAACGATGGCGATTTCGACCAACGGAAAGACCGGTTCCGGCCTCGATCTCGATATGAAGCCGACGACCTGCGCGCCCGCGGAGGATTGCTGCTGTGGCATCGATAACGCTCTTGGTCCCGTGGCCGGCATGAAGGCGGCTCAGGACGGCATCAAGGACGCCATGGCCGAGGGCAGCATCACGCTTCTGTTTGAACACCGGGAGATCAAGACCGACGGGACGCCTTATACCTTGGCGTTCTATTCCGGTGAACTGGCCCCGACAAACGAATCCTGCAACTTCCTGACCCAGGATTGCGACTATGTTGTCGAGCCGATGATGATCACCGACGAGTGTCTGCCGCTGGTCACTTTGAACAATGCGAAGATCGTCGGCAACAAGTTGACCGCGGGCGGGCTTGATTACGTGTTCCCGTTCGACCTTCCGCTGCTTGAAGGAATCAATCTTCACGTGGATCTGTATTTCACCAGGGTGGAAGCCAACGTAACCGTGTCCGGCGGGCGTGTCACGTCCATGCAGGGCATCCTGGGCGGCGCGATTCCGAAGCAGCAGATTTCGGACGCGGTGCAGGCCGTCCCGGACGAGACATGGGCCGACCTGCCGGTTGACAAGGCAACCGTTATGATGCTGCTTGACCTGGTCGTTATTCCCGATATCGATGGCGACAAGGACGGCATCATGGAATCGGCGTCAATCGGGATTCAGTTCACTGCTATTCCAGGCGAGATCGTCGGCCGCAAGGTTGACTGACCGATCGTTTCCACCCTAGAAGTCGCAGCCGCGTTCTTCAAACCTGGCGGATGCCTGAAGCACCTTTTCGACGTAATCGACGTTCTGGGGAAGCTCCAGATTCTGTCTGGCCCTGCCCGGCATTCCGTGGCCGGCGTTATACCCGGAAAGCCCCAGGTAGATGGAATCCTTGTAGTATTTCAGGAAGGCCTTGATTACACGGGCGCCGCAACGCAGGTTTTCGTATGGATCGTTAAGCGGCCCGCAACGTTTTGCCCTGGCCGTTGCCGGCATGCACTGGGTCAGGCCGACGGCGCCGACAGGGGATTTCACGTCGTTCCTGAAGTTGGATTCCACTCGAACGATGCCGACAAGCAGCGACGTCTCGATGTCGAATTCGCTGGCGACCCTGGTTATCAGGGGAAGGAGCTCCCGGCAGCGTTCGGTCGCCGCGCTTGTGGCCGACCCTGTCCGCGAGGCGCCCGAATTCTTGACGGTCGGTCGTTTGGAATTCAGCGATGCCGTCGGGACGTGCCTTTTCCCATGCCCGGATGCGGCGGCAACCCGGGTGCCGGAAGTTCCGGCGTGGCAGCCCGCACCAAGGCCAAGAAGGGCGATAAGAATGATCGACGGCAGTGTGATTGCCCGTTTCATGGTGATAATCGTAAGATCGCGCCGGGCGGAAAGCCAAGTTAAGGCCAATTTCAGGGGTGCCATCCAATGTCGAACCCATCCGTGAGTGTTGCCAGGGGAAGGGCGCGTCCTTTCTGGTTTGGCTGTCCGGTCGTTTTTTCTGGATCGGTGTCGCGCGTGCAGGGAGAACCCGTTCCCGGGGATTTCGTCGATGTCCTTGATGATATGGGCCAGTTGATCGGTCGCGGGTTTTTCAATCCCGGATCTTCGTACAGGGTTCGGATTGTTGCCCGTCCCGGGGAGCCCGACACAGCCGCTGCCATCATCGCGCGAAGGATCGCCGATGCGTTCCGGGTCAGGGCGGCTTTTGGCATTCCTTCGGATCGCACCGATGTTTACAGGCTTTTCAACAGTGAAGGCGATGGACTGTCGGGCATGACCATCGATGTCTTTTCGCGAACCGTGGTCGTGATGGAATCCGCCCTCTGGGTGTCGCGGTTCAGGCGGCTGATTGTCGAATGTCTTGAAGCTGGACTCGGGCCTGGAATCAGCGTGCTGTTCCGGGTGGTCGGCGGCATCCGCGGACTGGAATGCATCATGGCCGAAGACGAAGGGACGGCCCCCGTGGAACCGATAAAGGTGGTTGAGAACGGGTTGGGATTCCTGACAAGGCCGGGTGCCGGCCAGAAGACCGGATTTTATGCCGACCAACGGGAAAACAGGCTCGCCATCAGGGATCTCTGTGTTGACGCGGACGTCCTTGACCTGTTCTGTTTCAGCGGTGGGTTTGCCTTGAATGCCGCATCTGCCGGCGCGAAAAAGATTACTGCGGTCGATTCTTCCGCAGATGCAATTGCGGCTGCCGCGGCCAACGCCGCCATCAACGGCCTCGACGACCGGATTTCCTTTGTCGAGCAGGACGCACTTAAGTTCCTTGCCGGCGCTCGGGAACACGACGTGGTCGTCTGCGACCCGCCAAAGCTGGCATCGGGAAGGTCGTCCATGGAGTCCGGCCTTAAACATTACGCCCGTCTTAATGTCGCCGCGATGAAGGCTTTGAGGGACGGCGGGATTCTCGTGACATGTTCATGCTCGTCAGTCGTTCGTCGCGACATGTTCCTTGAGATGCTTCGGGACGCAGCCGTTTCGGCCGGTCGGGTGATTTCGGTACTTGACGTCAGGGGTGCCGGTCGGGATCACCCGATCAATCCTTCCTGGACAGAGGGCGAGTACCTCAAGGTGGCGACGGTCGTGGTAAGGGATCCTTCGCGGGCTTGACGGCCCGTTCAGTCAACACTAGCATTTCGACCGCCGAATGCTCCAGGAGTGCGCATGGAAAGCCAGTCTTTTGACCCGTCAATCATCGTCCTGATAGTCCTTGGAATCGGTTTCGTTGCCCTTGTCGTCGCGGTCGTGGCGAAGATGGCTGGCAAGAAGAAGGGACGTTCGCTGTCACCGTCGGCCTCGGCCAGGACTCGCGACTCGGACGATGAAGATGACAGGTTTGAACTGGTCGATCAGGAGATGACCATCAAGCGCGGGGGGCGCGGCGATCGGTCTCGAACCCCGGAATCATCGGCATCGGCTGCCGTTGGACAGGCCCAGAGGGGCTCCAGGCATCAGGATCGGGCCGGAAGCGCTTCCGCGGACACGGAAAAGCAGGTTCCGGCCTTGAAGGGTGCCGCGGATTCCGTTGCGGCGCAGTCAAGGTTCAGGGTCGATATTTCGTCCGCTCGCCGGTTGCAGGAAGGGCTTTCCCGGACAAGGTCGGAAGGTTTCATCGCCCGGCTTTCGGAGGCGTTCGGACGTAGCTCTTCCGTTGACGAGGCGACGATAGCCGCCGCCGAGGAAGCCCTTCTTACCGCCGACATGGGTGTCGCCACGGCGATGGAGTTGTCGGAAGGGTTGCGCCGCGATTTCCAGCCGTCCGGCGGGCCCCTGGCCCCCCAGGTCATGGCATGGCTGAAGGATCGCACTTACGACATGATTCGAACCCAGCCCCACGGCATGCCCGGGCTTGATCGCCCCGGACTGAACGTCGTCATGGTCGTCGGCGTCAATGGAACCGGCAAGACGACGAACATCGCGAAGCTTGCCAACTGGTACAGGAACCGTGGACGCAAGGTATTGCTTGCGGCCGGGGATACCTATCGCGCCGCCGGGGCCGACCAGCTTGGAATCTGGGCCGAGAGGCTTGGAATCGACGTGGTCGTGGGGCGGCCGGGGCAGGATCCGTCGTCACTGTTTTTCGATGCGGCCAGGAAGGCGACCGAGGAAGGCTTCGATATCATGATTGCCGACACTGCCGGTCGTCTTCATACCGATACCAACCTCGTGGATGAATTGAAGAAGGTCGCCCGCGTGCTTGGCAAGGCGGTTCCGGACGCCCCGCACCAGGTACTTCTGATGCTGGACGCCACAATGGGCCAGAACGCCGTCAGGCAGGCCGACGTCTTCCTCAAGTCGGTCAATGTCAGTGGCATAGGCCTTTCGAAGCTTGACGGAACCGCCAGGGGCGGGGTCGTTGTGTCCATTGCCCGTGACATGAATCTTCCGATCTGGTTCGTCGGCGTGGGCGAGGCCGTTGACGACCTGAGATCGTTTCAGCCCGAGGATTTTGTCAACGCGCTGTTTGCGGCCGATTGACCGCACTGGAGCAAAGGCATGACCGAGATCCTGTGCAAGACAGATTCTTTCGCCAGGTCGGTGCGGGCCACGGTGATTGAGTGCGTCGCCACGGCGCCGGACCGGTTCCATGTCGTCCTGGATCGAACGGTAGTCTATCCGGGTGGTGGTGGCCAGCCAGCCGATTGCGGCACGGTTTCCGGGTATCCGATTCTTGATGTGCGCATGCGACCCGATGGTGGCGTTGAACATGTGCTGCAGGCCCCGGTCGCGGGAGTTGTCGATGTCGAGGTGAACTGGGCGGCTCGCCTTGATTTCATGCAGCAGCATACTGCCCAGCACTTGATGACGGCCATCGCGACGGCCAGGTTCGGATGGAAGACCATCGCATTCCACATGAATCCGGATCGATCCGACATTGAATTTGAACTTGATTCGGTGTCCAGACAGGATCTGATGACACTTGAAGAAGCCGTCAACCAGGCGGTTTTCGATGATCTGCCAGTTTCAATTTCATTCGTTTCAAGGGAACAGATGTCGTCCATGAACGTTCGCAGCAGGTTGCTTCCGGACGGCCTTGAGGGACCTTTCAGGTTGGTCGGCATCGAAGGCATCGACCTTAATACCTGCGGCGGGACGCATGTTCAATCCACCGGCCAGATCCAGGTCGTCAAGATCCTTGGAACTGAAAAACTTGCTCGTGGAGTTCGCGTCTTCTATGCGGCCGGTTCAAGGGCAAGGCGGATTTTCGAGCAGACAATCGAGCGGGAATCAGCGATTGGCGCGGCCCTGACCACGGGGCCATCGGATTTCATCGCATCGATAGAAGCCCTGAAGAAGTCCGGGCGCGATCTCGACACCTCCCTTCGCCAGCTTTCCGCAAGGCTCGCCGGCCTGGTGGTCGAGAGGATGCTTGAGGATGCAGGTTCCGGTCAGGTTGCCGTCTATCATCAGGACGAGGCCGACGGGGATTTTCTTCGACAGGTTGCCGAGCGGTTCCATGAGGCGCGTCCGGAAGCGCTTGCTCTGCTTACCGGCGGCGCGAGCGAAGGGCTGTTCATGGTTGTTGGTTCCGATGAAAGCGTTCGCCGCGTCGGCCCGGCCGTTGCCGGGATCCTCCAGGGGAGGGGAGGCGGCAGGGGGGCCATCTTCCAGGGCCGGGCACGCGCGCTTTCGCTCTGGTCCGAAGCGGTCGCGATCATTGCCTCGGAATCTGCTCGGAGTACATAAGGCAGTCGTCAACAGCCTTGATCAATTCCGAATTTCTGAATGGTTTCGCAAGGAAGGATCTTGCGCCGGCCCTTATGAATTCGTCCCGCCTGTGGTCGAATGAGAAACCGGAAGCGACGATGAACGGCATTGTCGGGCTGATTTCCCGCATCGCCTTCAATGCAGTCATTCCGTCCATCTCGGGCATGATCACGTCAATGATTACCAGCCTAAGCCGATCGAGGTTTTCACGGAATTTCTGGACTCCGATCCGCCCGTTTTCGGCAGTCACCACCTCGAAGCCCGCCTCAAGCAGCATGGTTTCGGCCATTGAACTGATTATCGACTCATCCTCGACAATCAGCACCAGGCCTTCGTGTGGAATGGTCGTGCGATACTCTTCCGGTGGTCTGTATGCGTCATCGTGGCTGACCGGCAGATAGATGTTGAACTGGGTTCCACGGCCGATCTCGGTATAGACCTTTATCGCGCCACCGTGCTCGACGATTGCACCGTGCACGGCCGCCAGCCCGAGTCCGGTTCCCCGACCGACTTCCTTGGTGGTGAAGAACGGTTCGAAGATGTGTGAAAGGGTTTTGGGATCTATCCCAGTGCCTGTGTCCCTGACGTGTATCCCGACATACTCACCCGGCAGGATCTTGAATTCGCTTGACCGGCAGTCGATTTCGGAAAGCACCAGGTTGTCGGTGAACACTTCAAGGCGTCCGCCATTCGGCATCGCATCGCGAGCGTTGATGCACAGGTTGAGTATGGCCGACTGTATCTGGGAAGGATCGCCCACGACCATGCTGTTTTGCGCATCAAGTCTCGATGTGATGACTATGGATTTGTCCAGGCTTCGTTCAAGAAGGCCGAGTGCGTTGCGGATTGATTCGTGCACGTCAATGGGCGTCGAGAGAGCCTTTCCCTTCCGGGCGAAAGCCAGAAGCTTCGATGTCAGTCCGGCGGCACGCTCGGTCGCGTTGAAGATGTTCTGGCAGAACTTCTGTTCCGGACTGTCCGGCGCCGCGCGACGGTTCAACAGTTCGGCGTATCCCTGGATGGCCGCAAGCATGTTGTTGAAGTCGTGTGCAACTCCGCCGGCAAGCTGACCGATGGCCTCCATCTTCCTGGAATGCTGGATCTGGTCCTGGAAGAGCTGCTTCTGCGTCACGTCGCGGAAGACGATGACGGTGCCCTGGCATGTATCGCCGCTTCCACCGACCACGGAAGCGCTGCTTTCGATAAGGCAGGTTCGGTTGCCTCTTGAAATGAGGCTTGCCAGATCGGCGCGCCTTTGCTCCGGCGCCGCCCCGCAGATGACGTCCTCGGCCGGATTCGGCATCGGTTCGCCCGTGTCGGGATCGGCAAGTCGCATGACGGCGGCGACGTGTCTGCCAATCGCGTCATTCCTGCCCCAACCGGTCAGAGCTTCCGCCACCGGATTCATTCTGGTGATATTCAGGCCGGGGTCGGTCACGATGACGGCATCGGCGATCGAGTCAAGCGTCACGCGCAGGTTCTGCTCGCGCTTGAATGTCTCCTGCCGGCTTGCCCTGATTCGGACGGCAAAAACGGTGACCACCACAAGGAAGGCCACCGCGACCGCAAGGAGCATTTTCAGAACCGAATCGGTTGACCACCCCTGCCGGATGATCAGGCGATCCATGTAGCCGTCCTTCAGCATCTCCCCGTGATCGGGCGGAAGTGCCTGAATGCTCTTGGAAAGTATGTCGGCAAGAATCTTCTCTGATTTGGGAATCGCAAAGCTTATCGGCTGTGGCGGGAGGCCGGTCGGGGCGGCGACAGAAATCCCTGCCAGTCCAAGTTCCTTCTTCAGCCAGAGCCCTGTGGAAAGAAAGCCAACCCAGGAATCGATCTCCCCATTCTCAAGCGCCAGGATTCCTTCGCGCGCGGACTGGTAGGACACTACCCGGACGTCCGGGTGTTCGTCCTTCAGGATTGCCTCGATGCCCGATCCCGAAACCACACCCGCTTTCAGTCCGGCAAGGGAGTCAATGCCGCCGATGTAGGCCTGATCATCCCTTGAAAAGATGACCGTGTGAAGACGGGTGTACGGACTGGTAAGAATCCAGGATTCATCCAGGTTACTGCCCTTTGCCGCCAGGATGTGAATGACCCTGGAATTGCCCCGGCCGTCGGCGCGGTTTTGAACTTCCGTGGAATCCATGCTCTGTGGATTCCCGTCCTGAAAGTGTTTCAGTTCATCGATTGTAATTGCCAATCCATTCAGCGCCGAGATTTCGGTAAGCAGATCGACGACCATTCCGCTGGGTGGAGAACCGGGAATCATCAATGGCGGAGCGTCGCGAAGAACGGCGTGAATTTCGGGTCTTGACCGGATGAATTCGATTTCCTGGGTGGTCAGCACAAGTTCACGCGGAAGATGATAGTTTCGTTCAAGGGGGAAGGTTGCAGGTATCGACCTGATTTCCGGCGGCAACTCGTTCCAACGGATGTTCCAGCGGTCTTCAAGAACCGGTTTGTTCAACATCCTGTCGTGAACGCTGTCGCGCATTACCGGTATTTCGGCAGGCGGCTTGCCGCCAAGGATTTCAAGCGCAATCCTGGCCGCCATTCGACCCTGATGAATCCCGGAAACGGCCGAGCCCCCGGCCATGCCGATTGACGGCGGCGTGCGAAGAACGACGAAAACCGGCGCGGAAGTCGCGGATACAATGCTTTCGAAAGCCTCGGTCACCGTCAAGTACCGGTTGGTTCGATCCCGTTGCCATGATGCGATGATCACTATGCTGTCATCGCCGATCATCGAGAGGCGAGTCAGCAGTTCGGCGTGCGAAAGCGTCCGACCGGACAGGAAATCGACGGAAAGGTCGTCTATTGGAAACAAGGCCGCCGCCGCCTTTACGATATTGTCGCCGGTGATCGAGTTGTCAACGATGATCCAGGCTTTGCGGCGCTCCGGGAAGAGCGTCCGGGCCATGGCTGCAATCCCCTTGTAGTCGAAAGACTCGACGACGCCGGCGAACCCGGGCGGCAGGGGCGTTACCGCCTCGTCAAGGAAGTTCACGCCGGTGAAGACGACCGGGGTTTCCGGGAACAGCGCGTCGCGGGATTCCTTCATGAAGGTGAATGCCCTGTCGTCGCTTGTGATGATCAGGTCGAAGAAGTCGGGTTTGAATTTTTCCTGAAGAGCCTTCGTGGTGGCCTGCTGTCTTTCCGCCGTGAAAGGGAAGTGCTTCGAGTCAAGATACTCAATATATATCCCGACGTTGGGCGCAATCTGCGAAAAGACCGACATGATGCCGGTCGTGATTGAGTCGGACCACTCGTAGCCCTGGTGGTAGGAGTTCAGAAACAGTACCCGCGTTGATGCGTCGCTTCCGGCCGGCGGCTCTGCCTGGGCACTTTGTGCGGCCGAATCCCGGCTGCAAAGCAGAAGCCCGGCTGTCATGAGGGCAAGCAGGGCCGGTCTGGTTGCAGACACCAATCGAGACATTCCGTGCACCGCACGTCTTCTGGATGAACCGATGATACACGTTTACGCGGTGAAAGTAACTGGCTGGAAGGCCTTAACCGTGTAATCAGAAGAAGAACATAACGGAAGCTTCAAGCTGATAAACGGGATCGACCGCGCCCGGGAAGGGGCCCTTGTTGACGAAGGCCGCGGCGGCCTTGCCCGGAAGGAAAGTGGTTCCGGCGATATCGACCGACAGGTACTTCTTGTACAGGAATTCCAGGTGCAGGTCGGCTTCCAGGCCCACGAAATTGGCGCCCAGCGCGTTGCGGTCGTTCAGCGCCCAGCCGGCGCCAATCGTGACCATCGGCTTGAAGAAGTTCTTGTGAAGAAGCCCGAATGAGACATCGGCGACCGTAAGGCCGGCGCGGTTCAGCCAGAACTTTCCCTTGTCCGCGTTCCTTCGGTCTGAAACCAGTTCATCGATGTTTCCGCCGCGATCGCGGAGTTCGTCTTCCGTCAGGATCAGTGTCCTGCTGCGGCTCTTTCCCGAGTAGAGCCATGCGCCGTTGCGCGTGTTGCCGTCCCAGTCGTCGTCGGCGCTGATGGCAAGAACGTTCAGGTCGAGAAGGAAGTTGAGATCCTTCACGCCCTGAAGCCTGCGATCCATGTTCATGTACGCCTGAAGTGCCCAGGCAAGGGTCGTTTCATTGTCGCCGCCGGCCCTTCCTTCAGTCGTGCCGTACTGAAGGCCAAGATCCAGACCGAACTTGATCCACCGCCAGTCGCCGGACAGGTTGGCCGTGATGGCCATCAGATCCATCGTGCGGCCGACCACCTGGCTGTCGTGAATGCCCCAGATCGCGGCGTCAAGCTTCAGCCTGTTGAACGGCATCGTCAGGCGGGCCCCGTAAAGGATTGTGTCGGAATTGAAGTTGTTGCTGTCGAAGGCGATTCCTTCGTACGTCTGATCCGGCATCTGGGCTACCGTGAAAGTGACCTGGCCCCATTTCTGCCTGGTCCAGAAGTTTGCGGCCCCGAGCCAGTGGCCGACGAACAGGCCGGTCGGATCGAAGAGCTTTTCATAGCCGACGCGGAAACCGATCTTCTGCTTTTCGAAGTTACCTTCCACATACGCCTGCCGGAAGCCGACGCGGAACCAGTCGGGCAGGCTGGTGCTGTAGTTGTCCGGATCGTGCGTGGACCAGATGTTAAGGCCCATTTCCAGTTCGAACACCATCTTCAGTTCCTTGACCGGGGTAACCACAAGCATCGGGGCAAGGAATGTTCCGACGACGCCCACGTCCTGGCCGTTCGCGTTGTAAAGAGGCGGGGTCTGGTCGAAGTCCGAGTCGCTGCGCCAGAGGAATATGGTTTGCAGGCGTCCCATGAACCTGGCGTATTTGTTTCCGATGCCGAAACCTTTCTGTTCGGGGGGCAGCAGTTCGTCCGGGGTTGGTGGCTCGACTTCCGTCCCGGAAGCCTCGTCCTGGGATTCCGCGTCCGCCTGATCGATGGGGTCACCCTCAAGCGGCTCCGGTTCAATCGCGCCCGCCGGCCCTGCCGCGGGCTCGACCGAAGGAGCGTCGCCTTCCGCGGTGTTGGCCGGCGCCGGTGCTTCGGCAGACTCGACCGTCGCGACCGGTTCCGCCGTGGTTTTGTCCTGTTCCTGTGCAAGGGCCGGGACGTTGAACATGAAAACCAGGATTGATGCAATTATTGTGCGTTTCATATTCCATCCCCCCTTCAGTCCGCGGCAACGACGAAGTCGCCGTTGACGAAGTAATCCCAGTCGCTTGAGTTCTGCCCCTGCAGCGGAGGCCTGATGGTCACCGTGTGCTCAATGCCCGGTTCATCCCTGTCGGGGAAGTAGTAGAGCCACTGGTCTTCACGATCCCACAGTGCGTATCCGTCGGAAAGCCACACATAGAAGCCGTCCGGATACTGAAGTTCGGGAACGAAAATCACCGTTGGAGCATGGGTTTCCTTGCTCTTGAAAACGATCTGGAACTCGCGTTCCGCGTTCGGCACGCCCTTCTCCGGGTCGAAGTAGTGCAGATCCGAATAGAAATGGGTGCTTACCGGCTTGCCCGAGATCAGGTGCGCGTACGGCCTGACGAAGGCCCTGTGTCCCCTGGGCGCGACAACGCCTTCCGGCTGTTCAACCTTGACCAGGTAACGTTCCGGTATTGCCTTGAAGGCATTCTCGTACCTTTCCGGTTCGCGGGATTTCTGTATGAATTCGACAAGCGAGAAGTCCTCGTGATCCCAGTAATCGCCGAGTTTCGGATCCGCATCCGGCGTATATACCCAGACCATGTTCCCGTGCATCATCTGTTCGTAGTTCTCGTAGTAGTTGTCCAGAATCTGCGTGCTGATTTCGTAATCGAACTGACGTGACTGGATGTAACCGATTGGGCAGTTGAACTTCGCAGGTTCGCAGGCGGGATCCAGGAACTTGTCCTTTGCCAGGCGGCATTCCTTCAGTTCTTCGTCGCACGCCTCGTCGTTTTCCAGGTAACGGAAGTTCCAGTACGTCCCGAATTCGCCCATGACGAACGGGATATTGTTGTATGCGAATTTCGCCCAGTCGGCCTTTTCCTTGATCACCGACGAGTAGTCCCTGAAATCGTATTCGTCCATCGCGAATGTGCGTTCAGGCATGTTCAGGCCGATCATCGGATAGATGTCGGGATACCAGTGGGGTGACCAGACGAACTTGATTTCACCGAATTTCTTCTCGAATTCCGGGGCCCCCGGGATGTCGGGCGTGGTTGCGTACTGCTGGTACTGTCCGCCGACGCCGCCGGCCCCGCCGCCGAGCAGCATGTCGATGCCGTGCGCAGGTTCCAGCCAGAATGTCAGGCGGTTCGCCGGGGGTGTCTTTTCGTCTTCGGAATAGACCTTCAGGATACCTTCGCCGACGTATTCGTAAAGCGGTTCAAGGCAGTTCTTGTCAACCGCCATGTTCATTCCCAGGACCTTTATCAGGTCGGCGCCGTAAAGCCCCAGCATCTTGCGGGTTTCGTCGGTGTTGTCCTTCGGCAGGATGGCCAGGTTGGCCTCGATGACCTGCTGGGCCACCTCGCCGATGGTCTGGCCGCCGGGCAGCTTCATCGGGAGTCCCTCGTCGTCGAGCACGACGCCGTCAAGCAGGCTTGCCACAAGATCCGGCGACCCAAGTTCCAGGTATGCCAGGACGATTGACATCAGGACATAGACCGCGGCAGGTTCGTTCAGGATGTCGTAGCCGATTACGTTGGGGTACTTCTTCCCGATCCTGGCGATTTCTTCCCACGCGCCCCGGAATCCTTCCTGCAGCGATTCGCGCAGGTTGTTGACCTTCACATAGGTGTATCCCGCCGACCGCAGCTCGGCGGCCCTGGCATCGGCCTCTTCCGGGGTGTAGAAGGTTTCGATCTCGAGTCCTTCATCGAGCCTGTCCGAGTATCCGTATTCAACCGTGCGGCGGTTCGGAAAGACTTCATCCCCGCTGTAGAATGCGGCAAAACAGATGTTCGTCTGCAGCGACACGCCGTTGTTGATTCCCCACATCTTGAAGGGCAGCCCGTCGTAGGTGTCCTGCGAGCCGAAAGCGGTCGGCGGGAGGTAGGGTTCCATCCTGTCGAGCTGGGCGGTGATCTGCTCCTCGATTTCGTGGGTGATCATCGGTTCTTCCAGGTTGGCAAGGGTTGCCGCGATCATCTTGATGATGGTGAACAGATCCATGTAGAGGATGTCGCCGGTCTGGTTCACGGCAGCCCCGAGAAGCTTGCTGACGCCCCAGTAAGGAGATTCGAAGTTCTTTTCCGGAAGGCAGACCTGGCTTGCCCACAGCGGTGCGCCGTCGCCGCTTACGCGGTCGTTGAAACCGGCACGGTACTTGGCTGCCTTCACCTCGGGCGTGTCCGACGCCTGGATGCCCAGTTCGTTGCGGGTCTTTGACGGGAAAACCGACCACAGCATGTTCATCGGATCGCCCTGGGGACAGCATTCGGCCTTGCGGTCATCGGTGCAGACGATGTCGGTCACTTTTCCGTCGGGGTCGATCGCGAAGTTGTCGGCGTTGTAGTTGCAGCACTGCTGGCAGACCGGCCAGTTGCTGTAAAGGCTGTAGAAGGTCCTGCTCCACAGGTTTTCATGCAGGTTGATCATCACGTAGATGTCGTACTTCGCGGCCAGTTCGACAATCTTTTCGAAGTATTCGAGGTATTCGCGATCGGGCTTGAACTTCTTTTCCGGATAGACCGTTTCCCACAGCCACAGAAGCCTTACCGAGTTGAAGCCAAGATCCTTCATCTGCTTGAAGTACTCTTCCGCCTTGGCCAGGCTGAAAGGCCTTCCAACGTACGAAAACGGCAGTTCGGCGCCGTCCTTCATGGCCTGGATCTGATCGCCGACGTGGCCGTAATAAGTCTGGGGCGTTTCGTCGTTCCTGGTCGAACGCACCACCGGAACCTTGATGTTTCCGCCCAGGTTGATGCCTTTAATGTTCAGGTACCGCCCTTCGGTATCCTTGAACCACGTAAGGTCGGTCACGATCGGTTTCAGGCCGTCGTTCAGATCGGGCTTTTCACCGGAACATCCCGAAAGGAACGCAAGGGCCACCGTCACGGCAAGCGTGGCAAGCGAACCCCGGAGAAGGTCGGTCCGTTTCATGTCAATACCCCCGGAATCAAGTCGTTGAAAATCGTCCGCGCCGGGACGAAAAGTCGCTGCAAGGATAACCTGTGTAAAGGAAAATTGCCCATTCAAAATTCGGCCCTCCCGCCGGCGTCCCGCCTTGACAATTGTCCAGTCGTCGCCTAGAGTTTCCCCGCGATTGGCGGGGCGGTACCGCCGGCCTGGCCGGATCAGAGAAACCGTTGGAAATCCGACGTGTTGCGAGTCTTATCACACTAGTTCAGGAGAAACGGGATGTCCAGACGAGAGATGGTGACGATTGACGGCAATGAAGCAACGGCATCCGTGGCACATCGCATAAGTGAAGTTATCGCGATTTACCCGATTACGCCTTCGTCCAACATGGGCGAGTGGGCTGACGACTGGTCCGCGCAGGGCCGCAGGAACATCTGGGGCACGGTTCCCCAGGTCACCGAGATGCAGTCCGAGGGCGGCGCTGCAGGCGCGGTTCACGGCGCGTTGCAGGCCGGTGCCCTGACGACCACTTTCACGGCATCCCAGGGTCTTCTTCTGATGATCCCTAACATGTACAAGATTGCGGGCGAGCTTACATCCTTCGTGATGCATGTGTCCGCAAGAACCCTTGCCACGCACGCACTTTCGATTTTCGGCGATCATTCCGACGTAATGTCCTGCCGTGGAACCGGTTTCGCGATGCTTTCGTCGGCTTCGGTTCAGGAAGCCCACGACTTTGCTCTTATTTCCGCGGCGGCGACCCTGAAGTCAAGGGTGCCTTTCCTGCATTTCTTCGATGGTTTCCGGACCAGTCACGAAGTCGCCAAGATTGAAGAGCTTACGAACGAAGACCTGGGTCACATGATCACGGACGAGATGGTCGCCGCCCACAGGGCGCGGTGCATGACCCCGGATAGTCCGGTTCTGCGCGGAACCGCCCAGAATCCCGACACGTTCTTCCAGGCCCGCGAGGCGTGCAACCGCTTCTACGATGCCTGCCCGGAAATCGTCCAGGGCGAGATGGATCGTTTCGGCGAACTGACTGGCCGTCGTTACAGCCTGGTCGAGTACTTCGGCGCCCCCGATGCCGAACGGGTGATCGTCCTGATGGGTTCCGGTTGCGACGTCGTCCACGAATACGTCGAATGGGCAATGGCGCGCGGCGAGAAGATTGGCGTCCTGAAGGTGCGTCTGTACCGCCCGTTCCCGGTTCAGGCATTCATCGATGCCATTCCGAAGACCGTGAAGTCGATTGCGGTTCTTGACAGGACCAAGGAACCTGGCGCCGATGCCGAGCCGCTTTTCATGGACGTCGTGACCGCAATTCACGGGGCGAGGGCCGCCGGAAAGTTCCCGCTGGCCGTCGAGCCGAAGCTTGTCGCCGGTCGTTACGGCCTGTCTTCGAAGGAATTCACCCCGGCCATGATCAAGGCCGTCTATGACGAACTCGGCAGGGTCAGCCCCAGGGCGCGTTTCACCGTCGGCATCCACGACGATGTCACGAACCTGTCGCTTGATTTTGACAAGGACTTCGATATCGAGCCCGAGGACGTCAGGCGTTCAGTGTTCTTCGGCCTGGGATCGGACGGAACCGTTGGGGCCAACAAGAACTCGATCAAGATTATTGCCGGCGATACCGACAATTTCGGCCAGGGTTACTTCGTCTATGACTCGAAGAAGGCCGGCGCAATCACCGTTTCGCACCTGCGCTTCGGGCCGCGCCAGATCCGGTCTTCATACCTGATCAGGAAGGCGAATTTTGTCGCCTGCCACCAGTACAGCTTCCTGGAAAAGTACGACATGCTGCGCTATGCGGCAAAGGGTGCGGTCTTCCTTCTGAATGCACCTTATTCCGCCGAGGAAGTCTGGCAGCACCTGCCATGCGAGGTCCAGAAGGACATCATCGCCAAGCAGTTGAAGTTCTATGTGATCGATGCGTACAAGGTCGCCCGCGAAAACGACATGGGCGTTCGCATCAACACGATCATGCAGACGTGCTTCTTCGCGATTTCCGGGGTCCTGCCGAAGGACGATGCCATCAAGGCCATCAAGAAGGCGATTGAGAAGACCTATGGAAAGAAGGGGCCGGCCATTGTCGAAAAGAACTTTGCTGCCGTCGATAATTCGGTGGCGAACCTGCACGAAGTGAAGGTTCCGGAAATTGCCACCAGTTGCATCCTGCGTCCGCCGGCCGTGCATCCGAAGGCCCCGGATTTCGTGAAGAACGTGACTGCCCCGATGATGTCCAGCAACGGCGAGGACCTGCCGGTTTCGGCGTTCCCGGTCGATGGCACCTGGCCGACCGGCACGACCAAGTGGGAAAAGCGCAACATCGCCCTGGAAATCCCGGTGTGGGATCCGTCCCTTTGCATTCAGTGCGGAAAGTGCAGCCTGATCTGCCCGCACGCCGCAATCAGGGCCAAGGTTTATGGTGCCGAGCATCTGGAAAAGGCCCCGGCGACTTTCAAGTGCGCCGACTACAAGGCCCCGGACTTCAAGGGCAACAAGTGGACCATCCAGATTGCGCCCGAGGACTGCACCGGCTGCGGCCTGTGCGCGAAGATTTGCCCCGGGAAGAACAAGGCCGTGGAAGGCGAAAAGGCATTGATGATGCGCGATCAGCTTCCGCTGCGTGTCACCGAGGCGCAGAATTTCGAATTCTTCCTTGGCCTGCCGAACATCGATCGCAGCAAGCTGAAGGGCGGCACCGTCAAGGGAAGCCAGCTCATGGAACCACTGTTCGAATTCTCGGGAGCCTGCGCCGGCTGCGGCGAAACTCCGTATGTGAAGCTGCTGACCCAGCTTTTCGGCGACAGGGCGTTGATTGCCAACGCGACCGGTTGCAGCTCGATCTACGGCGGCAACCTGCCCACGACCCCGTACACCGTCAATTGCGACGGGCGCGGACCGACCTGGAACAACAGCCTGTTTGAGGACAACGCCGAATTCGGTTTCGGCTTCCGGCTGGCGATCGACAAGCATCGCGAACAGGCGCTTGAACTGCTGAGCCTCCTGTCGGCGAAGATCGGCGACGAACTTGTTGCCGCGCTGGTCGAGGGCGCCGACAAGACGGATGATGCGGACATCGCCGCGCAGCGTGAACGGGTTGAAGGCCTTCGCGCGAAGCTCGCCGACGACAAGTCACCGGAAGCCCGCCGCCTGCTGGTTCTTGCGGACTACCTGGTTCACAAGAGCGTGTGGATCCTGGGCGGTGACGGATGGGCCTATGACATCGGTTACGGCGGACTGGATCACGTCCTGGCCCAGGGCCGGAACGTCAATATCCTGGTTCTGGATACCGAGGTTTACAGCAACACCGGCGGACAGGCGTCCAAGTCAACCCCGCTGGGGGCTGCCGCCAAATTCGCGATGGCTGGAAAGGGTACCGCCAAGAAGGACCTGGCAATGATCGCCATGACCTATGGCAACGTCTATGTGGCGAAGGTCGCAATCGGCGCGAAGGATGCCCAGACCGTCAAGGCGTTCAAGGAAGCAGAATCCTGGCCGGGAACGTCCATCATCATCGCTTACTCGCACTGCATCGCCCACGGTTACGAGCTGATCGACGGGCCGGACCATCAGGCCACCGCAGTCAGCACCGGCATCTGGCCGCTGTTCCGCTGGGATCCCAGGCGTCTTGCGGAAGGTCTGAGTCCGTTGCAGCTTGATTCTGCCGCGCCGGTCGGCGATGTCGGGGACTTCGTGAAGAACGAGACCCGCTTCCGGATGGTGCAGGCCGCGAACCCGGATCGTTTCGAGAAGCTGATGGATATGGCCCGCAAGGAGGTCGCGACGCGATTTGCCATGTACGACCAGATTTCGAAGATGGACTTCTCGACCCAGAAGGATTCCGAGTAAGGGCTCCTGATTCCCGCCGTCCTGCAGTTCCCGTCCGGCCACATCCCCATTTATTGCCTTGATTCCGGTCGAGGGTTAGAATACACGGCGCCGGACTATGTCCAGCATCCAAGCTTACCTGGTGAAACGAGGACTTCAGATGCCGATTGACAACGGAAAGAATGGCAAGCTCATGATGCCACCGCCGATTCCCGACTCGCCCTCCCAGCCCCCGCGCAGCCGCGAGTACATGCCGGTCAAGGTTGACAGCGGCGCCGCGATGGGTGAAATCCTGCTGCGCGAGAAACTGGTCAACGTGGATCAGCTCCACGAGGCCAAGCAGGTTCAGGGTGACGGCGAAAATCTGGGATATACGCTTGCAAGGCTTGGATATCTTGAAGAAAGCCAGCTTCTCAACTTCCTTTCCCGCCAGTACGGGGTTCCTTCGATCAATCTGGACGAGGTCGAGGTAATCGACGACGTGATCTCCCTGGTGCCCAGGGAGGTGGCGGAGCGTCATTGCCTGATGCCAATCGCGAGGCAGGGTTCGACCATCATCGTGGCGATGACCGACCCCGGCAACATCTACGCGATGGACGACCTGAAGTTTCTTACAGGCCTGAACGTGGAATCGGTGGTTGCCTCCGAGACCGCGATTAAGACGGCCATCGAGAGGTATTACGGCGAGTCGAAGGCAGGGGCGGATCTGGATGGAATCATCCGCGAAATGCAGGAGGAGGACGACGAGGTCAGCCTGGTTGATGAAGCCGACGCCGTCGATGTCACCGACCTGACCAAGGCGACCGAGGAAGCACCGGTTGTCAGGCTCGTCAACATGATCCTGGTTGACGCGGTCAAGCGCCAGGCTTCCGATATCCACGTCGAGAGTTACGAAAAGGACTTCCGCGTCAGGTACAGGATGGACGGGGTTCTTTACGAAATAATGCGTCCGCCGATGCGGTTCAAGAACGCGATCACGTCCCGTCTGAAGATCATGGCCGAACTGGATATCGCCGAAAGGCGTCTGCCCCAGGACGGCCGTATCAGGATGGTGATGGGACACAAGAAGGAAGTCGATTTCCGCGTGTCGGTCCTGCCGTGCCTCTTCGGCGAGAAGATTGTTCTTCGAATCCTGGATAAGGGCGCCCTGAAGCTGTCCCTGGATGCGATCGGTTTCGAGGCCAAGCCGCTGGCCCATTTCCGCGAGGCCATCAATCAGCCGTGGGGAATGGTGCTGGTTACCGGTCCGACGGGATCCGGAAAATCGACGACCCTGTATTCGGCGCTTTCCGAATTGAACATGCCCGACACGAATATCTCCACGGCCGAAGACCCGGTTGAAATGAACATTTCGGGCATCAATCAGGTTCACGTGCGTGAAGACATCGGGCTGACGTTTGCATCCGCGTTGAGATCCTTCATGCGGCAGGACCCCGACATCATCATGGTCGGGGAGATTCGAGACTTCGAAACGGCCGAAACCGCGGTCAAGGCCGCGTTGACAGGCCACCTGGTGCTTTCGACCCTGCATACGAACGATGCGCCATCGACCATCAACCGACTTCTGAACATGGGTATCGAACCGTTCCTGCTGACGGCCACGCTTGTCCTGATTTGTGCCCAGCGACTGGTACGCAGGATTTGCCCGGAATGCAAGGAACCTTTCCCGGTCGATAAGAGCGTCCTCATCGACATCGGCTTTTCGCCGGAGCAGGCAGAGGGCCTGGTTCCGATGAAGGGCAAGGGCTGCAAGAATTGCAACGGGACCGGTTACCGCGGTCGGTCCGGTCTTTACGAGATCATGCCGATGTTCGACGAATTGAAGGAATACGTCCTGCAGGGATATTCGGCGATTGAACTGAAGCGTGAAGCCATGAAGATGGGGATGCTGACGTTGCGTCAGGCCGGCCTGGCCAAGGTGGCGGCGGGAACGGCGACGATCGAGGAAGTCCTGCGCGTGACCCGCGCGGACTGATGCTCGATCGGGGTTATGGGATGATGGAAGAAGGCAGAAGATCCAATACGCAGAATATGCAGGCGGTCAGGGCGGGAGACTCCGGGATGGCCAGGAATCCCACCACGCAGGCGGTCAGGACGGGCGAATCCGGGATGGCCAGGAATCCAACCGTTCAGGCGCAGCCACAGAGTGCCCCGTCACAGAGTGCCCCGTCACAGAGTGCGCCGGTTCAGGGCTCGCCGACCCAGATAGTTCAGACAAACGCCGGTCCGGCAGGGCAGGGTGGTCAGGGCGTTCCCGGTCTTGACATCAACCAGTTGCTTCAGGTGATGGTTGAAAAGAATGCGTCCGATCTTCACATCACCGTCGGTTCGCCGCCGCAGTTGAGGATTGACGGGTCGCTTTATCCGATCAAGGTTCCCCCGCTGATCCCGGCCGACACGCAGCGCCTCTGCTTCAGCATCCTGAACGACGCGCAGCGCCAGAAATTCGAGGACATGCACGAAGTCGATCTGTCCTTCCAGTGGCGAACCAAGAGTCGTTTCCGGGCGAATTTCTTCATGCAGCGCGGCAGTATCGCCGGTGCAATCCGACAGATCCCCCAGAAGATCCTGTCGATGGAGGAACTCGGGCTGCCTCCGGCGCTGGCGCAGGTTCTGGATCGACCGCGCGGCCTTGTGCTGGTAACCGGCCCGACCGGTTCCGGCAAATCTACATCGCTGGCTTCGATGGTTGATACCATCAACCAGAGGCGCCGCGGTCATATCATCACGATCGAGGATCCGATCGAGTTCCTTCACCGCCACAAGAACTGCATTGTCAACCAGCGTGAAATCGGCGCGGACACGGCGGACTTCCACGGTGCGTTGCGTTATATCATGCGACAGGATCCGGACGTCGTCCTTGTCGGCGAAATCCGCGACCGGGAAACCATGGAAACCGCGTTGACGCTTTCGGAAACCGGCCACCTGGTTTTCTCGACCCTGCATACCAACGGCGCCGTCCAGACGCTGCATCGCGTGATGGACCTTTTCCCTGCCGATCAGCAGGAACGCGTTCGAACCCAGCTTTCGTTCGTTATCGAGGGAATCATGTCCCAGCAGTTGCTGCGGCGTGTTGATGGCGGTCGCGTGGTTGCGGTCGAATTGATGATTCCGAATGCCGCCATTCGTAATCTTATTCGGGAAGGCAAGGCTCATCAGATATACTCACAGATGCAGATGGGACAGGCGAAGTTCGGGATGCAGACGATGAACCAGTCGTTGCTGCGTCTTCACCAGGAAGGATACATCACCCGCGATGACTGCCTGATGACGGCGGGTGACCTGGAAGAGATGATTGCAATGCTTAACGGATGACGTCCGCATTGGAGGTTTGAATGGCCAAGTTCAGCTGGGAAGCGACATCGGCGGAAGGAATCAGGAAGAAGGGCGTAATCGATGCCGCCAGCCCCGACGAGGCCAGGAAGCGCCTTCGATCGATGAACCTGGAGCCGGTATCGGTCAGCCGCAGCCTGTCGTCAATCGAGATTACGATTCCCAGGCTCAGCGGCATCCCGATGAAGACGCTGGTCGTCTTCACCCGTCAGCTTGCGACGATGATTGACGCGGGCCTTCCCCTGGTTCAATGCCTGGACATCCTTGGAACCCAGGAGCCCGACCTGGAATTCAAGAAGATCATCATGGGCGTCAAGGCACACGTCGAAACCGGCGGAACGCTGGCCGACGGCATGAAGAAGTATCCGAAGGCCTTCGATACGCTTTTCGTTTCGCTTGTCCAGGCCGGCGAAGTCGGCGGTATTCTGGATACCATCTTGAACAGGCTTGCCGCATATGTGGAAAAGAACCAGAAGACGAAGCAGAAGGTTCAGGCGGCGCTGAAGTATCCGACATTCGTTTCCGTGGCCGCCGTCGTAATCGTCGGCTTCATGCTCTGGAAGATCGTTCCCCAGTTCGCCGGCATGTTCAAGAGCCTTGGCGGCGCCGAGCTTCCGGCGTTGACGGCCATGGTTGTCGCGGCATCGGAATGGTTCGTCAACCACATCATCATCATCCTGCTGATTGCGACAGGTGCGGTGGTCGGATTCACTCTGTTCAAGAAGTCCAAATTCGGCATTTCCTTTCTGGACAAGGTCGCGCTGCGCCTGCCAGTAATCGGCGACCTGATCAGGAAGTCGGCGGTCGCCCGATTCACGAGGACGCTCGGCACCCTGATATCGTCCGGTGTTCCAATCATGGAAGCGCTTGATGTCGTTGCAAGATCTGCCGGAAACGTCCATATCGAAGCCGCAATCATGCACACCCGCGCCAAGGTGGCTGAAGGTCACAATATTGCCGGTCCGCTGGGTGAAACGAAGATCTTTCCGTCGATGGTCGTCCAGATGGTCGGCGTCGGGGAATCGACCGGCGCACTGGACGTCATGCTTACCAAGATCGCCGACTTCTACGACGACGAGGTCGATGTCGCCGTCGATTCGCTTACGTCACTCATGGAACCATTGCTGATGATTGTCATCGGCG
The DNA here is from genome assembly GCA_029555025.1 of Deltaproteobacteria bacterium. Classification (GTDB taxonomy): domain Bacteria; phylum Myxococcota_A; class UBA9042; order DTJE01; family DTJE01; genus JAGOFO01. Next base: position 56,199 of record JAKPTZ010000001.1, read on the forward strand.
GATCGGTCGGCGTCGTGCTCATTTCGATGTACCTGCCGATCTTCGGCATGGCGGACAATCTTTCCAGAAAGCAATAGGCGCCCCGCGCCCGGTGGCACGAATGTTCGGCCAGATTCGACTACGCCCCGACCATACAGAATCGTCACGAATCAGGAACCTGCTCAGGTCTCTTTCCCTTCGGGACAGCTTTCCGCTTGAGTCGATGGATCGGGACGACGGCGACAGCAGCAACACCTTCAGGGGACGCCTGGTGTGGCTGTCGTGGATCCGGCTGGCAATGCTTGTCGCGCTGGCGGGATCCACGATTGGCTTCTCGCTTGGCGAGAATGTCGCGCTTGATGGAGATGCCCGCGGTTTCCTGATGTGGTTCACCATTGTCTGCATCGTTCCTGGATCCCTGTACTTTCCGCTGATCCTTGCCGTCCGGTCGATGGTCGCCCTGCGCAGTGTCGCGGTGATTCAGATCATCCAGGACAGTGCCTTCGCCGCCGTCATGGTGACAACGACCGGCGGTTCGACATCCGGCTTCACGTTCTTCTTTCCCCTTATGATCATCATTGCCGGACTGTTGCTTCAGAAGACCGGAGCGTTGATAGGCATCCTTATCTCGTCACTGTTCCTGCTGATCATTTCCATGTGGGAAATCGGAATGCTCGTTCCGCCCCCGATGATTGGGACGATGCTGACGACGGGACGGTTCGAGGATGTCTTTTACGCGTACGCGATCAATGTTGTGGCGTTCATCGTCGTCGGGGTGCTTTCCAATTTTTTGATGGCCCAGATTCGCAAGTCCGATGTCGAGCGCGAAACCTATCGGATTGACCTGGCCGATCTGCGCATCCTGCACGAGACGATCATTTCTTCCCTTGACACCGGGCTGGTGACGGTTTCCCTGGAAGGCACCGTGGTTCATCTCAACAGGGCGGCGGCACAGCTTCTGCGTCTTGATGCACGGGCCGCCGTCGGCCAGCCGATTCAGTCCATCCTGCCGGAACTCAATCGTCCGCTTGAAGACATCGAGGGCGAGGTCGATATAGTTCGAAAGTCCGGGGATGAGGCGCCTTCGTATTTCCTGGTCGTCGTTAAGCCCCTGCTGTCAAGTCGGTGGATGATGGTGGGCCGCTTGATCAGAATCGAGGACGTAACCGGCATTCGCCAGATGGAGGCCCAGAGGAAGGAAGATGAACGCCTGGCGACAATAGGCAAGCTGTCGGCCGTGGTCGCGCACGAAATCCGCAATCCGCTGGCGGCGATTTCGGCATCGGCCCAGATGGTTGCCATGTCGCCTCAGGTGGGTGAGGAAGATCGCCAGGCCCTGGAGATTGTGGTTAAGGAGACTGATCACCTCAACGAGTGGATCACGGATCTGCTGGATTATGCCAGGCCTAAGAGGGGTGTCCTGTCGAAGTTCGATCTCTCGGAGATGGTTCTTCACCAGGCCGGCCTTGCCGGTTCGTTCGAGGGTGCCGTGGGCGTCTCGATAATCACCGACATCGAACCGGACGTGATTATCAAGGGGGATTCCCAGAGGTTTGGACGCGTCGTCATGAACATCATGAAGAACGCGGTTGAGGCCATGAACGGGATAGGAACCATCAAGGTCGGGTTGAAGACCGGCCAGTCCGGCTCCGGAGAGTCTTCAAATGAAACTCCGCCGCCCCCGGTCGCCGTGCTGACCATATTCAATGACGGCCCGGCAATCCCGCCAGAGGAACTGGGCCGGATATTTGATACCTTCTACACAACCAAGGCTCGTGGAACAGGGCTTGGCCTTTCCACCGTCGCGCAGATATGCGCCGATTACGGGGCGAAACTCTCGGTGACCAGCGACGAGCATGAAGGTACCGAATTCAGGGTGGAAATACCCCTGTGACGGACGGTCTGATGGAATCACTCTCACTGGTATTCGAAGGCGGCTTCAAGTTATCCGGCGGAATCCTTGGATTTGATCACCCCGGGGCCGGCCTTTCCTTCCTGTCGTCCGCCGAGGTGCCCGGGGCGTGGAGGTCAAGGAAGCCGCTGTGTACCGAAACGACGGCTTCGTTGTTGCGAAACCTGAGACGTGAGTTCCGCGCGCTGGTTCTGCCTTATTCGAGGCCGACCGGCATCGGATCAATCATCGTGACACTGTTCCCGGCGGCCCCGTTGCCGGGGGCCGCGGCAATCCTTGTCGAGCATGGCGGCCGGCGGCTTCTGTACTGCGCCGGACTTCCGGATCGTTCGGTTCACCTTCCGGCCTGTGACATTGTGGCTGCAGTTGTGGCCCCGGAGCCCGGCCTGCCTTCCGCCGACTTTCGGGAAAGGCTTACCAGGTCGGTCACGACGGCGCTGTCGGCCGGCATGACCCCGGTCATCAGGAGCAACTCCTTTGGTGGAGCCATCGCCGTCAGCCAGGCGCTTTCACTTGCCGGAGTTCCCTGCCGCCAGCATGAAAACGGTTTCCGGCATAACGCGGTGTGGCGGGCGACCGGATTCGATTCCTGCCTCTGCGCCCGTCTTGGTTCGCGCATTCCGGCGGGTTCGGCCGTCCTTCTGCCGCTTCATCTTTCGCAAGGAGCCGTCGAGTCCAGGATCGTCGCTCCCTGGAGGATATGCGTTGCCAGACCGGGCGAGGACGGCGGGCCCGCGCCCTGCGACGAACTGATCCGTCTTCATGCGGGCCTTGAACCCGTTTCCATGGTTGAGCTTGTTTCCAGGACATCCCCGGCGGAAGTCGTGGTCTGGGGCCAGGGAGCCGAGCCATGCCGGGCCATGCTTGCCGGCAGCGGTGTCAAAGTGCGGACTGTCGATGGAACCAGGCAGTGCGCGCTGGATCTGTCATGACCTTTCAGTGAGTCCCCGGGACGGGGCTGTCGGTCGAACCGTGGGCTGTCTTCAGGCAAGTCTTTCGAGCAGGGCCTTCAGGAAATCATAGAAAATCCTGGTGGATGGAATCGAAAGCGTTTCCTCGGGGGAATGTGCCCCGGTGATGTTCGGACCAAAAGAAATCATGTCCATTCCCGGGTATTTCTCGCCGATGACGCCGCACTCGAGACCGGCGTGAATCGCGGTGACCCGGGGATCGACGCCGGTTCTTTCCTTCCACAGCGCCCTGGCCGTCTTCAGGACTTTTGAATCCATGTCGGGACGCCAGCCGGGATAGGAATTGATCAGTTCGCAGTCGGCACCGGCCAGGCCGGCGACCGCGCGAATCGATTCACGGACCGCTTCCATTGCAGATCCAACCATCGATCGGCTGTTGCACAGGATCTGGACAGAGCCATCCAGCGTCGTGACCTGGGCCATGTTCGAAGACGTTTCAACCAGGCCGACGATGGCCTGGCTCATCGTTACCGGGCCATGGGGCAGCGCCAGCAGCATCTTCCAGATTGCGGGCGATTCGGCGATAGCCTGGCACTCGCATTCAACCGGGGTGACAGACAGGTTGACGCCGGGATCCGACTTCCCAAGTTCGATCTTCACTGTCTGTTGAAGCGTCGCCACGGCCGATTTGAAGTGATCGGCGTCTGATTCCGGGATGAAGACGCAGGCCTCGGCATCCCGTGGGATAGCGTTTCGCTTGGTGCCACCCGAAATCGTGCAGAAAAGCGGCGGATGGATGGGATCGAGCACGGTTGCCATCCTGGCAAGCAGCCGAATCGAGTTGCCACGGCCGGCATGAATCTCAAGGCCGGAGTGGCCCCCACGCAGGCCTGAAACCCCGATCCTGAATGCCATGGTTCCGGCCGGACGGGGTATTGCCGTTGTCTTCATGGTAATCGTCGTGTCGCCGCCGCCGGCGCAACCAACGTACATGGTGCCTTCTTCTTCCGAGTCCAGGTTCAGCATCACCCTGCCTCGAAGAAGATCGGGTTCAAGCCCGAAAGCACCGCCCATGCCGGTCTCCTCGTCAACGGTCAGCAGCAGTTCAAGGGGCCCGTGCACGCATGACGGGTCGATTGCGGCGGCCATTCCGGCGGCGACGCCAATGCCGTTGTCGGCGCCAAGCGTGGTGCCGCGGGTGCGTATGAATTCCCCTTCAACAAAGGCCGGAATGGGATCCGTCTCGAAGTCGATCGCGGTTTCCGGCGTCTTTTCCCAGACAATGTCCAGATGTCCCTGGATGACGATGATCGGCGCGCTTTCGTGTCCCGGCGTGGCTGGAACCGATATGGCGATGCTGCCGGCCGCGCCTTCCCTGACGTCGAAGCCGTGCCTGCGGGCCCATGCCAGGCAGTATTCACGGGCGGCTTCTTCCTTTTTCGAACCGCGCGGTATCGCAACCAGATCGTCGAAGATTTCAAAAACAACCCTTGGCTCAAGATCACGGATTCCGGTTCCCATTGGCAGCCTCCAAAGCAATTGCGGTCACAGGATATCATGTCCGCGATGCTTGTCCACCTTGCCTGAAACACGCAGTGAAAGTACTATTCCCGAAGCAATTGATGAATAATCCGGCATGAACCTGATTCTGCGGAGGAACCGATGCCCAGAGGCTTGATACCCGCGATACTCGTCGCAATGCTGACTTCAACCGCCTGCGCCCCCGCCTTCACCGGCCGATGGGACGGTTCCGGTGAAATCGGCGAGGCCGGGTATTTCAGTTTCAGCCTGGATTTTGTAAAGGGGCCCGGCTCCGGGGAATTCCGGACAGATAAGTCAGATGTCGTTGCCGGGCCGGTATGTCAGGTGGTTCGCCGCGACCGGCACGTTGAATTTGTCATCGCGTCCCGGTCCGGCTCGGCGGATTGTGCAAGCCTTTCCTATCCACTGACTTTTGTCGGTGATTTTGGACAGGATGTCGTTACCGGAAGCGTGCTTGAACGGAAAACCGATGGTGGCGAGCGCCTCGTCGGGGTTTTCCGGGCTTTCAGGGTCAGGAAGGATAAGTAACCGGAGGTGTTGACGTGGCTCTTCTGAAATTCCAGGACGAGACCGGTGCCGAGCAGTTCGTTCACGTTGGTCCGGATCGCCCGGAGATAACGATCGGGCGCGTCAGAACCTGTGACCTGGTGACGACTAACATCACCGTTTCGCGCCGTCACGCATCGGTCACCTTTCAGGATGGCAAGTTCATCCTTCGTGACCTGAACAGCGCCAACGGCGTATTTTACAACAAGCAGCGCGTTGGCGAACTGGTGCTCAAGGACGGCGATTCGATGCTTGTCGGCAGCATGCCGGTTTTTTTCGAGCTTGAGCCAAGCGACATGAAGGGGCATTCCGCCTCTGCCGCCGTCGCGCCTTCCAGGGATCCAGTTCATGCCCGTCCGACTGTTGCGGCCCCCGGAACCGGCGTGCAAGGTCAGCAGGAGGCGGCGCCGGCTCCAGCCCCCGGGCCGGCACCAGCGCCGGCCCCAAAGCCCCCGGTCGCGCAGGCACCGGCGGCGGCCCGGCAGCCGGCACCGGCACAAGCGCCAGCCCCAAAGCCCCCGGTCGCTCAGGCACCGGTACCCAGGCCGGCACCGGCACCCAGGGCTCCGGTTCAGCCTGCACCGGCACCCAGGCCGGCACCGGTGGCGTCTCCAGTTGCCAAAGCCGCCCCCGCCCCGGCGGCGCAACCCGCCCCCGAACAGCAGGACAGGGCTCCAAGGAATGTTCCGGCAGCCTTCAGGGCCGACTGGAAGCCTTCAGCGGCACCAAGGCCCGCGCCGGCAGCCACCGCGAAGCCATCCGTCCAGAGATCGGTCGTGGCCAGGCCCGCCAGCGATCCAGGCCCGTCTGTCGCATCCGATGGCCCGCGTGTCGACGACGAACTCGACAGCACCCTGGTTCAGCAGCCCGGGCAGGGCGGTCGCCCGGTTCAGCCAGTGACTGCCGTTCCCCCGAAGCCGGTTTCGCCAGGGGAGTCCTCCGGCCGGACTGTCGAACTTGAAAAGGCGCTTGAACTGGAGCGGGCAGATCGTCTTCAGATTGCCGAGGCGCTGAAGGTGGCCCAAGAGCGTTACTACGATGCATCCGAGCGTGCCGACATTGCCGAAGCGGCGCTGATCGATGTCAAGTCGGAAATGGATCTGATTTCCCAGGAAAACCGTGAAATGGCGGATCGGGCCGACCAGCTTGAACGTGAGAATGCTGACCTGTTGCAGGAAATCGATGATTTGCGTCGCGAAAGAACCGAGAACTCTTCGTCCGCGAGCTCAGTCCAGCAGCAGATTTCGTCGCTTCAGGCAGAGGTCGGCAGGTTGAAGGGCGAGCTTTCCAGAAGGGAACTGGAGGTGTCGTCGCTGAAGAGTGAACTGGAGCAGGCCAGGACGACCACGCAACCCGCTTCGTCGGGCGATCTTGATGCCGCCCTGCGCCAGATAGAAGAACTGAAGATGTCCAACAAGGGCTACCTGAAAAGAATCGGGCGCCTGATGGAAGAGCAGGAGAAGGCGGTTCCATGCGGCGTGATCGTGACTCCGGAAGTCATCGGACTGGCCGATCGTCTGGTTGATCTGGCCGGGGAATCGATCGACGCAGCCAGCCTGGCGCGAAGTCTTGTTTCCGAACTGAAGGCTGCCGGTGCCGCGGACGAGACGGTTCTTGAAATGAGATCCGCCATCGCGAGCCTGGCCGATTCCGTCAATGATCTTCGAAAGGTTTCGGCGGACATGCAGACGATGCTCAAGCCGCCCGTCCAGGACTGATCCACCGTAATTCAATACTGATATTCACGACTGGGATGGATCGCGTTATATTGTGTCGTTCCATGTTCCCTGCGGATTTCCCCTGGAGGTTTCGAATGAAGGTAATCGTTAACGCTGTTGTGGCCCTGGCAGCCCTGGTTGTCATGATTTCGGGCGCAAACGCCGGTGAACAGATGCATCAGGTAACCATTGACGACGTCATGAAGTTCCGGGTTATCAACAATGTCAGCCTGCTGCCGTCGGGTGATTTCATCCTCCGAGTCCAGGACTGGGGAACCGATCGCTCGTTTGCAAAGGATCTGTATCTGCTTGGTGCCGATGGAAGGCTGCGCCAGCTTACTTTCTCGGGAAAGCTGAAGGGCGACTTCGCGGTCTCGCCGGATGGCAAGTCGATTGTCTTTGCCGGTGAACGCGACGGCAAGGCCGGTCTGTACGTTCTTCCGCTTGATGGCGGCGAAAGCCGGCTGGTGCTTGGAATGCCGATCGGCGTTTCCTCGCTGCGCTGGGCCGGGAACAAGGTGTATTTTTCGGCGGCGGTCTTCCCTGATTGCGGAATCGACTTCGAATGCACCAGAAAGCGCCTGGAACAGAAGAAGGACGTGACGTCCGCCATGGTTTACGACGACCTTTACGTCCGGCCATGGAGTTCCTGGTGGGACGGCACGCGCAACAACCTGTTTGCGTTCGATTTTGCAACTGGCGTTGTTGACCCGGTGGCAAGCGGTGATTTCGACGTTCCGACGGTTCCGTGGGGCGGGGTCGAGGATTACGACATTTCCCCCGATGGAAAGTCGGTCTGCTATACCGCCAAGAAGGATCCCAAGAAGTACCTTTCAACAAACGACGACCTGTTTGAAGTCACCGGGGGCAAGGAAAAGAACCTGACCGCAAAGAACCTGGCTTCCGACCGCGCGCCGCGCTATTCGCCCGACGGAAAGTTCATCGCCTTCCTTTCGCAGGAAAAGCCCGGCTATGAGTCGGATCGGATCCTTCTGAAGGTCATCGATCGCAAGCGGGGCGAGGTCGTTTCCCTGACCGACGCCCTTGACAACTGGGTGATGGATTTCGTCTGGGCCGCGGACAGCCAGTCGCTTATCGCGACCGTGGCGCGGGAGGGTCACCGGGTTCTGTATCGCGTTTCCCTGAACAAGCGCACCGGCTTCACCCCTATGTTCGACAGCGGCATGTACCGCAACCTGATTCTTTCGGCCGACGGGAAGACCCTTTTCCATACCAGGGAAACGATTACGACCCCGCCCGAAGTGTATGCGATGGATCTGGCAACCGGGGCCGCCCGTCAGCTTACGAATCTAAACGGTGAGGCGCTCAAGAACCTGCTGCTTCCTGAGATCGAACAGATTCGCTGGGACGGCGCGAAGGTCGATGGCGTCCCGCAGCGTGTTCACGGGTTCCTGGCCAGACCGGTCGGCGCCGACGGGAAGGCTTTGAAGAAGAAGGTTCCGCTGGTCGTCATGGTTCATGGCGGACCCCAGGGCGCGTGGGAAAATTCGATGCATCCACGCTGGACCCCGCTTGGGCTGACTGGGAACGGCTATGCAGTGGCGATGCCGAATCCGACCGGAAGCTTTGGCTACAAGCAGGATTTCGTCAACAAGGTCTCGACCGACTGGGGCGGACGCGCGTACGAAGACATCATGGGAATGGTCGATTACCTTTCAAAGGATTCACTGATTGACGGGAGTTCCGTGGCCGCGATGGGTGGTTCGTATGGCGGGTACATGGCCAACTGGATGGAGGCGAAGGCCGGCACCAGGTTCAAGTGCCTGATTTCGCATGCGGGTCCGGCGGATCTGGAAATCATGTACGGGACGACCGACGAGCTCTGGTTCCCCGAATACGAATTCCGCGGGCCGCCCTGGGCCGAGCCCGAAGAATACCGGAAGTGGTCGCCGCTGTCGTACGTGATGGACTTCAAGACCCCGATGCTGGTCATGCACGGCGCGAACGACTTCAGGGTTCCGCTTGAGCAGGCACTTGCAATGTTCACCGCCTTGAAGCGGCGCAACATCGACTCCCGGCTGGTCGTTTTCCCGGACGAGGATCATTTCGTCAACACTCCGAAAAACAGGCGTTTCTGGTATCGGACGGTTAACGAATGGCTGGATAAGTATCTGAAGAAGTGATCAACGGCAATCCAGGCTTCCTGCCATCAGAGTTTTCCCGCCGCCTGCGGGCGTTTCCCGACCACCTGATGCGAAGGTCGGTTCTGAAAAACGCCATCGCCGCCATGTCCGACGACGATATACTGGCCCTGGCCGGATATCTTGTCTGTCGCACGGACGCGGACGATTCACGCCAGGTCTGGCTTGATTTCGTAAGGGAAATCCTGCTGACCCCACCCTGGTCGGCGGAACGGATGGGGCTTGTTGCCAGTTATCCCGCCATCCGGGAGCGTCGTCCGGTGCTTGAATTCCTGGGCATTGACGATGAACGTTGCCGCGCCGGTGGCGGTCGATTCGGCCAGTGGGCGATGGAGGACATCCCCCTCGGCGTGCGGAAGGCGAAGGCAAGGTTGAGCAACAGGGACACGTTGCTTCAGTTGACCCAGGATCCGGATCCGTCCGTGGCAAGGATTCTTCTGGACAATCCGTTCGTGACCGAGGTGATGGCCTTGCGGGTCACCACAAAGCGTCCCCAGAAGGCCCAGATTCTTCGTGGTGTGATGGAGTCCCGCTTCATTACGTCCGAGACGGTCCAGAATTCGCTGGTGAACAATCCCTACTGTCCCACGCGGATGGCGGTGGCCCTGGTTCCGCTGCTTTCCAGGACGCACCGGGCCGAAACGGCGGATTCCGGCAGCGTTGACGAGGCCGTGCGAAATGCCGCGGCTGCGATGAACCTTTGAATCAAGAACAAGGTCACAGAAGCGGGGGTTCCTGTTCCTTCTGCTCGGCCTCGCTTGCGGCCGCGTCGCGCAGGGCGTTGTAGAACAGCTTCACGTCATACACGGGCTTTCCCTGCGGTGCCGGCCGGTTTTCGTAGTAGATCTGAAGAAGCTTCAGGCTGTTCGGTCCGATCAGGCTCGCAAGGTGGTTCAGGAAATGGTCCTGTCGGAAGCGCTGCATGAAGAATGTGGCGATTTCCAGGCGAACCCCGGGATCCTGCAGGTCTCCCGAAGCCTCCGGCAGATGGCTTATAAGCCTGGCGATGTGCCACCCGAATCTGGATCTGACCGGGCTGGTGAACTGCCCGGGCGACAGCTTCATGACTTCTTCGGCAAGGGTGGAGTCGATGTGGGTAAGCCCCTTCTGGTAGCCGGCCTTCCTGTCGAAAGCGAACGAGTACTCCTGGTATGTCAGGTGATATGCCCGCTTCTTGAACTCGGGCGCGAAAATCGCCATGTCGGCAACTTCCGGCGGATCCTGTTCAAGCATCTGCCTGACGGCGGCCATCGGCGCCTGGCCCTCGTTCATGCATTCCTCGAACACCGCCGGGTCGCATGATTTCGGGTCGGAGCAGCAGATCCATTGATAATCCTGGACGTCGTACAGATCCACGTGATTGAAACGGGCCCAGACCTGCGGAAGGGCGAACATCTCCTTCAGCATGCCTTCCGGCACGTCCTGGGGTTGAAACTCCTGGACAATCTTTTTTTCGACATACCTGCTGGCCAGCGCACGCTCGAAGACCGACCTTTCTGGCACGAATCCGCGTCCATCGACCGCCTTGCGGGCCAGCAGTTCCTCCACCAGCACGGAATCAAGGACTTCCTGTGGGTCGGCCCCGGCGTCCGCCCGGGAAAATGCTTCCCTGACGCGCCAGGCCGGGATGGCCACATCGCCGGCGCGTGCAACGATTTCATCGTCGCCAACGCCGTTCCACGCGGGCGAATCCACCAGGATTTCAATCGGTTCGACGACGGAAGGGCGCTGCGGGATTTCCTGGCTGCAGCCGATCGACGCGGCGCAGGCCAGAAACAGAAGCGGCAACGTTTGCATCAGTCGCGTGCCAGGCACGTAAGCCATCAGTTCAAGCCCCCAGAACCCGAAGAGATCAGTTAATTGAAGAGCAGTCGGCGGTTGTGCCGCGCTTGTCAATCTGCAGATACGGGTTATAGCAGTACGATGCCGAGAATCCGGACGCGTCGGCGGTCGGCGTGAGCCTGTGTCTTTGCGCGAAGTAATACGCCGGATGGATGAAGAAAGTGCCTTCCGAGAATTCCGTGTAGTAGAGATAGGCGTTCATCGTGGCTGGTTCCCACTCCCATCTCCAGGGGCTCTTGCCGCCTGCCGTGGTTCCCGTCGGACTCGGCCTGAAGTTGCCGGGCAGCACCATTCCGGATCCGGCCATTCCCTGGGGGGGCACATAGTCGATGGTCGCGCCGAACATCTGACCCTCGTCGATGCGGTCGCGCCTTACCCACCAGTCCTCGATCGCCAGGCGCAAGCCGTACCCCACGTCGCTGCCTTCCGAATTTTTGTACGCGAACGGTGTGTTCAGCGTTTCCGCGTCGGTTCCCTTGTGGGAGAAATGCATGATGTTCAGCGTCGATTTCATGGCCGAATCGAGCTGGCACTTGAAATCGAGCGAGTCTTCCTTTGTGACCTGAATCCACGCGCATGATTCGTGCGACTTGCTGGTGATGTAGTTCTGGAAGTGTCCGCCAGGGAAGAGCTGGTCTTTCGGGAACACCCAGTTTGCGTTGTATTTCCTGCGATCGCCGTCGTTGTAATTGCCGTTTCCGTCATCGATGACCAGACCGGACTCGGTGGTCACGAAGCTGCGGATATCCTCGAAGCCGCCGTTGCCGAAGTATGTCTCGACCGCAATCGGTTCCTCGGGATCCTTCTGGACGACGACCATGGTTCCGGAGACCTGGTTTCCAAACACGAATGTCGAATCATCGTGCCTGGCGTAGTAGTACATGTACCTTATGAAATAATGGGTATAGGTCTCGATGACGTCGTAATACACCCAGATCGGCAGGCTCTGCGCGGCTTCCAGCGATGGAACGTTGTTGTCCATGTTCCAGTCAAGGTCGAAATTGACCGACGTCGGGTAGTCCCACTGTGGCGCAAGAATCTGGGTCGCCTGGTACAGCCTTGGTGCATATCGGGACGCGATTTCGCGATATCCGTCCATGCCGTCCGGGCCCCTGGTGGAGAACCTGAACGTGTAGTCGCTTCCGAGCTCGTTGGCGGCCAGGTCCTGGACGCTTCCGGAGATGCGGAAGCTGTAAGGGGCCAGCGACTGGATCTGGGTCGTTGATTCAGGCGTGAATGAAACCGTGAACGATGTCGCGTCGTATTCGATGGTTCCAGGAACCGACTGGCCATAAACGTCGAAAAGTTTCAGGAAATCGGCACTCAGAAACACCGCCCGCATGTCTTCGCTGAAAGTGACGCGGACGACGAAATCGGTCGGGATTCCGGTTTCCTCGTTCATCGGGTATGTCGCCACCACAAGGGGGGGGACTTCGTCCGGTGGAATTTCGACCGGAATGTCGGGCGTCGAAGTCTCGGACACGTCGCTTCCGACGTCGGGATTCGCAAGGTCATGGCCACCCTGGTCATTTCCGGTGTCGATCTGGATAACGATATCGATTCCGCCATCATCGGCTTCGACGTCCTGATCCTGGGGCGTTCCGCCGCACCCGGCCATCAGGAAAGAAACGGCCAGAATTGCCAGCACGTCAACTCTGAAAATACCCATAAGTCTGTTCATCCGCAGGATCCTCCGTGTTGCCCGGCCCCGTCTGGCGGCAAATGTCGATGAAGTGCCGGAACACTGGAATAAAGACATGCAAAGACTCGCAAAAACGGCCCTGGATGTCAATTGGATGCTGCTGTCGTCAACCCCGTCCGAAACATTGACAAGACCCCGGTTGACTTGTTGCCGCGCGTGATTATTTTCCTGTCCGAACCGGGCCACGGGCCCCTGTGACAATGGATTCTGATTCGTCTGGAGGCGGACATGGAAAGGATAATCGGTATCGACCTTGGAACCACGAACAGTGTCGTGGCCGTGATGGAAGCTGGGGAAGCCAAGGTAATCCAGAACGAGGAAGGCGGGCGTACAACACCGTCCGTCGTTGCTTTCGACAACAAGGGTGCCGTGCTTGTCGGCCAGATTGCGAAGCGCCAGGCAATCACGAACCCGGAAAACACGATATTCAGCATCAAGCGCTTCATGGGCCGTCGCTTTGGCGAGGTCGATCAGGAAATGAAGTTCGTGCCTTACCACGTTCGGCGCGGTGAAAACGATCAGGCCGTCGTCTTGGCACAGGGAAAGGATGTAACCCCGCCCGAGGTTTCGGCCAGGATTCTTCAGAAGCTGAAGAAGGCCGCCGAGGATTATCTTGGCGGTCCGGTCAGTGCGGCCGTCATCACGGTTCCCGCGTACTTCAACGATTCGCAGCGCCAGGCGACCAAGGATGCGGGCCGGATTGCTGGACTTGAAGTCAAGCGCATCATCAACGAGCCGACAGCGGCGGCGCTTGCGTACGGAATGGACAAGAAGAAGGACCAGACAATCGCCGTCTATGACTTTGGCGGCGGTACCTTCGATATTTCGATTCTGGAAGTCGGCGACAACGTCGTCGAGGTCAAGTCAACGAACGGCGACACGCACCTTGGCGGCGACAACATCGACCTGAGGGTCATCGAGTTCCTGATCGAGGAGTTCAAGAAGGAATCCGGCATCGACGTCAGCAAGGACAAGATGGTGCTGCAGCGCCTGAAGGACGCCGCGGAAAAGGCCAAGATCGAGCTTTCGTCGATGATGGAAACGGAAGTCAGCCTGCCGTTCCTTACCGCCGACGCCAGCGGTCCCCGTCACATGAACATCCGCGTTTCCCGCGCCAAGCTCGAGCAGTTGATGCTTGATCTGGTCGAGCGTTCGATTGAACCGTGCCGCAAGGCGCTTGCCGACGCCGGACTGAAGGCTTCCGACATCGATGAAGTCGTCCTGGTCGGCGGTTCCACCAGGATTCCGCTTGTTCAGCAGAGGGTGAAGGAATTCTTCGGCCGCGAGCCGAACCGCAGCGTCAACCCGGACGAGGTCGTGGCCGTCGGGGCCGCCATCCAGGGCGCCGTGCTTACGGGCGAAGTGAAGGACATGCTGCTGCTGGACGTAACCCCGCTGAGCCTGGGGATCGAGACCCTGGGCGGCGTGATGACCAGGCTCATCGAGCGCAACACCACGATTCCGACCAGGAAGCAGGAGACGTTCTCGACCGCGGCCGATGGCCAGACAAGCGTCGAAATCCACGTCCTTCAGGGCGAGCGCGAGATGGCCGCCGGGAACCGGACGCTGGGCAAGTTCATTCTGGACGGGATTCCGCCCGCGCCGCGGGGAATTCCACAGGTCGAGGTTACTTTTGATATCGATGCGAACGGCATCCTGAACGTTTCGGCAAAGGACAAGGCGACCAGCCGCGAGCAGAAGATCACCGTCACGGCATCTTCAGGCCTGACCGAAAACGACATCAATCGGATGGTTGACGACGCGGCGAAGAACGAGGCCGAGGACAAGCGCCGGCGCGAGGAAATCGAGACCAGGAACAAGCTGGACACCATGGTCTATCAGACCGAGAAGCTGATCAAGGACAACCGCGAGAAGATTCCCGTCGGTGAACTGGCCGAGGTCGAGCGCGAAATCGAGAGGGCCAGGGAAGCCCTGAAGGGCAACGATCAGGAAGCAATCCGGAAGGCGATTGACGATGTCACCGCGGCGTCGCACAAGATGGCCGAAAAGATGTACGCCGCCGCAAGTTCGCAGCCCGGTGCCGCCCCCGGCGCCGAATCCCAGTCCGGCGCCCCCGAAGGCGAAGTCATCGACGCCGAGATTGAAGAGCAGAAATGATCCCATCCACAAGGTAAGGGCGAATGAAAATTCGCCCGCCGCGGTCGAGCACATTCCATCCGCCCCACGATCCGTGATTCCACGCTCGATGAATGACGCAGTCGTGCCTGTGGCCGGCCATGAAGTGTCCGGTTCGAGGGGCCTCACCGGAGCACTTATTGGCCGGCCCGATCCGCCCCACGATCGGTAGGGGCGAATGAAAATTCGCCCGTCCTAAATCACGTCGAAGCTTCAGCGAAGTTGTGTGGTCGTTCCGAGGTTAATCAGTTCTGGGTGGCCGGTGCGGCTTCAGCGGCCGGTGCCGGGGCAGGGGCTTCGGCGGCCGGAGCAGCTTCTGGAGCCGGTGCGGCACCTTCGGCGGCCGGAGCAGCTTCTGGAGCCGGTGCGGCACCTTCAGCAGCCGGGGCGCCTTCCGGGGCGGGCGGCGGCGCCATGGCCTTCATCTTTTCCATCTGGGCCTGCATGGCTTCCTTCATCATGCGGGCCATGTCGATCGCCCAGCCCTTTTCGGTCCGAACCATCGGTGCGCTGTTTTCCTTGCCGTTGGTCTTATAGACGACGCGCGCCTCATCCTTGTTGTCCGGGCTCACGGTCTCGGAAATGACTTCCATTCCGCCGGCCTTGCTGAAGCCCTTGCACATCTCCTTGAAGATGTCGAAGTCTTCGGCCTGGCCTTCCGGCTTCTGGGCGAAGTTCTTGAGCTGCTCGGAAATCTGGGTAAGCTGCTCGACGCTTTCCGCGGTGAGGCCACCCTTGATGCCGGCGACATCGCACTTTTCGATTGCGGTCATCCATGCCTTGAATGAATCACCGGGGGTCGGGAACTTTTCCTTGCAGGCGGTAAACGCGACAAGGGACATGGCAACTGTCAGCACCAACACGAGCTTCTTCATCTGGGACTCCATGAAAGACAAAAAAATCAAGGATGTTTCGTCCCCGAAACACCGCCTGGAACACTGTTTTGATCGATGACTTCGTCGATCAGGCCGTATTCCCTGGCCTCTTCCGGACTCAGGAACCTTTCGCGGTCGGAATCCTTCAGGATTTGTTCAACGCTTCGTCCCGAATGGTTCGACAGCAGTTTAACCACCTGATTCTTCAAAAACAATATTTCCCTTGTGCGTATATCCACATCGGTCGCCTGGCCCGAGAATGAACCGAGCGGCTGGTGCAGCAGTATCCGCGAATGGGGCAGGGCCCGACGCTTGCCTGGCGTGCCGGCGGCAAGGAGAAGGGCGCTCATGCTGGAGGCCTGGCCGATGCAGATCGTCGAAATCGGGCACCTGACGTACTGCATCGTGTCATAGACCGCCAGCGTGGAGTTGACGTTCCCACCGGGCGAGTTGATGTAAAGATAGATGTCCTTGTCCGGGTCCTCTGACTCAAGGTAAAGAAGCTGGGCGATGACAACGCTTGCCAGGTTGTCGTCGATTTCCCAGCCAAGGAAGATGATCCTGTCCTTCAGGAGCCGGGAAAATACGGTCCATTCACGTTCGCCGCGGGCCGTATGCTCGATTACCGTGGGAACCCACCACATTGGATACTCCTTGCGTTGCGTCGCCGTGGCACGCCTTCCGGCGTCAGTCCTGCTTCGGGGCGGCAGCCTTTTTCGCCGCGGGCTTCCTTGCCGGCTTCTTCGCCGCCTCGGGCGCCGCATCCTCGGCCGGTGCCGCGGTTTCTTCAACCGGATCCTGCTTTTCGGCCGTCTTCTTCGCCCTGGTCGCCTTCCTGGCCGGCTTGTCCTCGGCAGTGGGGGCCGCGGCGGCCTGAACCGCGCCTTCGGCACCCGGGGTCACAACGGCATGCCTGGTCAGCAGATCCAGTGTCTTGCCGACCCGAAGCTGCCTGCCAAGCTGTTCAAGCCTTTCCTGGCCGAAAATCGCCTTGATCTTCGGCAACGGCATTCCATAGGCGTCGGCCGTTTCCTGCAGTTTGGCCTCAATATCCGCTTCCGTGACCTGGATTCCTTCCTTGTCGGCAATCGCTTCAAGGATGATTGACCGGGTCAGGTTGCGGCGGGCTTCCTCGAGAGACTTTTCCCGCGGAACGCCAAGGTCGAAATCCTTTGCGAGTTCGGCGCGTTTTTCTTCCGGAATCTGCTGAAGAACCCTGTCACGGGCTTCCTTTTCCGCCATGTCGGCCAGGCGCTCAATGGTCCGCTCGCCGATTTCAAAGGGGTTGTTTTCACAGATCCTGGAAAGGATGAGTTCTTCGGTCTCTTCCTTCAGCTTTGAATCCCGCTGCTCTTCAAGCTGCTTCTTCAGCAGGGCATGGAATTCCTCGACAGTCTCAACATCCGCATGCTTCTTGACGAATTCGTTGTCCAGTTCGGGCATCTTCCGGGCGCGGATCTTTTCGATCTTCACAACTGCGCGCACGTCCCCGGCCTGATCGGGATCCATCTTCTGCCCGCGGGCGGTGATTCGGCCAATCCTTCCCTGGACGGTCTTTTCCTCGCCGGCGGCCAGGCCAAGAATCTGGCGTCCGATACCTTCGACAGGTTCGTCGTCCGTCCCGCCCATGATCCTGGACGAGTGGGCATCCTTGATAACCGTGCCGTCGGAAACCAGCGACAGGGTCACCTGGGTTTCGGCCATGTCGCCTTCCTCGACGACGCAACCTTCACCCTTGTCCTCGAAGCGGGACAGGGATTTGCGAAGACCGTCGATGCGTTCCATGATCTGGGCTTCGGTCACTTCGGGAGCGAACGGCCCCGCCACTTCGACTTCCAGGTAGTCCTTCACATCGACTTCCGGGAAGACCTCGATTTCAGCGGTGTATTCGAGTGCGTTCTCTTCGTCGCGCACAAGGTCGAACTTCGGTTCGGTCGATGCCTTCAGCTTGAACTGGTCAATGGCGTCCCCGAACGTCTGTGAGATCAGGTTCTCGCGCACTTCGTATTCAATGCGCGGACCAAGCTGGGCCAGCACAAGGTGCATCGGCGCCATGCCGGGCCTGAAACCGGGAACGCGGACCTGGGCGGCGTACTTGCGGGCCAGCCTGCGCCTTTCCTTGTCAAACCCTTCCTTGTCGATGGCGACGGTGATGCGGTGTGTAAGCTTTCCAAGATCTTCGTGATCAACTTTCATCAAATGACTCCTTGCAGCGGCGAACCGTGTCAGATTCCAAAAGGCGCGGGGAATGTATCAGTTTTACCTGACCTTGGCAAGGCGGCCCGCGGGCCTGAACCACGGGAACAACTGGCCGGCCAGGAAGCCGAGTCCGTGCCGGATCCAGAGCGGATTATCCTTAAGGACGAACCATACCGTGGGAAACAGGATACGGGGATCCAGGTAGAATCTTCGGTATGCCCAGGCGCCAAGCCTGTTGAGTTCCCGGTTGGAAAGTCCGCACATGTCACCGTCGATGCCAAACTGTTCAAACAGCTCGCTGGGGTCCAGCCGCATCAGCGGATAAAAGGCCGCGTACTGGGGGCGAACCTTCAATGCGAACCTGACGTCGGCCTCAAGGGTGGCGCGGCTCCACCCCGGAAGGCCGCAGATGAATTCGACGACGGTCTGGAGCCCGATCTTCCTGGCAGCCGCCACGTTGGCGGCGACGATTTCCGGTTCCCGCGGGGATCTTCGGATGGCTTTAAGAATGTCCGGATCGGTTGATTGCAGGCCGAAGATAAGCAAATCGCACCCGGCCCTGCGGAAGCGTTCAAGGCGCTGCCCGCGATCCTTTTCGAATACCGAAGGGTGGGTCTGGCACGTCCATTTCAGGTCGTATCCGCGTTCAATCAATCCTTCGCAGAATTCCCTTTCCCAGTCGGGATCGACCGCGAAGTAATCGTCCTTGAAGGTGATGTACCTGATGCCGAAATCGCGCACCAGTTCGTCGATTTCGCAAAGCACGTTCGCGGCCGAGCGAAGGCGGACCGTCCTGCCGGAAACGAAAGGAACGCTGCAGAAGGTGCAACGCCTGTGGCAGCCGCGGGAAGTGATCATGGTCGTGTACGGCTTGCGCATCCCGAGTACGCGCCAGTCGTGGTACCTGTCGATGTCGATGATGTCCCTTCGTGGAAATGGAATCGAGTCAAGATCGGCTATCGGCTGCCGCGCAGGGTTTATAACGATGCTTCCGTCAACCGAAAAGGCGATGCCGTCGATTTCCCGGGGATCCAGTTCGCCGTCGATTGCCCGGATCATCTCGACGATTGCTTCCTCGCCTTCGCCTGTACAGACCATCGTGGCCCCGGCATTCAGGTAGGGTTCCGGTCGATACGCGTCCGCGCCGCCAACCAGTATCGGCAGTTCCGGCGCGGCCGCCCGCAGTTTTACAATCCAGTGGCAGACCGCGTCGCGCGTGATTGAATCCGAATAGAATCCAACGAAGACAAGACCCTCGTTGCGGGCCTTCGCGGCCAGTTCGTCCGGTCCGAAGGCGTCAAGGGTTCGATCCATGACCTGGCAGTCGATTCCGTGTTCCTTCAGCACCGCGGCAAGGTAAAGAAATCCCAGGTGCGGAACCTTCTTCATCGACAGTTCGGCGTGGCGGGCGGCGGCCAGGTACTCGGCCTGGGCGCTGGTATATACGAAAAGGGCCCTGCGCGCGCCATGATTGGTTCCGAGAGTCATGCAGCCTCCGGTCGGGCTGCCAGTTTCTTACCATCCCGCCGCCTGTGTCAAGCGCGGCTGAAGCGAATGCGTTTCCACGCGGTCCGGGCGAACCTGATGTGAAGGCCGTCGTCATCCATCCGTTGGAATGATGGTATGCTTTGTGTCGGCTTGCGGCCGGGCCGCGGGCATCTGCATGTTTTCCGGGGGATCTGCGATGAATGATTCGGGAACTGGTGTTGCGGGCAATGGATTTGAAGCAGGGTGGGCCAGGGTGGATATGACACC
>JAKPTZ010000004.1 GCA_029555025.1 Deltaproteobacteria bacterium
ACCTTGTGCCGTATCACCAATACCTGATCCACTCGCAACATCCTCCTGGCCCCCGAATAGGTCCGAAAACTCTACCGGGAACCCCTGCGGGTGGATCAATTATTGGTGGCCGAATGGATCAATAATTGGTGGCCGGGAACAGCCCCCATGTTGTACGCCCCACGATTGGTTGGGGACGATTCATGTAAAGGGTTACGCGCCAGAATCACTTAAGTGAATCGACAAAGTCAAAAAGGGCCTGGAAGTCGGGTTCCTGGTACCGGTCGAAACCGACTTTATACAGCAGAGTTCCATCCCGGCCGATCAGGAACAGCGATCTGGAATTTGCCCCCCAGTCCTGGTTGAAAAGTCCGAGCCGCCTTGATACGAAGCCTTCGGGAGCGCTGTCCGACAGGAGCATGTGCTGGTACTTCTGTTCATCAACCCAGCCGGCCAGCACGTCAACCGTGACCGTCGTCAGACCAACGGGAAGGACTCCCCTGGATTCAAACTCGGCGGGGTTGTCCCGTATGAAGTCATTCTGCTTTGTGCAGAACTGTGTGTAGGCTGCAGGAAAAGAACTTAACAGCACAAGGTCGTCCACGTGCTCCGACAACGTGAAGACTTCCCCATCGGCGGTCGGCAGGCTGAAATCCCACACGACGCCACCGATTTGCGGAACCGATCCGTCCCAGATGTCCCCGCCGCCGATGCCTTCCCCAGGGTCGCCCCCCTGATCCGGAATCCCGATGGAATCGACGCCGTTGATGCCATCCGGCCCATCCGTCGAGTCCTCGGGCGTGGCCGAGTCCGACTTCAGCCCGCCGGGATCGTTTTCGTTGGCGATCCCCCTGCATCCCGGAGCCAGAAGCAGGCATCCAAGCAGCACGGAAAGTCCAATCGCGCCGGAAATCCTCTTGCTGATAAAATTCAACCCATTGCTCCCATGCAATTCTGGCAGTGGCGTAAGGAATTCATTGCAATCAGAATGCAGACCAGCGGAAATAGAAATATACCCCGCCGTCGATATTAATGGGATCTCCTTTGGGTTCGTATTCCTTGTGTATTAACGCGGGAACCCAAATCAGGACGTCAACGCCCAGACCGACGGAACCGTGTTTGAGGAACTTGAGAAACTGGAGGTGTGGTGCAATCTCAATATTGTGATAATGAAAGTATCCATCCTCTTTCCAATCCTCGGAGTGCGTCCAGCCGAGCTTGCCGCCAGCACGAATTACCCAGTCATGCTTCGCAATGTATTGATAACCGGCGCGGCCACCAACTCCCGTATGTCCAATGCCCAAAAAGAAGCCACCCTCCAGAATCCCGTAATACCAGTTCCTTCCATTCACGGTAAATGCATGGAAGTCAAGCAAACCGTTGCTACGGCCGTACTTCTGGTATCCTCCACCCATGTTCATTCCGAACCACTCGACTCTGATCTTTCCATTCGACAGATCCCCAAGGAAGCGATTCTGTTGTTTTGGGCCAACCGGCTTAGGATTGGTTGATGACAGAATGTGCTGTTTGAGGGGTATGGATGTCGAATTTGTGTAATCCCTGGCAAGAAGTTCAACCGCATTCCCCAAAGCCTCTTTGATGGGAGCGTCAGAGCAAGCCACGTCGGTGAGTTCGATCGATGAATCCATGGTTTCTGACCGCAGGTCGTACAAATCCAGGGTCAAAGTACATGACCCCCCGAGCTTCCACACCAATCCACTTACGTACTTGTGGGCAGCCGCGACCCGTCCCAATTCAATTCGACAAGCGTCGTCATAACATTCCTGCTGGGAGTCGATTTTGAGTTCGATCATGGCCTTCCGAATTGAGGCACTTGGCGAAACCGTGAATTTGCCAGTCGATGTCAATCGAGATGACAGGTAGCCATTCAGAAGTGCCTTCGTTCGAGAAGGCAGTGTAAAACCTTCAGTTCGAATCTCAAAAACGGCAACAACAGGCTTCCGAATATCTTCCTGAGCACGGGAGAACAGCGGGAGCCAGGTAACGGCAGCAAAAACAACGATTCGAATCACTACTGGAGTTGGAATGGCAGATCGCATTCTGAGCACCGGATCTGAAGAGGCTTTAATGGTTACCCAATTGAATGTAGCATAACTGAAAAGGATGGAAAAGGATCCTGACGCAGAGGGAATCAAGAATCATCAATGGCGCTTGCCGCGTTCCCAGGCGTCGAGAAGCTGTTTCGCGGCGCGGGCGACGAAGCCGGGGACGTCGTGGCTGCGGGCGATTCCCTTAACATCCTTGGGCTGCATCAGGCGCAGGAAGTTGACCGCAAGCTGGCCAGGACACTTCGGGTGCGAAATCAGTGCCATCTTGATGGCGTAGCTGGTCGTCCATTCGCGATTGATCGCGATGGTGCGGATGATTTCCTCGTTCAACGCCTTGTTCTTGGCAAAATCCCCGATCTCCTTTTCAGTCAGCCGTGGACTTTTAAGGACGGACATATAGACGATTCGACGCGTATCCCGAATCAGCTCACGTCGGACGGATTCGCTTCCCAGAAGGGCAAGCCTGACCTTCTGGGGAACCGACATCTTGTTCAATTCCGCCAGCAGGTTGCCACCCATCGGCCCGTCCTTGTCGGCCTCCTGGGAGGAATCGTTCAGATGTTCCTTCAGGAACCTGGCGAACGTATCGTCATCCACACCGGCGGCATCCTCGCCGGATTCCGGAAGGCCCTCATCAGGGACTTCATAAACCGGTGGTTCGGAATCTTCCTGCTCCCTGGGTTCCTCTTCCTGATCGGATTCGACCGACGGTTCTTCCCGGGGCGGCTCGATCTCGACCACCGGCAGCCCAAGACCGGCCTTGGCAGCCTTGACCGCTTCCTTGCCGTGAATCGATTCAACGATTTCTTCCCAACCTGGAATCGCGGAAATATCGACGCCAAGGCGCACCGCGTCTTCAAGCAGGTTCAGGACAAGGCCCATGCGGGCGCCGGGGTTGAAATAGACCGCCTCGACAATCTTTGAACTGCGCTGGACGCGCATCTTGTTGTTGGCGATGATGTCGATCAGGTGTCCCTCGGCCCTGGAAGCAATCCAGGCAACCGTCTCGTCGGCTGTCGCCCGGTTCTGGACGATGACTTCCCACAGATCCTGGCGATCGGCCGGAAGCCTGTGCGCAACCGTATCAAGCACCTCGGGCGCCGTGCAGGACCTCAACGCCTCGCCAAGGACGCCGAACGGCATGCCGGCAAGGGTCTCTCGCGCAGACTTGGAAACATGCTCGGCCGGGTCGTCCGTAAGAAATGCAACCGTTGTGACGACATCGACGGGGGCCATCGGAACGGCCGCTCTTGCAAGCAGAAGGCGGCGCTCGGCTGGCGAGTCGGGCGACGCGGCCAGACGGGAGATTTCGGGCAGGTTGTCCTGGGTAATCTTCAACTGGTCAAACGTCAGCATCAATTGCCCCTGCGTCATGACCGGCCACGCCGGCACCATCAACGGCCGGTCGGAGGATCCGGCACTTCTCAATCAGAACCGGGTGCCAGGAACTCTTGGTCTTCCGCAAACCCTCGACGCCCATGTCCTGTTCCCGGTTCATATATACGACGTCGGGCGGCATAAGGGAAGCAACGCCGCTGCAGATGGCCTGATACGCGCCCCGAACAGCCGCGTCGGCCTTTTCGAAATGAACCGTGGCCATGTCCGAATGGGTTCTGTCGCAGATGGCCATGCCCGCGAGCGCGCCGTCCACGTCAAGGCCAAAAACTTCCAATCCAAGTGGAACCGCGAATTCGATGGCACGCCGGACAGCGTCCAGTTCAAGCTGCAAGTCGCGATCCCCGGCGTCATCGGCGCGATCGAGGGCCCACTTGTGGACGTAGTCCAGCAGTTCGTGCCGGCGATCGTCAGCGTTCAAGCGTACTACCCGCCATTGATGATCGCGGGAAAGCGCGGAAATATGATTGCGCTTGTGGGCAAATCGCTTTCCGGGAAGTTCGGCGAGATCCGTGCGCAGATAGATATAATCGTTGTTATCTGGGTCGGGCAGGGCGGCAAGGCCGTCCGGAACACGACTGCACCCGGGGGAATCCGGCACGTAGTCGATCGCGGGTGGCGAACCGGCACTGGCAAGCCACTCAAGACATGAATCGACCGCCCGCCTGGAATCGCCGAAACCGACCGGACAGGTGAATCGAAACTGACCGCCGGTCTCGAACCTGATGACCAGCGTGTCGTTAAGAATCGCCCACACGCTCTTGTTGTAGGACTGCCAGCAATACTGGACGGCGAACGAATACTCGCAAAGGCGCCCACCGCCAGCCTTGAAAAACTTTTCAAGGAAAAGGCGGTCATCAAGTTTGAAATCGTGAAATTCGATTCGGGTCGATGGGCTCGCGGCCCCATGCCCCATGAAGGCAAGGTTCATAAATGGTCACCGTGGATTCCCGTCCGGAATCTTCAACAGCATCGGCACATGATCCGGCATCGGCTCGAAGCCAAGCGCCCGGTAAAATGGAACGGTTCCCGGCGCGGCGACCAGGCCGATCCACCCGAGGCCCCTGCGTCGGCCCTCGGCGGCCAGCAGACTGACAATCCTTCGCCCAAGGCCCAGCCCTCTTGATGAAGCCTGGACGACAACGTCCTGGATATACCCGTCGCTGGCCCCGTCCGAAATCATCCGTCCCATTCCAATGGTACGCCCCTGACTGTCGATGGCCGCGGCGATCAGGAAGGAGCCATCAAGAAGGCGTCGCATGGCTGACGGATCTTCCCCGTCCCGGAACCAGCCGGCCTCGCGCAGCAGGGCAATGTGATCCGCCACGGGAATTCCGTCAACGATTTCGACCCTGACGTTTGTGACTTCGGGCATTTCCACGGTTAATCCGGATTCTTTGGCCACGGGAACAATAAGAACAGCACCCGGCGCCGTCAAGTGACGATCGCAGGCAATTCCGCACCGATTTTCGCGCCTGATAATCAATCCTTTCGTGCGGCTTTGGATTGACACTGCGACCGGAATCGAATACAAAACAGCGCCCGCAAAGTTTGCGCTGGGTGGCCCGGTGTCGCCGGACCTGGTTTTGGCGTCTTTCTGAAGGTATTGAAATATGAAGATCTTTGAACCTGGACAAATCCGCAACGTCGGTCTGTATGGACATCAGGGCTCTGGCAAGACTACGCTGGCTGAAGCGATGGTCTATCTGGGAAAGACTTCCAACAGGCTTTGCAGCGTCCAGGAAGGCAATTCGAACTTCGACTTTGATTCCGAAGAAATTCGCAAGCGCAGCTCGATTTCCGCCGCTGTCGGATACGCACAGTGGAACAAGAAGCTTATTAACATCGTCGATGTCCCCGGCGACACCAATTTCGCCGCCGAATCGGTCATGGCCGTGATGGGCACCGACCTTGCGCTTATCGTGGTCAGCGCCGTGGACGGCGTGCAGGTTGGAACCGAAAAGGCCATCGAACTGCTTCTTGAAAACGAAATTCCGATGATGGTCGTGGTGACAAAGGTCGATCGCGAGCGCGCCGACTACGGCAAGATCGTGGCCGACCTTCAGAACCGTTATGGCAACGCCGTCGTTCCGATGGCCCTTCCTACCGGCAATGAATCCAATTTCAAGGGCATCGTTGACCTGGTCAACAATTGCGCCTTCACGTATGCCGATCCGATGAACGGCGCCAAGGGCGACGTCCCCGCGGCAATGGCTTCCGCCGTTTCCGACGCCAGGGAACCCCTGGTTGAAAAGCTTGCCGAACAGGACGACGACCTGATGGAAAAGTATTTCGGCGAAGGCGAGCTTTCGACCGAAGATCTTCGCACCGCACTGACGGTCGGGTTCAAGAAGGCCGGCGTCATCCCCGTTCTGCCAGTCAACGCGGCAACGGCCATGGGCGTCGATTTCCTGATGAACGTCATTGCAGGTCACGGCCCGTCGCCGCTCGACCGCAAGGGCCTGAAGGTTCAGAAGGGCGATGCCACGACCGATCTTGTCATCGATCCCGACGGCAAGTTCATGGCTTACGTCTTCAAGAGCATCGTCGATTTGCAGGCCGGCCGCATCAGCGTTTTCCGCGTCGCATCCGGTTCCATCGCCCAGGATGGCCAGTTCGTGAATCTTTCCACCGGCGCCAAGGAGCGCTTCGGCAGCCTTGTCAAGCTGCTTGGAAAGAAGCAGGAACAGGTTGAAAAGGCGGTATGCGGCGACATCGTCGCCGTCGTGAAGCTGAAGGAAACCAATTCCGGCCACACGATCGGTGCCGAGGACGGCATGGGTACGCTGGTTCTGCCGCCGCTGCCGACCCCGTGCATTTCGTTCGCAGTCAAGCCGAAGAACACCAGCGATGAAGACAAGCTTTCGGCAGCAATCCAGAAGATCGTCGAGGAAGACCCGGGGCTGCGCCTGTCCCGCGACGACGAATCGAAGGAATTCCTTGTCAGCGGACTTGGCCAGGTTCACGTTCAGTCGGCAGTCGATAAGCTGAAGAACAAGTTCAACGTCGATGTCGAACTGAAGCTGCCCAGGATTCCGTACCGCGAAACGATTCGCGGCGCCGCGAAGAACGTCGAAGGAAAGCATAAGAAGCAGTCCGGCGGTCGTGGCCAGTTCGGCGTCTGCTATATCGACATGGGACCGAACGTCCGCGGAAGCGGATTCGAGTTCGAGGATGCAATTTTCGGCGGGTCGATTCCGAAGCAGTTCATTCCGCCGATCAAGAAGGGCATGGAAGATTGCATGACCCGTGGCGTTGTCGCCGGTTACCCCGTCGTCGATATCAAGGTCAAGCTGATCGACGGAAAGTATCATGACGTCGATTCCGACGCCCGTTCGTTCGAAATGGCCGGTTCGCGCGGCTTCAAGGCGGCCTTCAAGCTTTGCACCCCGATCATTCTGGAACCGATCATGGAGCTGACCATCGTCGTGCCCGAGGAGTATCAGGGCACGGTCATGGGCGACATCAGCAGCCGCCGCGGCAGGATCATGGGTGGCGACGCGGCCAACGGCAAGCAGATTGTCAAGGCCACGGTTCCGATGTCCGAATGTCAGACCTACGCGTCCGACCTTCGTTCGATGACGTCGGATCGCGGCTCGTTCTCGATGGTGTTTGATCACTACGAGGAACTGCCGCCGAACCTGACCGAAAAGCTGATCGCCGAAGCGAAGCTGGAAGAAGACGAAGAATAGGTCTTCTGGGGGCGGGCGAATTTTCATTCGCCCGTACGGGGGACGAACCGGTTCGAAGGGTCATTCGTCCGCAGGGTGGCCGGGGCCGGTGCCAGCCACGTCTGAAAATTCCCTTTCCCTTTCCTTCAGGTATTGATCATCCGGCTTAAGGGCAAGCGCCTCGCGTGCGACTTCCAGGGCCTCGGCGGGTCTGCCGCTGGCGGCAAGCGCATGGGCAAGCGTGTCAAGATATCCGGCGTTCTTGCGGCAGGTCTGCACGACCGCGCTTTCCGCCAGCTTCAGTGCGCGTCCCGGGTCGCGAAGCCCCAGGTGTGGCGTGGTTGACAGCAGCCATGCCGCGTTGTTCAGGATGGCCGCGGCCCGCGGGCCGCGGATGTGTCCGATTTCCTTCAGGGCAGCGTCATAGGCCGCCGCAAGTTCCATCGTCAGTCCGACATCCTCCGGGGCGGCGAACTGCCTGGACTCGGCCACATCGACCTGACCAATCAAGCGGGTGATTTCCGGGTTCGGTACAAGCGGTTGATCCAGCTTGCGGCCATAGCCGCGATTCTTCATGATGGCCTCAGCCCGGACATAGTTGCGGTAATACCACTTCCAGCTTCCCCACCATGCAAGGGCGCCGACGACAATAATGCCCCCAACGATGAAGACCTTGTAGCGTGCCCAGAACTGACGGAATGTAAGCGTCTGCTTTTCAGGCCGGCGGGCCGATCTGGCCGGCAGGGAATGTTCCGTCACGAACCCGTCGGCCGAGCTCAGGACGATGTCGCCCGGCCTTGCGCCGCCGGCGGTGGAATCAACGCCCGCGGGCCTTCTCATCGCCTCGGATGGAGTAACCTGCGGAACCCGGCGCCCCGCGACAGTGCTTTCCGGCGGGATCGTGCCGGAATGGCCGCAGGACGGGCAGCAGACCTGGCGTCCCGCCCAGGGTTGGGGACATTCCAGCGGCCGCCCGCATTCATCGCATTCAAAAAAGATCCTCTGGTCGTGCATGCTGTTAATGCCGCCCCGGCCCGACCTTGATGCCGGACTCGATGGTCACCCCGTCAAGCACGAACGGCGGAAGCCCAGTTCTGCCGGCCCGCGGAACACCCACCCGATCACCGGTTTGCAGCGGCGCCCGAGTCCAGTCGCGTCGGGAAGGCCCCGATCCAGGCGACAGATCCCGTATTCCGCTGTATGCGGCGTCCTGCTTGCTGCACCGGGGATTGCCCTGATAAGGATACCCGAACTCCTTCAGCACCCGGTCGGCAAGAGCGGGATCCTTTTCCGGGTAAAGGCAAAGCGCCGAATCCAGGAAGTTGAAAAGGTCGGCATCCCGCGGCCAGTCAATACCTTCAAGAAAGATGTCCGACGAAATGGTTTCGGCCATTTCTTCAAGCGACATCGACGCGTCGGGATCCGGCGTCGTTCCGGAGCCGTCCCAGATCATGTACAGCGTCCTGGCCACCCAGTTTTCATCAAGCTCCTGGTTGGTGGATTCTTTCACATCGGGGAAGACCATGTACGACTCGCCGCCGGTCGCGGTGTGGTAAACGCCCTGGTTGAAATCGACGAAAAACCACGACCCGCCCTGGATGTCCCAATAGACCGGCCACACATCGTCAAACCAGAGCGTCGCGGTGACCAGCGACGTGAAGGTGGCCCATCCCTCGCTGAAGGCGAACTTGGGAATCAGTTCCTGACCGATGTAGTGATACCCGCCCGGACTGTTGTCCTTGGAATACGAGTCCAGTATGTAATGGCCGAATTCGTGAAAGAGAACCGACCACCCCCAGGAAGAAGCGTCGCCCGGCGAATCTACAATGGATATCATGGTCTTCAATCGCGGGCCCTGGGACGTTCCGATATGGGACTCCTCGAGGCCGTGATAGCAGGTGCACCGGACGTACCAGTCGTCGGCCGGGCCGAAAATGACCGCAAGCGGAATCGCCTGACCCGCGATGCCCCCGACAAGGGGGTTCACGATCTGCTGGAATGCCAGCTTGTTCATCATGAAGACGAAGAGGGCGCCGGATCCATCCTCGATGTCGATGGTAACGGAACCGACGTTTCCGCCGACAGGCACATCGACGTACCAGACGAAAGGATCGAATGTCGCCTTGCCGGGGTCGCGCCCTTCGCTTAAGGAATCAAGTACCGCCATGACGACCTGGCCGTCAACGGCCCAGACCGTTGAAACAACCAGCTTCTCGCTTCCCGACAGGGGTTCCTGAACGGGAACCGAGAACCTGCCGTCCGAGCCTTCGACCGATCCGGCCCCAAGAATGTTTCCCTGATCGTCGATGACTGTGACAAGCACGTCGCGTACGGGAACTTCGTCGGGCCCGGAAACGACGACGCGGCCCAGGCTGACATCGCCGAACATGTACTCAATGAAAAGGTTGCCGGTCACGTGGTATTTCCCGTCGCCGGTGCACTGGCCTGAAACCGGCTCGCAGAAAAGCCCGGGATCGCACTCGCCGCAGGAGCCATGACATCCGTCCGTCCCGCAGGAACGGCCGTCGCACTTCGGGGTACACCCGTTGGGCGGCCTGAAGCGGCCGAGTCCGTCATCGCAGGCAATCACACACGGAAGTGCCGCGCACAGCAGCAATGTCGCAAAGCGGAAATCGTGACGCATTGCATCAATCCGTAACTTCAAGTAATTTTGAACGAACCGACCGCGATGATATCCCGGGTTCAGTCGTTCAGTCATCAATTATCCCGGTTTTGTAGTAAAATCCCGACCTGTTTTCGTGCTTGCCCGCCGGATCTGGCGGGATGACGCGCTTTGCGAGGTATCCCATGGACAGTCCACGCCCGGCGATTTCGATCAGGACTTCAAGGTTTGCCAGCGCATGGGGGCTTGACGCGCTCTCGCCAGCAAGGTTTCCCTGGCCGGTTGACTGGGACTTCAGCGAGCTTTCCGGCGACCAGGTGTCCGAAAGCAGCATCAGGTTACAGTTCAAGCTTCGGTCCGGAATGCATGCGGTCCGCTTCACGCGTGATTTTTCGCTTGATATCGACATTGCCGACGGCTCGTCGGCATCCGTTGAACTGGTTACCGGACGGGCGCGGCCGCCTGTTTCCGGTGGGGCCGCGGGCCAGGATCCCGAAGGATCCCCCGGGGCGGCGGGCGACGGCACCGACCAGGCAGGCTGTTCGGTCGTTGACCTGGTCAGCGTCAGCTTTGACAGTCCCCTGGTTATCCGCAACGTTTTCGGTGCCGTCCGCGGGGCGCACACTCTGTTCGATAACATCGAGGTGAAGGAGTTCCTGAACAGGCTGCTTGCGGTCACCGGGCGGTTTGCAGTCGATCTGGAGTCAGCAGCCAGCGCCGCATCGGAGAGGTTCGTCCTCGTTCGCAAGCTTTTTGACCAGGCGGCCGGCCGCGTCCCGGAAGTCGCCGACATGGCAAGAAAGGGTTTTGACCGCCTTGGAAGCGCCTTCGCGGCACGACTTGGCGAGCCGGTCTCGCTGGAGATATCGGCGGTCAGTTTCAGGCTGGCCCCGGCTCCTGACTGGGCTGGATCGGATTGTCCCATTCTTGTTCCTTCCATTACCGGTTCGTTCGTGCTGTCGCATACCGGCGCCCGGGCCAGATTTGAGGACATCGAGGTTCCATCAATACTTCTGCCGCGGTTCAATTCGAATCTGACCGACCTTCTGAAGGGCAACGTTATGGTTGGCGGGGCCTTCAAGAAGCAGGCTGTCGGAGTTTCCAACCTCATGCTCGATGTGGCTGGAATGCTTGGAGCCTTTCAGGGAACCATCGATGCGACGGTCGCCCTGCCGGCCCTGCGCACGTCCTGGCGCCAGGCCGATCGCTCTGATGTTGTCGCCGAACTGTGGACCGGATCGTCACAGGCGAAGATTCACGCCGCATTCCAGGTTGCGAAAGAGGGTGATGATGCCGTATTCGACGTGTCCCAACTCTCGATCGGCGAGCCGGATTCCCGGCGCAGTTTCAAGCTTCAGGCCGGGCTGACCGTTTTCGGCCTGTTTCGCGACGGATTGTCCATGCCGACGGCGGTTCGGGGAACATTGCGCCAGACAAACAGGGGAAGTCTTCCGGTAACGTATCTTCGTCTGGAAGGCCGGAATCCGCTTCTGAAGTCCGGCAACGCGATGATCATGCGCATCGACGAACTGAAGACCGGTGGTCGGGTGGATTTTGGATTTTCCGCCAGTGGCAACCCTGTTTTTGAACTTCCTGATCGGGATTTCGTTCTTCAATCGGTCTTCAGTGTCCCGGATCAGTGTTTCGGGCCGGCCGGAACAATTGACCTCTTTGGCGCAATCAGGCGTGGTAATCTGAAGGCCTGCGTGACGGCGGTTCCGGGCTCCGGGTTCGACGTGCAGCTTTCCGGCTGTTTCCCGGCGGCTTTCAAGATTCAGACCGACCTTCGCCATGTGCCCGAACTCGATATCGAGCCGGGTCGCCTGGAGATATCCGGCAGCGGAACCGTGACCGCCGAACTGGGGGTCGGCGTGGCCATGCCCGCAATGAAGGCCTCGGCCATTTCGTTTTCACCTCGC
Organism: Deltaproteobacteria bacterium; assembly: GCA_029555025.1. Lineage (GTDB taxonomy): Bacteria > Myxococcota_A > UBA9042 > DTJE01 > DTJE01 > JAGOFO01. Next base: position 11,657 of record JAKPTZ010000004.1, read on the forward strand.
GGCAAGGTTGGGCTGACGCTTGCCCACCTGCAGGTTCGTGATCCCCAGCGCAAGGTAAAGGCACTGTCCCCCATAACGATTGGAGGTACGGTCCGTGAAGGCGTGATCGCCGCGGATGGAGATGGCGATGTTGGCCTGGATCTTGAGTGGCGTCTTGAGACGCCCAGAATTGAAATCTGTTCGGACCGATGCCGCCAGGTGTCCGATTTGCCGCTGCGCATGATGACCGGCCGTCAGACGGTGCGGGTCAGTCCGGGCGGCCGAATCAGTCTTGCGGGGAACGAAGGGTCGCTTGTGCGCCCCGATCTTCTGAAGGCGCTGGCCAGTCCCTTCAACAATGCCGGGACGATTCTGGAACTGCTCGATGACGATGAACTGGTTTACGGTTCACTTGATTCGCTGGCGCAACTAGCGGCACTGTTCAACCGTCCGGTGGCGGATCGGCTCGTCGCGGTTCGGGACTGGATTATCGGGGTTCGAAGCCACGCAAGGGCCGTCGGCGTCGCAAAGCCCGGGGATCTGCTGGACATGGCGGTCCTTTCCAGGCTGGTTTCACGCATCATCGTCGGCGACGAGTCAATTTCTGACGAACTGCGGCCTTTGCTGTCATCCCTTGGCGACGGCCAGGGTTTCGACGACAAGGCGGCGCGCATGCTGATGATCCGTCACCGCCCGGACATCACCGACACTTACGAATTCGACCTGATTGTTTCCTGGATAGGGATTCTTACGACCCCGGTCGATCATTACAATCGTGCCGTCCCGGTCAACCTTCCGCCGGTTTCGGATGATCCTTCCGTGGCCGCCGCCATCAGGGACATACCTGCCGCATCAACCCTTTATAAGTGGTTTTCCGGTGGCGAGCCGGCCCAGGATAAGGTCGAGACGGTCGTCCGCCTGGCCCCGATGATGTTCATCGAGCAGCTTGAATACGTGCTTTCCGGGATGAAGGGGACTGCTTTCAACCAGGAACGCGCCATGCTTCAGTACGCCCTGTCCGCCAAGAGGGCCATCAGCAGGGCGGTCAACCCCGGCGAACTCGCGAACATGTACATCGTCCCACGCGCCTCCGTCATTGCCGGATTCCTTGGCGACATAATAGGGCCGATCCCGGGTATTGACGGCCCGGGGGCTGAAGTACCACCACCGGCGCCGCTTGGCCCCCGAGACATCGCCGAAATCCTGGAAATCGGCCTCGGTTCGCAGGTTCAGGGCGTCCAGACGCAGTTGAACAACCGCCTGGCCATCGAGTTCCTGAAGCAGAAGGATGGGGACTTCCTTGCGGCCGTGTTCAGCGAGATGGCCCGCGATGTTCCGATGACGATGGCCATCCACCTGATGGCATTCTTCCGGCACGAGCAGGGACGATTGAAAGACTCCTTCGACCCCGTGGCCTTCTTTGAGCAGAAGACCGGGCTGAAGGCGCCTCGCTTCGAGGACTACCAGGCAGGCGGCCGCCGTGCCCGCCAGAGCTACTTCCAGGCGCTGGACGAGCTTGCAGTCCGGGTGATGCAGAAGTCGGCCGGCTATCGCGCGGTGAAGAACCGTCTTCGCGAGGCGGCCGAACCTCCAAGGAAGCCGCGCGTCTATAAAGCCGCTATCGAAACATCGACCCGGGTCGCTGGCGAGCTGATTGACAGCGCCGATGCGGCAACGCGCAAGTGGCTGGAACGTTCGCGTCCGACCTCCACCGAACGGGATCGCTGCATCGCGGCATGGGATTCCGCGTTCATGGCCTGCCGAGAGGCTTTGAAGGCCGATCCGTGGGCTTTTCACCAGCCATGGTTCAAGCAGATATGGCAACGCAGCGAACAGGCCGTTCGCGTCGCGTCGGTTGTCCGCGGATTCCAGGCGGATCTGGATGATGTAAGACCATGGCTGACACATTTTGACGGCAGCGGTATTGCGGCGACGTGTCCGACCGGACAGCTTGGCCACGCCAGGCAGCAGCAGCTTGTCGATGCGGCAATCGGTGCGATTTGGGCGTATCCGGATGACCGCGCCCGCATCGCGTCGGATCCCCTTGCAAGGCTTCTGATGTGGCAGGAGGACGGAAACTGGGATTTGACCATCGTGTCGGCGATGGGCGTTATTACCGACGGCGCCTACGGGCGTGAGATGGCCCCGGCCTTCGACAGGCTTCTGAGCACCCGCGGGATTTCATTGAGGCGCGTTCCGACCGGCCTGTTCAGGACGCTTGAATTCAACGCCAGGGCAATTATTTCGGAGGTTCGCCAGGTGCAGGGGCCGTGGGCCTGGCTTGGATACTCCCAGGGCTGCGCCAACTGCCTTCGTGCCGAACATATCATGATGACGGGCACCCCCGAACTTCGCGCGCTGGCCGACAGGATCGCCTGCCGGCAGATGATATTTTCGGCCGCGAACGGTTCCGTTCACGCAACGGCCGGCGCCAGGTTGTTTACCCGGATGCTGATAGAAGGCGAGAAGTCCCTGAAACATTACCAGGCCGTCTTTTCCAGGGAATTCGTTTCAATGTTCCTGAAGACGGGCAGGGGGGTTCTGGACAGCCGCGTTTCCACGGCGCTTCTTGCCGGCCTGTGGTCGATGACCTTCGACAGGGCAATCGACCTTCATCGTGACGGTGTTTTCGCGCCTGGCGTGCCGACATCCACGATTCGAGCCGCCGTCGGCTGGAACGAGCTTCCCGACGGGCTTCGGTACGTTTTCGGGATGCACAATCGGTTGATGCCGGGTGAGGATTGCGACAGCCAGGTCGCGACCCTTGACGAAGTCGGCCATTCAACTCGTGTCATCAATGCGCGCACGGCCGTCCTTGAATCCTGCGACATGGGAAGCGCCGCCATCCGGATGCATCACTGGGGGCCCGTCCACGAAGAGGCTGCCCAGGGCATGACCCGGGACGACGTCGCCCTGCACAAGTACGACAGCCCTGCCGACCTTTACATCTTCCCGTGGATCGACACGTGCATCCGGTTCGGATTCATCAAGCCTTCAGAACGCTGACCGGAATCGGGCGTCCGCCTTTGGTGAAGCATCGGCGACATCCCCCCCCACCATAACAATTTCGGGTTCTTGCCGAACCGATCGCTGCGAAAGCCACTTGGCAGTTACTAACAGGCTGGGCTAGTATCAACGCGGACCGACGGGTAGTCCCGTTCCCCGCGGTTCATGGCTGTACGCCGACGGGGCTGAAAAGTCTTTGGAGGTTCTTATGGCTCCCTGTAACGACAAGGTTCACCGCGTAATCAACTTCTCTGCCGGGCCCGCTGGTCTTCCCCTTGCAGCGCTTGAAAAGGCGCGTGACGAACTGCTGGACTTCGAAGGCAGCGGGATGTCCATCATGGAAATGTCCCACAGGGGCAAGATTTACGACAGGGTGCACACCGAAGCGATTAACCTTACGCGGGAATTGATGGGAATTCCCGATGACTACGTCGTTCTTTTCCTGCAGGGCGGCGCGAACCTGCAGTTCGGCATGCTTCCGATGAACGTCCTTGGCAATGGGAAGAAGGCTGATTACATCATTTCCGGTCACTGGGCGAAATCGGCGTACAAGGAAGCCGTCAAGGTCGCCGGCGCGGAAAACGTCAGGGCCATCGCATCGACGGAATCCGAGGATTTTCGCAGGCTTCCCAGGCCGTCTGAATACCGGATTAACGACGACGCCGAGTACGTTCACATCTGCACCAACAACACAATTTACGGCACCCAGTACCATTACGTTCCAGAAACCGGCAAGGTTCCACTTGTCGCGGATATGTCATCGGACATCATGTGGTCGCCGGTCGATGTGAAGAAGTACGCGATGTTCTATGCCGGCGCCCAGAAGAACCTGGGTCCGTCCGGGCTGGTTCTGGTCGTGATGCACAAGGACTTCTTGGCGAAGTGCCGCGAAGACCTTCCGAACATGCTCCAGTACAAGGTTCACGCGGACAAGAACAGCCTGTTCAACACCCCGCCGACCTTCGCGATTTACCTGCTGAAGAACGTTCTCGAATACAACAAGTCGATTGGTGGTCTTGCCGCCATTCGCGCGAACAACCTGAAGAAGGGCGAACTGCTTTACGGCTTCATCGACGCGAACGCCGACTACTATCGTCCGTGGGTCACGGTCAAGGAAGACCGTTCGGTCATGAACGTCGATTTCCACCTGCCGAATGAAACGCTCGACGCCCAGTTCGTTGCCGAAGGCCAGAAGGCGGGCATGGTCGGCCTGAAGGGATACCGCACGATGGGCGGCATCCGCGTGTCGATGTACAACGCGGTCACGGTTGCGAATATCGAGACCCTGGTCGGCTTCATGGACGAATTCCGCAAGCGCAACCCAGGTTGAAACACCAGCCCTATCTGCCTATAATCCGACCGGCTGTATCTTTCGAACTTCCTTCAGGTTGTGAAAAAATGTCCATCCGCAATACGCTCTTTCCCGTGGCTGCGCTGTTGCTTCTTGCTTCCTGTGAATTCGTGTCCGGCGAGACAGCCGCCGTCCAGTCCCCGATTATCGGCGGGACTGCGGTGACCGATGGTTCGTGGCCCGCCGTCGGGGGGATCGTTCTTTATCCCGATTCGATGTGTTCCGGGACGCTGATTTCACCGCGCGTCGTCGTGACCGCGGCCCACTGCGTCAAGGGCGAAAATCCAACCACGTTCGTGCTCGGTTACGATATGGAAAACGGCACGGAGTACGCCGTCCAGGAAGCCATCTACAACCCGGACTACGATGCCGGCGGGTACAACGACCCCGGATCCGGCGACGTTGCAGTCCTTGTCCTTGAAGAGCGCATCACCGGCATCACGCCGGCGCGGCTTTTTACCGGCGATTTCACGGCATTCAATGATCAGTCGATCGTTTTCGTCGGATACGGCAAGCGTGATGTCTATCAGCCGCTATATGGCAAGAAGTACCAGGTAACGCTGACGATCAAGGACATCGATGATTACGGTTTCTGGAATTACACGAACCAGTCAAATGTGAAGAATACGTGCGGCGGGGATTCGGGTGGCCCGGGATTTGTCAGTTATAACGGAGAGTATTACATTGGTGGGTTCGTATCTTCCGGCGATGAATACTGCGTCCAGGACGGATACAACATGCGTGCCGACAGCAACGCCGAGTGGATTCTTTCGCAGGTCGAGAAATACGATCCCGGTTTCCTTGGCGAACCGGATTGCGGCAACGATATCTGTGAGTACGGCGAGGACTCCGGCAACTGCGCCGAAGACTGCCCGGTGGTCGAGCCTGAATGCGGCAACGATGTCTGCGAGGATGGCGAGACCGAAGCGAATTGCGCCGATGACTGCGCAACCGGGCCGGATCCGATCTGGACCGAGTGCGGAAGCCAGGGCGAATGTCCCGCCGGCCAGTTCTGCATCCAGGTCAGCCAGAACGCCTATTACTGCACCATCAGTTGCGATGACCTGGAACTGGGCGGGGGATGCGGCTATCAGGATATGGCATGCGTCGCGCTGCAGGATGGCGGCGGCGCTTGCGTCCCGGCCGATATCGAATGCGGTGACGGGCTTTGCGAGTACGGCGAAACCGCCGACTCCTGCCAGTCCGATTGCGCCATCGATTGCGGCGACCTGAGCTACGAGGGCTGCTGCGACGGCACGCAGGCTGTTTACTGCAACAATGGCCAGTTCCGGCGGGTCGAGTGCGGTCCAGACTACACCTGCGGGTGGGTCGTTGATGGCGGTTCGTCGTATTACTTCTGCACCGACGGCGCGGCCTCGGCCGATCCGTCCGGGACATTCCCGATGTCCTGCGAAGGCTACATTTTTGATTCGTGCGGCAACGGCGTTTGCGACAACGATGAAACCGAATCAAGCTGCCCTGGCGACTGCAAGGTCGTCGATTCCTGCGGCAACGACAAGTGCGACAACGGCGAGACCGTAGTGACGTGCCCGGAGGACTGCAAGGTCGTCGATTCCTGCGGCAACAACAAGTGCGACAACGGCGAGACCGTAGTGACGTGCCCGGAGGACTGCACGACCGTTGACGAGGATTGCGGCAACGAAGTGTGCGACGACTGGGAATCGAATCTGTCGTGCCCGATCGATTGTCCGTTGTTACCGGACAACTGCGGTAACGGCACATGCGACAACGACGAGAACACGTCCACTTGCCCGCAGGACTGCCCGGTTCAGGATCCCGAATGTGGCGACACCATCTGCGAGAGCCCCGAGGGCTGCCGCGATTGTCCGCAGGATTGCGGCGAGTGCCCGGTTGGCGAAGACGTTATTCAGGCCCAGGACACGATCACTGCGGACGATTCCGGCCAGACCGAAAGCGACACGGTTGGCGTTGCATCCGGCGGGTGCAGTTCGACTGGAGCCAATGGGGCCGGTACGGGTACTGCAGGTTTGCTTCTTACCGTGCTTCTCGCCATGACGTCCATCATTGTTCGGCGTTCGAGGCGGTTCGCATGACCGCCCGGGACATTGATTCATGAACACAGCCATCGCGATGTCCGGCGGCGTCGATTCGTCGGTGGCCGCATCGATACTGCAGGAACAAGGCCATAACCTGTTTGGAGTCACTTTCATCACGGGTCACGAAGCGGACGCCGACCTGACCGTTTCCAGGGCCGCCGCCGCCGCAACGACCATCGGCATTCCCCACTTCGTGTTCGACGCATCGGACATCTTCGAAAGCCAGGTCATCCAGCCATGCGCGGACGCCTATTCACGGGGACTGACGCCGAACCCCTGCGCCATCTGCAACCCGATCCTGAAGTTCGGTGCGTTGCTTGATTTTTGCGCCAGCCTCGGGGCGGACCGACTGGCAACAGGACATTATGCCCGCATCCTGACCGCCCCCGATGGCGGCCCAGCGCTTGCCCGCGGCCTGGATTCCCGAAAGGATCAAAGCTATTTCCTTTTCAGGGTGCCAAGGGACGTCCTTTCCAGCGTCGTGTTTCCCCTTGGCGGCTTGACAAAGGCGCAGGTCAGGCAGCGGGCCGCCGAACTCGGCCTGCCCGCGGCGACGTCCGATGAAAGCCAGGACGTCTGCTTCGGGAATTCCGAACGGCCGCTTCACGAAGTGCTGCGGGAAATCACCGACAGGCGGGGGCCACCTGGAAACGTTGTGTCCCCGGATGGTACCGTGCTCGGGATGCACGACGGCATAGACGCCTTCACGATCGGCCAGCGGCACGGTCTTCGCATCGCGACCGGAACGCGGGCATGGGTTACCCGCATTGACCCGGGCGGCGACGTCGTACTTTCAAATAACCCGTCGGATCTTGAATGCACGTCGTTGCTGGCTCGCGATGTCGTCATCGGTGCCGGCCTGGACGGGTCTGGGCCGCTTGCCTGCAAGATCCGCTATGCCCACCGCGCCGTCCCCTGTACGGCCGGCATCCTTCCAGACGGCAGATTGCGCGTTGATTTCATTGAAAAAGTAAAGGCAGTCACACCGGGACAGGCGTCTGTAGTATATTCAGGCGATCTTGTTTGTTGTGGCGGCTGGATCGAATGACCATCAAGCTTCAGTATGACGGCGACTTACGGCTGGATCGGCTGGAAGACCGCATCCGCATGGTGGGGACAAGTCCGGCCACCGACGTTGCCCTTTCCCTGCTTGATGAATTGAACGTGGCCGTTGTCGCGGGGCTGAGTTTCCAGGGGACCCTTCGCGGCGTCAAAGTCTTTTCAACTCTTGCAGGTTATGTCACCCCGGCCCAGATTTCATCGTCCCAGACTGCCGCCGCGTCCGTGACCGAGCGCGCGCGCCTGGCGGAACGGTTGCTTGCATCCGCAAGTTCGACGTGGGGAACACATATCGGGCTGCTGTCGGCCGAAGACCGGATCAAGGCGTGGGAAGCGGTCGATAACCTGTTTGCATCGGTAATCGCCGCACATCTTCACGACGAGGTCATTTACGCCGGGTTCAGGCACGTCGATAAGTGTGAATTCCCGCCGACCGCGACCGCGACCATCCTTGCCAGGCGGCTGCTTACGCTGGGAACGGTCGATCACAGGTTCGTGCAGCTTATTGAATTCCTGAACCGGAACGCGCGCTTTCCCCAGGAGATGGCCCTGGCTCGCGCCTGCGGTTCCCGTCTTGATTTCCAGTTGCAGTCGGCGCTGATGAAGCGCTCGGGCGCTTTGCTGGAAGCCCTTGTCCAGTTGAAATCGGTCGATGAATCGGTTACCGAGACATTCGGCCAGGACTTTTTCGTTGATGTTTCCGGAACCGAAAGTCGGGAAGTTGCCGAACTTCTTACGAAACGTGTTCTTGCCGTGAAGGCGGAATGGAACATCCGCGATCAGTTCGCCAACAATTACGTTGAGTACATCATTGGACGCATCGACGCCGGCGCCGGCAATCCGGAGCACGCAATCAGGGTGTTCCAGCAGACTGCCCGGGGCGGCTTCGCGCCTTACGATTCGACCGTGTTTCTTGCATTGCTCGCAACCAGCGAGGGGCGTCAGGAGCTTGCCCGCCAATCTATTCAGGAACTTGTTTCCAGGTATGCCGTCCCGCTTGATTTTTCCGAGGCCTTCGGGAGCGTCATGACCGCCTGGCGAAGGGCGGGGGGCGATCCGGCGGTGCTTCAGAAGTCCTTCCCGATGGAGGAACTGGTCGAATTGTGCAGGGCCTCGAGGGCACGCATCGATTCGGAGTTTTCCGATGGTGTCGAGGAGGATCGAAAAAGGGCCACCGACTCTTTCTGGCTGGGCCGCACGGAAAGGCTGCTGGCCGGCGTCGGCCTTGCGCTTGAACCGACCGACTTCGACGCTTCGTCATCCCCCGGACATGACTCGCGTCTTGTGCGGTTGCCCGAAAAGATTCTGGTCGAGGCCGGGATCGACCAGATGCCCGGCCTTTCCCCGATCGCGCGCGCGACGTTCGTCGAGGCCGCGCGGTCAGGCGTGGCCGCGTCCGAACTGATTGGCCAGCTTTTTGAGATTGCCGACAACCTGAAGGGCGATTTCGGTGCCATGGCAAAGCTGGTTCCGGCGTGGGCATATTCACAGTCGATTGCCCTGGGGCGACTTGAAGACGCCATCAAGGCTCGAAATTCCGCTGGCGTGCTTACGATACTTTCCCAGTACCTTGAACTGCCGGGCGTCCCTTCCGACCTTCTGGCAACCCTTTATGAGCGGGCGCTTGCAACCGCCGATCGCCTTTCGTCGATCGAGAAGATGCTGGGCATCGGCGTCCGGTTCTGGAAGGCTGTCCGTGGCGGTTCCGGCGTTCGGATTCTGCGGGTGATGCGCCCGGCCGCAATGAAGGTTCTTTCGTCTTATGATGAAAGGGCCGCATGGGTCGCCGCGCTTGAAGCGGTTCTTGACACGATTCCGAACGACGAAACCAGGAAGATGCTGGCCGAATGGTACCTTGCCCAGAAGTTGAATCAGGGCGACGACCCGCGCGGCATGGCCGCAAGCCGGGAACACGACATGGTCGTCCTTACCTGCGGACGCCTTCTTTCCGGCCGCCTGGGGCCGCCGTTTGACGATGCGGTTCGCGCCCATCTGCGTGGGCTGGTGCTGGCCGGCAAGCCGTTCGATGCGCGCCACGCGACGGCCCAGCAGTTGACTTCCCGCATCGAGCTCATAAGCGAGTGGTGCGAAGGCGACGCGATTGCCGATCGGATGATTGTTGACTGGTTCAACCTCTGGGTGTGCTCGAAGGGCGGTTTCGATGCGGCCGAATACGACGAAATGGCCGATGCGGCATTCGTTGCCATCAACCATGTGTCCGACGCGATTTCCAGGCGCGACATCGCGGAAACCGCCCTGGATATCCTGAAGGTCCGGCTGGACTCGTGTCGGGATGACCGCGGTACGTCCGAGGCCGTGCTTACCCGGATTTCGGCGCTTTCCGCCTATGTTCCCGAAGCATCTGACCTGGTCGAGACGCATCGCGAGGAACAGAAGGATTCAAAGCTGCTGTTTTATGCATCGGTTCTTGGCGGCGCCGGCATCATCGCCGTCGTGATCCTGCTGCTTAACTTTTTCGCCTGTTGACATGTCGGCGCAGGCCGGCAACTTCTGCTGAAGGAACATTATGAAGTCAGTAATCGTTTCAGGAGTCGCCTTTTCGCTGCTTTTCGCGGCATGCGGGGAAACAAAAATGAAGGATGAAAAATCCGGCGCCTCGGAAGTCACCGTTAATCCGGTGAAGAATCCGGCCATTGAAACGTTCGATCTGCCGAATGGCCTGAAGGTGTTCATGGTCGTTGACAAGTCGGCGCCGCTGGTCGCCGTCGATATCAACTACCACGTCGGTTCCCGGAACGAACGTCCCGGCAAGACCGGGTTCGCGCACCTGTTTGAACACATGATGTTCCAGGGATCAAAACATTACGACGACGATTACTTCAAGCCCCTGCAGGACGTGGGCGGCCAGGTCAACGGCGCGACCAGCACCGACCGGACCCGTTACTGGGAAATCGTCCCGTCGGCATGGCTCGAGCGGGCGTTGTGGCTTGAGTCCGACCGCATGGCGTACCTGCTCGACGCGATGACCCAGGAACGGCTGGACAACCAGAAGTCAGTAGTTTCGAACGAGCGTCGCCAGAACTATGACAACAGGCCGTACGGGACGGTGTGGGAAAAGATGGCGGCAGCCCTTTACCCGCCCCAGCACCCATATTCCTGGCTTACGATCGGTTCGCTCGCCGATATCAACGCAGCGACCCGCGAGGACGTGGCCGAGTTCTTCAAGACCTGGTACACGCCGAACAACGCAACGCTCGCCATCGTCGGCGACATTGACATTCAGGCCACGAAGGAGCTTGTGACGAAGTATTTCGGCGCGATTCCACCCGGGCCGGCCGTTTCGGCGGTTGGTAAGTGGCCGGTTCGCCTTGAGTCCGACATCGTCCTGGATATCAAGGATCGCGTGCAGCTTCCGCGTACTTACATCACATGGCCGACGGTCGGGTTCTTTGATGCCGACGAGGCCGCCCTGGACGTGTTCGGGATGGTTTTTGGCGGTGGCCGGACGTCGCGGCTTTACCAGGATCTGGTCTATACGCGGCAGATCGCCCAGGACGCCATGGCGGGCCAGCGCAGCAGCCAGATCGCCGGCGTTTTCGACATCATGCTGACCCCGCGTCCGGGCGTGGATCCGCTTGAACTCGAAAAGGCGGCGCTTGAAATCCTGGACGAAATGCTGAAAAACGGCATCACCGAGGACGAGATGTCCCGCGCCAGGACTTCAATTGCTTCATCCTTCATACGCGACATGGAAAATATCGGCGGTTTTGGCGGCCTGGCCGACCGGATCAACGCCTATCAGCACATGCTCGGCAGGCCGGACGGTTTTGCGGCCGACCTGCAGAGGTACCTTGACCTTGACAGGGGCGACGTAACCAGGGTTGCCGCCCGTTACCTGTCGGGCGCCAGGGTGATTGCCCGCGTGCTTCCCGCCGGGGAGAACGCGCCCACCGGCCCCGATGCCGCCGATCGCACGGCGCTTCCTGGAAAGGGAACCGATCGTGCTTTCGATCTGCCGGATCGCCAGGTTTTTGAGCTGGAGAACGGGCTTCAGGTCGTGCTGGTCCAGCAGTCCCGCGTGCCGCTTGTTGGATTCGATCTGATCGTTCCAGGCGGCAACGGTCTTGATCCGGCCGGCAGGGAAGGGCTGGCGTCGCTTACGGCGGCCATGCTCAGTGAAGGTTGCGCGGACATGGACTCCGAGACCTTCGCGAAGCGGATCGAGGCCCTGGGCGCGTCCCTTAACGCGGATGCGGACGTGGATTGCTGGTTCGTCGGCGGGTCCGCCGTCACGACGACTTTCCGGGATCTGCTCGATCTGGCCTTCAAGATGGTTTCCGCCCCGACAATGGATCCGGCGGAACTGGAACGCCAGAGGGCCGAGCGCCTGACCCGCCTGACCCAGCTTCTTGACATGCCGCAGTACACTGCCATGGTTGCGGCCCAGAGGGCCGTGTATGGCGACCATCCGTACGGGCGTCCGTCCGCGGGAACCCCGGAATCCGTCAAGGCAATTACGATACAGGATGTCCGCGCGACCTGGGCCGACTGGTTCCAGCCGAAGAATGCGGTTCTGATCGTCGTCGGTGACATCGACCGGGACACCCTGGCACGTTACCTGAACGAAACCGCGTCCGCGTGGAAGAACGACGGGGAAGTCCCCGATGCCCGCCTTGCGCCGTCGAAACCTGTTGCCGCAACGGTCAACGTGGTTGACATGCCTGGCGCCCATCAGTCGGTCATCATCGTCGGCGGTCCCGCGCCGGCACGCCGCGGCACTGACGTCGCGACGCTGAATGTCCTGAATTCAACGATCGGCGGCAAGTTCGTGTCACGCTTGAACCTGAACCTGCGCGAGGACAAGGGTTACACCTATGGAGCCCGTTCCGCGTTCGAAATGCACGGTTGGGGCGGCATGTTCCAGGCTTCCGCGTCAGTCGCGACCGATGTTACCGGGGCCGCCACGGCCGAAATCCTTCGCGAACTGAACGAGATCGGCTCGACGCGGCCGGTCACCCCGGAGGAATTGAAGTATTCAGTCGACGCGATCGTGAACGGTTACAGCCAGCGGTTCAGTTCGATCGAGAAGGTGGCTTCGGAGCTGCTTGAAACGTACCTGTACGGACTTGGCGCCGACGATATCGAACTCTATCCGTCCCAGGTCGCCACGGTCACGACCGATCAGGTCACCGCAGCCGCCAGAACCCATCTGGCCCCGGAATACCTTTCCATCACCATCGCCGGCGACGCGGGCAAGGTCGTTCCCCAGCTTCGCCAGATCCTTGGCGACCGCCCCATCAACATCATCAAGCGCACCACTCCGTAACGGCCCGCCTGCGTGAAGATTCGTCCGTCTCGATCCTGCCCGATCCGTACGGGCGAATGAAAATTCGCCCGTGGGGCCCTTCGCTTCGCTCAGGGATCGAGGAGCTGCCGTACGCCCCCCGTCTGACGCAGTCGTGCCTGTGGCCGGCCATGAAGTGTCCGGTTCGAGGGGCCTCACCGGAGCACTTATGGGCCGGCCCGATCCGCCCTACGATCCGTACGGGCGAATGAAAATTCGCCCGCCTGCTTTCCTTGTACGGGCGGATTACATCCGCCCGCTGCGGTCGAGCAGAATGACTTCCATCGCGCCCGATGCTTCTGTAAGTGTGGATTGACTTCCTGGTCAACAGGACAAATTCTATCCTCGTTCATTGGGCGGAACGGCCCCGGGATGTGCAGTGATGAACGGAAAGAAAATTGATCTGCCAGTAATCGGGATGTCTTGCGCACACTGCGCGGCCACCGTTGAAAAGACCCTGGTCAGGGATGTGCCCGGCGTGTCCTCTGCTGTGGTGAATCTGGCAACTGAAAGTGTCGCCGTGACATTCGACGAACGTACTACTTCACCGCAGGCGATGGCCGACGCCGTTGCCAGGGCGGGTTTCAAGCTGGTACTGCCCAGCCTGGACGACGTCGAAACGAACGCGCGCAGGCAAAACGAGCGAAGGATCAGGCGGGAGCTTCTGGTCGGAATTGTTTTCGCATTACCCCTGCTCGTCCTTTCAATGGGTTCCGACTTCGGCCTTCTGGGCGGGCTGTCGCATGCCCCCTGGCTGGGATGGATTTACCTGACGCTTGCAACCCCGGTACAGTTCATCACTGGAGCATCCTTTTACATCGGAGCCTATCGGGCCGTCAGGAACCGCGCCCTGGATATGGACGTGCTGGTCGCCCTGGGCTCGACCGTCGCCTATGTCTATTCCCTGGTGCTTCTGGTGACACCCGGCCACGAACACCTGTACTTTGAAACGTCCGCCATGATTGTCGTGCTGATAAAGGTCGGCAAGATGCTCGAGGCCAGATCCCGAGCGGTCGCTGCACGGTCGATCAAGAGCCTTCTTGATTCAGCGCCTGATACCGCGTCGGTTATCGGCCCGGACGGCCAGGAGCGCCCCATCGCTGTCGCCGCACTTTCCGTTGGTGATCTTGTAATGGTTCGTCCCGGCGAAAAGGTTCCGGTTGACGGAACTGTCGTTTCCGGAGCCTCGGCCGTCGATGAAAGCATGGTGACCGGCGAGCCGATTCCCGTCGATAAGGTTCCCGGGGACATTGTATTTGGCGGAACAATGAATGCGGAAGGGCTCCTTACCGTCCGTGCGACCGGTGTCGGCGCGGATTCCCTGCTGGCCCGCATAGGCGCAATGGTCGCCAGGGCCCAGGCCAGCAAGGCCCCCATCCAGCGCTTCGCCGATCGGGTTGCCGCCGTTTTCGTCCCGGTAATCCTGGTAACGGCCGCCGTCACCTTCACTTTCTGGATGCTCTGGACCGACGGCGATATCCAGCTTGCAGTAATGCGTTCAATCGCCGTGCTGGTCATCGCGTGCCCCTGTGCGATGGGACTTGCCACGCCGATGGCCGTCATGGTCGGAATGGGGAGGGGCGCCCGCGGCGGAATCCTGTTCAGGGACGCAGCCACAATGGAGATGCTTCACAAGGTCACAGCAATCGCCTTCGACAAGACCGGCACCTTGACCCAGGGCCGTCCCGAGATCGCCGCATGGGTTTCGACCCCTGGATGGGAACAGACTGGGCTTGAACTTGCCGCCGGCGCGGAATCCGGTTCCGGTCACCCGCTTGCACAGGCCGTGGTTCGGTATGCCCGCAGCCTGGATGTCTCCGTTCCGCCACCCTCCGACTTCCAGGCGACCCCTGGCATCGGTGTTCGCGCGACGGTTTCCGAACATGCCGTCCAGGTTGGCAACCCGCGTCGTCTTGACGGCATCGCTATCCCCGACTGGATGGCCGACAGGATGCACGGGCTTGAATCCATGGGCCATTCCGTCCTGGCCGTGTTGGTTGACGGCGAAACGGTCGGTCTTTTCTTCCTGGCCGATCAGCTTCGACCGACCGCCGTCGGCGCCGTCGCCGAGATGCGGGAAATGGGACTCAACCTTTCCATGCTGACCGGCGACAACGCATCCGCTGCCGCCCGGGTCGCCGCCGCTGCTGGAATCGCGGTTCACCAGTCCGGCATGATGCCCGCCGACAAAGAGGCCGCCATCGCCGAACTTCAGCAAGGCGGCCATCGGGTCGCCATGGTCGGCGACGGCATCAACGACACGCCCGCACTGGCGCGGGCCGATATCGGAATCGCCCCCGGCGCCGGGGCCGCCGCCGCAATCGAAACCGCCGACGTGACACTTGTGGGCAGCGACCTGACCCTGGTTGCCCGCGCCGTGAAGCTGTCCCGCGCAACCATCCGCAAGATCCGCCAGAACCTTTTCTGGGCTTTCTTCTTCAACGTACTGTGCGTCCCAATCGCCGCGGGCGTCTTCCACGGCGTCGAATGGATGCCCGCCATGCTGCGCGACCTTAACCCCATGCTCGCCGCCACCGCCATGGCCTTTTCCGACATCATCGTCATCGGCAACAGCCTCCGCCTGAACCACGTCCGGCTGCCTTGATCTTCCCTTGGCCTTGTGCAGGCGGGCGAATTCTCATTCGCCCGTACGGATAGCGGGCAGGGAAGCGATGGGCGCGATGGACGGCATCCTGCTCGACCGCGGCGGGCGGATGTAATCCGCCCGTACAAGGAAGGGATGCAGGCAGGTAGAACTGGCAACTTGCAGTGCCGCGGCGGGCGGATGTAATCCGCCCGTACAAGAGCAACGGCGCACAACGCCCAGACAAAGCCGGAGGCGGGCGAATTTACTGGACTTCAGCGACGAAGGCGTCGGGGGTGAAGGGCTTGCCGAAGGCGGTCTTGACGAACTCGGGCCAGGGCTGTGTCATGCCGGGCTCGAAGATCTGGGCGATGATGAAGCGACCGAAGTCGGCCTTGCCGACGAAGTCGAGTTCGCTGGCGGGACCGGTGTGGGCGGCGATTTCGGACAGCTTGGCGCGCAGCATGGTCGCGAACAGTTCGCCCAGCAGATAGTTGTGGTAATAGACCGGCGCGATTGTGAAGTGCGGCTTGGCGGCCCAGTCGGCGGCCGTGCGCTCGGCCGGACGGACAAGACCCTGAAGTTCGACGACGCGGTCGTACCAGATCTTGTTAAGTTCCGGGTTGTCCGGGTTCGTGTACAGGTCCTTTTCAAAGAAGAACATGACCATCGCCCAGCGCGCGAAAATCAACTGTTCGCGCTTACGCTGCTTTGCCAGTTCCGGGGCGACCTTGTCAACCATGGCCGGGTCGGCCTTGGCGTATGCCTTCAGCCACGCCGGGTTCTTGGCCAGGGCGCCGAACAGCATCGCGATGCCCTCGGTGGTCAGGATGTGGGCCGCGTCGCGCAGGGCCCAGGGCAGCTTCGGGTTGTTGTACTTCGCGTATGCGGCGTGGCCGGCCTCGTGAAGCATCGTGTCCATCCACTCGGCGGTCGGCTTGACGTTCAGCAGCATGCGGACGTCGCCCATGCGGTCGATGTCGGTGCAGAACGCGTGCTGGTCCTTGCCTTCGCGCTCGTAATAGTCGGAGTTGGCGATGATCTGGTCTATGGGCATGCCGATGTCGGTGTAAAACTTCTGGGCCAGCGTGACGATGTCTTCCTTTGCCATGTGCTTGTAGAAGATGTCCAGGTCAAGGTTCGGGGCGGGCGGCGCCTGCTGGAAGAACGGATTGTCGTAATGCCACGGCATCAGTTCCTCGGGCTTCATCCCGAACTTCGCGGCCAACTCGCGATCCAGTTCGCCTTTCATGTCGAAGAACGGCTTGTCGGTCTTTGCTTTCAGGTCTTCAAACAGCTTCACGACCATGTCCGGGTCGTGTTCCTGCATGCGCATGCGCATTTCCCAGTAATTGGCGTAACCCAGCAGTTTTGCCGCCTCGTTGCGCGTGCGGGCCAGGTCCAGCAGCATCGGTCCGACGACCGCGCCGACCTGCTTAAGGGCCTCCCAGGCCTGCTTGCGCTTCGCGGTGTCCGTTTCGGCGCCCAGGACGTCCAGAAGCTCGTTGTTCGAATATTTCTTTCCATCGATTTCGGCACGGTGGGTCTTGAAGGTCATTTCGATTTCCGACGACTTCTCGACCAGTTTCTTCAGCATGTCGGCCGGGAGCTGATTTTCCTTGTACGCAAGCTCGATGACCTCAAGGGCGCGGGCCGTTACCGGTTCCAGAAGGTTCCCGTGCTTGCGAAGCTGCTGCAACTTGGCGTACCGATCGGTATCCGACAGGTACTTGCGGACTTCCAGTTCCTTTGCCGCGTATTCGTCGAAGGAAGCCTTGTCGCCGGTGTTGGCGGCCTTCCAGTAGGCAAGGGCGGATTCCTTGTACAATCCGCCAACCACCGTGCCGTAGTCATCAACGAAGTTGGACGCGACACGCTGGATTTCATCCTTGTTGACATCGGGTGCTGCCATCTTTTCGTGCTCCGGGGCCGCGGCGACCGGTGCCGGCGCGGGTGCTTCCTTTTTGCAGCCGACGGCGGCCGCGACAAACAGAACACACAATCCAAACATTACGTTCCGCATCCTTTCCTCCAGACAGGGCGTTGACGGATCATCATCCGGCGAAGCGATATCGTCAACCGGCAATGTGTCACTGGGGACGGCCGCTGGACAAAGAAGTTCTCAGGCCTGAACGGTGCAGGCGGGCAGGGCGACTGTAACCTCGAATCCACCGTCCTTGCGGTTGGTGGCACTTACCGTTCCGCCGCAGGCAATAACCGCGGTCTTGACGATCGCAAGGCCAAGGCCCACACCGCCCGCTTCCCTGACTCGTGACTGCTCGACACGGAAGAATGGCTCAAAAAGCTGTGGGATGTCCTTTTCGGGGACTCCCGGCCCGCAGTCGGCAACTGTCACGTACACGAATTGGCCCTTCTCCGATGCGGAAATCGCGATCGGCCCGGCATGGCCTGCGTACCTGACCGCGTTGCGGACAAGATTCGCGAAAATCCTTGAAACAAGGTCGCGATCGGCCATTACATCAATTCGTTCCGGGACATCGAAGGAAATCGCGATCGACTCGTCGGGAACCTCGCGATCGATCACTCTGGCAATGACATCGAAGAGATTGACGCAATCGATGGTCACCCGCCCACTCACCGAATCCGAGCGGGAAAACGACAGAAGCCCGTTAACCAGTTCCGTCATCTGTTCGACGTCATCCTTCAATTGGGCAACGCGTTGTCGCCCCTTTTCATCGACCGACTCCTCCAGAAGTCCGATGGCAAGCTGCATTCTTGCAAGGGGGGATGCAAGCTCGTGCGCGGCATCCCCAAGGAACCGCTTCTGACCGTAAATCATCAATGCAAGCCTGTCGGCCATGTTGTTGATTGCCCGACCGAGGCGGCCCAACTCGTCCGTGCGCCGGGACCCGACCCTGCTGTCAAAGACGCCGCGTGCAATCTTTTCCGTGACTTCGGTCATCTGCCGGATTGGAACTGTCAGATGACGAACCATCGGTATCCAGAGAAGCGTCGAAATGATCATTCCAAGAACCGCAAGTATTGCCCACGGGGTTGGATCGATGAAAAGGCCGTTGCCGGTGACCGAACTTGATCGCCCCACCAGTACAAGCTCGCGCTGGCTTCCGGGTGAAACGCGAAGACCGGGCAGCCGCATCACGGCCCAGTAGAAATTGGGCTGGGATGTCTTCATCTTGAAGCTTGGATGCCTCTGATCAGGCAGGCCATATCCCCCCGACGAACAGAAAGGGCAGTGACCATTGGAAATCCGGCAGAACAGATCGTGGCCGGGATGATCGCCCGGCTGCGCTTCAGTCCTGGGGTGGTTTTCATCCGTGCGAAGGCCGAACTGCTCGACCATCCTTGCGCGAAGCGCAACGGGAAGGGAAACGCGGGGCCCCGCGACCCATTCGCCGCCCACATCGAAGATCGAGACGTCAACACCATAAATGCCTGAATACCTTTCAAGCTCTTCCGACCACCGGTCAACCTGGAAGTCCGAAAGATCCTTCATCAGGCTCAGCCCCAGGATTGGAATGCGGTTCGGACTTCTGGAGTACAGGACCGAGTCCGGGCCAACCCGGAAGTCCAGGTCGAACGCGTACCAGACAATGCCACCGCCGATCAGCAGATTGACGAAAAACCAGAAAAGAATTTTTGCGAAAAGACTGATCCGTCGGGCCATCCATTACTCCTGCTCAGGATCAATGAACATATAGCCGATGGATCTTACAGTTTTAATGAACTTCGGACACCGTGGGTCGTCGTTCAATTTTCGTCGAAGTGAAGAAACATGCACGTCGATGGATCTGTCATAAACGTCGTAGTCGCGGCCCGAAACGCGATCCAGAAGCTGATCCCGGGAAAGAACGCGCCCGGGCGAGCGCGCGAGCTGGAAAAGAAGCTCGAATTCCACCGGGGTCAGATCAATCGGTTCATTGTTCAGTCGGGCCACCCTGGCAAGGTGATCGACGCGAACCGGGCCAACCTCGACGATCTGATCGGACAGGGCTCGATTGACCGAACCGGTGCCCGCGCGGCGAATCACAGCGCGCAGCCGGGCAAGGAGTTCCCGGGTTGAAAAGGTTTTGGGCACGTAGTCGTCGGCGCCCATCTCGAGGCCGACGATGCGATCGGTCTCATCGCCGCGGGACGTGAGCATCAAAACCGGGGTATTGACCTCGCGGCGAAGCTGCTGAAGAACCTCGAACCCGTCCATTCCGGGCAGCATCACGTCAAGAATGATTGCCTTGAAGTCACCCTTCATCGCGGCATCGAGGCCGGCGGGCCCGCTGAAGGCCGCCGCCACGTCATACCCATGCGGGGCAAGATAGTCCCGGACAAGCGAACAAAGCTTCTGGTCGTCGTCGATAATCAGGATGCGCGCCGGTTTCTCCGAAAAACCTTCATTTCGCATGGACAACCCCTCTGCCGCAATGAGCGGACGCAACTGCGTTAGATTTTACAATACAGTGCGGCGTTAAATGGGCAATTCCAATTACACTAAATTTACAAAAGGATTTGAAGATCAATCTGGACAAATTGAATCCGCTTTATATTATTAACGGTACCGTCGCGACGGTCGCAGGCGGTGCTCTGCTGTTGTCTGGAGGAGTGATGATGAAGAAGGTTATTGCAATTGCGGCAGGTTTTGTCGCGGTGATGTTCCTGGCGTTCGCGCCCGTGGCGGCTTCGGCCCAGGGGTGTGGCGGTTGCAAGGGTAAGGGCGCCGAGATGAAGGACGGCATGGGGCCCCATGGCCATCATCATGGCCACAAGAAGGATTTTCGCTTTTGGAAGTGCCCGAAGGCGAGTGCTGAACTGAAGCTGACGCCAGAGCAGATTAAGAAGCTGGACGCGGCGGACGAGGCTGCCGGAAAGAAGATGGATGCCATCCGCGATCAGTTGAAGACGCTCAAGGCCCAGAAGCACGACGCGATGAAGGGACACCCGGTTGACCGGGATAAGGTGATGGGCCTGGTTGCAAAGGTCATCGACCTTAAGTCGCAGAAGATGAAGGCCAGGGCCGAGTTCAAGCTCGAGGCGTTCGGCATCCTGACCAAGGATCAGAAGCTGAAGCTGGATTCGCTTCGCGACGAGATGATGCCAAAGGGCCCCGGCTGTGATTGCGGCGCTGGTTGCGGCTGCAAGGACGGCGACAAGGGCGACGGCAAGGCTTGCAACTGCGGCTGTGGCGGCGGATGCGGGTGCGACAAGGATTGATGTCGGTACGTTTCGGCGGAACCGATTCCCCTCATTCGACCCCGGGCGCCTTCTGATAGATGATTCTTCCCGTGATCTGGATCGGGCCTGGGTTCCCGGGCATCATGTCAACATCGATGTGGTAGATTTCGGTGCCTGGATCATGCTTGTTGCCGGCCTGATCGACGTAGGCCACCCAGAACGTATATCCCTTGCCATTGTCCTCGGGATGGAAGAACGAAATCGGTGAAGCTACAAGCTGGTGGTAGAAGTATCCCCAGACCGTCCCGAATTCGACATCGACCTGCGGCACCAGGTTCGGATCCATGGCCGCGGAATCGTCAACGAAACGCATTTCCAGCAGCATCTTCGCGTGCCTGGTCCGGTCGGCGGTCCATCCGTCCCCGACTTCGCCCGTGCTGATGTCCCAGTGGGTATTCGAGTAGTCAATCACACCCATCTTCCGAACCGTGTTGGCTCCAGGTCCATTCGAGCCGACATCCGTCATGCCGGTAAGATCCAGCGTCGAGCCGTAAGGCTGCGGCCAGTCGATCGTTCCCTTCAGCATGCCGAAGTCCGGGTGGTACCACGCCTCGCCGTTGATGACCGTGCCATCGACGTTAGTCAATCCCGTGAACCGCGTTACCCCGTTGAAAACGCCCGCCTGGGTGACAACACGCGTATCCTTCTCGATGGCGCGGTATGTCATTGTAGTTTCAAGCTGCGTGCCGTTCGCCGGATCCGATGGGTCGCCAAGATACGCGGTTCCCTTGATCGGAACCGTCTGGTCAACGTCAAGGGGCGGGTCAAGGTTCACAAAAACCGGTGTGTCCGTGGTTCCTGATACGAACGGGAATCCGCCGTTCTCGCCCCAGTTTATTTCCCCGCCGGCGAAGGTGACGGAATCTGGCTTCAGGTCGATGAAAGCCTTGAAGTCCGTGGAAACGCCGGTGGGATCGCGTCCAACCGCCAGAACCGTGTACTCACGACCGTTCACGACAACGGTCTCGTTCTGACGAACCGTAAGCTACATGGAGCGGCCCTGACTGTCGGTCGCCGCCAGGGTCGAAACGGTGGTCGGCGACATTGGCCCGAAGGGATCCTTTGGTCCGCCGGCTTCCTCGCCACACGCGGTCAACAGCGCAACCATCGCAAGAAACGGGACAAATCCATCTGTGAACTTCATCGGGCCGCCTCCATTTGAAAGTACGACAGGGTCAAAGCGGCCACGGCACCACGCCAATTGCCGCCATCTGATCGACGTCGATTATCATGATGTCATCGGGGGGAGTCTTCTTGACGGTGTCCATGGCAACCTCGATGGCCTGATCCGGTTCGCCCGACGCAACCATGGTCGTTTCGATCGGAACAATCAGATCCTCGTTGTGCCAGGTCCTGACCCCGACAAACATGTGCCCGGGAACCAGGTAAAGAACGGCCCTCAGCCCAAGTGCCTTGAACGCGGCCGCGAACACCAGCGCCCCTTCGGCGCAGTTCGCCGTCTTCTGCGCAAGCGTTTCCGACGGATACATGATGAACTGGGAAGTGGAAAAGAAGTCGTTAGGGGCGTTGACATAGTTGACGCCCAGGGCCTTCATCGCTTTGAAAATCGCGGATGCCTGCATGGTTACCACTTCGGTGTGGGTTGCAGTCCTGACCCGGGCCACGCGTGAAGTGGCCGTGAAACGCGGCCCCCTGGAATAGACAAGGTGATAATCGATATCGGCCTCGGACTTGAATTCCATCTGGCCGGCAGCAACCGCGTCGGCCTGGGCGAAATAGACCGCCGCTTCCTGGCCGGCCTTCCATGCCGCCAGATTGGCGTCGTCCATCACCTGGAACGCGACGTCGGGGTATCCCGCCCCGGGAATCTGCATCAATCGAATCTGTACAACGTTGTTGGCGCCAGGCCTTATTGTTTCAACGGCGAAGTCGCTTGTACGCAGCGCCTCGATTTCGGTCGGTTCAAGTGGAACGTCCTGGTAACCAACCATTGCCTTGTCCGGCATGAAATCGGATGCGGACTTCAACAGCTTCCGAATCAGGAAATCCTTGTCGTGCGGCACGACGAAGGCGGCAAGGAAGGGCGCAAGGGGATGATTCCGCTTCATCTTTGGCTGGGACTCGTCCGGCGCCTCGTTCGGGAACGACCAGAACATGCTGTTCTTGCTGGCAAGCTTGATCGGCCTGGTTTCCTCGAAAATCATCGAGTTCGCGGTCTTGATGCTGACGTTGACCGCGGACGGGGTGCTGGTGGTTATTCGCGACAGCGCCGCGAAGTCGAGCGTGGGCGTCAGACGGATCACCCGGCTCTCGCCCGGAAGAAGATTGATGGTCGATTTGCCGGCGGCGCTGAATCCGGGGATATCAACGTGGCACGAAAGGGGAACCCGGTCGCTGTCGGAAAGGTTGCGGGCCTTCACGGAAACAAGAGGAACGTCGTTCAGCGGGCCGGAGCCCAGCAGGTGTGCGATGAAAGTCGGAAAGATGTCACCAACAAGACCGGTGTAATCGACAGTCACATCGACGGCGCCATCGACGCAGCGACCGGTAACGCATGCCGCTCCACGCCTGCACTGACCGCAGGCCCCTCCGCACCCGTCCGGTCCGCACGTCCGCCCGTCGCATGACGGAATGCAACTGGCGACGGACTGGCCTGCGGTTCTGGCTGCCTCCGGGCGGGGCGACTCGCCGGACGATGCCATCGCCGGAAGAATAAACGCCACGACCAGGAACGACGCACAGAGTGCGAAACGGATGTTTTTCATACGGAAGAACCTCATGCCCATAAATACAATCGACTTGAAAAGCGCTGATGGCAGGCCGGATTGTACCAGCCCACAGCCTGGTTGACAACAGACGGGCAGCCGGGACGACGAGGGCTTCCAGCCAATGAAAAGTGAGGGTGTGACCCCAACGAACTTCCGACTTGCCGCGTCGAATCAACGCTGGTATCATCCACCTGCTTTTTACGGGGCGTAGCGCAGCCTGGTTTAGCGCACTTGACTGGGGGTCAAGGAGTCGCTGGTTCGAATCCAGTCGCCCCGACCAATTCAATTGTTGTCGTTTTCGCGTTGCCTGGTCGTGTTGTGGACTGACGGCCGGGTACTGTCGGGCACTTCGGCCGGTTCTGCGGCGCCTCGTTTCCCCGGTCGGTCTCGCGATCCGACGGAACCTGGGGTCAAAGTCCGCGCGTAACCACGCTCCATGTCCAACATTTATTGAAGTCAGTCTCGCCTGGCAGCCATCACCTGGATTCGGATAAGAATTTGAATTTACGCGGTTTGTTTCGAGACTGACGGCCTGCGAAAGTGAACGGCACGGTTCCTGTAACGTCAGCATCCGACTCAATCGGACGGTGCGGCAATGAATGACGTGAATGAATCAAGTTCAAGTTGGTCCGACAGCAGGCTTATCGCAAGCGTGATTTCGGACGGACGGTGTGGCAGGGAAGCAATCAGGAGGGCCGATGAACTGCTGCGGGGGTACGGCTCGGCAAGGCTTGTCGTGGCCGCCGTTGACGCCTCAGGCCGTCCGGTCGGGCACAGGCTGACACCTGCCGAGCAGCGGCGCCTTGCGGACGCTCGCGAGCTTGCAAGGCGCCTTCTGGCGGCCGAGATTTCAGACGGAACGAACCGGGTTTCCACTCCGGCGGAGGTCGCCTCGTGGGCAGGGCGGCTCGCTTTCTGTCGGGAGGAAGTGTTGATGGTTGTCGGGCTCGACACCAGGAACAGGGTCGCCGGTTCGTGGGAAATTGCGCGCGGCTGGGAGGCCGGTATCAACATACATCCACGCCAGATATTCTCGCTGCTTATCCGTGAATCGGTCGGGCGGTGCGTGCTGGTGCACAACCACCCGTCCGGAAACCCCGAGCCCAGCGACGAGGACATCCGGTTCACCCGGACCATTATCGATGCCGGAAGGCTGCTTGGCGTCGACGTGCTGGATCATGTTGTGGTTGCCGCGTCCGGATTTTTCAGCATGCGCGCCGATTGCGTCAATCTTGAATTCGGGCGGTGTTCAAGCTAGCATCGTCGCGCGCCGGAACGGGTTGCACGCGTTTCGGCAAGCGACGTCCAGCCGGGAATCCCGCAGGGTCGGGCAGGCCGGACATTCAGCCAGCGGGGGCCGCCAATGAAAGGTATCCTGGTAATCATCAGCGCGCCGTCGGGCGCCGGCAAGTCAACCATCATCCGGCAGATTCTTGGGAACGATCCAAACTGTCGCTTCGCCATTTCGCATACGACCCGCCAGCCAAGGGCAGGGGAGAAGGACGGCGTCGATTACTACTTCGTCGGCAGGGATGAGTTTCAGTCCATGGTGGCGAACGACAGGTTCGCGGAATGGGCCGTGGTCCATTCGAATTTTTATGGTACTTCGCTGGCCGAGGTCGAGCGGCTTTCAAGCCAGGGCATCGATGTCGTGTTCGAGGTCGATTACCAGGGCGGGCGGGCCCTTATGCGCCGTTTCCCGGATGCGGCAAGCATCTTCGTATTGCCACCGTCGATGGCCGAGGTGAAGCGGCGCCTGACCGATCGCGGCACGGACGATGCCGAAACCATCGAGATGCGCCTGCAGAACGCAAGGATTGAGATTGCGACCGCCGGGGAATACCGGTACATCGTCGTCAACGATGATCTGGATCGGGCGGTTTCCCAGGTCGGCGACGTGATAAGGGTCGAAAGACTGCGGTCGATAAACCGCGCGGCGATGATTCGCGACCTTGTCGCCGAGAAGGTTTAGCGGGCGAATTTGATTGGAGCGGGCGAATTTTCATTCGCCCTTACAGATCGGGGAGCGGGCGAATCATATTCGGCCGTTTTTGTGTTTCAGGAGGTTCAATGTCCGACAAACCAGTCCGTGTACGAATCGCACCCAGCCCGACCGGCGACCCCCATGTGGGAACCGCTTACGTCGGCCTGATCAATTACGCATTTGCCCGCCAGAACGGCGGACAGTTCATCCTGCGCATCGAAGACACCGATCAGGAGAGATCGACACGGGCCAGCGAACAGGCGATTTTCGACGCGCTGCGCTGGGTCGGCCTGTCGTGGGACGAAGGCCCCGACGTTGGCGGACCCTTGGGGCCATACCGGCAGTCCGAGCGGACCGAAATCTACCGGAAACACGTTCGCGACTTGATTGATCTTGGTTTCGCGTACCCCTGTTTCTGCACGCCGGAAGAACTGAACGCGATCAGGCTTCGCCAGCGCGACCTGAAGCAGAACACCGGCTATGACGGCACTTGTCGCCACATTCCGAAGGACGAGGCAATCCGTCGGATGGACGCGGGCGAGACCTGTGTCATCAGGCTGAAGGTTCCAGAAGGAAAGACCGTCGTTCACGACAGGCTTCGGGGGGATGTCGAGATCGAGAACAGCCAGGTTGACGACCAGATTCTGCTGAAGTCCGACGGCTTTCCAACGTACCACCTGGCGAACGTGGTTGACGACCACCTGATGGGGATTACCCACGTCATACGCGCCGAGGAGTGGATTTCAAGCACGCCGAAGCACCTGATGCTTTACGAGGCCTTTGGCTGGGAGCCGCCGACCTTCGTGCATCTGCCGCTGCTGCGGAATCACGACAAGTCCAAGATTTCCAAGCGCAAGAACCCTGTTTCCCTGCTTTATTTCAAGCAGATCGGGATCCTGCCCGAAGCGATGCTGAACTTCCTTGCAATGCTCGGGCATTCGATGCCGGACGAGCGCGAAAAGTTCACCCTGACCGAGTTCGTCAACGAATTCAGTTTTGATCGGATCAGCCTGGGCGGGCCGGTGTTCGACCTGGAGAAGCTGATCTGGTTGAACGGCGTTCACATCCGCGAGATGGATGACGACGAACTTGCGCGCAGGATCGTGGGGCTGATGTTCACGCCCGAGGCGATGAAGCCTTTGATTCCGCTCATCAAGGAACGAATCCGGACACTTGGCGATTATCCGGAACATGTTTCGTACTTCAATGCGCCCCAAATCGATGTGCCCCTGATTGATATCTGGAAGGCAGGGAAGGGCATGACGACCGCTCAGATCGCCAAGATGCTCAAGGAGACCGTCGAGTTCCTGGACGGAATCCGCGAGTTCGATGCCCGGTGGCTTGAAGAAGGACTGAGAACCTTTTGCGAGCAGAAGGAGTACCAGGTCAAGACGCTGTTCATGATGCTGCGCCTGTGCATCACCGGCCGCAAGGCGACCCCGCCGCTGTTCGATGTCTTCGTCGTGCTCGGAAAGGCCGCTGTCGGCCAGAGAATCAGGGCCGCCGCCGATGCCATCGCCGCCTGGAAGCCGCCAGCCGCCTGAAAATCCGCCAGATTACACCAGTTCGGATTCCGAAAAGAAAAAGGCGGTCTCAAATGCGGCCGAGTCCGGGCAGTCCGATCCGTGAACCGCGTTGTGACGGATGCTTTCGCCAAAGGCGCCACGAATCGTCTCGGGCCCGCATTCGGCTGGATCTGTCGGCCCGATCATCTGACGCCACCTGCTGATTGCGCTTTCGCCCTCGATCAGCATGACGACCACGGGGCCGGATAGCATCATTTCGCAAAGCAGCGGAAAGAAGTACTTGTCGTTGTGAACGTAATAAAAGCGTTCAACCTGGGATGCCGTCAGCCGCAGCATCTTCATGCCGGCAAGCGTAAGACCGCTCTTTTCGATGCACTGGATGATTTCGCCGACATGATGGTTTTCAAAGGCGTCGGGCTTAATGATGGCCAGGGTTCGTTCAATAGTCATATCAGGCCCCCAACAGGTTGAAGCACCATTATATGCCCAGAATCCACTCCAGGTCTTCAATGAAAATCACGCTTAACAGATCATAAACGTCGCCCGAGGCCTTGAAAAGCACCCTATCAGACCTTACGGCAACACTGTTTTCGTTTATCGCCGCCTCGGCATCCGAAAAGAATTCCGGGGGCACATCCGGTCGCGCGCCGGCCTTGCGCCAAGACGTCAGAACCTTGTCACGCCAGCCCTTTTCAACGGCGGCCCGCAGTGTCTGCGCGGTGTCGGGATCGCTGGCAATCGAGGATACCAGAAGGCCGTCACGGCCCCCGAAAACAGCCGTTCCACGGCAGATTGCCTTGTCGCACCAACCCGGATCCATGCCGGGGAAGAAGAGGGCGAAGTCCCGCCATCCGTCGTCGGCAATCAGGTCGGCAAAGACGTTGCGATCCCTGGAAAAGAGCATCCCAAGGCTGGGTTGAGAGGCGCGAAACAGAGTCAGTGCCTGGATTACCGAGTTCTGGTCGCCCGAGACCAGGCGTCCCTCGACGGCGCCCGTTGAAATAAGGGCGCTTCGGCGGAACACAATAGGTCCGGAATACGGTCCAACCGACCAGATCGCGGATTCGGCAGGTGAAGATATGTCCGAACCGGCGGCGCAGACCAGGAAACGGCCGCTGTCGCCCAGCCCGGCAAGCAGGCACGGGCCCGAGGTCTTGTCCAGGTCGATTCCATACAGGTCAATTAAACGCTTCCGGATGTCGTGGTGGTCGCGGGAACGAACCAGCTTGGGGGCGTTGCGGGCGACCTTGTGAAGGGTTTCGCGCACCCGCTCGACCTCGAAGACGGCAACCCACGTCGCGTCGGACGGAATCATGTTGCCCAGCTGGACCACGACGTCCCTGCGGGTCGGAGTCCGCGCCGGCTGCGCCGCCGTATCACCGACCGAACCGGTGGACACCGCGGGCGCCGATGCCGGATCCGGCTTGGAGCCGCAACCGCAGCCGTCGCAACCGTTGATGAAGAACATGGCGCCAGCAAGGCCAGAAATTGCACAAAGCAAAATACGACGGTTCATCGGGCTCCCCCCAAATCAGCGGGAATGTGTAAAGGATACCTGCGCGTAAGCGCGCGTCCAAGGTAAAAAGCCCCAACACCAAGCGCGGCACCAGCAAAAAGATCGATAACGTAGTGATATTGCAGATAAACTGTCGAAAAAACAAGCGCGGCGCACCAGGGCGCGACAGCAATGCCCCAGCGCCTGGAAAAGGCGAACATCGAAAGCGTCACGTAAATGGCGCCCGCAGTGTGGCCACTTGGAAAACAGTCGAATTTCAGCCCCTCGACCGAGTGGATTGAGTGCCTGATCAGGTCGGTAAGCCAGAGCCCCTCGACCCGCGTGTGCAGGCCAATCCGGGCGGCGTATTCCGGAAGATCCGCGATGATATAGGGCGACCGCGCCGGAACGAGCGTATAACCGATGAACTGGAGCCAGAAAAGGCAGGCAATACCAGTCAGATAGGCCATGAATTCGGAATAGCGCCGCCGAAACAGGAAAATGAAGCCCAGCATGAAAAGCGGATAGTAAAGCGCATAGACGATCTGGAGGCCCTCGACGACGAAAGGATTCAGAAAATCCTGAAGAACAGCGTTGGGATTGGCGCCGAAAAACATCAGGCGGTCAATTTCCATCAAGGCGGCCTCGGCCCGGAACGGATTGATGAACTCAATCACGTGCCCAAGGGCCATGAAGGCGAATGGAAACGCGACGTAAAGAAACACTGCGCGGATGAACATTCTCAAGCCGAACGGTGACGGAGATCGATCGAGAATCCGGACGGCCGCCATGTAGCAGACAAGAATGGTTGCAAATCGAATTGCCGGTTCGGTTCCCGAGGGTATCCGACCCGAAAAGGCCGCTGAGAGAACCAGGAAAAAAACCATGCAGCCCATGACTGCGAAGTCCATGATCTCAAAGCCATATCGAGGATGACTTGAAGCGGTTCCCCTTGTCATTGTTCACCAGATAAGCAACGTCTGATAAGACATATTATGTCAACTCGCGTATCATGGGAGGTTGGCTCGCGCCCCTCACTCCACCGGCCGACTGAACGCCCTGGCCCATGGTTCCCGATCCTTTCCCTTGTCCGTGCCGGTGATCGTCCGAAGCGCCTCGTGAGCCCTTTCCCGTACCATCGGACTTTTGTCTTCCAGCCGATCGATCAGTTCGGGAATCGCCGATTTCGACTTGATTTTCAGCAGAGCGCTGACCGAACGCAGCCTGACAAATGTATCGTCGTCCCTTGTTGCCTTGCGAAGATGCTCGACCGCATCGTGGTCACCAATCGAGCCGAGCGCCCAGGCTGCGTTCGCGCGTGCAGCCTCGTAAGGATCTTCGTTCATTGAACGAATCAGAACCTGAACGGCCTCCTTGTTCTTCAGCACGACGAAGGCCTTTGCCGCGATTGCCCGCACATCCGGGTCGGAATCAAGCAGCAGGCAATCCTTCAGCGAAAGGAACGTTTCGTGCGACTTGTCTTTCAACAGACCCAGGATGACGGCGGTCTGGATCCTGACCTCCCGGTGATCCGCCTTTATCGACTTTCGAAGCAACGGAAGCCACTTTTGCGGATTCTTCTTTACAATTCGGTAGCCCTTTTCAGCGGTTGCGGCCCTTGTCAGGTATTCGATGACTTCGCGTTCCTCGTCGGTTTCCCAGACTTTGTCCAGGTAACGGTAGTCGGCATCCTTCGCCGCCGGATGGAAGCGTGACTTCGGCTTCTCGGGCTCTGTCGCCGGCTCTTCCGCTGAAGGCTGCGCCTGGATGTTCCCGGCGGTTTCCGGCGCGTTGGCCGGGCCGGCGGTGACCTTTGCAGTCACTTCCCCGGGGGCCTGACTCTTTTGTGCCTCAGCCGCGGCCTTCTGCCTGGCAACGACGTTGTCACCACACCCCGCAAGGGTTATCAACAATGTCAGGGCAAGCCCGAAGGCGGCACCCGAACTCAATTCAAGTCTTCTTTTCATCAAAGGCCCCCTGGATGAACAAGGCAAAATCCGGTCCGCGTCACGCGGCCATTGTTACTCTTCGCGAGGCATTCTATATTAAAAACAGCTTTTCGGTCTATCGCCCCTTCAAACGGGCTTAATCAGGGGATTTCGAATGACTATGTTCAATATCAACGCTCGCGACGACATGCTCGCGCACCTGTCCGGCAAGGTCTGGGACGTTCTTGTTATCGGTGGTGGAATCACCGGTGCCGGCATTGCAAGGGACTCGGCAATGCGAGGGCTCGACACCGCACTTGTCGAAAGGGACGATTTTTCGATCGGAACGTCCTCGCGCAGCAGCAAGCTGGTTCACGGCGGGCTTCGCTACCTGAAGAACCGCGAATTCGGGCTTGTTCATGAAAGCACGACCGAACGCAACCTTCTGACGAAGAAGATCGCGCCAAACCTGGTGCGCCCCCTTCCCTTCCTCGTGCCGATCTGGCAGACGTCGAAGCCTGGCTACGGCGCGATGCGGGCGGCCATGGTCATGTACGACGTGCTTGCCGAATTGAACAACTTCCGGGCTCACCGGGCCCTGACCGTTTCCGAACTGCTCAAGCGCGCGCCGGCGCTTCGCCGGGATGGCCTGCGTGGCGGATTCGTCTATTACGATTCGATCAGCGACGACACGCGACTGACCCTTGAACTCGTGATTGACGCGCATCGCCACGGCGCCGTTCCCGTAAGCCGGGTCGAGGCGCTTGAAACGGAGTTCGAGAACGGCCGGGTGCGCGGCGTCACGGTTCGCGACACCATCAACGACAGGCGGATGTTCGTTCATGCCCGGTCGGTGATTGTCGCGACCGGGATATGGTCATCGGAGACCGCGGCCGCACTTGGCATCGCCCCGGCTGCCCGGCTGGATATCCGCCCGACCAGGGGAAGCCATATCGTTCTTCCGTACGACAAATTCCCGATCGATTCGGCGGTGACGATGCTGGCGCCAAGGGACAAACGGGCGATGTTCGTTATTCCGTGGAACGGGATGACGGTGCTCGGAACAACCGACACCGACTACCAGGGCGACCTTTGCAATGTGTTCTGCTCAAGGGACGACGCTCTGTATCTGCTGGAAGCGGCTCATCATAACTTCCCGGGGATTACCGCCGGCCTCGACGACATCGTCGGAACCTGGTCGGGGCTGCGCCCGCTGATCGCGTCGGAAGGTTCCGAATCCGCCGTGTCCAGGGAACACAGCATCGTCGTTGACGATCGCGGCGTGGTGACGATTGCGGGCGGCAAGCTGACGACCTATCGGATCATGGCCGACCAGGCACTGAAGGCGGCGGCGCCCTTCTTCAACAAGCCGTTGCGCCGATCGACGGCGGGCCGCGTCCCCCTGCCCTGCTCCGCCGGCCTTGCCGACGCGGCCGCCCGGCGCCGCCTTTCGGATGAGATTGTGACGACGACCGGAGTCAGTGCGGCCATCGCCGACAACCTTGTTGTCAATCACGGCGTGCGTGCCCGCGACGTGGCTGCGCTTGTTGTGAAAAATCCGGGACTTGCCGCACCAATCCTTGCCGGTCACCCGTTCATTCTCGCGGAAGTCGTCCAGGCCATTCGCTGCGAAATGGCCGTCACGCTTGCCGACGTGCTTCTTCGACGTACCCCGGTCTTCTTCCTTGGTCGCGACGACGATGAATCCGCCACCAGGGCTGCGGCGAACGTCATGGCGGCCGAGCTCGGCTGGGATCAGGCGCGTGTCGATTCGGAAATCGCCCAGGTCGCCGAAATCCGCCGGCGGCACCAGGAATGCCTGTAGTCTTCAGAACGGCCTGACATCAAGGGATTCAACAAGAAAGTCCGCCGGCACTTCGCGGGAGCGGTCGGTTCCGGCCGGCACCGACCAGTTGAGAAGTGAAAGGATTCGCCCGTCAAAGGCCGTCGAAGGCACGTCGATGCTTTCGATCTTCTGAAACATTGGCGTCCGGTTTCGTCCATCGACTGACAGGAAGCCCGGTTTCCAGTCGGTGTCGTGCCCCCCGGTTAACAGCACGAACCTGTCTGCCGCATCCCAACTGCCCACAATTTCGGCAATCTGTTCAAGCGCTTGCCAGGAGCCGCCCGGCGCGCTTCCGGGGCCGGCAACAAATACATGCACGTCGTCGCCTGGGCCGCCCCCCTTTAGAATCGCGCGGGCCTTCATGAGGAATGTCGCAAAGCCCGGTTCGGCTGAACCGCTGATTGTGATTCCACCCCGGTAACCGCAGGCTTCCGCGGACCGGACGGTCTCAAGCAGCCAGTCGCCGTTTCCGGCATCACAGATAATCCGATCCGATGAACCAGGATCCCTTGCCTGATAGATCAGGCCAAGCCGATGCAGGCCCCCGGCTTCACCGCTCTGAAGCGCGTGGAAAAGCCCGGTGCCTGCCCTGTGCGTCCCTCCGGTGCAAAGAATCACGTGTCGCGTTGAAAGCCGACATAGAATTTGTCGGATGCCATCGGTCGAAAGCAATTCGGTTCCGGCCAGCCAGATTGGCGAATCGTCCTGCACGTCAATTGATCGAAACGCCTGAAGAAGGTCGGAATCCGGAAGCAAAGCCACACTGATCCCGGAGCAGAACGCCGCCTTCCGGCACCGGGCGCAAGCCGGGAAGCGCACGAAGCCGACCTCCTGCCCCATGATGTGCCCGGACGGATCCTCGCGGTCGCTTTCCCGGTACTGAAGTCTTCCGTACATCGTCAGATCCAGCCCGTCGGCCACGTCGGCAAGAAGGCACGGCGGAATGTTGAAAGGCTTCAATCGATACCCGCCCGAAGCAGCGGCGATCGCGGCCCCCCGAACCGCGTCGAGCGTCCTGTCCAGGCCCACCCATTCCACCGGCGTCACGTTAGACTTCCCGGCAATCGG
This sequence comes from Deltaproteobacteria bacterium, assembly GCA_029555025.1. Taxonomy (GTDB): domain Bacteria; phylum Myxococcota_A; class UBA9042; order DTJE01; family DTJE01; genus JAGOFO01. Next base: position 44,800 of record JAKPTZ010000004.1, read on the forward strand.
CGGCTGAAGGATCATCAGCCGGACGCCAATCGCCGCCAGCATCGACGTGAACGACGCGAGATCATCGACAATCCCGGAATGCAGAACCGTGAAGGTGTTAAGCCTGAAGCGCTTCTCCCCAAGCGCCATGGCGGCCCTTACCCCGTTCCTGATTGCCTTGATTGCAGCCGGAAAAGATCCCGCGCGTCCGGTGACGGCCTCGTGAACGGGACTGGTGCCGCCATGAATCGAAACGCCCATTCCGTCAAGACCAGCCGAAACGGCCTGGCGGAAAAAATCGACGTCCGCCAGCCGGCTTCCGTTCGTGGTGACGGCGACGCGCTGGTAGCCCATCCGGCGCGCCGCCGCCAGGATATCGATGAAGTCCTTTCGAATGGTCGGCTCGCCACCGGTCAGCGAGAGCTCGTCAAAACCGTTGGCGATTCCCCATTCCATCCTTTCTTGGATGGTTTCGCGGGGCACAAGCATGTCCGCGCCCGCGATGCGGCGATAACCGTGCTGATAGCAGAAAACGCACCTGTTGTTACACAGGATGCCTGTCTCAACCACCAGCGTCTTGTGGGCGCGACCTTCCATGGCGCGATTTTAGCCCAAAAACCCTTTGTTAAAGTGTATTATTCGGGCAACGAAACCTTGCCGTGGTTTGTCCGGGCGGTTATTGCGTTGGCCCCGGGGTCGGTCGGGACGTTACCGAAGGAATTGCACTTATGAAGCTGAAGTTAAAACTACTGATTTTATTGATTTGCGTGGCTGGTGCAGGATGCGCGGCATCTAAACGTGAAGTCGTTTCTCCAGGCGGGGTCGTCACGATTACCAACCAGTCCGGCGAGGATCTCGAGGTGTTTGTCGATGGATTTCGAACCGCCGTTGTTTCGGCCGGCACCGAACATGTTATCGAACGCCTGATTTCCGGAAAGCGCGTTCTGACCGTCACGGGCGTCGAGACCCGCGCGTCGGCCAGCAGGACGTTTGATTTGAAGGTCGCCCAGGGCGAGGGATGGCGGGTCACCCCGCTTTCCGCGGCATCAGGTGGCGGTGACGGGCCTGCTCGGGGATGCCGAATCGATGTCGTCAACTCGACGATGGAGACTGTTTCTGTCGTGGTCAATGATTCCCCCGGGACGGATATCCCGGCCGGCGTTCGCGTGCGGCTTGACGGAATCTCGCCGGGAACCGCTTTGATCCAGGCTACCGGCAGCGAAAGCGGGCTGGTTCGCAAGGCCGAAATTCCGGTTCGTGTCGATGTCGTGCCGACGTTTACCATAATGGATTCATCCGGCGCGGTGCGCTTCACGAATCGAAGCGGTCGCGCCGCGTTCGTTTCCGCCCCCGAAATACCGGTCAGACAGGTGGAGAACGAAAAGACCGCCCTGTTTCAGGACATTCCGACGGGAAAGATTCGCTTTTCGGCTCTGGACATTGGCCGCAGGATTCTTGGCGACTTCGATGTCGATGTCGTTCGCGGCCAGGTCACCGATATCGTCATCAATCAGCCCGCCGGGACGCTGAACGTCGTGTCGGACATTGCCTTCCCCGTTTCGATTTTTGCGGACGGTGTACTGCTTGGTACATGCCCGGCCCGCGGTGGGGCGTTATTCACCGGCCTGGTTCCCGGCAACAACAACCTGAAGGCGGTCGGCGATCGCGACAACGTCGTCGCGTCAACGTGGCTTGAGATAACGCCCCAGACCAACCTCTGGCTGATTTCCGAGACCAGCGGAACGCCATTGAAGGCGGGTACCGGCGCGGTCGAGGTGGAAAACCCTTCAAGGGAAAAGCTGGAGATGTACGTTGACGGAACGCTTGCCGGTGTCATCGACCCCGGCTCAAAAAGGGTTGCCGTCGATCTTCTGCCCGGCGATCACGTTGTAGCGGTCGTTGGCAAGACATCGCGTTCGCTCGTGACCGCCACCGTTGCGGTACGGGACGGCGCGCGTGCCCGTTGGAAGGTCGCGATGCCGGTGGCGACGCTTTCGGTGATGAATTCATCCAGGGAAAGGGTGAACGTCTATTCCGATGGACGCCTGCTGGGACAGGCCGATCCGGCAACCGCTTCCTCGTTTCCGATTACCCAGGGCGAGCATCGAATCGAAGTGACCGGCGCCGTCAGCATGAACGGGATTTCGCGCACCATGGTGTTCCCGGCCGGCACCACCACGAAATTGCCGTTTGCCGGGCCGATGGTCACGGTCGTCGCGACCAACACCTTCACGGATGAGGTCGAAATCAGGATTAACGACAGATTGATTGGCAAACTGAAGCCAAACGAGAGGGTCACCGTTTCCGACGTTCAGCCCGGCACCCTCCGCCTGGCGGCCGAATCGACGAAACGACCTGTCAGCATGACCGTGATGATAAATCTGGCGGCCGGGGATGCTTTCGACTGGAACATCGTGCCCTGATGCGCTCGTCCTGAGTCCGGAACGCTGAATCCCGAGCACCAGCCTTACAGGCCAACCGGGAACCACACGAACAGCCACAGCCAGGTTATCGGTGCAACAAAGAGGAAGGCGTCGATCCGATCAAGCATGCCGCCATGGCCGGGAAGCAGGTTCCCGGAATCCTTGACGCCGGCCGATCGCTTGAACATCGATTCAGCAAGATCGCCAAGCTGACCGAGCACTCCGCCGACAATCCCAAGGCCAAGGAGAGGAAGCCACGGATAATCAATCCCGAAGATGGCTCGAATCGCGAAAACGCCGCCGATGCTTCCGATCATCCCGGAAATCGATCCGGCCCAGGTCTTGTTCGGGCTGATCGCCGGGTACATCTTGCTGCGACCGAACAGCTTGCCCCCGAAGTAGGCCATCGTGTCGTTCAGCCATGTAATGACACCGGCAGTCAGGACGGCCCAGCGCCCGACCATCGCGACCTCGTCCGGGACCTTGATCATCCGGACGCAGATGGCTCCGGCGACTCCGACGTAAACAATCGCCGTCACGACCATGGCGGCCCGGTGTCCGGCATTCTCGATGGGGTGCGGTGTCAGAAGCACGACAATCAATCCAAGCATCCCGGCAACGAAAACCGTCTGGACGACGGGGAAAAGCCATTCCGAATCGCCAAGCAGCGCTGAAACGACGATTACCGAGACGCTTCCAATCAAGGCCATCGCACTGTCAATGCGTCTTCCCTTCGCGAGCGCGGCAAATTCCAACGCGGCCATCCCGAAGATCACGGCGATGATTCCGGCCAGAACCGGAGATGGCGCAAGAACAATGGCGGCAATAATGGCCGCCGAAAGGATCACGCCCGTTACCACTTTGATAATCATCTGTTAACCACCTCGAAGAATCCAAGTTCGTCAAGCCTTCTCATGGAAAGAATGGAATGCCAGCCCCAGTTTTCACCGTTGGCCACGGCCAGCCTGAAACTCTCGGTCGCGTCGGCGCGCAGCCCTAGTGCAAGCTGAATTGTCCCCAGATGATTGAAGCATTCGGCAAGGCCCAGGCCGGAATCGCTTCGACTCCAGAAACGCCTGGCCTGCAACTGAATCTGAAGGGCCTTATGGATCTGGCCGTACTTGAACAGGGCCCACGCCTCGGTCTCAAGGTATGCCCCGCGATCCATCCCGCCCAACTCCGATGCCACTCGAATCTGGTCGAGTGCCCTCGCCTTCCCATGGCCGAAAATCGAAAGCGTGTATGCAAGGTTATTACGGTTGGTGGGCGACGACGGCGAAATCCCGATTTCGTTTTCCATCACGCCAAAGACGGCCGCCCCATTCCCTTCGGTGTCCGCCATTCCAAGAATCTGCGAGTACAGGAGAATGAACCGTGTCGGATCCGTGCCGGGGACATCGATCGCCCGAAGCGCGAAATCCGCGGCAATAGCGCGATCCTGGCTCCAGACCGACGTCTGATCCCCGATGTATTCAATCACAGCCTGTACAAGCGTTACCCGGTCGCTGACGGATCCAAGCCGCCCGAACCCGAGTTCACACCAGTCAAGCGCGTCCCGGATCCTGCCTTCAATCATGGCGGCCCGAACGGCCTGGTTCATCAGTTTCATCCATCCTTCGTCGGGATAAGAATTTCGGAACCTGACGGACTTCGGCCCGGAAGCCCTGGCATCGAGCAGGTCGGCCAACTGATCCTTCAGAAATGCGGCCGAGCAACGTCCATCCAGGAAAGTTGCCTGAACTGCCTGGATAAACCCGGAATCGCCCGGCCCGGCACCGAAGGCCCGCCCGACAAGCTGCCCGCAGGCGCCCTCGCGATCCCTCGCGTTGAGAAGCGCGAAGTCCAGCAGCCTGGCCCCGCGATCGCATGCCGGATCAATCCTGTAAAACGACTGGACTGACGAGGCAACCTGATCAAATACGTCGGGAGGAAGCCCGCCCGCGACCTTTCCCCCGTTCAAGGCAAGGAGCCCGTCGGCAAGGTGGAAGGCGACCCGGTATCGAAGGGACGCGGCAGCGTATGCCAGAAGGACCGTGGCCGACCTGGTTTGATCGGCATGCATGGCCAGGATCCGCCCGGCCGTTTCGATTGCCCCGGCCTCGTCGCCGGTCTCGACGCGTGCCTTGAAAAGCTCGGACAGCCTGTCGATGGTCCATCCGTACCTGTCCCCGGCCCGAAGGACGAAATCCCTGGCCAGGCGGGGTTGGAAGAAGTCCAGCAAGGTTGCGACAACGACCGGAACGTGACGACCGGGGAACGGAAGCGATTCGGTGATGCTCCAGACTCGCGCATCGAGCCCGTCAACCTGCCCCGCCCTGATTGACGCAAGCGTGGAATCCAGGAAAAGCGAGGACTGTTCCTTCATCAAGGACAGACCGACGGAAGCGGCCCTGACGTCGGACTCCGGATCCCCGGCGGCACGAGCCACGGCGGATTCCAGCGAAAAACGCATCAGTTGGTCATCGGTGATTTTCGCGATGAAGTCGGGGGTTACGCGGTTCGGAATCCTTGCCAGCAATGCGCCCTTCACAGCGATGTGAACGGCCCGGCTCATGTCGTTGACGTCCAGGTCGAACATCTGGAGATAGCCGACCGCGGCCTCGACAGCAGAACGCCAGCGGCCACACTGGAAAAGAAGATCGGCGACGGTAAGCACGTCAACGGCCGCCGCGGTCTCGCCGCCGGGCATGTCGGTGGCCCCGATCGAGGTCGGCACCAGCCTGTCAATCGCCTGGTCAAGCATCTTGTCTTCACCGGCCAGGCATGCGGCCAGCAAGGCGGTCTGCGCGAACGATGCCCCGCGGCGTTCAAGCGCCTCGCGCGCAAGCACGGATGCGGTGCCGCGCCTTGCCTCCTGCCGAATATAGTTGACAAGATCCGTCCGTTCCTTGCCCTTGTCCTTGAAGCTTATGGTGCGCACCCCCCGAACGACCCTGAAGAAGGCCGCCCTGGCGCGCTTAAGCGCGGCGTCGCCCGGCAGTGCGACATCCGAGGACGCCTGCAGCATTTCCTCCAGTTCGGTGCGCTGTCCGACGCGAAGCGCCCTGGGCCTGTCCTGGAAAAGCCCGGAAATCACGTCGGCCGCGGCTTCCGACTCAAGAAACCCGAAAACGAATCTGCGATATGCCGAAATCTCCTCGGGCTCGCCATCCGATTCCAGAACCTTCCTGAATTCGCCGACGGCCCGATCCCTTTCCCCGATTGCCCAGAGCATCGCCGCGTACTGTATGCGTTCACGCAGCGCCAGCCCGTCGATGCCGACCTTCTCGATGTCGGCGATTACGGAAGTTGCGTCGGTGTAAGCCAGGGAAGCGAAGGCGGCGGCCCTGCCGGCATCGAGTGATCCGCCCGAGGCGCGGACATAGCGCGAGGCAAAGGCACCGGCCCCGGCCAGATCGCCCCGGGATGCAAACGAACTCAGAATAACGAACAAATCCTGCTGGGTCATGCCGGCGACAAGTTCGTCCCTGGCACCCTCGAGCAGGCCCACCGCATCCCTGAAAAGGCCGGCTGTCACAAGATGCATGAAGGCGACGCCAAGCATGCGCGGCCCTTCGGCCGAATACTTCTGAACCAGGGCCAGGCCATCTTCGCGCCGGCCGGCAATTATCAAGTTGATTCCTGCCTCGACCAGGATTCTTCCGTCGATGGCCATATCTTCGCGGGCTGCCAGGTCGGCCAGCAGCGACGTCCACCTGTCGCGGCCGAGCAATTCGGGAAGAACCGGCCACACGTCCTCGATGCGGGTCGCATTCTTGTATATCTCGGGTGAAAGAAGCCGCGCGGCCTGCAAGGCCACATCTCCATCCCCCTTCCTTACCGCCATGCTTACAAGAGCTGCGGCGTCACGGCCCGAAATTCGCTCGGGATGCTTTTTCAAAGCCTCAAGAAACAGATCCCATCCCTGGTTGTGCAGACCGATATCCGCAAGCGCCATGCACGCGTCGCCACACGACGGGGACTTGTCCGAAGGGTTCCTTCTGCAGATCTTGCGTGCCGTGTCCAGGGCGCCCTTCGTGTCGCCGGCAAGCCCGGCAAGTTCGATCAGCTTCAGCGCGCCCTCCGGCCTGCGGCCGAGCATCCTGACGGCAAATTGAAGCGCAAGATCCAGGCGACCGGCGCCGACCAGCGCATCAACGACTTCGAAGACACGCCTGCTGTCCCACAAGCGATGCGCCCGACCGTCGTCGTCCGAGTACACCAGGCTCTCCGGGCTGCTTCCGACCGCCGCGAACTTGAAAAGCGGATCCAGGTTTATCTCCGACGAAAGCCCAAGCCTCCGCAGCGTGTTAACCAGAATCGGATAGGCCTGTGGCCTCATGAAACCGGATGTTTCCGTGAACGATCTTTTGAGCCATGCCGCGGCATCGGCGATTCGACCGGCCTTTGAGTACTCCGATGAAACGGCGACCGCGATGGAACCGTTGTCGGATTGATCCCTGACGGCCTCCTCAAAGAATCTGGCGGCATCCGGCAATTTTCTCGAAACCAGCGCGATCCGCCCCTTCAGCACGCTTACGCGCCAAAGCGCATCCGCACCGACGGCCTTCGCCGCAACGTCCAGGGCATCGGCGGCCAGGTCAAGGAACCCCCCGGAAATAAGTCCCTCGGACAGTTCCAGGTAGTTGTAGTCATCGACGACAGGCCCCGCCAGAAATACGGGCAGGTACTTCCTTACGCATTCTCGCTCGCCGATTCGCAGGCATGCGTCGGAGAGCCGCCTGGCAACGCCAGGTGGAAGGTCGGCCACGCCGGCCTGCGCGGCGACCAGGAAGGCACCGCCGAAAAACCTTGCCGCAAGGAACCGGTCAATTGCCTGCACAACCGCGGCACTTGACTTTCCCCCGACAAGGAACATCGTTCCAAGCGCGTCAACGGCATCGTCTTCCTGCCCGTTGTCCAGGTAAAGATCCACCAGCCGCGCAAGTGGCGCCGGGTTCCCGGGCTCGCGCGCCGCCAGCTTCCGGTAAGCCAGGATTTCTATCTCGGGCGGCAGTCCAAGATCCTTCACAAACCGGGCAATCGCCGCCACCACGTCGTGATCGTCCCCCGCTGACTCGAGGGCCGCCCGAATCTCACCGGGGATATCGCCTTTCATGACCCCGGCCTTTATCAACCTTGCCGCCATCAGATGGTTTCTGGAACGTGCCTGCTCGTCCGCGGCGATGCCGTTCGGCCTTCCCGCCGCAAGAATATCCGCGGATTCCCTGAGTCTGCGGGCATCGAAGAAGACCTGGGAGAGCCTGACGGCAAGGGATTCCCTTCGACCGGCTCGATTCACGGACTCGTTCGCGGCTCGAATGGCCCCATCCCAATCCTTCCTGCCGACAAGGGAAGAGACCCGCAGAAACGCGATTTCATCCGCATTGGAGGAGCCGGCGGGGGCCAGGCCGTTGAATGTGTCAAGCAGCTTCAGACAGAGACTGAATTTCCTTTCAGCCAGGAAGATCGAAGCACCCTCGACCAGTCTCTCCACATCCGGCTTGGCTACGCCCGCCACGCCGCCCCTGGGACCGTCGATTGGATCGCCCCTGACCCACGCCGCCATCGAGTCAACGGCGGCATCTTTCTCCCCGGCGGCCATCCAGAGCTTGGAAAGAACCAGGAACGCCCGCCCGCGATCCTTCATGGAAGCCAGGTTGCCCCTTGCGAACTCGGCCGCCTGGCGCTTCAGGCCATTACGAGACATGGCCCCCGAAATCGTCTCCACATCGGCTCCGACGCAGCGCTTAAGGCAACTTTCAGCCGCGCTGCAAGCCCTGTCGGGTGCCCCGGACTTCGCGCACGCCTGGAGCACGATGCCGAGTTGTTCCAGATCGGAAATTCCACGCTCCTGCATTATTGATGCAATCGGTAATGCCGCCTGGAACAGATCGTGGCTGAAGAATTCGCGAATCACGAATATGGCCGTGCCCGGGCCCAAGTCGGCCACGGCAAGCTTCTGGCCCAGGGATGTCGCGCAACCGGCATCACCGGCGTCAAGGCAGTTGGAAAATATCCTTCGCTGAAGTTCCGGACTGTCCCCGCCCTTGTCGGCGGCCATTTCCAGAAACATGCCCGCCGATTTGAAACGCGCGCCGGCAATCAGCATGTCGGCTGCCTTTAAGGCAATTGCCGCAGCATCGTCGCCACTGCCGGCCGAACCGACCGCCGCCGACAACCAGCGCTCGGCGGGAACCATGTCGCCCAGGCGCGAGGCCGCCTCGGCGCACAGGAATAGTGCTTCGCCGGGGAGTTGGCGCCTGGACTCGAGTGACTGGCACACGACTCCGCAAGCCAGAAACTCGCCCATCGACATCAAACCGCTGACGAACATGGGAACATCTGGACACTCCAGCCCGGATTCGGGGCCGCATCCATTCGCGGCGACCCGCCCCGCCGTTGCCAGAAGAGCCGTCGCCGATCCGGGCGGATCGACGATTTCCGCGGCAGGCGCGCGCGATGGCGCGACCAGCGGCAGTATGAATGCGATTTGAATTGCGGCGACGTTCAGTCTGTGAAGGAAAGGCACCGTGTCACCCCCGCTTTCTGGCGCGTGACGGCCTTCAGGGGCGTCACGGGAAACCTGTCATGACTTGGCTTCGCGGGTATGCGATGAGTATCCGGCCTCCGGCGGAACCGGGTAACGTCCGGAGAAACACGCATCACACCAGCCGTTGCCGGATCCCTGGGATACGACGCGGTGCATACCCTCGATTGACAGATAACCAACGGAGTCGGCCGTTAATTCCCGCGCGATAAGCCTGTTGTCATGAAGCCTGGCCGCAATCAGTTCCTCGCGGCATGGCGTGTCGATGCCGTAGTAGCAGGGCCACCGTGTCGGCGGCGAAGAAATCCGGAGATGAACCTCGCGGGCTCCCTTGTCCCGAACCATCTGAACAATCTTCGCCGATGTCGTGCCGCGAACAATCGAATCGTCGACCACGACCACGACCCGGTTCCTTATCGTCGCCTCGACCGCGGCCAGTTTCAATTTGACGCCGAAATGACGAATCTTCTGTTCAGGCTCGATGAAAGTGCGTCCGACATAGTGGCTGCGGATAAGGCCCATGTCGAACGGAATGCCTGATTCCTTTGAGAATCCGTTGGCCGCCGACGTGCCGGAGTCCGGCACCGGAATCACTACATCGCCGTTCGGAACTGGCGCCTCGCGCGCGAGCTGGCGTCCGAATAGCGACCTGACCTCATAAACCTGACGCCCGAAAACGATGCTGTCTGGGCGAGCGAAGTAAATGTGTTCAAACACGCACTGGGCCAGACGTGGCGCCCGAACCGGGAAATGGCTTTCCCGGCCGCCGCGCGTGACTACCAGAATCTCGCCGGGCTCGACTTCCCGCTCGTATGTGGCGCCAATCAACGAGAGAGCCGTGGTCTCCGATGCCACAACCGTCGCGCCTTTCAGATTGCCCACGACAAGGGGACGGAAGCCGTACGGATCCCTGACCGCGACCATTTCGTCCCGACCAAGCAGAACCAGCGAATACGCACCCCTTGCGCTTTCCATCATGGCCGCGACGCGATCGTGCAGCCTGGGCGCGGTGTGGGCGGCCACAAGCTGAAGCAGCACCTCGCTGTCGGACGAACATTGGAACAGGTGCCCCCTGTTCATCAATTCCCATTTAAGTGTGTTGGCGTTGACGATGTTGCCGTTATGGCAGAGTGCCAGATCACCGCCCGCATACTGGCAATTAATCGGCTGCGCGTTAAGCAGCGACGATGAGCCGGCCGTCGAGTATCTGACATGGCCGACGGCGCAATCGCCCGGCAGTCCGGCAAGAACCTCGTGCGAAAATATGTCGCCGACAAGGCCCATCTGCCTGTAAAGAAACATCTTGCGGCCGTCCCACGTCGCGATGCCGGCGCTCTCCTGGCCCCGGTGCTGCAACGAATGAAGCCCCAGATACGCCAGTGTCGATGCGCCTTCGTGGCCGAAAATTCCAAACACTCCGCACTCGTCATGAATGCTTTTCAAGCTGGACCTCTTGTAACTGTAGCTGTGGTTTCCAGTCCGGGCGCCGGCGAAAGCCGGGCCCTGTTCCGGCGTCAACCGGGCTGCGCCTGTGAATCCCCCCCGGATTCGTCCGCCGACTCTTCGTCCGGCGATCTCGAGCCCTCGAGAGGCATCGGGAAAATGGCTTCAAGTTCGCAGGCGATGTCGTCCTGCGAACCGTTGGTGGCGACCGAAATTTCCTCCACCAGAAGAACCCTGGCGGTGTCGAGCAACCTCTTCTCCCCGAAGGAAAGAGGCTTTTCGTTGCGAAGAAGGCACAGATCCCGAAGAACCTCGGCAACGTCGAAGACGGAGCCGGTCTTCAGCTTTTCCAGGTACCCACGGTAACGCCGGTTCCAGTTCTGGCGGGTAAGCCGCTGCGGCTTGGCCTTCAGCAGGCCGAAAACCTGCGGAACCTCTTCCTCGGCGATGACCTGCCTCAGGCCGACCGACATGGCCTTCGACAGCGGAATCATGATCCGATGCTCGGAATCCATCAGCTTCAACATGTAGAAAGTCTGCTTGCTTCCGCTGACTTCACGGCTTTCGATTCCCAGAACCTCGGCCACCCCGTGCGCGGGATATACGGCCTTGTCACCGACTCTGAAATTATCGAACATCGAAAACCTCCAAGGATATCCTGGGATACCCATTATTTTGCCTGATCGTCGGCCGGCTCGCCCCCATCGCCGGGTTTGGCATCGTCAGCCGGCTTCGGTTCCCCCGCCGGCCCCGCTGCCCTGGCCGCCTCCGCGGCCTCCTTTTCCTGTGTGGCCTTTTCGGCCTCGGCCGCCTTCTGGATTGCTGTCCTTGAACCGGCCATTATCTTCTGGACGTCGTCGCGGTTTCGCGCAGTCGTGAAACGATCCAGATAGTCCGTTGATTCCCTGACCGCCATCTCGTGCCTTCCCGCCGCCGCCAGGGCGCCGATATAAGCGTACCTGACCTTGTCGGAATCCCGTGTGGAAGGAATATCCTTCATCAACTGTTCAATGCGCAGCAGCGCGCCTTCCGGCTTCTTGCGGGTCATATTGAACCGCGCGACTTCCATCTCGAATGACGAGACGATATCGACCATCCGCCGCCGCATCTTCAGGACCTGCGAGCAATACGGACTGTCGGGAAAATTGGCCACGAAGGACTGAATCGATTTCAGCGCGGATCGTACCGGCTTCTGATCCCGCCTGTCCGATGGCGGAACCAGAAAGAAATCACCCGAGATGGACTGCACCTTGCTGTCCGCGAGACGGAAATATGCGTAATGCAGGTTTGGATTGCTTGTATTCGTGTTGATAAAGGCCACGTAGGCCTTGCTGGCCTCCTCGAACATGTTCTGGTAGTACAGCGTGTCCGCAAGGCGGAGACGGGCCAGCCTTGAATATACGACGTGGGAAGGCGCGCGCGACGCAAGGCTGAAACTCTTGAAGGCGGCATCGAAATCGCCCTCTTTCATTGAGTTCATTCCGTCGTGATATGCCCGCCTGGCAACCTCAAGAGTTGTTGAAACGGTACTTCTGGCCTGAACCTGCGGCTTCTGGGACGCGCATCCCGCACCAGCGAAGATTGCAACAAAAATCAGTAATTTCGAAAAGTTGTGCATTTAGTAAGAAACACCTCAGCCGAAAGTATCTTATCCCGTCGAACCCCCGAATGTCAACCGCCACGCCCCCGCACTTTTGAAAATCACGCCCCTGTCGTAGCATATGCCGGACTTAACCCGCGTCGGTGAGCTTAATGGCTGAAGGCATGTCGGGAATCGCTTGCGTCTGCGATCCTTCGAACCGCGGCCGGTGGATGACGGCCTTTGAATCCGCCGGCGCGGGGCGGCTTGGAATCCGGGTCATCTTTCCCGGTTCCGGTTCTTTCGTTCCGGAACCTGGTCGATGGCTGGTTTTCCTGGATACGTGCCCGATTGGGATTGAGTCGATCCTGTCACGCTTTCCAATCGGGGACTCGACTGTTGCCACGGGCCTGCTGCGATCGGCGCCCCCCGGCTTTCTTCCGTCAGGGCTTCCAATGTTCGCTGCCGACCGGATACGCGCGCTTCCACCATTCATTTCGGGCCGCTGGTTCCGCGCCATCGCCTCGGCCGCGGCTCAGGGGCACATCGGCAGGCTGGCGGCACTTACCCTGCGTTTCGGTCCGGCCGAACACGAATCATCCCAGGATCCGGATTCTCCGGCAGCCCGCGCGGCGCTTGTCGTCAGCGGACTGACGGGACGGCGGATTCGTTTCAATGCATCCCGGTCAGGCGCCTCCGGTTCACCCGCGCTGGCCACCAGGCTTGAAGGCTCCATCGACGGGATTGATGTTCCGGTGTCCTTTGAAATCAATCCGGCGCCTGCCCCCCTGGTGGTGGAAGTCGTGGGAGTATCCGGCAGGATCATCGCGGTTCTCGACGGTTCGGGCGCCGACGTGATTCTCGAATCGGGATCCGGCCGCGACACGATCTTTCACGGACGCCTGAATCCGTTCGATGACGCGGCATCGGCGATCGTTGCCGGCTTGTCCAGGAACTCGACGTCATTTTTCCCGCTTTCAACCGTCAACTCGGCCCTTGATTCACTTGCGGCGATGTCTGGCGCCGCATTCTCGACGTCATTGCCGGGTATCCGGACGGGGAACATGCGGACGGACTTCATCGCGAACGACTTCACTTCGTCCGACGACGTTTCAACCGGTTCCGGGACGATTCGTGAATTGAAGGTCTTCGTTTCGGACGCATGCAATCTGAACTGTCCGTTCTGTTTCTCCCGCTCGCCCGAAAAGGCAGCCCCTTCGGTCGATAGCTTCCGGTCCGTCTTCAAGGACGCCGTCGCGGCCGGGTATGATTCCGCCCTGCTTTCCGGCGGCGAGCCGACACTCAATCCGGATCTTCGCGATATCGTCGTCGCCGCCCGGAACGCGGGAATGCGTTTCGTGGGGATCGAAACGAACGCAATTCTTCTGGACACGCAGGGGGCGGCCGCCGAACTCGCATCGGCAGGACTTGACAGGGCACTTGTCTCCTTTCATTCGATGGATCCGGAAACGCTTGTCGCGCTCACCGGCTCGCGCACGTCGCTGCCAAGGGCCATCGGTGGTATCCGCGCTCTTCTTGATGCCGGAATCCAGGTCAACATCAACTGCGTGACCACCGCGTTGAATTACCGGGAGCTTCCGGAAATCACGACATTCCTTTCCGGGCTGCGTCCGGCAATCAGCCAGATGGTCCTCAGCTTCATGGCCGGCCTCGGTTCGGCCACGGATCACCCCGAACTCTATCCGCGGGTTTCAGACGCGGCTCCATTCCTCAGGCGGGCCATCGAAATCGCCTCGTCCTCCGGTATCGACGCGGTCATCCCTGGCCAGTGCGGCCTTCCCCAGTGCGTGCTTCCCGACAAGCTAGATCGGTTCTGCAACCAGCAGCTCGCGACGGCATCCCCATCCTGGACGGCGCCGGCGCTGGAAGGAAAGGTCTTTGCAGCTTCCTGCACCGAATGTCGTGTTCGCCGCTGGTGTTACGGAGTCTGGAAGGTATATGCGGACAGGCACGGACTGGAGGAATTCAGGCCGATCACTTCGACAGGTGTTTCCGGTAGCGCTCCATGACCCTGGCCACATAGTTTTCACATGACCTCGGGACGACGTTGCCGGCCTTCTGCACGTTGCCTGCGCCGGTGTAGTACGCCGCGATCACAAGTTCATGATTGCCGTCGAAACGATCCGAAAGAAGACGCAGCAGCTTGGCGCCGGCCCTGACGTTCTGTTCAGGATCGAACGGGTTGTCCAGATTCAGATAATCGGCGGTAACCGGCATCAACTGCATCAGGCCCTGGGCGCCGACAGGCGAGACCACATCGGGATTGAACCCGGATTCGACCTCGATTACCGCGTACAGAAGCGCCTCCGGAATTCCGAATTCGGCGGCGGCGGCCTTCACCATCCGATCGAGTCCCTCCACCCTTTCCGGGCCACGCTTTGAAGGACCGGGCACGATCTCCTCGGATGAAACGACGCGACGAACCTGGGCCGACGAACCGCCGCCGGACGCAGCCGAATCCTGCCGCCCGCCGCTGCCTGACTGTTCGTCCTCGGTGCGGTTGAATATGTACCAGACGCCATTCTTTTCGCACTTGTAAAAGACCGAGTTCCGGTATCTCTGCACGACGCACTTCGAGCCCTTCGGTTTTGACGGCTGGGCGTTGAAATCAAGATAGACCGAGCACTTCTGGCCGGGCTGCTTCTGGTTGAAAAAGCCCTTCACGCCGTCCTTGCCGACGCACTCGTAGAAGGTATCTGCCCGCGCCGCGCCCTGCGCGCACAAGGCGACCGCGAAGACGAGGACGAAGGCCGTCGGCCAGACCGGTCTCCCCCGGGTCATGTCAGTTCCTTTCCCCACCGGTGCCCTCAATGTCGTTCAATCCGATTGCAAACGCCTTCCGGAAGGAAACCTGGCCCTTCAGGATGAACCATCCGCCAAAAATCAGGAGCTGGAGCAATTGAAGCGTCCACACCGTAAGCGCATAGGCCAGGCCCGCGGGGTTTCCCGCCTCGATGCCGTAAAGCTCCATCGGCTTCAGAAGAAAGTACCAGAAAGACCCGATGTTGGCCGGAGCATTCGGAATCATCATCCCGACCACGATCGTTGACATCATCGCGAACGCTCCGATCAGGGGCACGCCCAGCGGAACCCAACCCGCGCTCGAATTCACCTGGAAACCGCTTGCCAGCAGGAACAGCCCGAAGCCGTTCGAGCACCAGTAGGCAAGCGACATCAGAAGAAACAGAAGAAAGTTCTTGAAGTCGGGAAATACCGACAGTCCGAACATGAATCGATCGACCATCCCGGCAATCCTGCTTGCCGCCCCGGTTCCCGGAAACCTGCCGGCCATGCCGTGGATCACGACCGACAGCCTCTTGCGGAAGGCAAACATCAGGATAAGGACGGTGACCGCCACACCGAAAATCACGAGCGTGATATACGTTCCGATCCTGATTTCCAGATATGAATCCAGGTTCGACTTCGGCATGAAGAGCAGTGCCACCGCAAGGAATCCGGCGACGATGATCCCATCGACCACCCTTTCAACAACGATCGTCGCCAGCGCGGCCGATCTTCGGATGGGTGCCTCGGTGGATACAAGCATCGGACGAACCAGTTCGCCAAGACGCATCGGAAGCAGGAACACCGCCATGTTTCCGACGGAACAGACCCGGTTCAGGGTCCAGAAATCGACGTGTCCCAACGGTTTCAGCAAAGGCTGCCACCGCCAGAACCTGAACAGGTGCAAGGAAAGAAGAGTCAGGAAATAAAGGAACAGAGTCAGGAACGATACGCGCCAGCCGTCGGTGGTAATCATTCCGTCGGCAATTCGGATCCCCCCGGCGGCGATTGATTCCACCGGCCAGTCCCGGAATGCCAGCCACACGAAAAGACCACCTATGGCGACCGAAACCGCCCACTTCAAACCCGTATTGAATTTCCTTCTGGCAGTGCCCATCTTCACCAGTCAAGGCGTGGCGCCCGGCTCCGGTCAATCCTTCTCCCCGGGCTTAACCGGATTCACGTCATCGCCGTCAATGTCGTTCTTGCCGATGTCGCTGTTTGCGCCCATCTGCTTCGTGTCGAGAATCTCGGACTTGACCAGGATCCACTTGCGGTTGCGAACCTTCCAGTGTTCGCGGTACTGCTTCTTTTCAATCGTGATCGAGTTGTCCCGGCGAACGCTAGCCTTGACCACTGCAATGGCCTCCTCCTCGCCCGTCTTGCGCCCGGGAAGATAGCGCACCGACATCAGTGTGAAATCTTCCCACAGATAGACGTTACGTTCCGGGTCGTGCCGGGATAGAAAATCGTCGATGTGATCGCGATCGACGTATGCGGCGGCTCGCTGAATCTCGCCCGATGTCAGGTGGATGTGGTAGTAGCTCAAGGTCTGATCAAGGCGATCGACGGTGCTCATCTGCTGCCCGCAGCCGCCCATTCCGGCCAGCGCCGCCAGCGAGACCGCGGCGAGGCAGATGACCACAAGAACCCTCGCCACCGGCGTCAACCATCGTGGGGCACTGTTCCGACCGCGGTTCATTCGATTTCTCCAGTCCGTCAACCAGACGGGCGAAAGATTAACATCCCGGCGGGTCTGATGCAAAGCCGCTTGCACGCGCCCATTCACCTTGAATCACAGGAACATCCGTGTTTGTACTTGAAAACAGCCGGCGGGGAACCAATAATTCAGCCCGACGGAGGTGGTCATCGATGAAAATTGCTGTCGCCACATCGAACGGCAACATACTTGCTTCCGGCGAGCCCTCTACCGCCCGCGGCTTCGTAATCTACGAGGTGGCCTTCGGCACGGCCCGCCGCGTCGAGTTCCGCCCCAACCGGCGCGGACACCGCAGCGCAGTGTCCGACGTTCGAGCCCGCGACATCGGGCATACGCTGTCCGACTGCGCCATGATCCTTGCCGGCGCGGTCAGCGCGCACACCCGGGACTACCTTGAGAATACCGGCATCGAAGTCGTCATAACGGACGAAACCATTGTGGACAGGGCCGCGGCCCTTCTTGCGCTTAACCAGCTTCCCGACCAGTCCAGGGTCGATCCCGAAGACCTTGAAATCAGGCAGGGCGAACCTGTCGTGTTCGAGGATGGATTCGATGCCTGATCCGGCTGTCGATCTTTCGGGTGTTCATGTCCGGTTCAACGATCGCACCATCCTTCAGGACTGCAATTTAAGACTCGGGGCCGGCCTGATTCACGGCATTGTCGGCTCCGGCGGCTCCGGCCGTTCGACCCTGCTTAAGGTTATCGGCACCGTCATTCCGGCGGACGCCGGGCGAGTAACCATCCTTGGGCACGACATTGATCAGTGTGGCGGGGATGTCCTGGCGTCGATCCGATCCCGGATTGGTTTCCAATTCCAGAATCTTGCTCTCTTCGACTCATTCGACGTGATTGACAACGTCTTGTTCGCCGTGACCGGCGGTGATCCCGACGGGGCCGAAGTCGCCGACCGGGAGCGCGCCGTTGAACTGTTGGATTCCGTCGGGCTTGGCGACTTTCTGCATCGGCATGCCGGGCAGTTGTCCGGCGGCATGCAGCGCCGGCTTGCCATTGCCCGAGCCTTCGCGCCGCGCCAGGCCATGCTCCACATCTTCGATGATCCGGTCGCCGGCCTCGACCCGGTGACATCTTCGAGAATCCTCGGATTGATTGCGTCTCGCTGCAGATCCGGCACTGGCACGACCGCCGTCATCTCCACCCATGAGATAGACGCTCTTTTGGCGATATGCGACCTTGTTCATGTTATACATCAGGGGTCGATCATCTTTTCGGGTACCCCGGCGCAGGCAGTCGGCAATCGACAGGAAGTGGTGGCCCGCCTTTTCCGGGATCCGGTTCTTCATCGCGGCTGAATTTGGGCTGGGGAATGGGATTGACCAGCAATGCGGCAACAACGGTTCTTGAAACGACCGGCGCGATGGCCGTTACTTCGTGGACGGCGTTGACCGCGCTTGTCCGTGGGCGTGCCGGTCGTCGCCAGGCTCTTCGCCAGATTGCAATCGTGAGTGTCGATTCCCTTCCGGTACTTGTCCTGATTTCACTTCTTTCCGGCTTCGTGATGGTGCTTGAATCGGCAAGTTACGTCGAATCGCTCGGGGCGTTCAGTCTGATGGGATGGGCCTTCGGGCTGGTCACCCTCTCGCAGTTGGGCCCTGTCCTGGTGGCCCTGATGTTCGCAGCGCGCGCCGGTGCGCGAACGACGGCGGAACTGGGCGCCATGGCCGTTACCGGCCAACTCGACGCGTTGCGACTGCTCGGGATCGATCCGGTCGGGTACCTCGCGGCCCCAAGGTTCCTGGCGATGATTGTTATGCTTCCCCTGATGACGGCGCTCTGCGACGCGATTGCGATCGGGGCGGGTGCCGTCGGGGCGGCGGTGGTCGTCGGTCTTGGCCCCGCGCTCTTCCTCCAGTCGATTGCTCAGGGCGGGCTGATGGATGAGTTCCTTCTGGGGATCGCCCGCACCTTTCTTTTTGGCGGGGCGATCGCCGCGGTTTCCTGCACATTCGGCTTCCGGGTTCGCGGCGGGGCCGCCGGCGCGGGCCGGGCGGTCAACGACTGCGTTGTGGTGTCGGCACTTGCCGTGTTTGTGATTGACCTGATTTTTACTATTGCCGTGCTTTAAGGGAAACGTGAATCGACGCGTGAACGAAATCGGGCTGTTGATTCAGGCCATCGTCGCGATGACGCGCCGTCCGCCGCCGCTTCGTCGCATTGTCCGCGAGGTGTTTTCCTGCGGCAATCGTTCGATCGTGTTCGTGTGCGTGACCATGGCCTTCTTCGGGATGATTCTTGTCTATGAAGGGTGCATGCAGGCACTGGCGTTGATTCCGGATCTTTCATCCGCCGGCCCGGCGACCATCCGTTCAACAATCCGCGTTTTCGGCCCGCTGATGGCCGGCCTGATGGTTTCATTCCGCGTCGGGGCCGGTATCGCCGCCGAGGCCGGAACAATGGTGGTAACCGAACAGGACGGGGCGCTGCTGGTTTCCGGGTCGAGCCCGGCTGAATGGCTTGTGGCGCCGCGCCTTGTCGCGTGCATCATCGCCGTTCCCGCGCTGACGGTGGTCGGCTGTCTCGCCGGAATCCTGGCCGGCGGCGCCCTTGGGGTGGGCTGGTTCGGGATTCACCCATCGGATTTTTTCAGCCTCTCGATGGTGGATCGCGGCGACGCCGCCGTATGCGCGGCCAAGTCGCTGTTGAACGGCATGGCCATTCCCGTGTTTGCCGCCGCCGCCGGGCTGAACACCCGCGGCGGTTCGGAAGGTGTCGGCGTGGCGGCGACAAGCGCCGTTGTTCGATCCTGCGTGGCTGTCGCCGTGATTGAATTCCTGGTTTCGACGGTCGCCCGGGTCGCCGGGGCATAAGGCCGCTGGGTCTTGTTCGGATGGCGCGTTTGTCACGGATCCGGTGGATGATGCCGAGTTCCCCACCGGTTCCTGTGTTACGGAGATACTGATGGCAGCCAGCGACGCGGAAGCAATCGCAATCGACATCCAGGATGTCGGGCGTTCGTTCGGTTCCCAACGGGTTCTTGATCGGGTATCCACGCGTTTCATGACCGGGCGCGCCACTTTCGTGGTCGGTCCCAGCGGTTGTGGGAAGTCCCTTCTGATGAAGATGCTCGTCGGGCTCGAGACACCCGATTCCGGAAGAATCCTGGTCTTCGGCAAGCATGTCGCGACCATGAATGCCGCCGAACTGAACGGCCTTCGCCGAAGGGTGGCCTTCGTTCCGCAGCACCCGGCTCTTTTCGACTCGTTGACCGTCGGCGCCAATATCGCCCTGCCCCTGGTTTTCCACCGGATCCAGGACGAGGCCGCGGCCCGCTCGACGGCCGTTCGTCTTCTGTCACTGTTCAACCTTGCCGACCGCGCCGACCTGTTGCCTGGCCAGATCAACCAGTCGGACAGGAAGATTGTCTCCATTCTTCGCTCGATGGCATGCGGGCCCGAATGCCTGGTGCTTGACGAGCCCACCACCGGCCTTGATTCTCCGTCAAGAGACGCCGTGTTCTCGATGATCCGGGAAATCGGCATGGTCGATTCCGGCATCGAAACCCTGATAGTTGTTTCACACGACATGCAATCAACCATGGCGATTGCCGACCGCATTGTCTTTCTGTATAAGGGTGTGGTTCGGCACGACACGTCCCCGGCCGGCTTCCTGACGGCGACGGCGACGGATCCGATCGCGGCCCAATTCCTTGCCGGGGCCGCGGATGGACCGATGAACACAGAGGCTGACGAAGCATGAACGAACGAACCAGGATGGAAATCAAGGTCGGGGCACTGGTTCTGGTCTCGGTCGCCGCCATCCTTGGATTCGTGGCGGTTCTGGGGAACTTCAGCTTCGGGCCAAGACAGGAATTCTTCGTCGATTTCGATCACTCCGGCGGCCTGAAGAAAGGCGCGCCAGTTCTTCTTGCCGGCGTCAACATCGGCCAGGTCGAGTCCATCACGCTTCACCGCAATGAACTCGGCGTGCCCGAAAGCATCGGGCGCCCCAGGGTTCGCGTTTCGGCATCGGTTCCGTCGGATCAATTCGCGGCTATTCCATCTGACGTTTTCGCATCCATTTCGGCCCGCAGCGTGCTTGGCGAGAAGCATCTGGAACTGACGCCGGGCAACGGCGCCGTGCCGCCGCTGAAGGCCGGAACGGTTCTCCAGGGACGTCCGCCCGCCGGCATCGAGAAGGCCGGGGACGACGCGGTTTCGCTGATTCGTCGCCTTGAGAGGTTCATGGACGAAAACGAGGGAAAGCTTTCGGGCGCAATCGTCCAGGTTAACGACCTCGCTACGGGCTTGAACGCCTTTCTCAAGCTCAACGGCCCGAAGCTCGATGAGGCTGTCGAGAACCTGCGCCTTGCTTCTGCGGGACTTGCCCGGGAGGCAGGTCCCGGTGGGCGGGTCTCCAGCCTGATGATAACAGCCGACCGCGTTGTGAAGCGGATCGATGCCGCAACCGCCGGCACCGAGAAGTCGGTTCCGGAACTCATCGCGGACGTTTCCAGGCTCTCGGCCAGGGCGGATCATCTTCTTGCAGGGATGGATCGGCTCGTCACAGAGATGACCGGACCGACAGTCGGCGCTGTCAGGAACCTCAACGACATCAGCGAGACGATAAGCCAGGGCAAGGGAACCATCGGAAAGCTTGTTCTGGATCAGACGCTGTATGACGACGTTTCGGCGTTCGTAAAGGAAATTAAGGCCAAGCCATGGAAGCTGCTGTGGAAGAAATGACGCGTCGGCGACTTGCGGCCGCATGCCTGACGGCGGCAATCCTTGTCGCCTCGCAGTTTCCGCAGATTTCCCCCGTCGTGGCCCAGGAAGCTGGCGGTGCCACCGGCCAGGCTGCGTTTACCCCACAGCAGGCCGCGGCTATCCTGTCCGCGGGCGACAAGGCATTTCGAACCGGCCGGGTGGGAGATGCGCTAAGGACATTCACGACCATATTCACGGTGTTTCCCACCTGGTGGATCGCCGGAGCCAAGGTCGCCGTGGCATCCGCGCAGTCCGGCCAGACCCCCGACGAAGTCGTTGCCGCGTTGAAAGCTCTTGTTCCAATGGGACCTACCGGGCCGTGGGTGCCGATGCTTGCCGTCATGGCCGCCGCATCCAGGCTTGCACAGGAAGATGTTGAATTCATCAAGCACATGTCTCGTCAGATGCTGGCCGAGCCTCCCGAAGACGAGGCATATCTGATGCGAACCAGGGACGCCGACCTGCGCAGTCGCTATGCACTCGCACGGGGACTGGCTCTCGAGGCCGCCGGCCAGCCTGGAATGGCCGTCGCCGAGTACCGTGCCCTTTCCGAATCACGGCCTGGCGCGATTGCGCCGAGAGTCCGTCTTGCAGTCCTTCTTTCAGCGGTCGGGAGGCATGCCGACGCCGACGCGATACTGGCGCCAATCGAGCCTGTCAGCCTTATGTCATCTCGAATCCGCATGCTTCGGCAGCAGATCCGGGCCACAATCTCCCCGGATCCGCGCTGAATGTGATCTTTTCTGCCGAATTTTTGTCCGTTTCGATTTTTTTTGATTGACCTTATTCCAAGGTCTTTGCATTATACGGACGGCCTGAATGTTCATGCATTGCCGTTGAACAGGCTGCGATTGTCCGGCACCGCTTAAGATCGCGGATTTGCTGGAAATCGTATGAATCGGAACACGTTTGCGGGGACAGTGTCATGATAGTTGGACTCATTATCGCACTGGTCGGAGCGCTCGGCGGTCTCATCGGCTCACTGGTTCTGCCCTGGGTCGATACGGACGCCGTCAAGTTCGCTGATCCATCGGCCTACGCCGGTTACGCGTGGCCAACTGGTGTGGTCGCGATAATTCTTCTGGGCGCGGCGGTCGTGCTTGTCGGACTCAGCTTCGCCATGGAGCGCAAGAGGAAGCTGTTCGCCATCATTAATATGTTCGTGGCGCTCGGCGTTCTCGTGTTCTCCTTCCTGACCCCGTTCTCGATCCGCACGGCCATCAACGAAATGATCCTTGCGGGCACCATTCCCGAGGCCACCCGGCTTGCGATGTTCTATGGCTATCACGCCATATTCTTCGGCAACGTCGTGCTGGCATTCGGTTGCGCGTTCCTGCTTGGACAGGCCGGCTCCTACAGGACCGACGACAAGCTTCTTCGCGTCGCGCATCTGTGGCACGGTCGCATCATCCGGGAAACCACGATCACCGAACATCACGACATCAAGATCGGTGGCGCCGCCGGTTGCAATTTCATCGTTCCGCTGACCGCGGATCCTGAATCGAACGATTCCATCACGCTTTTCAAGTTCCTTGATCGCAGTCGGTTCGGACTGGTTCTGAACAAGGACATGCATGGCCGCGTCAATATCAATCACAAGCTGAAGTCAGTGAAGGACGCCCTTGCCCAGGACGCCGATTCGAATGGCATCGTCAATCTCGCGATGGGCGACTGGGGCACTATTGATTTCGGTTTCAACCAGATCTTCTTTAACTATGTTCATCCCGACGTCGTAATCGGACGTGGCGGCGCTTCCAAGACCGGCGAAGGTCCGTTCGTTGCCGCGATGGCGGCCAGCGCCTTTGTCGCGGTCGCCCTGTGGATCGGCAGCCAGTTCGCCTGGGATCCGGCGGGCAGCATCGAAAGGCACGCCAGCCAGCGCAAGATCATGAAGGTCGAGGCCGCCGTTTCGATGGAAAAGGACGAAATCCTTCTTGATCTCGGCGAAGAGGAAGAGGACGACGTCGGCAAGCGCGCCGAGGGCGAGGAAGGCAAGTTCGGCGATCCGGACAACAACCCCGACCTGGAGAACAAGGTTCCGAAGCGCGATGGCCAGATGGCCGCGAAGATCGACGTCAAGAACGTCGGCCTGGCGGATCTCCTTTCGAACAAGATGGGCAAGGGCGGCGCGATTTCCTCCATCCTTTCCGACAACACCGACGCGTTTGAAAACCGCATGGCTGTCGCGATGGCGGGTACCGGCTCTGAACTGGTCGTCGGCTACGGCGCGGGCGGCATGGGCTTCAAGGGCACGGGCTCCGGCGGCGGCGGTACCGGCGGCTACGGTCGTATCCACGGACTGGGTGTGGTCGACACGGGCGGCGGCATGGGCATGCGCGCCGGTCTCGGTAAGAAGGGTGCCAAGAAGGTCGGCAAGATGCAGATCGGTGGCATGGGCTCGTCCGGCTTCTGCCAGAAGTCCAACATCGAGGCGGTCGTCAAGCAGCGTGCCGGCGCCATCCGCGCCTGCTACGAAGCCCAGCTTCAGCTCCAGGAAGGCCTGGCAGGCAAGCTCGCGGTTCGCTGGACAATCAATACCGAAGGTCAGGTCGATGCCGCTTCGGTTACCAGCAGCACGATGGGCAATCCCAAGGTCGAAAGCTGCGTCATGACGGTTATCCGTCGTATGCGCTTCGCGAAGCCCGAAGGCGGCATCTGCGTCGTCCAGTGGCCGTTCGTTTTCAGCCCGGGCTGATGTTTCACCGTTCTTTGCCGGACGTTTCGCCTGGCGGCGAACGCCCTGCCCCGCGAACACAAGCGGTTCCGGGCTTGGCAAAGGTTGACAGCACTGTTCCTTACGGCTATAAACTTCGCTTGCCGGTGCAGACTCGTTGTTAACGGATTTCACGGGCAGGTGAAGCTGATGGTATGCCCCGAAGGGTGTTCGGGGTGGTTTTTTGGGTTGAGGTAGGTTTTTTCGGAGGTTTCCACAAGATGTTTGAAGCTATCGCAGTTGCATTCGAAGCAGGCGGACCGAACATGTTTGTCATTCTGGCCATCGGCATTTTCATGTGGGGCATCATCATTGAGCGCCTGATTGTGCTGTACTTCAAGGCCAACGTTGACAAGGATGGCTTTATGCGCGTCCTGACGAAGTACATCCTGGTGGGTGACCTTCGGAACGCCCTGAAGCTCTGCTCGATCTCCAAGTTCCCGCTGGCCAAGATCATCCAGGCCGGCCTGATGAAGGCAAAGGAATCCGATGCCGCCGTTCAGGCTGCCATGGACGAAGCCGCCCTGCGTGAAGTTCCCAGGATCGAGAAGCGCATCGGCTTCCTCGCGGTTATCGGTAACGTCGGCGTTCTCGCCGGTCTGCTCGGAACCATCTTCGGTCTGATCGCCTCCTTCGGCGCCGCGGCAACCGCCGACGCAGCCACCAAGGCGACCAAGCTCGCGGAAGGTATTTCCGAAGCAATGTACAACACGGCATTCGGTCTGGGCGTCGCCATTCTCGCGTCGATTTTCTACGCGTTCTATCAGGCGAAGGCGCAGTCCCTTGTTGACACCATCAACGAAGGCACCGTTACGACGCTGAACCTGATCACGGCCAACCGTGACAAGTTCGACGACAAGGTCTCTGAGTAATTGTTCCTCTGGACCTGGTCGGTTCGACTTGCGTCCCTTTTGGGACATGATTGCGGTCGTTCGACTGCCAGGTTCACCCGGATGGTGAGCGAGGAGGCTTAAATGGGCGGCGTACAGGAAACCGGGAAAGGTAAAGGCCTTAATCTTGACCTGAACCTTACCCCCATGATCGACCTTATGACGGTTCTTGTTACGTTCCTTCTGATGACGGCCGTCTGGACGAACACTGGTCGTATTACCGTTGACCAGTCCGTTCAGAAGCCACAGAAGGAGCAGAAGCAGGAACAGCCGAAGCGCCTGACGATCGTTCTCGATGATGACGGCTATATGGTCAAGTTTGACCAGGATCGTCCCGAGCCGATCCAGAAGACCCGCGATCCGAACGGAACCGCGGTCTATGACACGAAGGCGCTTACGGCGAAGCTGAAGGATCTGCAGTTGCCGAAGGATCAGAAGATCGTCGTTGCACCGGCCGACAAGGTTGAATACAACGACATGATCGGTGCGATGGATTCGGCGATGGTGCTCGGCCTGGAAAACATCGTTGTCGCTGACGCGGCATCGGTGGCTGGTGAAATGATGTAATGCTTCCCCGGCCGGCCCCTTCCGGTGCCTGCCGACGGAAACTGTGACGGAGGACGCAAATGTCCATTAAAGCGCCCGGCAGTCGGTTTGGTTCCAGCGTCAATATGCGCGGTCTCCACATTGGTAAGGGGGGCAAGCGGAAGACTCTCGGATTCTACCTCAACCTGACACCCATGATCGACATGTTCACGATCCTGGTCGTCTTCCTTCTGATCACGTTCAGCGCGTCGGGCGAAATCCTGATGTCGTCGGCCGAAATACAGCTTCCAATGGCTTATTCCAGCCGTCCGCTTGAGCGCGTTCCGACAATTGCCATCTCGGCGAACTCGGTTGTCTTCGAAGGCGAAGAAGTCGTCAAGACGGCCGCGGTTACCGAGAAGCTGGTTGTCGATCAGAAGATCCCGGAGCTGGCCAAGAGACTGAAGGAATCCCAGGAGGCTTATCGCCGGAACCATCAGGATCCGTCCGACCCGGCTCTGCGCGCAAAGTGGATCGAGGAAGCCAAGCAGATCATCATCCAGGCGGACCGCAAGGTTCCGTTTGAAGTCATCCGCCTGGTCATGACCACCGCCGCCATCGAAAGCTACAGCGCCATTAACTTCGCCATCGACGTTCGCGGTGGCGGGACCAAGGCGGAAGGCGAAGCCGGCAAGGCCGCTGCCCCCGCCGAGAAGAAAGCCGAGTAATCGACTCTCCTTCCCCTCTTCTCCCAATAAGCCGGTTATTCTTCAGGCAGGCACCGTTCTACAATCCTGTCTCCTGGTTGGGGCGAATGACAATTCGCCCGTGGGCCCTTCGCTTCGCTCAGGGGACGAGGAACTGCCGTACGCCCCTTGTTCCTTGCCACTGGGGGTCCTTCGGGGTTACCTGTCCCGGGAATCGCGGTCGCGCACGGGGCCAGCCCCGTGTTGCGCCACTGCCTCTCGGCGCGCGACGGTCATTACGCCCCGCATGGTGTCGCGCGCCTGCGAGAGCTTCCCGGCTACGGGTACCCGCTCGGCCCCCATGCTCCACGCCCTCAATTCGTAAGGGCGAATGAAAATTCGCCCGCCGCGGTTCAGTGGACTGAAGTTAATGCGGGACGGATCAGTTGGATGGGGCCGTGCCTGGTTCCGGGGCGCCTTCGACGGGCGCGGAGT
Source organism: Deltaproteobacteria bacterium (assembly GCA_029555025.1). Lineage (GTDB taxonomy): Bacteria > Myxococcota_A > UBA9042 > DTJE01 > DTJE01 > JAGOFO01. The sequence continues at coordinate 71,309 of JAKPTZ010000004.1, forward strand.
CCGCCTTGGGTGTGTTTACGATGATATTTTCGATCGCCTTCTCGGCGGTCGCCTTCACGCGTTCATCAATCTTTGCCCTGCCCGCCCCCGCAACAACGTGGAATGACTCAGAAAGCAGCTTCTGGCCCACCGTCATCTGCATAACATCATATGGCGACGCAACCTGGGGCGTAACCATCACACTGTCTGGCCCGGTAATCTCAACCTTAAGCAGCTTCGAAAAAATCTGGTCGATATCTGCCAGCTTAAAAATCCCGATATAGAGATCAGTGATTGTCCGGTGAATCGGGCTGATATTCACGGGTTCTGGCGACCACATCGCGTAACCGTACAAATCCTTGCCATAGTTACGGTACTTGACGATACGGCCGATCATCGGCTTCGGTTGATCGCCCTGAAGCAGAGGCATCATCTGAACCACGGGCACGTCGTTTGCCGGATCCGCCACGAAAAACAGCGCGCCATATTCCGACGTATCTCCGGGCAGGTTCGTGATCGCCCTTCCATAAACGAAAATTCTGTCCGGCACGCCCCCGGCCGCGACGGGCTGATGATTGGCGTCCTGAAGCTGATGAAATTCAATCCGCTCGCTCTTTGCGACAACAACAACTGGAATTGTCAGAGTGTCGATCAGTTGCGTGTCGCCATCGTGATAACTGATTCGAAGGTCGCTGAAACTCCCCACAGCGTCCGTAACATCGACGTTGAAAACGCAATCGGCCGAATCGACCTTTCGGCCGAAGCCCTCCAGGGAAAATCGGAGCTTCGTGCTCTCGGTCTTGACTGCGAAACACTCGACCTTGATGTTCGTTCCTTCCATAACCTCGATGGGACGGTACGCGTCACCGGGGGCAAGTTGCAGCCTCATGAAAGGCTCGCCATCGACGAAGGCGGACGTCAGCTTCGGAACCTTGAAGTCTCGGGTTGCGTCAACCGGCGGCTTCAACCAGTAAACCATTAACCCGGCAAGGATAACGCCAAGTACCGAAAGAGCCACGGTTGCAGCCCAGCGGCGCCGCGGTTTGTCCGATCCACCAGTTTCGACGGCCTTATCCGACATCTTATGACCTCCAGAAGACGAAGAAGAATACGGCGATATCGCGTCTTTGGCAATTGTGCCAGTCAGTGCTACATCACATGCAAAGATTTCAGGATCTTACGGATTTACACATGCTTTCTTGACAAACCGCCGGCCAGCACGAAGAATTGTTTGAAGCGCCATCACGGATAAATCGGTAATGCGTGATCACATATCGGACGAGGAAATCCGGGAGATCCACAATCGCGCCGGACAATTCTCGTTGCTTCTGGTGAAGGCTCTTCTTCAGACCGGGACATACGACGCAAGTCATCCTATCGCCAGGGCCGCGACTGCGGACATGTTCGCTGCCTTTTCCTCACTCGCCCAGGACACGGACGAACTGACCTACCTGCTTCTTTCAACCGTTGACGGTGATGGCATTCTTGTTGACGGCCTGTTGAGTGAACCAATTCCCATCAAGAGCGTTTTCCGCGGCATGATGGGCGACCATTTCCTTAACAAGTTTCACGACTACTTCGCCCGCAACCGGATCGCGTCGTTTTCGATCAAGACGTCCATTTCGGCCGAGTCCTTCACCCAGTTCCTTGCCTACCTG